>BPII01000017.1 GCA_026004035.1 Candidatus Sericytochromatia bacterium | reverse complement strand
GGGAAGAGCTTCCTTTAAAGTTAAACAGAGCTAAAAATAATATTTCTTGTATTTTAAATAAGGATAAAGTTTATGTAGTTGGTGGAGATGCTCTTTCTGTATGGTTATCAGATGTAGAAGAAATTGATTTAGTTAATAAAACTTCAAAGCTTATTACACCTCTATCAAGCAATAGAAGTGCTTTAGGATTAGCTAAAGTTGGAGATAATATTTACTCTATGGGTGGTTATAATGGTTCAAATGATAGTTGGCTAAATAGTGTAGAAATATTAAATTTAAATACTTTAAAATGGGAAAAATCTTTTTCTTTAACATCATCTAAATCAGCATTTGGTATATCAGTTTTTGATAATAATATATATATTGCTGGTGGTAGTTTATCTAATAAAGGTTTTACAAATAAGTTTGAAATGTTTGATACAAAAAATCAAGTTTGGATTAATAAATCTAACTTACTTGAAAATAAATCAGAGATATCTTTAATTAATGCTGAATATGGTAGTAGAAAAGAAGTAAGAATTTATTCTATAGGAGGTATAAATGAAAGTGGTTTATTGGATAGTATAGATGAATATAATATAAAAACCGATAAATGGAGAAGGAGAGAAAATTTAACTATTCCTAAATCAGCAGTATCATCTGTTAGTTTAGGCAGTAATATTTTCATTATGGGAGGATATGACAAGAAACAAAATGTATTAGACGATATTGAAGTATTTAATACTAATTTAAATGAATTAAAAAAAATAAATAAACTACCTGAACCTTTATCTAATTTTTTGTTCATTCATATATAATGATGAAATATATATTTTAGGTGGTAGAACAAAAACAGGATTAAGTGATTTAATCAGAAAAGCAAAAATAAAAAAGGAGAATTAAAATTATGAAATTCCCAGAGAAAAGCAGAAATGCTGAAGAACTATTAGCTGAAATGAAAAATTTTCAAGCAAATGATTTAAAATGGCGAGAAGGTAAGAATGGAAGCTTTGTATATTTTGCTGGTGATGATGTTTTGAATGTAGTTTCAACAGCATATACTGAATATTTTCTTACAAATGGATTAAGTCCTTTATCTTTTCCAAGTATAAAAAAAATGGAAGCTGAAGTTATTTCTATGACAGCAAATTTATTAAATGGTGATGAAAATGTTGTAGGAAATATGACATCAGGTGGAACAGAAAGTATTTTTATGTCATTAAAAACAGCAAGAGACAGAGCAAGAGATTTATATCCTCAAATAAAAGAACCTAATATTGTCGTTCCTTCTTCAATACATCCAGCATTTGATAAAGCATGTCATTACTTGAATATTAAATTAATAAAAGTTCCTGTAGGAAAAGATTTAAGAGCTGATTCAGAGTTAATGAAAAATTCTGTTAATGAAAATACTATTTTGATAGCAGCATCAGCACCAAATTATCCACATGGAGTAATAGATCCAATAGAAGATTTAGCTTCGTTTGCTAAAGAAAAAAATATTTTGTTTCATGTTGATGCATGTTTAGGTGGTTTCTTACTACCTTTTATTAAAAGATTAGGTTATAATGTTCCAAATTTTGATTTTTCAATAGAAGGTGTTACTTCTATTTCAGCTGATGTTCATAAATATGGTTATGGTCCTAGAGGTACTTCAGTCATTCTTTATAAAAATTCTGATATAAGAAAATATCAATATTTTATTTGTACTGATTGGTCAGGAGGATTATATGGCTCACCTACATTTGCAGGAAGTAGAGCAGGTGCAGCAATAGCTGGTGCATGGGCAGTTATAAACTATTTAGGTGTTGAAGGTTATACAAAAAAAGCTGATATTATAATGAAAACAACACGTAAATTTATAGATGGTATTAATTCAATAGATACTTTAGAAATTTTAGGAAAACCTGATGCTAGTATATTTTCGTTTCACTCAAAAGAACTTGATATATATATGATAGGTCAAGAAATGTCTAAAAAAGATTGGTCATTAGACAATTTACAATTACCCACCAGCACTTCATTTAATGGTTACTCCAGCTCATGAAAAAATAGTAGATAACTTTTTAGAAAATTTAAAAGATATTGTTACAGATTTAAAAAATAACCCAAGAGAAGCTGATGGAATGGCAGCAATGTATGGTGCTATGGCATCTTTACTTGATCCTAATATGGTTATACCATTTGTACAAACTTTTCTTGACTCTTTAACTCAAATAGATTAGTCTTATTAGACTAAATATACTTGTTATTCTTTAAGTAACGCGTTAAACTTTCGGTTCTACCCCCCTTTTTAAAATTCTAAATAACTTTAACAATGAAATTAAAAATTAGCTAAAAATAAATTTTCTTTACTTGATAAGATAGTAATACTAATAAAACATGATTAATATAACCTCCAACAGAGCGATGAAGAGTAGTTTCTAGGTTATAAAATCTTTTAAGAGTTGATAAAACACCTTCTATTTTTTGTCTAAGTCTTAAAACCTTTAATTGAAATTGGGTAGCTATTTTTTTCATATTTTTTCTTGGAGGTGTTAGTAAAATCAGAGATTTTTCTAGTAACTTTTTACTCCATTTTTTGTCTATAAAACCTTTATCCGCTATTAGTAATCCTTTTAAGTCTTTTACTAATTTCTTGCCTATCATTAAATCATGTTCTGAAGCATATGTTAGTTTAAAACTTACTATATTTCCGTATATATCTATTATTAAGCATAACTTAAAACCATACCAGTATCCTTTCCCATTTTTACCTCTATTAGCATATTTAACAAATGTTTTATGCTTATTTATTCTTACATTTTCACATACTTTTAAAGATGTACAATCTATTATAAATATCCCTTCTTTTATTTTTGTTTCCTTCATTAATAACATTAATATAAGCAAATATTTAATCAAAGATTATATTTAATTTAATCTATATTTTACTTTATAGTAGCAAGATTTAATAGAAAGTAATATAAATATATTATCAGTAGAGTATAGAGAGATATATAAAAAATGAGAAAAGTTTTATCAACATTTTTAATTTTAAATTTTTGCATTAGGTTTGAATTCTTGTGCAGGAAGAATTAAGATCTTCAACATTAAATCAAGTAGCAACACCGGTTAGTACAGCACCTTCAACAGTGCCAGAATAACTTTTATGATGATAGTTATAATTTAGATAATAGAAATTCTTTTAATGCACCAGTAGCACAAGCACAACCAAATACCCAAATGGGAGCATTTAAAGTTGAATCAAGACACCTTAAACGATTGGCAAGCAAAAGGGATAGCTGTAAGTGGTGGAGCGATATATGTAAGTGCATCTGATGCAAGTGGATTAATGAAAAAGGGAACAGTAATAAAGATGAATTCTTCAGATGGGAAAGGATGGAAGAATTTAGCATCATCATTATTAGGACTAAGACATCCAATGGATTCAACAGTTACAGGGCTAGCGATATCAGGTGGGACAATAGTGGCAGGAGATACAAATGGGAAAGTATATACAGATAGATGCAACAAAAGGAAGTGTTAAAGACAGTAAAAGGAGCAGGAGCAGTTGATGTAGCAAGTGGTGGAGGAAGTTTTTATTTAGCGAATGGAATGGTAGAGAGAGCAGATGCTGGAGTTAGTTCAAGAAGTCCATTAGGAGCATTATCAGCAAGTGCAGGGATAGGAGCAGATAGACAAGGTAATGTATATGCTGTAAGTGGAAATGTAATTAAGAAAGTCAGATATAAATGGACAAGTTACCGATGTAATAACAACAGATGTAAATGGTGGTATAGATGTAGCAGTAGATAGTAGAACTGGTGATATCTATGTATTAGAAACAAGAATGATAAAAAGATTTAATGCAAATGGTCAATTATTAAGTCAGTTTCCAAATGGAGCAACAAAAGCAGTCATCAATAGCAATAGACGAGATGGGATATGTATATGTAGCTGATACAGGAAAAGATAAAAAAGATTCAAAAGTTATAAAGTTTTCAGCTTCAGCTGACACAATGCAAACAAATAATACGAGTTTTTATTCAAACAATATGAATAGTTATAGTGCTTATTCAAATACAAGAAATATGTATTAAAGATTTTTTGTTAAAACATAAACTCTATCTCTACGCTAAGGGCAGTTAAAAAGCTGCCTTTTTTATTTCTTATTAATGTTTTGAATATTTTGTATAAGATTAACTTATTCCTATAGCTAATAATAAACTTATTCCACTAAATATATGGGCACTGGGATTGAGTTATAGAAAAGAAATTTGAGAGAGTATTTTATACTTAATTATTTTTTTATTTTTTAAGTTATTTTTTGAATCATTAATAATTTTTCGACAGAATAAGGGTTATTAATAATACCTAAAGTGCAGGTACTAATTTAGTAGTGAAATTATGTTTCAAATAATTATTAACAATAAAATTAACGTCTAAAGTTCTCTGTAATATTGTTTTCTCTCTCCAGCTGACTTTGTATGATATTTACTATGTATTTTCAAACATATACTTGAGCAATATGGACAGCAAAATATTGGTTCCATTTTCTTTTAATCCTTATTATTTAACATTTATATTTTATTATATCTTACTACAATCTATAAATTTTATAAATAATTCTTTCATTATTCATAATTTCCCCTAAAACTATTGTCATATCTACTTTATAAAATTGGTAAGTGTTACATTTCGAGTGAAAAATTATATTTCAAATATTGATTTTCAAGTTTTATTTATGTAAAATAATAAACATAAATTTAATAATTAAAAATGAATGAGTTAATTGCAAAACTAAGAAAAGAATATTTAAATTCTTCTTTAGATATACGTGATATACTTAAAAATCCAATAGAACAATTTGACAAATGGTTTAAAGAGGCTATTAATGCTCAAATAGAAGAACCTAACGCAATGGCATTAGCTACAGTCAATAAAGAAGGTCAAGTATCCGTAAGAATAGTTTTACTAAAAGATTATTCTAATGAAGGATTTGAATTTTTTACAAACTATAATAGTAATAAAGGAAAAGACATTGAGTTTAATAACAATATTGGATTAAATTTCTTTTGGGGAATATTGCAAAGACAAGTTAGAATACAGGGATACGCATATAAATTAAGTGAAGAGGAATCAGAGAAATACTTTAATTCAAGACCATTAGGTAGTAGAATATCAGCAATTATTTCACCACAAAGTCAAAAAAATACCAAATAGAGAATTTTTAGAAGAAAAATATAAAAAACTATTAAAAGATAATGAAATAAAAAAACCTAAAAATTGGGGAGGTTATATTGTAAAACCTTATTTAATAGAATTTTGGCAAGGTAGAGAAAATAGGCTACATGATAGAATTGTATATGAATTGACTAACAATAATTGGGAAATATATAGACTAGCACCTTAATTTTTGCTATCATTTTTTTTATGAAAAAGGAAGCTATATATTATTCTGATTATCTTAAATTAGATAAAATACTTAATTCTCAAGAGCCAAAAAGCAATGAGCATGATGAGATGCTTTTTATTATTAATCCATCAAATTTACGAATTATGGTTTAAACAAATAATTTTTGAAATAGATTCTATAATAGAAATATTTAAAAAAGACTATATTGATGAAAAATTACTTTCTAAGGTAGTTAATAGATTAAATAGAATTATTGAAATTCAAAAAGTTATAGTAGAGCAAGTTAAAATTATAGAAACTATGACACCAGCTGATTTTCTTGAGTTTAGAGATTATTTATTTCCAGCTTCAGGTTTTCAAAGTTTTCAATTTAGGTTATTGGAAAATAAATTAGGGTTAAAATCTTCTAATAGAATCAATTATAATGATAAAAAATATCAGAGCGTTTTAAAAGATGAACATCAAAATCTTGTTAATAATTCTGAAAAAGAACAATCTCTTTTGGAATTAATTCAAAAATGGTTAGAAAGAATACCTTTTATTAAGTCTGATAATTTTGATTTTTTAGAAAAATATAGAATATCTGTAGAAAATATGTTAAATAAAGATGAAGAATTAATATTAAATCATCCAAATTTTTCTGAAGATGAAAAAAGTAAAGAAATAGAACAACTTAATATAACAAGAAAAAAACTTTCAAGCTATCTTTAATGAAGAAGTTTATAACAATCTTTTAAGACAAGGACTATATAAAATTTCATATAAATCTTTTATTTCAGCATTATTTATAGTTTTATATAGAGAAGAACCAATATTAAATCTACCTTTTATGATAATAAATTCTTTAATAGAAATAGATGAATTGTTATCTACTTGGCGATATAAACATTCATTACTTGCTTATAGAATGCTAGGAAGAAAAAATAGGTACTGGTGGTTCATCTGGTTATGATTATCTTAGATCTACAATAGAGGCCCATAAAATATTTACTGATTTTTTTAATTTATCTACTTTTCTTATTCCAAGAAGTATTTTACCTGAATTACCACAGGAAATATTAAATCAACTTAGATTTTACTATAATCATACTTTAGAAAATAAAAAATAAAAAATTTTAATTAGATAAAAAATTATAAATAATATTTAAAGTGCATCTAATATTATAATTACATACATCTGAATTAGCTACAAGAATTAATAAAAATATCACAAATAATATAAAAATTATAAATAAAGTTATTTTTAACAAACTCCAAGGTCTTTCACCTTGAACTTCACCTGTTCTTGCATTAACTACAAAGTTATAAATTTTACCTCTATATTTATATGAACTTACCCACACAGGTAGTAATATGTGTTTAAAAGTAATATTATAGTATGTTGTATTAATACTTGTTACTATTTGATGATCACCTCCAATATCTTCACATATACTAATATATATTTCTCTATCTATTATTTTTTTTGCAAGTTCAAAACCTTCTTCCAAGTCAATTTGATAAAATTCTGAAGTAAAACCACTTAAATATTCATCTTTATAAGGGACTAAATTTCTTAAATCCCATGGTTCTAAAGCATCTACATATTTTCTTGGTAAAGATTTACTAGCACATATTAGTATATCATCAAAGTTGTTTGTTACTTTTCCAGAAACATTTCTCCATTTTGTTTTTTTTATTATCCTTTCTCTCCTTACTGCTCTACCATTTTCATAAGTCGTGTAATATTCTGTAACATAGTAATCATCTCCTCTTTTACCTGTATAAGTTGATGCTGTTTGTGCATCATAAGTCCAAAAAGGTAAATATATTCCTTTTAAATAAGTTTGTTTTTCAGATTTTTCTTTTAAATCATTAGGAGCAAACCAAAGAGTTTTAACCCAATTTTTAAAACTTTCTCTTGCTTTATCAGCACTTATACTAAATGGTAATAAATAAGCTGGTTTTATAGATTTATGCTCTACTTTATTTGTTATTATTATACTTGCTGAACAAAAAGGGCAAATATCAGCATTAATATTTTCATTTAAAGTAAATTCAGCAGCACAAACACTACATTTAACATATATACCATTTATTTCAAAATCTCTTATATTTTGTAAAAATTTATTATAATTATTTTCTACTATTTTTGTTTTTTCTTTTTTTATATTATTTTCACTTCCGCAGTATTCACATATTAAATTAGTCTCATCAGGATTAAATTTTAGTAAAGCACCACAATTTGAACATTTTAACTTATCTTTGTCTTTTTCTGACATTATAAATTTATATTAGCTCCTGCATATTCTTTTATAATAGAATCTAGTCCTAGTTTATAACCTTCTCCTATTGCTTGAATTTTCCACTCTTGATTTTTTTTGTATATTTCAGCTAGAATTATAGCTGTTTCATCTTTTAAATCTTTAATACTGTGTCTTAAAATATTTTCATTTGAAAAAACATCAAAATATAGTTCTTTAACATTTTCAAATTTTTGATTATTTTTAATTCCGTCAAATATTGTCAATACAAATAATAAACTATAAATATCTGTAGATATGTTTTCTAAATTAATATCAGCTAATTTTTTGTATGGTAAATCAAAATTTTCAACAAGTTTTATACTTCTATTTTTATCTTCTTTATTATTATAAAAAATAAAATCTTCCTCTTTTTGTAATTTTTTATTTTTTCCAAGAAGTAAAACGCTTAAATCTATATCATAATCTTGACATTCAGAATTATTCCAATTAGCACCAAATAAAAATTTGTTAGAACCTATCTCTATATCAATAGTTAATTTTTGTCCTTTTATAATATCTTTTACAATTTTATTTTTTATAGGTGGGGGTAAAATATTATCATCTTTTATAATATTTTTTAATTCTTCTATTTCACTAATAGTTTTCCAATCAGTTAAATTAGAAAACCAAACAAGAGTTTTATTATTAATTCTTTTATTATCAGCTAAATTTATGATATCTTGTTTTGTTAAAGGTCCAACTTTATTATTATCTAAATAAATAAAATATTTTTTTTCTTCAATCTGTAATGGTGGTGGAGGTGGTAATGTAGGTATATTTTCATTAACTAAATTTTTAAACTCTGTTAAGCTTGATATTTTAACCCATTCTAACAATCCATTTTTCCATATTAAAGTATCATTATTTACTTTATTTGATTTTATTAAGTCAATTACTTGATTTAAATTTAATGGACCTTCTTTTTGATTATTTAAGTATATATAATAAGAGTCTTGCTTTATAGGTGGTGGAATTTGCTTACTACTTAAATTATTTACCAATTGATTTGACATAGACAAACCAACACCTAAGCTTAAAATATCACTTATAGGTGATGACAAATTATTTTTCGTCATTGATTCAGATACCTGAAATTGAGTATAAGAATTTAAATTTCCAATAATTCCCATACTTGTTCTTTTATCGAGCACCTTTTCTACTTCTTCAGGTAACGAAACATTTTCTACTACAAAACTAACTACTTCAAATCCAAATTCTTCAAAATCAGGAGAAATTTTTGATTTTATAAAATTACCTAGTTCATCATAACTAGCTGCTAAATCTAGTATAGGAATTCTACTTGTAGAAACTGCATCAGTAAAGCGACTTATTGCAAAATTTCTAAGATTATCATGAATTGATTGAACTGTAAATTGAGATGAAGTTCCTGAAACACTTCTAACAACACTAACAGGATCTTTTACTCTTATTGAAAATGTACCAAAAGCTCTTATTCTTATGGGTCCAAATTCAGGATCTCTTAATATTATTGGATTTTTTGTTCCCCATTTTAAGTTTGAAAATATTTTATTACTTACAAAATAGACTTCTGCTTTAAAAGGACTTTTAAAACCATGTGCCCAATTATTTAATGTTGTCATTATTGGCATATTCTTAGTTTCTAGTGTATAAGTTCCTGGTTTAAAAATATCAGCTATTTTTCCTTCATTAACAAATATAGCTGTCTGTGATTCCCTTACAATAAGCTTTGCACCATATTTTATTTCGTTCCCATATCTTTCAAATTTATAAACTATTGTATTGTCTGATTCATCTAACCACTCTATAATATCAATAAATTCACCTTTTAATTTATCCCAAAAACCCATAAAATACCTCTTTAATTACTAGTTGGTAAATTAGCACTTCCTAATTCTGATAATTTACCATTCCATTTTTCAATATATTTATACTTTATAAGTGTTGGAGTTAAAGATTGTGCTAACTTTTTATTAGCTTCAGCTTGAGATTTTGCTTCCATAAGTAAAGCTTGTGCTTTACCTTTTGCTTCTTCTATCTGTTGTTTAGCTTCAAACTCTACTTTCTTAAGTTCATTCTTTGATTTCAAAGCTTCTTGAGCCATTATATTTTTATTTTCTATTGCTGTAAGAACTGATTGAGGAGGTCTTATTTCATTTAAGGTAAATTGTTTTATAATAAAACCATATTTACTTAATTCATCTTCTAAAACTTTTTGTATATTATTTACAACTGTTGATTTATCTTTTCCTAGAAAGTTTGCTATTTCTACCTTCCCTACTGACTGTTGCATAGCTTGTCTTATAGTTTGTTTTACATAACCTTGAATTATATTTTGAATATCATTTCTAAATGTAATATATAATTCTGGAACTTTTTTAGGATCTAATTCAAATGATAAAGAAACATCACAACTTATAGGTTGTCCTTCAATAGAATTAACGTTTATTTCTTCATTATAAGGTGATCCTTCTGTATTATTTTTTGTCATAATAACAGTTTGCATAAAAATGGGGTATTCTACTATATCTTGAAATCCTATAAGTTTAAATTTGATACCTGGCATAAGAGGATTATTACTAACTTCACCATTTAAACGATTTATAAATATTCCAACATTTCCAGGATTAATGTATATAAAACTATTGTATAAAAAGAAAAATACAATAGAGAATATTAACCCAAATTTAAAAACCGTTAGAGGTAATTTGTTTTCATTCATTTTTTTAATTTATTACATAATAATGAATGTTTATTTTATAAATTTTGAATAAGAAAATATTGTAAAAAAACATTATATTAAAATTATAATTCTTAAATACTTTTTGCAATATTACAAGTTTAATACTTGGTATTTTATATTATGTAGCATATTTTGTCAATTAAATAATTTAGTAAAACTATTTTATAAATTAATTTATTTTACTCTTCAGGTATAGAATAATGATTGAAAAGTAATTTATAATGACTTCTATTGACTACTAAATTTATAATATTTTCAGCTATTTTACTTATTTTATTATTTTTAATATCTTTTTTAGTAATTCTAAATTTAGATTTACTTTCAATTATTTTAGCTACTAAATTATACTTTTTATTATTATTAGTTTTTTCTATAACTCTAGATATAAAATCTACAGACTTAACATAATCTTTCATTTTAAAATATGATATTGCTGTATTATACCATGCTTCAGTTCTTTCTATATCTATATTCATTGCTTTCATAAAAAATTGTATTGCTTCTTTATTTTTATTTAAAGTTTGAAATATATATCCTAAATTTAACCAAACATTATAATTTTCTGGGTATATTTCAGCTGATTTTTTAAAACATTCTACAGCATAATTATAATCTTTTTGTTTTATGCATACTATACCTAAGTTAAACCAAATTTCATATGAACTTTTTGTAATTTCTAAAACTTTTTTAAATGCTTCATGAGCTTTTTGATAATTTTTAGATTTAAAATAAGCATTTCCTAAATTGTTCCAAACTTTGATATTATTAATATCAATTTGACTAGAGTTTTCAAATGCTGATACAGCCAAATTGTATTTTCCTATTTTATCAGCAATAATACCTAATAAATTCCATGCTTCTAGATACAATTGATTTAGTTTAACAGCTTCACTTAAACTTGTTATAGCTTCATTATATTTTTTCTGCCTATAGTAAGTTAAACCTATATTATAATAAGCTTCTTCCTTATTTGGTTCTAAATCTATACACTTTTTATAAGCTGATATTGCTTCATCATATTTTCTAGCTTTTAAATATGATGTTGCTATGTTAAACCATAGACTATAATTTTCAGAGTTAATTTCTATTGCTTTATTATAATATTCTATTGCTTTATCAAATTTCCAATTAATAAAATAAGATACTCCTAAATTGAAATAAGCTTGGTAAAAATCAGGTCTTAGGTTTATTATTTTTTCAAAAGTTTTTATTGATTCTTCAATATCATTTTGATATTGATAATAAACACCTAAATTATTCATTATTTCGACATTATCAGGGTTATCCTTTAAAAATTGTTTTAGTAGTTTAACCGCTTCATAAACTTTATTTTGTTTTAAGTATAATTTAGAAATACCGTTGATAGCTCCTAAATTATTATCTTTTATTTTCATTGATTTTTTAAAACAAGTTAGTGCTTTATCATAGTTTTTGGCTTCTATCCAAAGATTACCTAACTTATTCCAATCTGAAAAACTATTAGGATTTTCTTTTATTTTATTTTCATAAAAAGTAGCTATTAAGCTTTTATCATTAGATTTTAAAATATACTCTTCTATTTTTTTATTTAATTCTTCAGTCCTTTCTGGTTTTATTTCTTTTAGTTTATTTAGTATAGAAATAGCTTTGTTATAATCTTTTTTCAAATAGTAAGATTCTGACAAATTATATAACGCCTCGACATTGTTTTGTTCTTTTTCTAAAATAGAATTAAAAGTTTCTATAGCCATATCAAATTTATTAAGTTTATTTTGAACAATACCTAAACTAATTTTTACACTAGTATTATCTGGTTGTAAAATTAGAGCATTTTTATAATTTATTTCTGCATTTTTATAATCTTTGTTTTTATAGTAAGAGGAAGCTAGTATAAACCAAAAAGAAAAATTTGTTTGTTCTATTGTTACTGATTTCTTAAGATATTCTATAGCTTTGTTATAATCTGATTTATTGTAGTAAATAAGTCCTAAATTGTAGTAAGTTTTGTATCTATTAGCATCTAACTTTAAAGCTTTATTATAATAAGCAATAGCATTATCAAAATCTAATATTTCTTGATAAGAAAAACCTATCTTGTGAAGTGCTTCTGAATCTTTAGGATTATATTTTAAATATTTTTTAAAAAATTCTATTGATTTGTTGTAATTATTAAGACCTTGATATGAAGAAGCTATTACTAAGATTAGTGAAATATCTTTAGGATTTATTTTTAAAGCTCTTTTTGCACAATCTAACGATTTTTCATAACTTTCTTTTATAAGATATAATTCAGCTAAATTTTTCCATATATTAAAATTTGATAAATCATGTTTAGCAGCATTTTTAAAATTTTCAATTGCTAAATCATAATTCTCAATACTTTTATATAGAGTTCCAAGTTTATATAAAATATTTGGATCTTCTGGATTTTCTTCTAAATATTTATTATATGCTAATATTGACTTGTCAATCATTCCTACTTTTTCAAGTGATTTAGCAAGTTTTAAAAAGTTGTGAGAAGAAAAATTTTCTGGATTTATTTTTATAGCTTTTTGAAAATATTCAATAGCTTTGTTATATTCCTTTGTATCAAAATATATATTTGCTACATTAATATAAGTATTAAAATTTTTGTCATCTAAGTTTAATATTCTTTGATAACAGGTTAGAGAGTTTTCTATAAACTTTAGTTCTTTATATGATTTAGCCATTATGTTTAGAAGATCTATATTTTCTTCATGATAGTTTAAAAACTGGCTAGCATATTGTATAGCACTATCATAGTCTTTATTTATATAAAGTAAGTTTGCAAGCTTAAATAGAGCTACTTTATTTGTTTCGTCAATGTTAAGAATTTTATAATACAAATCTATTGCAGAGTTTATTTCAGCCATTTCTATTAAACAACTTGCATAAGATAAATTAAAAGAAATATCTTTTGTAAAGAATTTTTCAACTTTTTTATATAATTCTAGTGCATTTTTATATTTTTTTAATTCTTTATAGCAATCAGCTAAATTTCTTATTAAATTTATATCTTTTGAATTATGTTTAAATGCTAACTTGAAACTATTTAAACTATTCTGATAATCTTTTTTCTTAAATAAAATTTCTCCTAATCTCATATAAAATTTAAAATCTTTTTTTATTGGTTCTTTTTTTTCTTCTTTTTTTTCTTCTCTTTTACTATATTTTCCTTCTTCTATTAGTCTTTGTTTTTTTTTACATAGTGAATTATATTTTTCTATTACTTCAGGTGTTGGGTTTAAATACATTATTTTTTCATAAAAAGCAATAGACTTATCAATTTCTTGTTCAGTGGAATATATTTCACCTAGTAATGTCCATATCTCACCATATAAACTACTATTAGATAAATTTTTATCAAGTAAGGATATTAAATTATCTTTTTCTGTTTTTAAAAGTTCATCTGATACTTTTAAAAATATATCTTCATTAGGTAACACTATAATTTTAACCTGTTTTATATATTAGAAAATAAGAAATACATAACAATGATTTTACATTAATAAAAATAAATTTCAATAAATTTTTATGAAATATTTAAAAATATTTCTTTTTATTAACATAAAATTAATATTTACTTATTAGTATAATATATATTTACTTATTAGTAATAATGAAAGAAATTTTAGAAAAGTATTGGGGTTACAGTAATTTTAGAGAAAATCAAGAAGAAATAATTAAAAGTATTCTTGATGGAAAAGATGTTTTAGCTTTGATTAAAACTGGTGGGGGTAAATCTATATGCTTCCAATTACCAGCTCTTTTGAAAAAAGGAACATGTATTGTAATAAGTCCATTAATATCACTAATGCAGGACCAAGTTATTTATCTAAATAATAAGAACATAAAATCAACTTTTATTAACAGTAGTATTTTACCAAATGAATATAAAAAAAGATTAAAAAGTATTTCTGAATACAAAATATTATATCTATCTCCTGAAGGTATAAAATCACAAAAAATTATTAGTGCTTTAAAAAAAATAGATATATCATTTATTGTATTTGATGAAGCTCATTGTATAAGTCAATGGGGTAAAGATTTTAGACCTGAATATAGAAATGTTATAAATGTGCTTTTAAAGTTAAACAAAAAATTTAATATTATAGCATTAACAGCTACAGCTAATATAGAATGTCAAAAGGATATAATTAAAACATTAAATTTAGATAATCCGCATATTGTAAAATCATCTTTCAATAGAGAAAATATATTTATAGGAGTAAAAAAATTTTGGACAAATTTTGGTAAGTATATTTTTATAAAGAAATTATTGAAAAATTCAAATAAATCAATAATTTATTGTTCTACAAGAGCTGAAACTGAATATTTAAGTAAAAAAATAGGTAAAGATTCATATTATTATCATGCTGGAATGTCAAATGAAGAAAGAGAATATATACAAGAAAAATTTAGAAATAGTGAATATAAAATATTATTTGCAACAACAGCTTTTGGAATGGGAATTGATATACCTAACATTGATAATGTAATATATTGGAATTTTCCTTCGTCTATAGAAGATTATTACCAAGGCATAGGTAGAGCTGGAAGAGATAAAAATATAAAAGCAAAATCTTTTTTGCTTTATACAAACGAAGATATTAAAAATCAATTTTCTTTGATAAAAAAAGATTTTGATATAAAAAATATAAAAGATATACTTAAATTACTTAAAGAAAATATTAGTACAAATGTTATATCAAAAAAATATAATACTATTTTAGTAAGAAGAATAATGAATTTATTAGAACAAGGAAAGTCTGAAGATGATATATTTCCTATTATTTGTCAAGAGCATAATAATAAGATATTAAATTTTGAAAAACTTAAAAAATTTGTCAAAACAAAAAATTGTTATAGAAAAGAATTATTAAAGTTTTTTGATGAAGACTTTAAAATTAATTGTAATAATTGTAGTAATTGTTACAAGTAATTATTTTCTTTATACCAATTAACAAACTCATTTAAAGCATCTTCATTACTTTGTATAGGCTTATATTTTAATAAACTTTTAGCTTTATCAATATTTAAAGTCATAGATTTTGATAATGCACCAACCCCATAACATGTTAATACAGGTTCTCTATTTGTAAATTTAGATAGTTCTTCCAATACTTTAGCAATATTATACATTATATCAAAACTTACACTATTTTTATTTAACTTTAGTCCTAGTTTATTAAAGGCTTTGTCTATAAATTCCCATATTAAAATAGGTTTATCATTTGTTATATTATAAGCTTCTCCTAGAGCATTACTACTTGCTTTTATAGATAAATCTATTGCATAAACAACATTTTTTACTGAAGTAATATCTAATATATTTTTACCATCTCCTATAACTCTTAATTTACCTGATTTTTGAGCTTTTATTAATCTTGGCATTATAGTTGTATCACCTTTACCAACAATAGCTCTAGGTCTAAGAGATAATGCTTCTATCAATCCTTTTTGAAAGAATTCTTTTACAATCATTTCAGCTTTATATTTTGTTTCAGCATAATAATTAACAAATTTTTTAGGTAAAAAATCTTCTTTAATATTAAATCTATCTTTGTAATCAAAATATATGCTTGGAGTTGAAATATTTATAAATCTTCTTACATTATTTTTCACAGCACTTTTTAATAAATTTTGTGTTGCTAGTATATTTGAATTATAAAAATCTTGGTATTTTCCCCAAGGTGACGATAAGGCAGCTGAATGAATAATTATGTCTATATTTTTTGTTATTTCATTTGTAAAATTTGTATTTTCTAAAAAACCTTGTTTTATTACACTCAAATTTGATAATTTCTCTAAATTATTTTTATTTCTACCAGTTGAAATTAAATTGTAATCTTTATTTTTAGAAAGTTCTTCTACAACAATAGAACCTAAAAATCCACTTGCACCTGTTACTAATATATTTAATCCCATGTTCCATTCCATTCAATATCAATAGTAGAAGCTTCCAAAATACTTATATTTAATTTTTTTGCAATCTTATAATAATCTTTTATAATCATAAATTGATTAATAAATGGTTTAAAATCATTTTTTTCATAAATAACATCTTTTGCTTTAAAAAAGTCAGAAAAAAATTTTAAATAATTTTTAAATTTTGGTAATTCATAAAGTATCATTGCAATTGCATACATTTTCTTTAAATTAGATTTTGGTTCAATAAAAACATTATCTTCAAAAAATGCTTTACTTATATTATCTTCTTTATCAAAAAGAACTACACCACTTGTAGTTCTTGGGTTACATTCAATAGGATAAAATAAATTATCATTTTTTGATTTTATAAAATCAAAAGAGATTTGACCTGTATAATTTAGTTTTTTAACAATTTTAGAAACAATCTCTAATATTTTATCTTCTTTTATATTTTCAAAATATATTGTTGAACCTATACCAGCAAAATATTTACTAGGATAACTTGAATGAGCTGTTATATTTCCATTTCTTGCTAATGTGTAAGAACAATATTGTTCTCCTTCTATAAATTCTTGTATTACCCACTTATTTTTTTTATCAATATTTATTTTTGAAATAGTTTGAGGTTTTTTATCATTTATTATAGTTTTACTTGCAAATCTTGAAAATTCAGGTTTAAGAACAAATTTATCATTGTTTATTAAATGTTTATACAAATCTTCTTTATTTTGAACTAATGTTGTTTTAGGACATTTTATATTTATTTCATTTAATAATTTTATAAATTTATTTTTACTATGTAATCTTGTTAATATTTCTATATTGGATGTAAAAACTTCACAATAAATTTTGTCAATATATTTGGAAATATAATAAACTTCTTCACATGTTGGAATTAAAAAGTTTATATTATTTTCTTGAATGATTTTATTCAAAAAACTTATATATTTTTCTGTTTCTTGTTTTGGTTTAGGAGATAAAAAGTTTTGTTTTACATATCTTGTATTTTTACAAAGATTATTTTCTATACTATCAACTGTAAAAATATTTAAATTACTTTTAGATAATAACCTTACCAAATGTAAGGTATATGGTGACCTTGCACCAGTAATAAGTATGTTCATTTATATTATTTTTTTTCTGTATTTTCTTTCATGTCAATATTTATAAGTGATTGTGTTTTATTATTAATATTAAATCTTGGTAAATTACCATCCCACTTTTCTATTTCTTTATATTTAACTAAATTTTCATTTATTGATGAACTTAATATTTTATTTGCTTCAGCTTGAGCTTTTGCATATATTAGTATAGACTCTGATTTTCCTTTTGCTTGTTCTATTTTTTGCATAGCTTCATATTTCACTTTTAATAACTTATTTTCAGCCATTAGTGCTTCTTGTTCCATAATATTTTTTTGAGAAATAGCATTTATAACACTTTCTGGTGCTCTTATTTCGTTTAATGTAAATTGTTTTATAAAGAAACCATAGTCAAAAAGTTTTTTGCTAAGAAGTTCTTCTATTTGATTTACAGCTTTATCTTTATCTTTTCCTAAAAAGTCAGATACATTAATTTTTCCTATAACTTCTTGCATAACTTGTCTTATTATTTGTTTTATAAAGCCGTAAGTTATTTGTTCTATTTCTTGTCTAAAAGATGTATAAATTGTTGGCACTTTATTTGGATCTAAAGTAAATGACAATGAAACATCACAACTTAAAGGTTGTCCTTCAACTGAATTTACATTTATGTCATCATCTATTTGATAACCATCTAAAGTATATTTACTTAAAATTATAGTTTGCATATAGTATGGATATTCTACTATATCTTGAATGAATGGTAATTTAAACTTATAACCTGCATGAATAGGTTCTTGTTTAATATTACCACTTAATTTATTTATAAAAACACCAACATATCCTGGATTAATATATACAATAGAATCTATCAGAAAAATAAAAGACAAAACTAATGTAATGATGGCTATGAAAATATTTCTTACTTTTATTTGTATTTCTGTATCATTCATTTTTATACATAAAAAATAACAATCAAAATTGTAGCATAAAAGAAAAAAAACAGGTATTTTTTACCTGTTTTTTATCTACACTAAGGACTAATTAAAGTTTATTTAATACTTAACTAAACTTTTAAATCCGGGAAATATAATTGTTAGTGTTCCATCTTCATTAACATTAAGTTTAATATCTTTTTTCCATAGTTGATAAAGAGCATCTTCAAACTCTATAAATACTAATAAATCATTTTTATCTAAATCATTTTTTGTAAATAATGTTTTAAAATATATAACTTTTTCTTTTGATGTGTTTTCATCTACAAAATACTCTAGATATTCCATTCTATCCAACTTTTTATTTTTATTTTTGTCTATATCTTGAAATGTTATATTAGCTAAATCTCTTATAGTTTCTTTATTTGAATCATTAAAAAAATAAGAACTTCCTAAAAAGGCTTCTTTTTTAGTAACTTTACCATTTTTATCTAAATCTAACTCTTCCATCAATGTATCATTTATTTCTGTTTTTGTTAAATAACCATCTTTATTTTTATCGTAAGCATTAAAAATATGTTTTTGCAAAAATTTTATAAATTCCGAAAATTTTTGATCATGCTTAACTTCTAATGATTGAGAACTTATAATTTGGTTACTATTAATTATGTTTAAATCGTTACTATTAGAACAACTAAATAAAAAAATACTAGAACAAACCAAAGAAACTAATCTTTTCATTTTTATCTAACCAAAAATTATTATATTAATTTTATAGAATAAAATATTAAATTCTTGCTAAAAATAGGTTAAATTTATATAATATTTTATTAATAATTATGAAACCTTTATTAAAAGTTATTGGCTTAATGTCTGGTACATCTACTGATGGACTAGATATATGTTTAGTTGAAATATATCAAATAAGTAATACTTTTAACATAAAACCTTTGTTCTTTAAAACATATTTTTATGATGATGATTTAAAAAGAAGAATATTTAAAATTACCAATTCAAATAAATGTTATTTGAAAGAAATTTCACAAATAAATAATGATCTAGGTATCTTATTTGCTGAAAAAATTAATCAATTTATAAAAGAATTTAACATAAATAAAAATGATATAGATTTAATATCATCTCATGGACATACTTTTTTTCACTATGTTAAAAATGGTAAAACAAAATCTACACTACAATTAGCTGATCCATCTGTAATAGCTAATATAACAGGTATTACAACAGTTGGTGATTTTAGAACAGCTGATATTTCAAAAGATGGTCAAGGAGCACCGCTTGTTCCATTTTTTGATTATCATTTTTTTAAAAATAAAGCTTCTTGTATATCATTACAAAATATAGGTGGAATATCTAATCTATGCTTTATTGATTATGAAAATGATAATTTAATTGCCTTTGATACAGGACCAGGTAATATTATTCTAGATGAAATTATAAAAATTATTAGCAATAATAATATTCAATATGATGAAGACGGAAAATATGCATCTAAAGGTTCCTTAAATTCTAAATTATTAGAAAATTTATTAAATGATAAATATTTTGATTTATTACCTCCAAAAACTACAGGTAGAGAAAAATTTGGTTTTGATTATGTCAAAGATAAATATAACTTTGCAAAAAGTATTAATATTAAAAATGAAGATATACTATTTACTTTTAATTATTTTGTAGCTTACACAATATATCAAGCTCATATAAAATTTCTTCCAAAATTACCTGAAAAAATAGTTTTAAGTGGTGGAGGAGTTTATAATAAAGCTCTTACAAGAAATATAAAGCAATTATTCAAAAATAAATCTGAAGTTTTGTTAATAGATAACTTTGGAATAACTAGTGAATCAAAAGAAGCAGTAGCTTTTGCGTTACTTGGTTATTGTAGTGTTTTTGGCATAAGTAATAATTTACCTAAAGCAACTGGTGCCAAAGAAGAAACTATTATGGGTAAAATATGTCCTGGTAAAAATTTTAACAGAGTTATATTTAAACAAAAGGATTTTAATGAGGAAGAAGTTACAGAAAAAAGAAACATTTTGAGTGAAAATTTAGATATTCTTTCACCTCTTGAAATAGTGGAATTAATGAATATTTTAGATTATGACACTATATTAGCAGTAGAAAAAGCTAAATATCAAATAGCAAAAGTTATTGAAATGACAATAGATACTTTAAAGAATAATAATAAATTATTTTATGTAGGTGCTGGAACAAGTGGAAGGTTAGGAATATTAGATGCTGTAGAGTGCTCACCAACATTTAGTACAGACAATAATTTAGTTCAAGGTATAATAGCAGGTGGCAATTCAGCTTTATTTAAAGCTATTGAAGGTGCTGAAGATTCTTTTGAAAATGGTAAGAAAGATATAGAAGAAAGAGTATCTAGTAGTGATATTGTTATAGGAATATCAGCAAACGGAAAAGCTAAATATGTGTTAGGAGCATTAGAAAAAGCTAAAAATCTTAAGTGTAAAACAGTTCTTATAACTTGTAACAATATTAATAAATTAGATTTTATAGATGAAATAATTACAATTAAAACAGGAGCAGAAGTTTTATCAGGATCTACAAGACTAAAAGCTGGAACAGCAACAAAAATGGTATTAAATATGATTACAACAGCTACTTTTACAAAATTAGGAAAAGTATATAAAAATTACATGGTTGATTTAAATGTTTCAAATAATAAGCTAAAAAAAAGAGCAATAAATATAATAAAAGATATAACTAAAGTAGATGAAAAAAAAGCTGAATTTTTTTTAAATAAAGCTAATGGAAAAGTGAAACTTGCTTTATTAATGATAATAAAAAATATAAATAAAGAAGAAGCTGAAAATTTATTGAAGTTAAATAGTGGTTTTTTAAGAAAAATAATTGAGTAAAAGATAATTTAGGTATTAAGTTTTTATACACTCAACAAAGTAGAATTTATCTACCTTATAAAGGTATATTAAACTGCAAAAATATAAAACCTCGACAATGAAACTATAAATTTAGTATAAAGTAGTATTTATAATATTTAGAGAATAGTATAAATTGAAAAAAAATACAAGACGTTTTATTATTTTTCAAGTAATCTTATAGGTTATAATCTAGTTCCTGTAATTCTTTTATAAATTATACTAACTGTTTTATTTATTAACTTATTATCAAGTAAAGAAAATATTTTTAGCTGGTTACTAATTTCGTTGTTAAAGTATTTAAAAATTCAAATATCCAAAATACATAACTATAAATTAAACAAATAATAAACAAATCATAAGAATTATTTTCTTTATTTTCTCTATAAATCTAAAAGGGTAGAGATAAAATTTATGAGTTCTTTAGTTTTAGAAAATTCTTATTCTTCAAAAATAAATAAATCTAACTACCCTTATTCTATTAAAAATAATTCTGAAAAAAATCAAAAGTCTGAAAACTCTACCTATAAAAGTGATTTTATAGAAATAAAAAGTAGGAAAAATTTATTTGATAATATATTTGAAACAAAAAATGTTAATCATGTAAGTTTTTCAAATATAGAAATTGATAGGGAAAAAAATAAAATTTTAAATATAAAGAGTATACCAAACGAAATTACAAAAGAGGAATTTATAAATATACTAAAGAGTGAGATAAGCTGGAGTTTAAAAACAACATCTGACAAAATAAGAATAGATATAGATAAGAATGATATTTTATTAGTAAATTTAGAAACAAATGAGAAGTTTAAATTAGAATTTGATGATAAAGATGATAAATATAGATTTAAAAAATATCTCTTATTAAGCTCAAACAATATATTATCAAATTTAGGCAATAATAATAATGTAAAAAAAATAAGAATAAATGATTATGAAGATGGATTAACAAGGGAAAGTCAAATACAATTATTTAAAGAAGATATTTCAAGAGAAATGAAAAATGAAATAAGAGAAATTCAAATAATGTTAGTAGATAATACTATTTATACTATAGATGATGAAAGTAAAAATGTATTTCAAATAGAATTTCAAGATATTAATGATTTTGAAAGGTTTCTAAAATACGCAAGTGAAAGTAAGTCAAAAAGACTTGAAGATTTTGGATTAAGAAAAATAGAAGCGGTTGTAAGTGTAGGTGGTAGTACTTCTTTTACAAAGTCAAGTAATACTTTAGGAGAAAATATTACATATAGTAGATTTATAGGTGAAGATGGTACTCAAAAGATAAAAGTAATAGCTAATACAGATTTTAATTTAACAACAATTCCAAATAAAAATAACATAAAAGATATAACAATTTCTTATGAAAATTCTGATTTACCTTGGGTAAATAGTTACGGTAATGTTCAGATATCTTATAAAGAAGGAAATTTTGGTATTGATGGAAAATTAGATTATATAGATATGCAAGTTGATAAAATAGGTAAAAGACTAGAAAAAGAATGGAAAGAAGATAAACCAAAAGTTATATTAGCTGGCATAGGTGCTTTGGCTTTAGTAGGTGTTACTGTTTATGCTGGAACTAAACTTTTAAAAGAAGAAAAAGATTTTGATGTACCTGTAAATACTAAATTATATGATAACGGAGTTTTAGAAGTAAGAGCAGGCATTGCACCAAAAGTTACAATTGGTAATGACAATTTAAATTTAGATATGAAAAGAGCAAATTTAGAGTTAAAGCAAAATATAGCAAGTGGAACAAATATAAGAGAATCTTTTAAGTATGATATAGAACAAAAAAAATTAGAAACAGATTTAGAATTAAATTATGATAGAGCTAATTTAAGAATTAAAAATAATACCTCGTTTAAAGATGAAAATCAAAATTCTACATATATAAGTTTAGGTAAATCTTATACCTTGACAGATGAAGTAAATATTGCTTACTCCTATTCTCAAGAATTTGATAAGGACTTTAAACCAAAGAATAGTTCATTAAATATTGGTGTTGAATATGCTCCAAATGATGATTGGAGATTTAATGTAGGTGGTGGTGTTTCCCTACCAAATTCTAATTCAAAACCATCTTATAATGCTAACTTTAGAGTTACTCATAGATTTTAACACTAAAAATTATAAAATAGTGATATAATTTTTATGTATAGATTTTTTCTTTATAAGGAGAATTTAAAAAGTGGACGATTTTTCAAAGTATTTTAAGAATATGTTAGATAATTTGATAAAAGGGTTAAATTCTCAAGATATAAATTTTGATATAAAAGCATTTGATTTAACATCAGGTAACCAAATACCTTTTATGAATATGTTTTTAGGAAATAATACTAATGAGAAAAAAGAAAAAGTTGTTGTAAGAAAATTAACAAATGAAGAGTTAAAAACTTTTAATGAATTAAATGAAAGAAGGGATTATATTCAGTCTCAATTTAAAAGATTACTAACTTTACAAAAAAAACTTGAAGCTGACACAGAGTTATTTTGGCAAGATATTAAAGATAATTCTAAAATTAAAACAGATATTAGTAAATTATCTATTGATCCTGAAACAGGATTTTTATTTCAAGAAGTAAATGTTAATTTGAAAGAGGAAGGATAACTATTGTATTCAATAAAGAATTTTTCAAATGACTTAGAAGATATTGTTTCCAGCAAATCTTCCTATGAAGAAATAATTAAAGAAACAGCATATAGAATGTCATTTTTACTAGATAATGATTTTATATTTGATAATGATTTTATAAATAAAGTAAGAAGCAATCAAATAAATAATACTTTGTATAAAAGTAATATTAATGATTTTGTAATACAAGTTTTTACTTGGGAAGCAAACGTTTCTACTCCTATTCATGATCATTTTACTTGGGGACTTATGGGAGTTTATTATAATAAATTAAAAGTGATTGAGTATTCAATAAAAAAAATAGATAATGGAGTATATGATTTAAATGAAACAGATACATACATAGCTACTGAAGGTGATATTTGCTATATATTACCACCTAATGAAGAGATACATAAAATTTCAAATCCTACTAATAAATTGTCAATAAGTATTCATGTTTACGGAAAACCAATAGAAGAATATAATATTTATGATTTAGAAAGAAATAAGATATTTAAAGTAAATTCTTAGTAGTATGCATCCTCTATTCATAAGATATTTTCCTAATCAACTTATAAAAATTTTTGCAAAACCTTATGTAGCTGGTGATAATGAAGATAAAGTTATAAAATTAGCAAGACAGATTTATTTAAATAATAATTTTTTATCAACTTTAGATGTACTAGGTGAAGATGTAAAGTCTTATAATGATATAAATAAATTTGTTAATATATATTTTGATATTGTAAGAAAAATAAAAAAAGAAACGATATATTCAGATACATATAAACAACCTTCTATATCTCTAAAACCTTCTTGCTTTATTATTTCTCAAAAAGATAATAAAGGAAATCTTCTTGTTGATAAAATGGATTGGGAATATTGTTTTGATAATATTTTAAAAGTATGTAATTATGCTAAACAAAATAATGTAAGAGTTACTGTAGAAATGGAAGATAGACATTGGGTAGATTTTACATTAGCTACATATCAAAAATTATTAGCTCAAGGATATGATAATGTCGGAACTGTTCTACAAACAAGATTATATAGAAGTCAAGATGATATAAAAATTTTTGATAATAAATCAAGAGTTAGATTAGTTATTGGAATTTATAATGAACCTGCTGAATTTGCTTTAACAGATAAAAATAAAATGAAAGATTTGATGATAGATTTTTCAAAGATTTTACTTGAAAAAGGCTCCTTTCTTGAATTTGCATCTCATGATGAAAAATATATAAAAAAGTTTATATCTGAAGTAATAATACCTATGAATATTCCAACTGAAAAATTTGAAATTCAAATGTTACTAGGTGTTCCTAGATTTAAATTACAACAAGAACTTGTTAATGGAAATTTATTAGAAACTTTAGATAGAGATAAAGTTTATAAACATAATAAAAAAATTAATTTTAGATTATATTTACCTTTTTCTCAAAATTGGAATGATGCACTAGCATATTGTAGAAGAAGATTAATAGAAAATCCAAATATTGTGTTATATGGATTGAAAAACATTATTTAAAATTACTTGAAATACAAATTTTGTAAAATATATTATAATTTTCTTTGTTATGTTAATAATGGTTGATTATGAAAGCAGTAAGAATATTTGAACATGGAAACTTAGATGTATTAAAAATTACTGAAGTTGAAGATCCTAAAATATCTAGTAATGATGTTTTGGTAAATGTAAAAGCATGTGCATTAAATCATTTAGATATATGGACAAGAAAAGGACTACCAAATGTAAAAATACCATTACCTTTAATATTAGGATGTGATATTTCTGGAATAATAACAGAAGTTGGTAGTGAAGTAAAAAGTTTTAAAATAGGTGATGAGGTTTTAGTAGCACCTGGTACAAGTTGTGGAAAATGTTATGAGTGTTTATCAGGTCAGGATAATTTATGTAATAGTTATAAAATGTTTGGTTATATGATTGATGGTGGATATGCTGAATATGTAAAAGTTCCTCAAGAAAATTTAATAAAAAAACCTAATAATATATCTTTTGAAGAAGGAGCATCTATACCTTTAGTATTTTTAACAGCTTGGCATATGCTAGTAAATAGAGTTAAATTAAAAGCAGGTGAAACAATTTTAATTCAAGCAGCTGGTAGTGGTGTTGGAATGGCAGGAATACAAGTTGCTAAACTATTAGGTGCAAGAGTTATAACAACAGCTAGTACTGATGAAAAATTACAAAAAGCTAAGGAACTAGGAGCTGATGAATTAATAAATTACAAAGAACAAGATTTCTTAAAAGAAGTAAAGAGAATTACAGATAAAAAAGGGGTAGATGTAGTATTTGAGCATATAGGAGGAAATACATTTGAAAAAAGTTTTTTATCATTGTCTAAAAATGGTAGATTAGTAACATGTGGTGCTACGGAAGGAAGCAATGCTAATATAGATTTAAGAGTTTTGTTTTATAAACATATTACTTTATATGGTTCATTTATGGGACAAAAAAGTGAATTAATAGAATTAATCAAGTTTTTTGAAAATGGTAAATTTAAATCTATAGTTGATAAAGTTTTACATTTAGAAGATATAAAAGAAGCACATAAGATAATAGAAGAAAGAAGACAATTTGGTAAAGTTGTAGTAAAACCTTAATGAATCAAAATCATCTTGAAAAATTATCAGGTATAGTAGAAAAAGTTACATTTCATAATGAAGAAAATGGCTGGACAGTATTAAAATTAAATTGTTCATGTAGCAATAGAATTGAAACTGTTATTGTACATCAAGCTAAAATTATAGCAGGTGATTCTCTTGAGTTTTGGGGAAATTGGATAATACATCCTAAATTTGGAAAACAATTTAAAGCTGAAAAATCCATACCTAAAAAACCTTCATCTTTAAATGCTATAGAAAAATATTTAGGTTCAGGATTAATTTATGGAATAGGTCCAAAAACAGCTCATAAGATAGTAAAACATTTCAAAGAAAATACTTTAGATATTTTGGATAATGATATAGACAGATTACTTGAAGTTAATAGTATAGGTAAAACGAAATTAAATCAAATAAAAACAGCATGGAATGAGCATAAAACAATAAAAGATATAATGATTTTTTTACAATCACATGGAATAAGTACTCTTTACTCTGTAAAAATATTTAAAAAATATGGAGAGAAAGCTATTGAAATTGTTTCAAAAAATCCTTATCAATTAGCAAAAGATATTTATGGTATAGGTTTTTTTTCGGCTGATAAAATAGCTCGTAGTTTAGGTTTTGAAGAAAATAGTATTGAGAGAATATCAGCAGGTATAAAACATGTTATAGATTCTTCAAGAGAAAATGGGCATTGTTATTTAAAATTAGAACAAATAGAACAGGAAACTATTAAACTTCTTAATTTGGAAAAAAAAGAACTTATAAGTAATATTCTTGATAACTTAGTAAATGAAAAAATTATAAGTGTTAGGTTAATGCCAAATGGTGAAAAATATTATTATTCAAATTCAATATTTTATGATGAGATATATTTAGCTAATAAAATAAAGAGATTATTAAAAAATAATATAAACATAGATATAGATAGAGTAAAAAAATGGTTAGATAAATATTCTGAAAATATAAAAATAAATTTGTCTGAAGAACAATACAAAACAATTATAAATGTATGTCAAAAACCATTTTCTATAATTACAGGTGGTCCAGGTTGTGGAAAAACAACTACTACTAAATTTCTTGTTAAACTTTTTGAAGCAATGAAAAAAAACGTTATATTAACTGCTCCAACAGGTAGAGCAACTCAAAGAATGACAGAAGTTATAGGAAAAGAAGCATTTACAATACATAGATTATTAGTTTGGAATCCTTCAGAAGGAACATTTAAATATAATGAGGAAAACCTTTTAGATTTAGATGTAATAATAGTTGATGAAGTATCAATGCTTGATATATTTTTAGCTTCGTCTCTTATAAAAGCAATACCCAATAACGCACAAGTTATATTTATAGGAGATAAAAATCAATTACCTTCTGTTGGACCAGGTAATGTTTTAAAAGATTTATTGTCATCAGAAAAAATACCACATTTTGAATTAAATAAAATATTTAGACAAGCTGAAAAATCAAAAATTATAACTTATGCACATCAAATAAATATAGGACAAATACCTTTTATAGAAAGTCCTATTAAAGAGAAAAATTTATTTGGTAGTGAAATTGATTGTTTTTTTATAGATTCAGATGATGCTACTCAAGAACAATTAAAATTTATAAAAAATGCTAAAATTACATTATTAAAAGCTTGTGAAGGTAGCAAAATAGCTTTTCAAAGAGAAAATAAATTTGAAACATTTTATAAAGCATCAGATAATATATATTCATACAATATAGATAATGAAGATATTAAAAATTATGAAACAATAAAAATACCAGAAAAATTCTTAAAAGCTGATTTAATTAAGCTTGTAAAAAGTAGAAATACTGCTGAAGAACTAAAAAATGTTTTATCAAAAATACCCAAATATTCCACATTAAATTATGGTCTTACAGCAACTCAAAGTATAATAAGATTAATAACAAAAACAATACCAAAATTTTATCCAAATTTAGAAATACAAGTGTTATGTCCTATGATTAGAGGTAGTCTAGGAACACATTTACTAAACAAAGAAATTCAAAATGCTATAAATCCACCAAGTCAGTTAAAAGAAGAAATTATAATTGGTGAAAGAATTTTTAGAGTAGGTGATAAAGTTATTCAAACAGTAAATAACTATAATTTAGAAATAATTAATTCAAATGAAGTAGGAGTTTTTAATGGAGAAATTGGTAGAATAATAAAAATAAATAAAGAAGATAATTCAATTTTTGTTGATTTTTATAATAATAAAATAGTTAGATATGAAAATAGTGATATAAGTGATTTAAACTTGGCTTATGCAATAACTATACATAAATCACAAGGTAGTGAGTTTCCAATAGTAATAATTCCAATTCTTACACAACACTTTAATATGTTATTTAGAAACTTAATATATACAGGACTAACAAGAGCTAAAAAATTAGCTATCTTTGTAGGTTCAAGAAAAGCTTTAGCTATGGCAATAAACAATAACTATACTCAGAAAAGACAAACTACTTTGAAATATTTATTAGATAATGATTGATTAGATTTTAACTATGTTTAGCAAAAAGTCTCCATCCTATAATAGAGGATAGAGATGAATTACCTGTTTACAGAATACAACTTTTGTATATCACAATAATAAGAGACAATAACCAAGTTTCTACTTTGTTGATCATCTTACCAGCAGTAGAACAGGGAATGTCTAAACTTATGCATATAAGGCTTCAAAGAACTCTCTGTGAAGCAGGAAGCACAACCTTCTATAAGGTGAAGTAGTTCACTAAATCTATATAATTATTTGTGATTTATAGATGCGTTTTTCCTTTTTTCTACTATAATGTTTTCTTTATTAGAGTTGTTGTATGCTAGTAATTATTTTTTTTTATATAAAACAAAATCACTATAAATACGTGTTATAGCAATTTTTTTTGTTTTTATAAAACATTTATTTTAAGGTTAAAACAAGTGTATTATTTTTAGCAGTTAAAAAATTTTTGAATTAAAATTTATTTTTTCTTCATATTTCATATTTTTAAATATATTTTGTATTTCTATCAATGAATAGTTTAGAAACTTATCTGAATAATTTTGATGAACAGAATATATACCTGTTAAAAAATGAATAATATCTTTTTTTATATGTTTAAATTCTTTTAATAAAATATTTTCATAAACTTCTAACAAAGGAACAATATTTAATTTATTTCTTAGTAAAAGTAACACTTCTGTTTTTATATTACCTCCACCTCTTCCTAAACCTGACAAAGTAGAATCAATTATAATGTTTCTATCTGATTTTTTATTTAGAACTTCCATAATATTTAATAAAGCTAAATTATTGTTATTATGTAAATGTAATCCTATTGAAATATTACTTTTTAACCTTTCATCTAATATAGAATAATAATTATTTATATTTTTTGGTAGTAAAGATCCTAAGCTATCCACAATATACAATGCTTTAATATTATCATTACTATTACAAATATCTATTAAATAAAATAGTTCTTCCTTAGAATAAAAATTTATATACATTGCTTGTAAATATAATTTTCTAAATAATTTGATGTAATTTGATAATTGTTTTAGATGATTTTTCTTAAAAGCTAATCTAATACCTAGTTCATTAATTGTATTTATATTTAATGTTTCTGAAAAATTTATCATAAAAAAGTATTCTGCTCTATGACTAAGATTATTTATTAAAAAATCAATATTTTTTACTTTATCTATATAACCTATTTCTATTTTTTCAATAAAGTTATTTTCTAAAGCATTTACTATTGAAATAATATCTTCTGTTGAAAAATTCCAATTATTTAAATATCCTCCATCTCTAAGAGTACAATCAAGAATTTTAAAATCCATGTTGTGGTATTTTCTTTAACCATTCATTAAATTTAAAGTATGTATTTTCTGAAGATTTTATAATTTCTTCTTCTTTATCAATATTGTTTTTTGCATAATCATTTAGTACATTACAAAAACTTTTCCACATTTCTCTTATATTTTCTTTATATGAATTAAAAAAGTATATTTCTTTTTTGAATATATTTTCTAGTTTCTTTGCAACTATTTCTCCACCTAAAGTAGCTCCTTCTATAACATATAAAGTGCCTAAGATATTTTCTAATGTATCACAATTTGGTAAATCATTACATAACTCAATACTTTTGATTTCATCTATTGATATATTAAAATTATACATATCTTTTAATAATAATGGTATTTTTTTTTCTTTTTTCAATTTCTAATCCTAAATTCTGTAATTTTTGATTATTATATATTCTATCTTCTAATGGTTTGTAGAAACCATAAAAAACTTTTAAATTCTCTTTAAAATCTTCTAATTTTATTTTTTTTGTTAGTATTGGGTTAGCCCAAGATGTAAAGCTATCATGATAATTTAAAGTTCTTTCTCTAATCTTTTGTAAAATCATTGTAAAAATACAAAAATATACCAAATTAGAAATTATATCTTAAAAGTTTATAATTTGAATAAAATTAACTTAACTGAACTTTATTATTTAACAATAATTAGACTTTTTTGCCACAACTCTTTACAAATTCAAAAGGTATTATAAAAATTCTATTAATACTTATTCTTTCTTAGCTATTAATTTATAATTTATGTGTATATAAGGTGTTAAAAATGAAAAAAATTTTTTTAGCTTTAAGTTTTTTATTTATTATTGAGAATAAAGCTTTATCTTTTAATTATAAAAACTTTTTATTAGAATCAGGATTTGAAAATGTATATGTAAAAGAAGATAAAGAAGAAATAATTTTATCATACGAAAATAGAACATTTTTATATGAAATAAATGCCTTAGGTTATATTTTATCTAAAATTCCAAATACTGATAAAAAAGTATCATTTTATATACAAAGTAATGGAAACCAAATATTAGCTTTAAAGCTTTATTATAAGGATTATATAGATTTTATAAATAATAAAATAACACAAGAAGAATTTTCTAGTAAATTAGAAATGGAACAAAACCCTAAAATTATTATTAATAAATTTGAAAATAATTTATTTTTACATACTGATTTAGTAATAAGTCCATCTTACTATTTTTTTCAAAAAGAAGGACCAACTATATATTTTAGCCCTTATGTAAATATTCTTTTCAATAATGGTTTTTCTTTTTCTTCTAGATACAGCTTTCCTATATATAATATAGTTAATTCATTTGATTTAGAAAAAAATTTAAAACAATTTCCTGCTACTTTTTTGTATAATTATTTTGATTATTCAATACCAATAGATAATTTACCTTTGTGGATAACACTAAGAGCTGGACATAATGGTAATGGCTTTTCAAATAATCTTTTAATATCTAATGATATTAAATACAATTTATTAGATGGCTGGTTTAATTTAAATTTATCAAGTGGATTAATATATAATATAAATACAAATAAAACAGACTTTCATTTTACACCTTATGGACAATTTTACTGGGGAAATTTAGATTTAGTTTTAGAAAGTGGAGCAGGTAAATTTTTAAATAATGATTATGGTTTTTGGGGAAGAATAACAAGACAATTTGATTTTTCGGATATAGGATTTTCATTATATAGAGTTATTAATCAAGGTAAAGGAGAATGGAGATTTAATTTTGAGTATAACATAGCAATAGGAACAGAACCAAGCCCTAAAGCATCTAATTTTAGAATAATTTATCCTAGATTTCATAAAGGTTTCTTATACGCTGGTAGTGGAGGTGGTAATTCTGTATCATTCTATAGTAATGAGCTTTTTATAAAAAGACTTTATCCTGAATATATAAAAACACATTTGTATTTTTTTAAAAAATATAAATAGTTATTTAAGTCTCAATGAATTATTTACTATAAGCAAACTACTTATTGTCATAGATAAAGCAGCAAATATAGGTTTTAAAAGTCCAAACATAGCTAATGGTATAGATACTATATTATATGAAAATGCCCAAAAAAGATTAATTTTTAAATTATTTATTACTTTATTTGAAAAATCTAGTAGATATGGTATTTTATCTATATCTGAATTAATCATACTTATATCTGAAACTTCTTTTGAAATATCACTAGCATTTATAATGGATATTCCAATATCAGCTTTTGATAAAGCTGGAGCATCATTTATACCATCACCTATCATAATAATATTTCTATTTTCACTTTTTAATTTTTCTATAAATCTTAATTTATCTTCTGGTAATTGATTATATTCATATTTTTTTATATCTAATTTATTGGCAATATATTTAACTACATACTCATTATCACCACTTAATAGATATATATCATATTTTTTTGATAATATTTGAATAGTTTCTTTAGCATTATCTTTTAAATTATCTTCTAATAAAAAAACACCTACTAAATCATTATTAATAAAAATATACACCTGTGTTAAAGCTTCTTGAAATTCTAAATTTATTTTAAAATTATTTTCTAGTAAAAAATTTTTGCTACCTATATATATTTTTTTATCTTCTATTTCTCCATAAAGTCCAAGTCCGGAAAAATTCTTAAAGTTCTTTACATTTTTATTTAATTTTATTTCTGACAAATAATTACATATAGATTTTGAGATTGGATGTTCTGATAAAATTTCTAAACTTTTAGAAAAAATAAAAATATCTTGGTCAGAATATTTTTTACTTATATTAATAAATTTTTTTACTTCTAATTTTCCTTTTGTAATGGTTCCTGTTTTATCAAAAATAATAGTATCTATTTTTTGTAACTTTTCAAATAAATTAGAATCCTTTAAAATAATTCCTTTTTGTGCTAATTTATCAAGACCAATAAATGTTGACATAGGAGTTGCTAATCCTAATGCACATGGACAAGCTACAACTAATACTGATATTGCATAAATTATTGCCTGTGATGTGGAATAATTAAACCATAAACTATATGTTAATAATGAAAGTAATATAACTATTGGTATAAAATACTGAGATACTTTATCAGCTATTTTTTGAAATTCATTTTTTTCTATGTATGCTTTTTCTATCAGATTAATTATTTTGAATATAGTAGTTTCTTTTCCTATTTCTGTAACTCTGACAATTAAGTAATTTTCTAAATTTATAGTTCCAGCAAAGACTTTATCATTAACTTTTTTATTTATAGGTATAGATTCTCCTGTAAGCATTGATTCATCTACTGAAGATTCACCTTCTATTATTATTCCATCAACATAAAATTTTTCTCCTTTTTTGACAATAATTTCATCATTTATTTGTAACTCATCTATGTATTTATAAAACTCTTGACCATTTTTTTTTACTAATATTTTTTTGTCGTTTGTATCTATTAACCTTTTTATTGATATTCCAGCTTTACTCTTTGCTAATGCTTCCAAATATTTACCCAATAAAACTAAAGATATAATCATTGAAGATGTATCGAAATAAACATTTTCAGAACCAATATACATTGAATATAAACTATATATGTATGCTGTAACACTTCCAAAACTTACTAAAAAATCCATGCCAAAAGAAAAACTTTTCAATTTAAATAAACTATTTCTTATTAATTGATAACCTAATACAAAAGTTACTACAAAACTTAATATAGCTTCCATTTTTATCATAAAAGAAGTTGATAATACATGACTTTCTATTTCACCAAAATATCTTGCAAAGCTTAATGCCATTATATTCATTGATAAAAACCAGCATAAGCCCAGTTTGATTAAATAATTTTCTTCTAATTCGAAATACTTGTTATCAGAATTATCTTTTTGAAGAATGTAACCTAATTTTTTTAATTTTTTTGTCAAATCATCTATAAAGAAATAATTATTATCATAAGATATTTTTAAAATATTACTAATTGGATTTACTTTACAATAGATAACTCCATTCTGTTTATTTACAACTTTTTCTATGATTTGAACACAAGAAGAACAATTTATACCTTTTATAGTAAAATTTTCTACATTTGTTTCTTTTAAATCATTTATATTAGATTTATCAATTTTTATTATTTTATTTAATTCATTTTCTAAAATTAAATCAATTTCATTATTATTAGAATTAATAACTTTACTCGCAATATAACATCCATTACAACAGAAAAATTTATTATCTTTTATTATAGGCTTACTAGGAAGATTTAAAGAACAATGATGACATTTAGTTTCTTTTGCAGCAATTTTATTCATAATATAGTAATTTTAACTAATATTTAAACTATTTGATTAAAGATATTAGAGAAATTTTAATTTAACTTAATTGACATTATTATTGTGATATGTTAGTTTTTTTTAGTCTAAAAAAAAAGAACAAATTGAAAAAATTTCCCTATATTGAAAAAGAATTAGAAGAAGAAATTGAAAATACTGATATAAAGTTAGGTTTCAAAAATTTTGAAAAGTATCTTATTTACTTTTGTCCTGAATGTAAAACTGCAAATAAAGCATTAACAAAGATCTATAGAAATAGTGGGATTGAATTTACAAATAAAGAAAAATCAATAAGAAAATATGAAATTAAATTTAATTCTATAAAAATTTTCAATAAAACTCGCAATACCTGAGGATAAAATAAACATTGAAAAAATTCAAAAAGTTTAATAAATTATTTGACATATAAGAATTTTAGCATAATTGTACAAAATTGTAACCATAAAAAAAAATTAACTTTTAATGCACTATCAATTTAATAAGTTGGTATTATTAAGTTCTTTTATCGCTCTTAACACAAAAATGATATAATGGATATTATTTTGACTAAACTTTATAAATATGCCTATACCTTGTTTCTAAATTTTTTGTCGCGGAATGAGTAAAAATATTAGGAAAAAATAATTACCTGTTATATAATTTTTTTTATATTATAGGTAATAGTTTTTATGGACAATATTTATTCAAAATTTAGTTTTGATGAAGAAGCTAAACTTTTATATAAAGATGTAACATATGATATAGATAAAGATTTAGGTAATCCCGGAGAGTATCCATACACAAGAGGAATACATAAGAACATGTATAGAGGTAAAATATGGACAATGAGACAATATTCAGGTTTTGGAACAGCTTATGAAACAAATAAGAGATTTAAATATTTACTAGAACAGGGACAAACAGGACTAAGTATAGCTTTTGATTTACCTACTCAAATGGGAAAAGATTCAGACAATCCTATGTCGCTTGGTGAAGTAGGAAAAACAGGTGTTGCAATTTCTAGTTTAGCAGATATGGAAATTTTATTAGATGGTATTCCTTTAGATAAGGTTAGCACATCTATGACAATTAATGCTCCAGCATCAATATTATTAGCTATGTATATAGCTGTTGCTGAAAAACAAGGAATAAGTCCAGATAAATTAAACGGTACTATACAAAATGATATTTTAAAAGAGTACATAGCTAGAAATACCTATATATATCCCCCTAGTTTTTCTCTAAAATTAATTGTTGATACTTTTGAATATTGTTCTAAAAATGTTCCAAATTGGAATACAATAAGTATAAGTGGTTATCACATAAGAGAAGCAGGTGCTAATTCAATACAGGAAGTTGCTTTCACATTAGCTAATGCGAAAACTTATTTAAAAGCAGCTCAAAATAGAAATTTAGATATAGATTTGATAGCTCCCAGGTTATCCTTCTTTTTCAGTGCAAGTAAAGAATTATTAGAGGAAGTAGCAAAATACAGAGCTGCTAGAAGATTATGGGCAAAAATAATGAAAGAAGAATTTAAATGTAAAAACCCTAAATCTTTACTGTTAAGATTTCATGTACAAACAGCTGGTTCTTCATTAACAGCACAACAGATAAATAATAACATAGTTAGAACTACAATAGAAGCACTTGCAGCTGTTTTAGGTGGAGCTCAATCTTTACATACTAACGGACATGATGAAGCAATATCATTACCAACAGAAGAGTCAGCAAGAACGGCACTTAGAATACAACAGATAATAGCTTATGAAACAGATGTCGCTATTACACCAGATCCATTAGGTGGTTCATTTTTCATAGAAGAATTAACCAATAAAATAGAAAATGGAGTTATAGAATATTTTAAAAAAATAGATGAACAGGGAGGTATGCTTAAATGTATAGAAGATGGTTATATACAAAGAGAAATACAAGAAAGTGCTTATAAGTATCAATTAGAAGTTGAAAATAATCAAAGAATAATAGTAGGTGTTAATAAATTTCAAATTAATGAGGAAGAAATAAAAAATATTCAAAAAGTAAGTGATGATTTAGAAAAAAAACAAATAGAAAACTTACTAAAATTGAAAAAAAGTAGAAACAATGACAAAGTTAGAGAAAAACTTTATGAACTTGAAAGAGTAGCTAAATCAGATGAAAATTTATTTCCTTATATATTAGATTGTGTAAAAGTATATGCTACGATAGGTGAAATTTGTGATGTTTTCAGAAAAATACATGGAGAATTTAGACCTAATTTAATTTTGTAATTTGTTTTTTCTATCCGTTTAATTCAATTTTTATTAAAGAGTAATATTTTACTTATAATTTTTTGATATACTTGACCAATTATTTTAAAGGCTTAAAAATGTTTGAAAGTAAAGATATATTAAGAATTATAATAAATAAAGAAGATTTAAATAAAAAAGTTACAGATATTGCACAACAAATATCTAATGATTATAAAAATAAAGATTTAATAATAATATGTGTATTAAATGGTGCTATATTTTTCTGTGTTGATTTAGTAAAAAAGTTAACAATACCTGTTGAAATAGATTATATAAGTGTCTCAAGTTATCATGGAACATCTTCTTTAGGAGAAATTAATTTAATTAGAGATATACTAATAGATATTAAAGATAAAGATGTTTTAATATTAGAAGATATTTTAGATACAGGTATAACTTTAACTTATTTAAAAGAACATATACTAAGTAAAGGACCCAAAAGCTTAAAAATATGTTCTTTACTAGACAAGCCAAGCAGAAGAAAAAAAGAAGTAAATTTAGATTATACAGGATTTATTATAGATGATATTTTTATAATAGGTTATGGAATGGACTATAATCAGAAATATAGACAATTACCTTATATAGCTGAATTAAAACCAGAAATATATTCTTAACTATTTTTTCTTTAAAGTTCTAATATATGCTATTACATTATCAATATCAGCAGGTTTTAATACAGAACCCCAAGGTGGCATTGGTCCTTTTCCATTTTTAATTAATTTTGCTAGATCTTCATCTTTAGAACCATATTTAAATTTTCCTTCTGTAAAGTTTCTAGGTTTAGGATTTAAAGCAGCAGCTGCTGCTCCATCACCAGCACCTTTTGGTCCATGACACATTGCACAATTTTGGTCATAAACCTTTTTACCAGCTTTAGGATCACCTTTTGCAAAAGCTAATCCTGATAATAATGTAATGCTAGAAATAACAGATAAACTAATTAAAATTTTTTTCATTTAACCCTCCTACCACTAAATAATTATTATTTTTTTATTTCTTCAGTTATTTCTTTTGACTCTTTTTTAAATTCTCTTATACCTTTACCTAATGCTTTTCCTATTTCAGGCAATTTTCCTGGACCAAAAATAATCAAAGCAATAACTAAAATTATAATTAATTCAGATATTCCTATTCCAAACATAATTTTTATTCTTTTATAATATTAAAATATTAGCATATAACAATATAAAAAAATATTTTTATATAATAAATTTTATACTTTCTTCTTTTATTTTACATTTTAAAATAGAACCATCTTTTATTTGAAATTTATTTAGATGATAAATAGAAATTTCTATAAGAATTATTTTATCTGTAAATTTGATTTGATAAGAGCAATACAATATTTGTATATTATGCTTATACCAATTTGTATAATAGATAGTGCATAATTAAGAGTGAAAAATAAAGTATAAAAAAATTTAAAAAAAAACTATTATTTTTTAATAAATTACTTGACATATAAGAATTTTAGTACAATTATACAAGTAATACAAAATTGTAACTATAAAAAATATTAACTTTTAATGCACTATCAATTTAATAAATTGGGATTAGAGACTTTGTCAATAAATTCAAAAGTTGGTGCATCTGTACATAATAATCAATTGGGATTTAAAGTTGTTACAGGTATAGAATTTAGACCAAATGGAAATCAAAATTTTGAAATAACAGGAAGTTTAGATTATAGAAGAAATTATACGCCTGATATGCCTTTACCTTGAAATAATAAAGATGGAATAACAGGAACAGCAGGGGTAACCTTTAGTTTTTAAAAGAAAAGCTATTAATTTCTATTTTATTAGCAGATTCATTTTCAGGTAGATATATTTGAATACAGTTACCATTTTCATCAGCTATCAACCAAGGATGAGTTACATAAGTTGGTTGTTTATAAACTACTTTTGAATTAAAAGATTTATTATAAGGAATTCTAACTCCATTTGAGTTTAGCCAATATATTCCTAATCTTTTATCTGTATTATTAACAAATTCTAAATTTATAGATTTTCCTGTAGATGATTTTATTTTTCCTTCTTCACTACAAGATAACTTTTTAATACCTTCTGAAACATTATCAACTAAATCTACTTCTTTTACAGATGTGTTATTATTGTTATTATTTGAACTTGAATTACTTGAATTTGAATTACAATATTTTTGAAAGATTGTATAATAAGAAGTGTATGCTCCTTTTGCATTAGCCCAAGCAATATCTGGAATTAAATTTATAGCTTGTATTAATCCATTTATAGCTAATTTATCATTTTCACTTTTAGAATTATCAAGAGCACATCTTAAAAATTTTATAAATGCTTCTTTATCATTTAAAACATTATCTTGGTTATTACTTGTTGGTGCAGAATTTGGACTAGGATTTATTAAACTACTTGAAGAAGGTTTAGGAGAAGTATTAGGAGACACTCTATACCCACTAAATTAATTTTCCTAAAATTGTATTCTAAAATAATAAAATTTATAAAAAAAAATTAATATAACTTATTAATTATGATATTCTATGTATAAAATACGGGGTGTGGCTCAGCTTGGTAGAGCACCACTTTGGGGTAGTGGGGGTCGCTGGTTCGAATCCAGTCACTCCGATTTTATCTTAATGGTAGTGTAAAATAAAAACAGCTTCCTTTGTTTGTGTAACTATCAACACCAATTTCTCCACCATGAGCATTTATTATTTGTTTGCATAAATATAGTCCTAACCCTGTTGATATATCCTTATTATTCTCTTTTATATTATTTGAGTTAGAACTATAAAAATTAAACAATTGTCTTTGTTGGTATAGTGGTATTCCTTTTCCATTATCAATTATTTTTACTAATATAAAATCTTTATCAAGCTTACTTATAACATTTATTTCTCCGTTTTCTTGAGTATATTTTATTGCATTACTTATAAGATTATTTATAACTCTTTGTATTTCAGTTTTGTCTAGCAATATTGATTGTATATTATTATCTAAATCTTTATTTATTAAAATATTTTTATCATTTGCTATTGGCATCAAAGAATTAATACTATCGTTTATAATATTGTTTATATTTTCATTTGTCATAAATAATTGCATTTTTCCTAACTCATATTTTTGAACTTTTAGTAAATTATTAATTAAATCTAAAGATTGACTTATATTTTTTATCATTAAATTTATTAAGTAAATCTTTTTTTCGTTACTTATATTTTCAATATTTTTACCTATATTCTCTAAATTTCTTAATATTGCAACCAAAGGAGTTTTTAAATCATGTGCAATTAAAGAGTTAATAATTTCTTTTTGTTCTTCTTTTTTTAATAAGTCTTGTGTTATATTCCAAAATTCATTTGCTAAATTACCTATTTCATCTTTTCTATTTATTAATGATTTTACTAAAGTTTTATCCTTATTTTGTATTCCTTCAGCAAGAGTATAAAATGGAGTAAGTAAATTTTTTGATATATATAAGCTTGCAAGTAGTGCAAATATTGTAGATAATAACAAAAAGATTAAAAATTTATTTTGTATATCATTAAAAATATTTTCTTCAAATAAATTTGATAACATACTAGAAATTATTAAGTTATCAGTTATTTTTTGATATTTTATTTTATAAATTCTATCATTCCATAATACTTCTTCTGTTTGAGATGGATTAAATTTTTTTGATAATTTATTTAATATATTTTTATCTATATTTTTATTAAAAAGTTTATTTGTACTTATTATTATTTTTTCATTCCAATAAAAGTTTGTATTTGTATAATCATATAATTTACTTAAAAATTTTTCATTAACATGAACTATAATTAATAAATTAATATTATCAGCTTTTATATTAAAAATAAAAAATATTTTGTCATTTACAAGGATATCTTGAAAATCTAAAATATATTTATCTAAATTATTATTAATATAGTTATTTTCTATTTGATTTAAATAACTTTTTGTAAAAATAATTTGAGAGTCTTTTTTAACTATCAAAAAGGAAATATCTTTTTTATCTACAAAATTATCAAAATAGTTATTTATTTCATTTTGATTATTAATTGTTTCTAATATTTTTTTATTTATTTCAAAAAAAACTATAGAATTAAAGTTATTTATAAATTCTTTTATAAATTGATAATTTGAATACAATGATAAATTCAATTTTTCTTCTGTTTGATTTTTTACAATGTTTTTTATACTTAAACTTACTACAAAATAACTAAAGAAAAAAGATAATAATATTATTGATAAAATTACTAAAAATAATCTAAATCTAAATTTCATTAAAGCAATTTAGATATTTCTTCAGGTTTTAAGTCAGGCATACCTCTTTTGTATAAAACTATTTTGCCTTTTTTATTTATCAATACAACTGTTCTATTTATAAATCCAAACATTCCTATAGCATCATAATTTTTTGCTATATTTTTATTTTCATCTATTAATAATTCAAAAGGAAAATTATTTTTATTTATGAATTTTTTATGACTATCTTTATCAGCTGGATTAACTCCAAAAACTACAATATCAAGCTTTTGTAATTCTTTGTAGTCATCTCTTATATCACATAATTGTTTAGTGCATCCTGGGGTATCATCACCTGGATAAAATACTAATAATACATTTTTTTTATTTTTAAAATCTGATAAAGATATTTTATTTCCTTTTGTATCATAGGCAGTAAAATTTTCGGCATAAGTTCCCTCTTTTATATTTGAATTCTTACCATAATTATTTACATGTAGAATTGTAGAGTTACCATTTCTTTCTTGTGCTTGAGAATTAATACTAAGTGATAATAAAAAAATTGTTAAAAAAAGTTTTTTCATAATTCTTTTCTCCTTAATTTTTTCTCTAATTTTTCCAATATTTCTTCATGGGCTTTAATTGCATCTTCTTTTGTATAAGTTTTTTTCAAAATTTTAGGTGGTTTTCTTTTCCATTTATCGTATATTTCAGTTATATATACTTGTTCTTCTTCATTGAAATATGTATTTAAAAAATTATCTTTTATTGCTTTAGATAACATAAAATCCTTTAAAAATAATATGCTACTATTATAATATAATTTTTTAAAATAATTTTTTAAAGTTATTTTGTAACTAATACCAATTTATTAAATTGATAGTGCATTAAAAGTTAATGTTTTTTTATGGTTACAATTTTGTACAATTATACTAAAATTCTTATATGTCAAGTAATTTATTAAAAACTTATAGTTTTTTTTAATTTTTTATACTTTATTCTTAACTATTATTATCAAATCTTAACAGTTGAGTAATTATTCAAAATATTGTATAATTTGCTTTTATAAAGGTAGTAAATAAATGTCATTTGTTCAGCTTAATTTATTTGATAATAATTACAATAAAGATAATTTAAGTATTGCTGATAAATGGGAGAATTTAAAAAAAGAATGTTTAAGTTGTACTAAATGCCGTCTTTATGAAACAAGAACTAATGTTGTTTTTTCAGATGGAAACATTAATGCTCTAATAGTGGTTATAGGTGAAGGTCCAGGAGAAAACGAAGATAAAACAGGAATTCCTTTTGTAGGAAAGGCAGGACAATTACTAGACAAAATATTTGAATCTATTGGTTTAAATAGACAAGAAGATTTATTAATAATAAATGTTGTAAAATGTAGGCCACCAAATAATAGAACACCTTTAGATGATGAAATTAAAGCTTGCTTTGATTATTTAAAAAAACAAATAGAATTATCAAAAGGAAAAATTCTTCTTCTTACGGGGGCAACAGCTTTAAAAGCTATACTAAATATTAATAGTGGTATATCAAAAGTTAGAGGAAAATGGTTTGAATGGAATAATAAGTTTGTAATGCCTATTTTTCATCCTTCATATTTACTTAGAAATCCATCTAAAGAAGTTGGTTCTCCTAAATGGCTAACTTGGCAAGATTTTAAAAATATTAAACAAAAATATGATGAATTAAAGAACAAAATATGATTTTAAAATTTATATTTCAAAGACTACTATTTTTAATATTTATATTATTAAGTGTTTCAATATTAGTTTTTATATCTATTAGATTAATACCAGGTGACCCAGCTCAAATAATGTTAGGAGAGAGAGCAACTCATGAAGCACTAGAGAAATTAAGAGAACAATTAGGATTAAATCAGCCTATATACATTCAGTATTTTATTTATTTAAAAAATCTTTTAAGTGGAGATTTAGGAACTTCAATAGTAACTAATAATAAAATATTATCTGAAATATTACGAAAATTTCCTGCAACAATAGAATTAGCATTTGCCAGTATGTTTATATCTGTTATTATAGGTGTGTTATCAGGAATCTTAGCAGCTTTATATCGTAATTCTTGGATAGATAATATAGTAATGACATTTGCTTTAACAGGAGTATCTATGCCTATATTTTGGTTAGGTTTAATACTAATGCTAATATTTTCATCTTATTTAAATTTATTACCTTTTTCTGGTCGTATAGATATAGCTACTGAAATTGTACCAATAACAAATTTTTATTTAATAGATACTTTATTACAAAATGATATTAACGCTTTTTTTGATGCTATAAATCACTTAATACTACCTGCTTTAACTTTATCATCTATACCTACAGCTATAATAGCTCGTATGACAAGAGCCAGTATGTTAAATGTTTTAAATAAAGACTACATAAAAACAGCTTATGCAAAAGGATTAAGTAAATTTAAGGTTATAATAAAACATGCTTTTAGAAATGCTTTAATGCCAATTATAACTATAAGTGGATTACAGCTTGGTAGTTTGCTAAGTGGAGCAGTTTTAACTGAAACAATTTTTGCTTGGAATGGTTTAGGTTCTTATGTTGTAAATGCTGTTTTATCTAGAGATTTTCCTGTTATACAAGGTTGTGTTTTAATTTTTTCAGCTACTTTTGTTATTGTTAATACTTTGGTAGATTTAAGTTATTTTTTTATCGATCCAAGAATAAGAACAAAACTTTGAGAAACTTTTTCACTGATAATTTATTTTTAAAAACTAAATAATAATTTGTCTTAAATAGATTTAAATTTAATCATTTTTATGTTAAAATTTCAAGAAAATTTTTGTAGGTTTTTATGAGTGTAAAAGTTTGCCCACATTGTTCTAATCAAATACCAACAGAATTATCTTCAATGCCAGTATGTTATATATGTGGTGGAGATTTAAATGCTACACCATCACAGCCAGTTTGGACATCCATAGATATAAAGGCTAATAATGTAAGAGTTTGTCCTAGATGTAAAACTGAAATAAAGTCTGTTTTGACAATGGAATGTCCTGAATGTAAAATGTCACTAGAACCAGCAGGAAAAATAGTTGAAAATATAGAAAAAGAGAAAAAAGAATTTGAAAGTTTAGTTCAATCTTCAAATGTAAGAGAGAAAGTTAATGTAAGTGAAGAAGTTACTGTAGTAAGAACTAGTCCTAGCGAAATAAAACCATATTCTGAAATGATAAAAGAAAAAAAAGAAGCTGTGTCTTTAAAAGAAAAAGTAAAAGAAAAAAGGAAAGAGAGCTTTTTTTCTAAGCTTTTAAGATTACTAGGATTAAAAAAAGATTAGAATATGAATATATTAATTACTGGTGGTACAGGTTTAATTGGCAGTTTTCTTACTAAAAAATTACTTTTAGAAAATCATAATGTTTCAGTAATTACAAGAAATATAGATAAAGCAAAAGAATTATTATACGAAAAAACTAATTTAATAGAAGGTGATGTTTCAGTAGGTGGGAATTGGCAAGAACTAGTAAATAATTTTGATGTAATAATAAATTTAGCTGGTGAGCCAATATCATTATCAAGATGGTCTAAAGATAAAAAGAGAAAATTATATCAAAGTAGAATATTATCTACAAAAAATTTAGTTTCATCTATTAGTCAAAATACTAAAGTAAAATTATTTATTAATGCATCAGCTGTTGGATATTACGGAATACAAAAAGATGATAGAAATATTTATGAAAGTGAAATTTCTGGTAGAGATTTTTTAGCACAATTATGTAAAGATTGGGAACAAGAAGCCGAAAAAATTAATTTAAAGAATAAAAATATAAGATTAGTAATTCTTAGAATAGGTATAGTTTTAAGTGATAGAGGTGGAGCTATTTATAAGTTAAAAAAAATTTTTAACTCTTATATTGGAGGAAATATAGGATTTGGTAATAATTGGTTTCCTTGGATACATATAGATGATTTAATAGACATAATTCTTTTTGTTATAAATAATAAAAAAATTTCAGGTGCTATAAATTGTACTTCCCCAAATCCTGAAAGATTTAGAGATTTTGTAAAATATGCTTCAAAAACTCTTAATAGACCAAAATTTATATATATACCTTCAATATTACCTAAATTAGTTCTCGGTGAATCTTCTAATCTTATTTTAGGTGGTCAAAAAGCTATACCTAGAAAATTATTAGATAATAACTTTAAATTTGAATTTGAAAAATTAGAACTAGCATTAAATAATATACTTGGAAACTAATTATTTATCGTTATTAACTAATTTTACAAAAATATCTTCTAAACTAGGATGTTCTATATTAATATTTTCTATATAACCTTTTATTGCTAATTCTTGTATATAATATGATTCATTTCCAGTTTTTGTTACTATTTTTACATTTTTATTATTAAATTCAATAATATCATTATTGTTTTTTTTGTCTATTACAAAATCATCATTTTTAACTTTTGCATTTATAATTGTTTCTCCAAATAAAAATTTAAGTTTTTCTGTACTGTCATATGTTATTAATTTACCTTTATTTATAATAGCTATTTTTTCACATAATTTCTCTGCTTCTTCCAAATAATGTGTTGTAAAAATAATTGTAATACCTTTTTTATTCAAATCTCTTACATAATTCCAAATGTTTTGTCTTAGCTCCACATCTACTCCAGCTGTAGGTTCATCTAGTATTACTATTTCAGGGTTATGTATTAGTGCTTTGGCAACCATTAATCTTCTTTTCATTCCACCTGATAATGTTCTAGCTCTAACATTTTTTTTATCAGCTAAATTAAGAGCTTCCAAAACTTCATTAATCCTTTTTTTTCTGTCATTTTTTCTAACACCATACATTCCTGAAAAAAAATCTAACACTTCGTAAACAGTAAATATTGGTTCATTTACAATTTCTTGAGGAACTACTCCTAATTTAAGTTTTATATCTTGTGTGTATTTATCATTATCCATATTAAGTATTTTAAGTTTTCCTGATGTTTTTTTTATTGCACCAGATATTATATTAATAAATGTGCTTTTACCTGCTCCATTTGGTCCTAAAAGACCACATACCCTACCTTTTTCTATCGATAAATTTATATTATTTAATGCTAAAAAACCATTTTCATAAACTTTGGTTATATTTTGTGCTTCTATTGCAAACATTTTTAAAACTCTAATATATGTTTTATAGGATATAAAATACTATGGGCTAATTTTTTACATTTTTGTGAATTCCAGCCATTTTTTAAGTCAGGATTATTATTATTATCTTTAAATGGCATCTCTAAAGTCATAGATAAACATTTAAAAGTTTCTGCAATATAATTACTTGCTATTGATAAATTAGCTTTCCCTTTTTCATCTTTTGGATATCCATATTTATTTTGAAAATCAGGATTTGAAAATATAAAAACTTTTTCAAATTCATTTTCTAAATTTTCTAATTTTTCATTATAACTTGGTACTCCTTCAGATTTAGCAAGAAAATTATAAGGTATTTCCTCATCACCATGTATGTCTAAAAATAAATCTAATCCTGTTTCAAATATTTTTTTTCTCACATAATAAACTTCTGGACTTCTTTCCAAAGAAGGTTCTAACCATTCTCTATTTAAATTTGCACCAGCAAAATTAGTTCTCAAGTTTCCTTCTATACTTCCATCAACATTCATATTTGGAACTAAGTAAAATGTATAATTTTTCAAAAGATAATTGCTTATAGGATCAAATTTATCCGTTAGTTTTTCAATAAGACCTTCCATAAACCATTCTGCCATGGTTTCACCTGGATGTTGTCTTGCAATAATCCATATTTTTTTTGAATTTTTATTATCGTTACCGAAAATTAATAAATCAATATCTCTACCTTTAATAGTTTTACCTAAGTTAATATATTTACAATTTTCAAAATTTAAAGCACTTGATATTAAATTTAAATGTCTTTCATAAGAATAAGGTTCAAAATATGCAAAAAATACACTTTCTTTTTCAAGAAGTAATTCAAAAGTCAAAATATCACCATCAAAATTTGTATTTGTTCTATACCAATCGTTTTTATTGTATGAATAAAAAACTCTATAATTATTCCAAGCCTTAGGATAAGATGTTTTACCAGCATTTAGTATTTTAAATAAATATTTCTTATTTTTTTCTCCTGTAAATCTAAAGTAAAACCATTGTAAAAAATCAGAATTATTATCTTTTCTTATATCTTAAGTTAATAACATTATCATTCTATACTATCAAGCTCTATATTACCAGAATCAAATTGAGAACTAATATTCATAATAAAACTTCTTAATTTTTCTATATTATTCACTATATTATACTACAAAGAAAGGTACACATTTTAAATAAAACATAAATTTTAATTATACTAATAAACCTTAACAAAGAAAATAGTACTAGGCTAACGTTATTTTTTAATAAGCTTAAAATTAATAGTAAGCATTTTAAAGGTTTATATTAAAATATAAAATATACTTTAAATTTAGTATTTATCAGAGTTTAAAGGTAATTTTTTTCTATAACTCAATCCCAGTACCAAAAAAAATTTCAGATAAACTTTACAAAAATTGATTAATCTATGATAATATAAATTTACAAACTTTAAATTTTTGGGGGTTTATTATGTTAGTTCTTAGTAGAAGAAAAATGAAAGTTTAATAATAGGTGACGATATAGAAGTTATAATATTAGATGTTAAAGATGGTAATGTAAAAATAGGTATAAAAGCACCTAAAAATGTCTCTGTTCATAGACATGAAGTTTATAATGAAATAAAAAAGAACGAAAAACAAATTGTTACAAGTTCTGTTTAAAAATTATTAATAATAAACACTTTTTTTACAAAGTAAGATTATACTCTTAGAAATATTTTTTATTGTAGATGACAAATTATAATAAAGTAATATCTATAAAAGTATATAAACTATACTATTGGTTAGAAAGAGTTTTTGCTTGGTTTATATTAATATTTTTTTTAAAATTGAAATAGAAGGAAGAGAAAATTTAGATTATAATAGAACATATATAGTTATTTCAAATCATGCTAGTTATATAGATCCACCTTTATTAGGTATTTCAATACCGAGACCTATTGCATATATGGCTAAAGAGGAAATATTTAAAGTTCCTATATTAAGGACTATAGTAAGATTTAATGGTGCTTTCTCAGTAAATAGAAAAAAAAAAGACTCTTCTTTTATAAAAAACACTATATATGCTTTAAAAAATGGTTGGTTAGTAGCAATATTCCCTGAAGGAACAAGAAGTGTAGATGGTAAATTATTAAAAATGAGATCTGGTGTTGCTAGGATTCTTTTAGAAGAACCTTTTCCCATATTGCCAGTAGCACTTATAAATACACATAAAGCTTTTCCTAAAAAAGGAAAAATAAAATTATTTTCAAAAATAAAGGTTAGAATTGGAAAAATAGTTGAAGTTAATGAATATATGCCACCAGATAACTTAACTTATGAAGAAAAGATAGAATATCTGAAAAATTTTCTATGGTAGCAAGATAAGAGAATTATTGCCAGATGAACAAAAATAATTTCTAATTAGAATAAACAATTTTACCATTTATTATGGTAAATTTAATATTAAAATTTTTTATCTAAAATAACAAGGTTAGCTTTCTTATTTATAGAAATACTACCCACATCTTTATCTAT
>BPII01000016.1 GCA_026004035.1 Candidatus Sericytochromatia bacterium | reverse complement strand
TCAAAATTAAATTTTTCTATCATTATTTTTTAGCCAAAAAGTATCTTGTATCTATAGCCACATTAAGAGCTTCACTAGTGCTTAAAACATTTCCTTTTGAATCAGGTATTTTAGCTCTATTAAATGCATCTGTGAAATCAGGTGGATCTGTTGGTCCTTTACCTTCTGCTTTTTTAATTACTTTCTCAGCCATAGCAAGATACATTTTTGCTATCTCATCACTTCTAGTATCATTAGGAATCTTAGCAAATGCTTCTTTCATTTTCTTTAATAATTCTTCTACTTTGTCTTTTTTACCTGAATTTTGCATTACTTCTTGCATTAATTGTTTTATTTCTTTTGAACCTTCAAATGTTTCAGGTAGAGAATTTATTTGTTTTCTCATAACTGCTTCAGGAGTATTTTTAACTGTAATATTATTTTCTTTAAAATTTATTTCTCTATTATTTGCTTCTCCTAGTAGTGAAATTGTTTCTCTTATATCATCATATGCTCTACTAGTTTTTGCAAAGGCATCTGTAAATTTATTTGCCATTTTCTCTGGGTTTAGATCTTCATTATTTATCGGAAAACCACTTAACAAAACTTTTTGGTATTCTTTATATAAAAAGTCAAGTGCTTCATTTCTATTTTTAAATGAATGCTCTCCTAATTTTATAGGTACATTTGGATCAACTTGCAGTAGAAAATCTATAGCTTGAGAAATTTGTGCTACATATTGTTCAGCAGTTTGTTCTGCTCCTTCTTTTCTACCTATGCCTTCTGTTTCATTAATATAATGAATCATAGCATCAATACCAGCATTTTCTTCATTTTTACCTAACTTTTCATTTTTACCTGTTATAACAAAGTCTATATCATCCATAAGCTCAGCAGCCTGACCATATTCTTTAAAACCTGTTTGACCTATGGTATCTCGAATACCAATTAATTGAGTTTTTATAAATTCTAAAAACTCAGTAGCACCCTTTTCACTTGTAAGAATTTTTCTTAAAAATTCATCTATATTTGATTCGTCAAAAGGAATATCACCAAACCTCTTACCAGCAAAAATATCTTTATTTTTGAGTATAAGCTCCTTTAGCATATCTATATTAGACTTTCCTGTTTCATCACCATCTAATTGTGATAATGAATCATCAAAAGATGTGATTACCCCACTACAATAGAAATCCATAAATAAATTAGCTATAGTAGTATATTCTTGAGCTTTATTTCTTAAAGCATGAGTTATATCTGTCATATGTTCTGCACCTAATTGTCCATCTATTTTTAGTCCATATCTATTATGCAATTCTAACTCGGCTTTTAAGAATAATTGTGCTAGAGCTTTACCATCATTATTTTTTAGTGCTAAGTCAAGTTCTTCCTGATTTATAATACCGGCTTTAGCTGCAAGTTTCAGAAAATGGTAAATCATTTCACCATCTTTTGTTAAAATCATTTCACCATCTTTTGTTGAAATCATTTTACCATCTGTTAAAACAAGAACACTACCATCTACATTATCATATACTTGTTTAAAATCTTTATCATTTTCAGATAGAGGTCTTCCTTTCTCATGTAATCTTTTGAATGCTTCTCTTAATCCTGTTTTATTACCAGTATAAATACCATAAACATCTAAACCACTAGCACTTTTTCCTGTAAGTTTTTCTCCACCTTGTAATTTATCATAAGAATGTTTTGTGCCAGGATATTGTCGTAAAACTTCTATAAATTCTTGTTCTTTTGTTCTATCTTTTTGATATACATTAACATTTCTTCCTAAAGTTTCTAACTCTTGTTTTAACTCTGGTTTATTTTGTAAGTCAGAAACAATTTGTCTAAATTGTTGTGGTACTTGATCTAATGTTTTTTTACCAGTTTTTACATCATCTAAAAAAGCTGCTAATTTAAAAACTTTCTCTGAATCTAATACACCATTTGTTTTTAATGAAGATAAATCTAAACCTGATTCTTCTAATCTTTGTTTAATTTGTGGAAAATTTTCATCTTCTGCAATACTTTCATTATATTCTGGTATAGCACTTTTAGCATCTATAGATTTCTGAATAATATTATTTGCTTCATCTAATATTTTCTTAAACTTATATACATCTGACTTTAAATGTACTGGAACTTTATTATCTGCTAATAATTTATCCAAATCAAGAGTACCATCTTTTTTTATATATCCATCAAGATTAACTCCAGCCTTTTTTAGTTCTTCTTGCAATCTTCTATCAACTGATTTTAAATCTTCTTTTAATTTTTCTATTCCTGTATCAGATAAAATTGTTTCGTCATTAAATTGTTCTAATCTAGATTCAATTCTATCTAATCTTTGGGATAAAGATGATTTTCCTATTTTATCTTTATTATTTTCTATCTGAGACATTAATTTATCTATATTTGATATCAAAGATTTCACAGCATCTTGATTGCTTCCAGGTAATTTACTAACAGATTCTTGTAGTTTAGATCTTATTTTTCCAAGCTCCTCTTTTAAAACATCAGGATTACTTAAATCCTCTATACTTCTTCCTGTATATTCTTGTAGAAAAATTTTATCATTTTCACTTAAAGTTTCACCTCTTGCTATTCTTGACATCAATGATGCTGCTTTAGATGTATCATTTACAAATTTTATTGTTTCATTGACAGATGAATTCTCTAAGTATGAAATCAAGGAATCTATTTGTGAAAGTATTCCATTAGGTTCTTTTAATTGCATAGATAAAACAGATATATCTGGATGAATTTTTTGATAATCCTTATTTTCTAATGTAACTAGTATTTCATTTAAATTTTCTTTAGCAAATTTTAAAACTTTTGCGACATTAGAAAAATTACCTGAAGAAATTTCAGATTTTAATTGATCAACTGTTAAAGGAGGTTTTGTTCCTGTTAATTCATTATATCTATTTACTAGACTTATTAGTGCTTCTTCTTCTTCTTTATCTAAAGGTTCTCTATTCATCAACTTAGAAATAGCTACTGTAGCATTTACATAAATTTTTGCTTCATCTACATGTTTACTAGCTATTGATAGATTTGTTGTATTTTCAATATAACTGATCATAGCATTAATACCAGCATTTTCTTCATTTTTACCCAACTTTTGATTTTTACCCGTTATAACAAAATCTATATCATCCATAAGCTCAGCTGCTTGACCATATTTTTTGAAGCCTGTCGATCCTATATTATCCTTAATACTGTTTAATTGACTTTTAATAAAATTCAAAAATTCAATAGCTCCTTTTTTACTAGTAAGGACTTTTTCTAAAAATTCATTTATATTTTTTTCGTCAAAAGGAATACCATCAAATATTTTACCAGTAAAAATATTTTTATTTTTTAGTATAAGTTCTATTAACATATCTTTAGATGCAATTTCACCACTACAGTAAAAGTCTATAAATAAATTAGCCATAGTAGCATATTCTTGAGCTTTATTTCTTAAAGCATGAGTTATATCTGTCATATGTTCTGCACCTAATTGTCCATCTATTTTTAGTCCATATCTATTATGCAATTCTAACTCGGCTTTTAAGAATAATTGTGCTAGAGCTTTACCATCATTATTTCTTAATGCTAAGTCAAGTTCTTCCTGTTTTATAATACCAGCTTTAGCTGCAAGCATTAGAAAATCACGAGTTATTTCACCATCTTTTGTTAATTTACCATTTTGAATAAGAACACTACCATCTACATTATCATATACTTGTTTAAAATCTTTATCATTTTCAGATAGAGGTCTTCCTTTCTCATGTAATCTTTTGAATGCTTCTCTTAATCCTGTTTTATTACCAGTATAAATACCATAAACATCTAAACCACTAGCACTTTTTCCTGTAAGTTTTTCTCCACCTTGTAATTTATCATAAGAATGTTTTGTGCCAGGATATTGTCGTAAAACTTCTATAAATTCTTGTTCTTTTGTTCTATCTTTTTGATATACATTAACATTTCTTCCTAAAGTTTCTAACTCTTGTTTTAACTCTGGTTTATTTTGTAAGTCAGAAACAATTTGTCTAAATTGTTGTGGTACTTGATCTAATGTTTTTTTACCAGTTTTTACATCATCTAAAAAAGCTGCTAATTTAAAAACTTTCTCTGAATCTAATACACCATTTGTTTTTAATGAAGATAAATCTAAACCTGATTCTTCTAATCTTTGTTTAATTTGTGGAAAATTTTCATCTTCTGCAATACTTTCATTATATTCTGGTATAGCACTTTTAGCATCTATAGATTTCTGAATAATATTATTTGCTTCATCTAATATTTTCTTAAACTTATATACATCTGACTTTAAATGTACTGGAACTTTATTATCTGCTAATAATTTATCCAAATCAAGAGTACCATCTTTTTTTATATATCCATCAAGATTAACTCCAGCCTTTTTTAGTTCTTCTTGCAATCTTCTATCAACTGATTTTAAATCTTCTTTTAATTTTTCTATTCCTGTATCAGATAAAATTGTTTCGTCATTAAATTGTTCTAATCTAGATTCAATTCTATCTAATCTTTGGGATAAAGATGATTTTCCTATTTTATCTTTATTATTTTCTATCTGAGACATTAATTTATCTATATTTGATATCAAAGATTTCACAGCATCTTGATTGCTTCCAGGTAATTTACTAACAGATTCTTGTAGTTTAGATCTTATTTTTCCAAGCTCCTCTTTTAAAACATCAGGATTACTTAAATCCTCTATACTTCTTCCTGTATATATAGTCAAAAAATCTTTTTCAGCTTTACTTAAATTTTCACCTATTGCTAATCTGGATATTAGTGATGCTGCTTTAGATGCATCATTTACAGAATTTATCATTTTCTTTAAATTATTAACAGATTGCTTTTCTACATAGGAAATTAAAGAATCTATTTGTGAAAGTATTCCATTAGGCTCTTTTAATTGCATAGATAAAATAGCTAAATTTGGATGAGCTGTTTCATAACCCGTACTTTCTAATATGCTTTTCATTTCGTTTAAATTTTCTTTAGCAAATTTTAAAACTTTTGCAACATTAGAAAAATTACCTAAAGAAATTTCAGATTTTAATTGATCAACTGTTAAAGGAGGTTTTGCTCCTGTTAATTTATTATATCTAGCTACAATATTTGTTAATCCATTTTTTTCCTCAGTATCTAAAGTTTGTCCAGACAACAATTTAGAAAGTGCTCTTGCACCATCAACATAAACATTTGCTTCAGGTACAAAATTTTGTTGCCCACCTGCCAATTCTGTTTGCTGCTTTCTTCTTTTAGCATTTACTTCAGAGATATTATTACCTTGAACATCACCAATATGTCCAGCACCAATATGTCCATTATATGTTCCTGTATGATCTTCAGCCTTTAGAACCATAGCTGCAAAAACTTTACCACCTTCTAATAATCTTCCTTGTTCTATATACTTATGTCCAATAGCAATAATACCTTCAGCTTTTGCTCTTGATTTTGCTACATCATCACTTAAACCCATTTTTTTATATTTTTCATAAGCATCCTTAAACGCTTTTTCATAGGCTAATTTTAGCTCTTTATCTTTTTTACTAAGATTTTCCATACGTGCATCAATAATATTATTCTCTATATCTTGAAAAGTTTGATTTGCTTGTTGCCATTTTTTAAGTTGATTTGTGTGAATAACTCCATCTTTTGGTATTGAAAATGCATTTTCAGGATTGCTAGAATCAAATGCTCCATAAGTCATTGTCATTCTACAATAATCTGTAACAGCATCTGCTTTACCTTGGGCAACGTCTCTTCCTACAGCTTTATAAGTTTCTGGAATATCTGTTTCAAGAACAACTCTTGACGTAATTGTTCTATCTCCTGAAGATGTATTAGTTCCATGAGTAGCAGAACCATATTTTTTTAAGAAATCTTCTGCAAATGCTTCTTTAGTTACTTGTTTACCATTTTTATCTACAATAACATAATCATTACCTTGTTTTTTTACTTGAAATGGTAAATTATTAGACCTAAAAAATGAATTAATTCTATCAACATATCCCTGTATATCTTTTTCAGTAGCATTAGGAGGTAACACTCCGGAGGCTTTTAATTCATCTAAATTAAATATAGATAAATAACCTTCTTTTTGAGTCATGTTACGAAAAATTCTCATATCTAAAATATCACCAATTGTTGGTGGTTTATCTGGACTTTGATTTATATTTAATGGTTGTAAAGGGCTTATAGTGATTGATGGTGGGTTATCAGGTTGATAATCTAACTCTTTATAATCGCTTTTTCTATCAAAGTTATCTGTAACTGTTGTATCTAATCCTCTTGGTTTCGTTTGAGTATGATTCAAATTTGGCCAATTTACTCTTATCTTTGGAGGATTACTTGGGTTTTGATTTAAATTTAACGGATCAAGATAAGGAGGTATATAGGGTTCTTCATTATCAGGCTGATATTCTACTTGTTGATAATCACTTCTTCTATCAAAATTATCTGCTATTGTTGTATTTAATGCTCTTGGTCTTGGTCTTGTAGTATAATTCCAATCTCTCCAATTCATTGTTACTTCTTGAGGTTTATTTTCTTTGTTATCTTTCTTATCATCAAGAAAAAATTCAACTTTTCTCTCTATATGTTGGCCAGTACCAAGTCCAAATTGATAATTTATTCCATACTTTGAAACAAATTCAGCAGCTTTTCTTATATCATTACCAATAGTATTCATTAATTTTTCATTATAAGCAGCTCCTGCCATACCACCTAAAAGAGCCATAACAGCTGTAACCATTGGTGTTAATAAATTGACTCTTTCAGGAGCTTGCTGTTCTATTTTTATTTGTACAGCTTGACCTCTACTTAGTGCTCTAAAAACTTCAGGAGTCATAACTGCCTGATAACCTTGTCCTTTTGTTACTTGATGTAATTCTTCAAAACTTCTAACTGTTGTATATAATGTGTGTGTAACACCTCTACTACCAGAAACACCTCCTACATTATATTTAACTCTTTCTAGATTGTTAATAAATAAAAGAGTATTTTCTTTATAATCAAAAAATTCTTTCATTAAAACTCTCCTTTATTTTATAAGGACTTACTATAAATAATAAAAATATAATTTTTTTTTCTTATCTTGTTTTAATAAATTAATTATTAACAAAAAATTAATAATAGTAAAATATTTAAGTTTGTTCATTTTGTTTTTCTTGCATTCTTTTTAAACCATCATTTACTAAATATCTTCTTAACCGGTAATATATATTGTCATCTATTTTTTCAAATACATTTTTCATATCTTTCAATTTTATAGGAGCTTCTAATATTTCTTTTAACCTATCCATCTCTGTTTGAAGTTTTTCTTTTTGTTCTAATAAACCTTCATAAAGTAATTCTATTGCTTCAGGGGATCTTAAAACTCTATCAATTAATGAGTAATAATCGTCAGCTACCATTTCATAATAAACATATAAGTTGGAAAGTACTTTTTCCCTTAATTGATATTTAACAGATATACTACCTAGTTTTTGACTTATTTGTTTTCTTATTTCATTTAATTCTTTTAAAGAATTTAAAGCTTCCTTTACTTCTTCAGTAGATAAAAGTTCAGTCATAATTATACCATTAATATATTATATTAATAAATTCTAACATAATATTTCTAATCTGAAATTTAAATGTATCGTCTTTAAGAGTATCCGAAATATCTAATAAAGATAATAAATTTCTACAAAGCTTTCCACAAATATAATCTTCAGCTAATATATTAGCAATATCTTTAACAATACTCTCAATAGAAGTATCAAATATGTTATTTAGATATAAATTTAATTCTATTGAAAGCAATATCACATTTAATATTCTTTTTACCAAATTTTTTAATTCTATTATTGTTTCAAAAAAATCATTATTTAATTCAAAAAATTCTTTGTATGAAGTAGAAATTTTATTTCTAAATTTATTAATGTCTATATCTTTGACAGGTAAATTTTCTAAAATTTTTAAAAATATAAAATCAAGAATATTAAATATTTCTCTATTTATGTTTTTACCTAAGATATTTATTAAGTCTAGTATATCATTAATCTTTTCCTGTATAAAATCTATATTTTCATAGATATTAAAATCTTCATATATTAATCGTATTAAATCTTTTAATTTATCATCTAAATCTTTTAAATTTCTTCTGTTTTCTACTATTTTATTACTCTTAATAAAATTATCAATATTACGATATATTATTGGTAAATAAGCATAACTTATTGCTTTTTCAATCTTATTTGATAAATTTTTACCTTGAATATTTTCTTTTATAATATCATTCTTACCTTGATTTAATATATTTATACTTTTAATTCCAACATTATTATTGTCCAATATGGATAAACTTATCTTTTGAGCTGATATTATTATTTCATAATTATTATTATTAATATTAATTTCTTTTAAAACTTTCTGACTATCTATATTAAAAATGTTAGAAAATTTTTCAATAATTAAATAATTGATATCTATATTATTTTCTATACTTACATTTGTTTCATCTTTAATCTCTATATTTTGATAATTTATTGTTTCCTCAATAACTTGATTAACTTTCATTGTTAAATCTTGACTTAATAGTCCATTATATTTTTCCAATATTTTATTAGCTAGATCAAATCTTTCTTTAGTTCTTGATATATTCATTGATAAAGAATAATCAATTTCTTCTTTTATTAGATTTTTTAAAAATCTAATTTCTTTAAAAATAGCATTTTCAATTGTTTGAGCAAATTTTATATTATTACTTTTATCTTCAAATAAATCATAAAAATCATTTTGTATATTAAATCCATTTACTCTCATTGAGGAGACTATAAAATTAAATGGTATATTTTCATAAATTTTAGGTATATTTTGATTTATCTGAAAAAATAAAGTAAAGTTATCTGTGACTATATATATTTTTATATCAAAAGGTAAATTTAAATACACTCTAATATCATCAGGTTTAAAATTAAAATGAATATTGTAAAATTGTTTTCTTATTTCTTTTACAACAACAGATATTATATACATTTCCATTGATTTTTCTATAATATCTATATTTGTTGGGTTAATACCTTCCCAATCAAAATTTTCTATAATTTCTTTAAAAGAGTCTTTTTCTCTTTCTTTTAATTTCTTTTCTCTTCTGTATTCTGGAGTAAATAATCTTAATGCTCTATCACATATTAAATTTGCTTGTAATATTAAATCAGCTGTTTCATAATATTCATTATTTCCTCTTACATGTATTCCAGACTTACTAGCATATACAAATGTTTCATTAAGTTCATTACATATTGCTCTTGTTCTATCCTCATCTAGATTATCAGCTTCTTGTATTAGCTTTTCTTTAGATTTTTCAAGTTCCTTAACTTGTTTTCTTATGATTTCTTCAGCTTCTTCTATAGATATTTCTTGACCGTTACAATATAATTTACCATTTTCAAAAACAATTTTTTTGTCTAAATATCTTTCTTCCATTATAAAGACCAATAAATAAAACCGCTATTTTCCACATATTGCCTATTAAAATAACTTTTAACATCTATAAATACAGAGTTTTTTACACAAATATTTTTTAGCTCTAATATATTTATATTTTTATATTCATTATGAACAACAGCAAAAACTATACAAGAAATATTCTTTAATTTTTTTAAATCTACTAATTTTAAACCACATTCTTTTTCTACTTCTTTTGAATCAGCATAAGGATCATTTAAGAAAACATTTACATGAAAATCTCTTAACTCATTAACTATATCAAAAACTTTTGAATTTCTTATATCCTTTATATTTTCTTTAAAAGTAACTCCCATTATTAAAACATTAGATTTTTTCACAGAACAATTTGCATCTATTAATTTTTTTATTATTTTTTCAGCTATGTATTTACCCATGCCATCATTAATTCTTCTTCCTGCAAGTATTATTTGTGGATGATAATTTAACTCTTCACATTTGTATGTAAGATAATATGGATCAACTCCTATACAATGACCACCTACTAGTCCCGGTGTAAATTTTAAAAAATTCCATTTTGTAGATGCAGCTTCTAAAACTTCTTTTGTACTAATGTTTAGTTTGTTACAAATAATAGCAATTTCATTCATTAATGCAATATTTATATCTCTTTGAGTATTTTCTATAACTTTTGCCATTTCTGCTACTTTTATAGAGGAAGTTTTAAATAAACCTGCTTTTACTATTTTTGAATAGACATATTCAACTTTATTTAAAGTTTCTTGATTATTAGCTGATATTATTTTTATAACTTTGTCAATTGTATGTAATTTATCACCTGGATTTATTCTTTCAGGGGAATAACCAATATTAAAGTCTTTTTGAAATATAAGTTTAGAATGTTCTTCTATTATAGGAACACAGTATTCTTCTGTTAGTCCTGGATAGACTGTTGATTCAAAAACAATTATTGCTCCTTTAGATAAATTTTTTCCTATCATTTTACAAGCTAAATTTAGGTTTCTTAAATCAGGTTTTTTATTTTTATCTATTGGAGTTGGAACACTTACAATTATAAATTTCAGATTTTTTAAAATAGAAAAGTTATTTAAGAATTTTATATTAGAATTTTTTATATCATTTTCAGATAATTCATTATTTATATCTATATTTTTTTTTAAAGTTTTAATTCTTTCTTTATTAATATCAATTCCAAAAACTTTAAAAAATTTACCTAGTTCAACAGCTAAAGGTAATCCAACATAACCTAGTCCAATAACAGCAATACTTTCTATCATTAATTAATATATGCCTTTCTTTCAACTTGAACTTGATATTGCCAAAGTACTTGAGAATTGATATCAACCTCTAAAACACTTTTATTTGAGTTATGTATTATAATTGTATTACCATTATCAAGCCTAAAAACATTTGTAGGATTTACAAGATGTTTAATATTTTTTCCATCTCTATAATTTTTAAATTCCCAAACTATTTTGTTAGAATCATCTAATTCTAATATTCTATTATTTCTTGTATCGGATATTAAATAGGTTCCTTGACTTGTTTTTATAGCTTTTTCAGGATACATTAATTGATTTAATGAATTACCAGGATTTCTAGGACTTCCAAATTGCCATATTATATTTCCTTCTAAATCTACTTCTATAACCGTATGATTACTCCAATCTGTTATTAAAGTATTACTATTTTCCAATCTTTGTGCATAATAAGGTGCAAGCAAAATATTTTTTCCATTTGTCCATCCACCAAATGACCAAACTATTTGCTTGTCATGATTTACTTCTATTATTCTACAACTATATTGATCTGTTATTAAAATATTATTATTAGGTGTCATTGTAGCTGCTCTTGGATGTCCTAATTGATTATTTCCACTTCCCATAATTCCTTTTATACCATATTCCCAAACAATTTCTTTTGTTGGTCTATAAACTTTTATTACTCTATGATTATCAGTATCAGCTATTAATACGTATTCATCTTTTATCAGCTCCACATATTGAGGTCTATCTATATGATATATATTGTCCTCTTCTTTTTCTCCAAATTTCCATACACTACTTTTATATCTGTTTATTATAAATATCTTATGATTCAATTTATCTATTAAAGGAATTTCTATTTCTGATAAATTACTTATTGTTTTTGCATAATTTGAACTTGCTATTTTAGCTTTTTCTATTATTTTTCCACTTAATCTTTCATTGATAATTTTTTCTTCTTCTGGAGATAATTTTTCTTCTTTATAATCTGGCGAATATTGAATATATTCTATTTGAGATAATTTAATAAGTTCATTTTTATTATTAATTTCAGCTATTTGTTCATTACTAAAAATTAGTGTATTACCATTTTTTAATCTATATGCTCTTATTGGAACTAAATTTATAAGACCTCCATTTTGAATGCTAGTATTAAAAATAGAAACTACTTCTTTATTTTGATTAATTTCTATAATCCTATTATTCCCTGTATCTGTTATTAAAACATTATTATTAGGTAACTTGTAAGCAAAAAGAGGAGAGTTTAAAAGTTCTAAAGAATTACCATAACCACTTCCTAACTTGTTTTTAGGATTACCAAATTGCCAAATTATTTGATCATTTTCATCTATTTCTATAATTCTATGATTATCTGTATCAGTTATTAAAGTGTGCCCATTTTGCAATCTTTGAGCATAACTTGGACTATATAATTTACCTTCATTTATTCCAACTGTTGCAGTTATTCCATATTGCCAAACTATTTTATCTAAATGATTTATTTCAAAAACTCTATGATTACCTTGATCAACTATTAATGTATTACCATTTATCAATCTTAGTGCTAAAACAGGTCTTCTTAGAAATAAGTCTCTAAAACCTTCTCTATTCTTTAGTTCCCAATAAACTCTACCACTTTTTGTAAATTCTATAATTCTGTCATTTTCACTATCAGCTATTAATGTATTACCATTTTTTAGTCTTGTAGCAAAATAAGGATATATTTTATCTTCTCTTTCTTTATCTCCAAGTTTCCAAACAATTTGAGAATTAGAATTAATCTCTATTACTCTATTATTATTAATATCACTAATTAATATATTTCCTTCTGGTAAATTAGCTAATGGATCAGGTGAAGAAGGGGAACGAATTATTTCTTCAGCATGAATATTATAATCTTCTTCTCTAGAACACTTTGAACAAATATCTAATTCAATAGGTATAACTATATTACATTTTTTACAATTATTTGTAAGCTTTTGTTTTTCATTACTATTATTTTCAACTTTATTATTTTTTGGAATGTTTCCATTAGCTATATCCATTAAATTTTTTAACATAACAACTAATTTTTCTTGGTTTATTAATGTTTCTAATGAAAAAGTTTTATAAAAATTACTTATTTTTACATAAGTAAAATCTTTTTCTAATAAATCTTTTCTTGCATTTATAATAACATTACTGAATTTTTCTACATCTGATTTAGTTATTTTTATTCCCCATATAATGTAAAAGTCTTCTACTAGTATAGCCATAATAGCTTCATCTATCATATCAGGATCAAGCAATTTTAACTTTTGTCTTACAGCATCTCTAACATCAGAAGGTATATTAGCTGAAGCTCCTGGCGGCATATCTGTTTTTGGCATTTGTGTATTTTCTGGTATATAAGATTTCTTTTCTTTAGCAATAGCTTCAGCTTCTAATTTATTAGCAATAATATTGTCATATTTTTCTTTTATTACAGAATAAAACTCTTTCATAAATCTATTAAATTCTTCTAATGATAAATCTACCAATATAACTTCAAATTCTGGGAATTTTTGTTCTATTACTTTTTTTATTGTTTCTTTATGACTAGGATTTGCAATTGCCAAAGTAAATTTACCTTCCATCTTATTAATTGGCATAAATGAAAAATATTTCATTTGTTCTTCTTTAAAAGCTAAAAGTAAAGATGGATCCAGTTCAAATTTATGTAATACAGGATATTTCTCTTCAGCACTTAATTCTTTTTCTTCTTTATTTTCTTGTTTATTTTCTTCTTTAATTTCTTCATCTATTAACGATAACTCTTGAAAATTATCTTCTTCTAAATCTACTTCTACTTTGTTAGCATTATTTATTTTGTCTATTGCTAGTTTTATATCTTCTTCTTTTATAGAACCAATTTTTAGTAAAATATCTAGTATGTTTGAACTTAATTGTATTAATTCTTCAGGTTTTTTTACAGAAAAAGTTATATATGTTGGCTTACCAATTTCATATAATGAAACTTGATCTATAACCTCAAAAGTTTCTAAATCTATTACATTAATAATAGGAGTAAATAAAGCTGGTTTATTTATATAAGTCATAACAATTAAAGTTTTTTTTGTAGGAGACATTAGCATAATATTAGAAGGATCATCAAATTGACTAAATAAATTACCTGCTAAATTTATAGTATTTTTTAGTATAAGATTTTGTATATCAAGGATTACAATTTGAGGATTTTCTCTTAATTTATCTACAAGTATATATAACCAATTTTCATCAGCATAAATGCATGATAAGTTACCATAAGATAATGATTGCTTTTTTATTTTCAAGTTTTTAGAATCTATAATAAAAAGAGAAGGACTTTCATTATCTGTTACAAAAAGCTTTCTACCATCTACACTACTTGCAACATTTAAAGTTTTTTTACTCATACCTGCAGGTCTAAGATATGCAAGGCCACACAACCTTTTTAAATCTAAATCAAATATATATAAAGAACCACTACCTCTATCAGTAAAATATATATTTTTTTTATTTAATGTTAAAAAAATATCTATTGGTAAGCAATTAATATTTTCAGATGGTATGTAGTCATATATTATACTATTAATAGCTGGAAAATAATAACTTTTGTCCATACTTTTTACTTGTAAATAAGAAAATTCTTTTGTTAAAGTAATTCCTATTTCTTCATTTGGATTCCATAGTATTTCATCTATTATTTTTGATTCATGTTCTGAAAATATTAATGCATTATTAGATGCAATAGGATACCATTCAGTGCTTTCAAATTCTGGAGAAAATTTTTTTCTAATAGGAAAATCTATTTTGCAAATATTTTCTTCAGTAATAGGATTTTTAAGATAAAAAGAATAATCTTTTTGATTGAAAAATATTGATAATAAAGAAATTTTTTTTTGACCTTCTTTTATTAATTTTTTTTGTTCCAATAAAGCTTTTTCAATGTCATGAGCTGTTATTATACCATCTTCTATAAGAATTTTTTTTATTAACTCTTCCTGAAAATACATTTTTTATTTTATATTGAAAAATAATAATAATACTAGTATAATAGAAAAATCTATTTTTTATTTAAATTTATTTTAAACAAGGAGTTTATTATGAAAAAAATTTTTATCATTCCATTATTACTATTTTCTTATAGTTGTAATAATAATACACCAAATCCTAATATTCCATCTTCACCTTCTACTAACCCTGTTCAAAAGATTGCTTTTTCAGAGGTTAAAAAAGTATTTGAACAAAGATGTACAAGTTGTCATTCCACATCTAGACCTTCAGGTAATTTATCTTTAGAAGACAATAATCAAATAAAAAACAATTTACAAAAAATTAATAATCATACAGTAGTTCAAAAAACTATGCCTCCTGGAAATTCAACAAATATGAGTGAAGAAGAAAGAAATTTAATAACTGAAGTTACGCATAGCTAAAATTATCTAAACTTTTAAATACCTGAAGTTCATTCATAGCAATTTTTAGAGCATTGAGATAAATTTTAGATTTTAAAGCAAAATGATTAAGATTTGTATTCAATCTTATCATTTCGTATTTAAAAACTGCATATACAGAACAAAAAAAATGATTACATTGAGTTCTTACTGTATGTGTAGGTGATTTAGAATAAGAACAATTTGATTTCATTGACTTATAAAATGTCTCAATATTCCATCTTTTTTGATAGATTTCAAACATCTTATCTTTATCTAAGTTTAAATCATTTGTCATTAAATAAATAGCAACTTCTTTATTATTCTTGTCTTTTAGAATTTTCTTACAAAGTTTTAATGAAAAATTTAAACCTTCAATGTAAACTTCAGTTGCTTCTTTTAAATCCAAATTCTCAATACTAATATAATTTTTTGTTTTCTTATCCTCCATACTTAAACATACTTTCCTATTTGATTTTACTGACATAACAAATTTCTTTTCCAATTTTTCATCAATAAATTTCATATTCTCACTACTTGCAAACCAACTATCGTTGAGTATATAACTAAACTTAATTTTATTCATATCAGCTGTTATTAGCATCTGTCTGTATTGTTCATTCTTTGTAATTTTACTTACTCTTATATCTCTACCTTTTTTTTTATCAAATACTATCTCTGTTTTTCTTACAAAATCTAAACATATTGGTATTGTTACTCCTTTTGTGTGATAAATTAGTGTAAGTTGATTTACTCCTTTTACCACTCTATTTACACTATGATCATAATGCCAACAAATTATATCATTCTCTCTACTAAATGCTTTCTCTTCAACAGAATCATCTAAAATTAATAAACCTTCATCTGATTCTAATTTCCTAACTACAGGTTTTACCTTATTCCATAACTCCTTAGATGTAAAATCTTTACTACTAAGAAAACGTGTTATCTTATCATGGCTTATTTGTTCGTCTAATATCTTTGAAAGACCTGTAGATGAAACAAGTGATGTAGATATCATTAAATAATCTGTATATAAATCTAAAATATTATTGCTCATTTTTATATTTTTTCATATATTTTTTATTTTAACACTAAAAAAAGTTTTTATAACTTAACTTTTTTGCGTAACTTCAGTAATAAAAATCTGGATAGAATCTGGTGCTAGTATGGATTAGTAGTCAGTGAGCTAATATTATTTTTTGGTAAGCTCAAAATCCTTTATAGTAAGCATTTAAAAATTTATATTAAAAATACTTTAAATTTAGTATTTATAAGCGTTTAAAGGTAATTTTTTCTATAACTCAATTCAAGTGTCAGACGTTCTGCTTTAATGGTGAGCTTTTTTAAGTAATAAGTTTCTTTTTTAGATTTTTTAATTAATTTACAAAATTAAAAAGTTCTTCAACGATATTTTTTGTTGTAAAATATAATCTTTTTTGATTTAATTCATCTTTTTTATACTTGTCAAACTCATTAATAAATATTGGTAAGTTATTTGTTGATTTCTTTAATGTAGATATAGTATCAGGATAAAAAGTTTTTTCATTTAATAAATACAATAATGGTATAATAATTTTCCAAACAATGGATATTAGAACTTCATTTGATTTCTCAAAATTACCAATATTTATTAAATTCAAAGCTTCATTTTTTTTGACTTCAAAAATATTTTTGAATTTTTCTATTTCTCTATTAAATAAAAATTCATAACTTCTTTTTTCAAATGTTTTTTCTGTATTTTTATAAATTATTGAGGAGTTTTCATATAATTCAAAATCTTCTATTTTAGAAAAAAATGTATATACAATACTACCATTCCTATAAAATTTGAAAGAATCTATAGGAAACTTACTATAATAAATAAAGTCTGAATTAGTAGCTTCTCTTATTTTTATTAAATTATCTATGTTATTAAGTTTAGTAATTCCTTTAGAATCAGAAATTATTTCTATAAACTTGTATCCTTCTTTAAAATCAAATGAATGTATTGAATAAAAAGGACTTTCTATTATTAACTTTACTTCTTGAAATCCTTTAAAAGTATCTAATAATTCATTATAAAGTGATAAATCTTTTTTGTTTGGTACTATATATTTAAATAAATTTTCTTTAGTTAAATAATCACTATTTTTCTTGTTCCATTCTCTTACTTTTATCTTATATGTATTTAAATTATCTATTAGTTTTTCTATATTCTCTCTTACAAAATTTTCATCATTTGAATTATCTTCTAACTTATGAGCACATTTATTTTTTAAAAAAGGTCTAAATAAATTATTCCATTTTACATCTCCATTATAAATGTTTAATGTAAATGGCCAAGTTCTACATCCAATTGGTTTAAATTCATGTATAGAACATTTATTGTCTTTAGTAAGAAATACGCACTCTTTTGAATTTTCTTTTTGTTTTAATATAATCATAGCTATTTTGTCATCAGCTAGTTTTAAATTTTCAACTTCTGATTTTACCCTAGGTTTAACTACTTCTATAAAGTCATCTATCTTTAAATCAGGTCTATTTTCTAAAATCCTTGCTATATCATAATCAGTTATATTTACATCAAAATATTTGCAACAATTACCACAACTCTGACATGAAAATTTTAATTCATTTATTTTGTCATAAGGTATATAATTTTCAGATTTTGCTTTATCAATTGTTTCTTTTATTTTTTCTTTAGAATGTTCAAAATTAGGATTTATTTTTAATGATTCCAAGAAATTTTCATGAGCTTCTTTATAGTATTTTAACTTTTTATAAGATAAACCTAAAGCATAATATAGTAGGTATCCTTTTAAAGCTTTTGGAATATTTTCTTGTTTATAATAAAGATCATTTTTAATTAATTCTAAAGATTTTTTGTAAAATTGTATAGCATCATAGTTTCTTAGTAATGTGCTTTTTAGTTCTCCATAAAAATAATTAATATTTATAGAGTTTTCTTCTATTTCTAATCCTTTTTTTTATATAATATTCAGTTTTTTCTAGTTCCATTATCATGTAATTACTTTTTACTATTTCAAGAACTAATTGAAGTTTTTCTTTTTTATTAATATTATTATCATCTAAAAAATAAGAGTATTTGTTAATATCTTTTACATTACCAAACTCAACTAAAAATAAAATATCATCAATATCATATATACCTTTTGAGTAATTTATTGATTTTTCGTTATATAAATAAGAAATTAAGTCCTTTATATTATAAAAATAGCTAGAAATAATTATATTATCTGTAAATATATCGATATTTTGCTTATTATTTTTTATTATTAATCTTTTTTCAAAAGTATTAGAGTTTTCAAGTGAATTTGTCATATTTTTTATAAATTCAATATTTACATAAGCATCATTTTCTAAATTTGAAGATTCAAAAAACATTTGTATTTGTTCTTCTGGCTTAAGTATCAATGATAACTTTGTATCTATATTGCTTCTGATATCTTCTATAATACTATTTTTTAGAATATTTAAAGTATTCATTTTTATAATATGAAGGTTCATAATTATCTATAAAAAAAATTTTCTTGTTAATTTGATTATTATTAAATACTGGATTTTTTAATAATAATTTTTCCCTTACAATATTATCTACTATAAAAGCTATAGTTAAATTTGAAATCATTCTACAATATACCCTAACTTTTTCAGTTCTTTCTTATTATTTCTCCAGTTTTTTAAAACTTTAACTCTTAAATCTAAATAAACTTTATTATTTAGCAATTCTTCTATTTTTTTTCTTGAATTTTCACCTATTTCTTTTATTTTTTTACCTTCTTTACCTATTATAATTCTTTTTTGTGATTCTCTTTCTACAAATATTTTTGCTTCTATTACTGTTAATTTTTTTTCTTCTTTTTCCTTGAATGATTCAATATAAACAGCTGAACAATGAGGTAACTCATCTCCTAATTGTCTAAATATTTCTTCTCTTATTAATTCTCCTACTATATCTCTTATAGTTGTATCTGTTAATTCGTCTTCATTATATAATAATTCACCTTCTGGTAACAAAGAAAATACTTCATTTATAAGTAACTCTAAATTATCACCATGTTTTGCTGATATAAGATAGTAAGATTTAAAATTATAAGATTTCAGATAATTTTCTAAATACTTATTCCTCTCCTTTTTAGGAATTTTATCAATTTTATTTAAAAGTAAAATTACAGGTTTATTTATATTTAAAAGAATATTTTCTAAAATGTATAAATCACCTTTTCCTATATCTTCACTTGCATCAGCAACAAACAAAATTACATCAGTATCTTCTAATGAATTTTTAGCAAACTTTATTAATTCTTCCCCTAATAAATGATGTGGTTTATGTAATCCTGGTGTATCTACAAAAATAATTTGTCCTCTATTATCAGTAAAAATACCTCTTAAATTTTTTCTAGTTGTTTGTGGTTTGTTTGAGGTAATAGCTATTTTTTCTCTTAAAATATGATTTAAAAGAGTTGATTTACCAACATTTGGTCTTCCTATTATAGAAACAAATCCTACTTTTTTCATAATTAACAAAATTAAATTATACTAAAATATTGCAAGAATTATATATTTTAGACTAAAATATTATTACATAATTTAAAAGGTTATTTTTATGAAAAAAAACTTGTTTATCTTGTTATCTTGTTTAGCTATTTATTCTTGTGGAAACACACAAGAATTATCAAATAATAATCCAAATTTTTATGATCCATCTTTAAATATTTATAATCCAAATAATGGAGCTTCTGATATTTCTAAACGAGCTGTAGATGGAGTTAGACCTAAAATTGTTATAAAAAATACTTACTTAAAAGTCCATAAAGAAGTTGGTGTTTTAATTCATGATTTATTTGGTGAATTAGTTTCTAAAGTTCAATCAGAACCTGTTAATTTTGATGATGTTAATTCTTTTAGTGTTAGTGTTCATCAAGCTAAACTGACAATGACAGGTAAAGACATGGATAATTTGATGAAGTATTTTGTTCTAAATTATCCAGGTGCTCCTCTTAAGGAATTGAAACATACTATTAAAGTTGGTGGTAGAATTAATATTCAAGGTAAAATGAAACAAGCAGGATTAGATGTTCCTTTTGAAATGGAAGGACCAATAAGAGCAACTCCTGATGGATTAATGATTTTAGACCCAGATACTGTGAAAACTTTAGGTATTCCAGCAAAAGGTCTAATGGATTTATTAGGTATAGAAACTCAAAAGCTTTTGAATTTAAATGAACAAAGAGGATTAAAATTAGTTGGTAATTCTATATTGATGTTTCCTTCAAGATTATTTCCACCCCCTGTTATGAATGGCAAAGTTTTTAGAGTTGAAACTGAAAATGATGCATTACATATTTATTTTGATGATGGAACAAAATTAAAAAGACCACCTCTACCTGTACAGGAAGGATTATTCAAAAATTATAAACATGTTTATGGTGGTGCTGTTAGAATGATAGGTAACGAAACTCATGAAAACACTAATATATTAATGGTTGATATGAATCAATCAAACCCTTTTGAATTTTATCTTTCAGAATATGTTAATCATACTGTTGCTGGTCAAGTTAATATTTTAGGTAAAAATGGTGCATTAATTAATTATATGCCTGATTACTCTGATATACCAAAAAGATTAGGAAAAATTCCTAAATTTGACAATATAGATGATGGTTTATCAAATGATAAATGGAGATTAAATCCAGAATCAGATCCAGGATTAGAAAAAAGAAAAGCTTGGGCAAGTCAGCCAGTACCACAACCAATAAATCAATATCCTAGATAGTTTTTTAAAAAAATGGTATACTATATATAGTATATTTTAAATGAGGTTTTTATGGCAAGAGTTGAACAGTTGTTTGTAGAAGATGTTTATAATCTCTTTAATAAAAAAGATCCAAATACTATTTTTATAGATGTAAGAGAACCTAGTGAATGGGAAGAAGGAGTTATACCCGGAGCTTTGAAAATATCTCTTGGAGATATTCCAGAAAGATATAATGAACTTGATAAGACTAAAAATTATGTAATGGTTTGTAGAAGTGGTGGTAGAAGTAATAGAGCTGCTCATTTTTTATTAGAAAATGGATTTGAAAACTTAAGTAATTTTCAAGGTGGTATGATTGATTGGTATGAAAATAACTATCCTGTAGAATAGATAAATTTTTAATATAACAAAATATAAAATTTTTGAAAGTGTAATTTATATCATTTTAGATTTACATAAAAATAGCTTATTATAAATGTATATTATTTTTATTAAAGGAGTAAAATTGTGTCAAGCATTTCTTCAAACAGAGTAATGACTAATGTTCCAGTTGATAATGTAAAATCTACAGAATCAATACAAGGAAAAGAAAATCAAGCTGAAGTAAAAAGAAAAGCACCTAGCGTTCAATTTAAAAAAGATAGTGTATCTACAAATAATGTAAGTTCAGCTAGTTCAACTTTAAAAAACTTATTTTCAAATGTTTTTTCTCGTTTTTCAAGAACACCTAATCAAAACAGAGTAAATGAATTTTCTTCTTTAAAAAATGATATTTTAAAATACATAAACAAGGATATAAAAGAAGGAGGTTCTTTAAAATTTGCTTTAGGTGAAAAAAATAAATTAGGTTTCATTTCTAATAAAAAAGAAGTTTCACAATTTAGAAAACACGCAGAAAAAGAATTTTCTACTGAAAATATAGATTTTGTTAAAAGTGCCAAAGATTTAGTAAAAATTAAAGATACTGAAAAGTTTAAAGAAAAATTTAAAGAATTGTGTAAAACATTTATAGAAAGAAACTCAAGTAAAGAAGTTAATCTTCCAGGTTCATGCAAAAGAGAAATGTTATCTGCTTTAGAAAAAGCTGATGTAAAGGAAATGGCAAAATCTTTAAGAGAAGCTCTACCTCAAATAATTAAAAATTTAGATGATACAAAATATAGATTTGACACTACTAGGATTAAGTTATAGAAAAGAAATTTTGGAAAGTATTTTATACTTTATTATTTTTTTATTTTTTAAGTTATTTTTTGAATTATTAATAATTTTTTAACAGAATAAGGGTTCTTAATAATGCCTAAAACTAATGTGGATACTTATTCTTTTGGTACTATTAATTTATAATTTATGTTTAAGGTATTGTTAAATTAAATTTCTATATGAAAAAATTTATAATTTTAATATACTTCTTACTAATAATAAGTAGTAAAGTATTAGCTAACAATGACGATATTGTTACAAATATAGATATTAATAATCCTATATTCTCTATTAAATTTAATTCTAATGATAAATTAATGGCTATTTCTACACTAGATAAAATAAAAGTTTTGGATTTAACAAATAAATCTATAATAAAAACTTTTAATGATAATTCAATAGTTTATGATAGTGTTTTTAGTAAAGATAGTAAATATATTTTTTCAGTTAATTCTAACAATAAACTTGTAGTTTGGTCAATTGAAAGTGGAAAAGTAATAAAAAAAATAGATGCTCATAAAGATATGATTACAAAAGTAGATATAAACTATAATAATAAAGTTCTTGCAACTGCTAGTGATGATAAAACTATTAAATTATGGGATATTAAAAATTTAAATCTAATTTCTACATTGAAAGTTGATAATAAAGTTTTTGATTTGAGGTTTCATAAAATAAAAAATCTTCTCTATTTTAGCTATGGTAATAAATTTACTATCATAGATTTAGATAAAAAAATAAGAAAAGATTTCAAAGATAATTCAAATGTGATTTCTATAGATTTAAGTAATGATACTAATAAAATTGTTACTTCAAATCAAAATAATGAAATAAAATTATGGGACCATAATAAACAAAGTTTATTAAAGATCCTCTACGGTCATAATGATATAATACGAAATGTATTTTTTTCAATAGATGATAAATTCATTTTTTCATCATCTTATGATAAAAAAATTATTATGTGGGATACACTTAATTTTTCAAAAGTTGTATTACAAAAACATGAAGATATTATAACATCTTCTCAATTATCAAATAAAGGACAATTTATTGCAAGTAGTGGATTTGATAATAAGATAAAAATATTAGATATATCTTTTGGTATTTTAACAAAAAAATATGATGCTCATTTCGATAAAGTAACAAGTTTAGATTTTTCAACAGACAATAACACTTTAATTTCTTCAAGTTTAGATAAAAGTATAAAAATATGGAATTTAAAAAATGATTCTTTTATAAATATAAATGCTCATGATGATTCAGTTGAAATATCAAAATTATTTGATGATAATAAAAAAATAATATCTGTAGGTAAAAATGGATTAATAAAAATTTGGAATGTTTATGATACAACAGAAATTTTAAAAATCGATTCAAATCAAAATGGTATAAATTCTATTGATATATCTAAAGATAATTACACTCTTGTAACAGCTGGTAATGATGGGACTCTGAAATTTTGGAGTTTAGAAAATGGCAGTTTAATAAGAACTATAAAAATTAATCACAAACCTATATTAGTTGTAAAATTTGCAAATGATGATAAAAATATTTTTATCGGTGATGAAGATAACACAGTTAGATTATGGGATATTAATAATTCTACACAACTAAATGTTTATAACTTTTCTACTTACATAAATAATATAGATTTTAAAGATGATAAATTAGTTGTATCAGGAGGTGATAATTTTATTAGAGTTTATGATATAAATAAATCAAGGCTTTTATACACTCTATCAGGACACACTAAACAAGTTACACATATTAAATTTACTCCAAATAATAAGTATTTAATATCTTCTAGTAAAGATAAAACAATAAAAGTATGGGATATAGAAAAAGCAAGCATTATAAAATCTATAAAAGTTGGAAAAGATGAAGTTAATTACTTTGCTATAAGTAATAATGGACGTTTTATTGCTAGTTCTGGAAATGATAAATCTATAAATATATGGGATATCTCATTATTAAGCTACTAATGTTAATATTAATTTTTATAAGTTCATGTGCTTTTCAAAGTAGAAGTGATAATGTTGAAATAGTTAAAGTAAAAGAGATGGAATCAATAAAAGAGCTTGAAGGTATAAGTTTTGTTAAGAGTTCTGATACAAACTCCTTAGACTTAAAATATTTAAAAAATTTCAAAAATATTATTAGAAATATTAATTTACAAGAAATATCTAAATGGGCAATAAATGAGATGAAAAACTATAAATTACCTGAAAATTTTATTGATAATATTAGCTTAGAAGGGTTTTATAAAAAAGAAAAAGATATTACATATTTTTTTAAATCAATAGAATTACCTACTCATAGCCCACTAGTTAAAAGATTTTTATATATAGGATTTAATTACAAAGATTCTAAATTAAAAAAAATTATAATTACTATACAAGGGTATGCAGAGGAATAATTATCCTATTTTTATAAAAGAAATATTTGATAAAATAGATTTTTTTTTATCTAGAGATGAATATAAAATAGCTTTATTCTATTATGTGGATTTATTCAATTGCTTAAAAAACTATATTTATATTATATCTATTAGCTTGTCAGAAAAAGATGCTTTAGATTTAGATGAAGAATTTAAAATTTTAAAAAACACTTTCAATACTTCAATAGATAAATATAAATTAATAAAAATGGAAAAACTTTTTAATCAAATATATTCTTATTACACTAAAGATAATGCTTTTTTTATAAAAAATAAAATATTAAATCAAATTCAAAATGAAATAAATTTTTTGGAAAATGATTTAAAAGAGTTACTAAGCACTAAATTAATTTTGACTATAAAAAAAAGTAAAATTAAAGAGAAAATATACTATCTCATTTTGAATAATAAAATAAAGCTAAAAACTACTAAGAATCCTAATCTTATAGAAAGAGCTTTTTATATAAAGTTAAATAGAAAATTTTTACTTGTAAAAACTAATAAATTATTTTCTGATGACATAAATAAATCTTATTACCCAGATAAAAAAGAATATATAGCGGGTAATTTATATAATGCTTTTATTGAATATTTAACAGAAGGTAATCCATTTTATTTAAAGAAAAATATTGTTACAGAAAAAAAATATTTTTCAAAACAAAAAATAGAGGATAAAGATGAAATTATAAATTTGAATTTTTCTGATGTTTATAATTCAATAAATGATTTATTAAAAAAAGATTCTGGTTATCTTATAATAAATGGTCCAAAAGGAATAGGAAAAACGACATTTATAAATAATTTAAACATAAAAGATGTAAATATAAAAATTTTTAAGTTTAAAGAAAATAATAGTATAAAAGATTTAGAGCTTTTTATAAAAGATATGAATGATAAAAGTAAAACAATTTATATTTTTGATGATATAGATAAATTAGATAATTTTATTTCTTTCATATCACAAATAGACAATGTAAGTAATAATTATTTTATTTTTATAACATTAAATATAGATCTTATAGAGATAAGTAAATTAAGAAAAAATATAGATTACATTAATTTTCCATATTTAGACATTAATAATTTAAAATTATTAATTCATAAGATATCAAATGAAAAATCTTTGTTGTTTAATACTGAAGATCATATAAAGATATTATCTGAAAGTAATGGGATTATTTACTATGCAAAATTAATTGTATATAAAATTCTAAATTATAATAAAATTTATGATAAAGAAATAAAAAAAATCCAAGAAGAAATCTTTTCTATAATAAAATATGTTAATGATACTAGTTTTGAATTATTTTTATCATTACTTTTAATAAATAAGGATGGACTACATATATCAGAATTACAACAATTAATAAATCCTAATGAACAAGAGAAAATAGAATTATTTTTAAAAAATTTTGAAGATTATATTATAAAAGCTAATGGTAGATATAAATTATCAAGCTTAATAATAGCTGATATACTCAAAATATTATTGAATAAAGATATAATAAAAGAATCTCATCATAAGATGATAAATTTTTATGAACCATGGGATAAAAAAGTTTATTCAAGTACTATAAAAAATTTACCATACCATTATTTAGAAACAAATCAAATAGCCAAAATAAAAGAACTTTTAAAAAGTAATTTTCTAAAATCTAAATTAAAAATTTATCCTTTTGAATTGTTAGATGATTTAAAATCATTAATTAGATATTTTGTAAAAAATAATGAATTTGTAGATTTTATAAATTTTTCATTTTTATATCAGAACATAAAAGAAGATGTAAAGAAGGAAATATTAAATATTAATTCATATATAAAAAATAAAGATTACATAAAAATAAATAATTTATTAGAATATATAAATTTACCTAACAATAAAATTTATTTTATTCTAATAGTTTCTATATTAAGTTATGAAGAAGGCTTTATAGATTATTCAAAAAATTTATTAAAAAACATTACTATATTAGATGAGACTATAAATAAAGAATTATTATTTACCCTGATTTCTTATATAGGATCAAAAGGACTTTTAGATATAATAACTTTTCCTAAAACTATAGATGAAGCAATATTATTTATAAAAAATATTCAGGAATTTGAATATACAGATCAGCTATTATATTTAACTTTAAAAATGACAAATAATATTTTATCAGAAATAGAAAAAGGCACTTTAATAGAGCAATTAATTATAAAAGTTTCTGAATTTAAAGATATCAATTTTATTGAGAACTTTTTTATGGAGGTTTTAAATTATATAGAAAAAATAAATGATGAAAATATAAAAGCAAGTTTATATTATACACATATAATGGCTTTAATGAAATTTCCACAACTATATTCTAAGTTTTTACCGATATTATTAGATATAAAAAATAAACTATGATGGCACTTGGCTAATATTATTTTTTGATAAGCTTAAAATCTCTTAATAGTAAGCTACCTCCTTTTCTCTCCTTATCCTTTAATAGTCCCAATTCACTCTCTTCTGTATTTATTTAGAGAGTGTTTAAAAATATATATTCATAATCTTGCTAAATTCTGTCGAAAAATTATTAATGATTCAAAAAATAACTTAAAAAATAAAAAAATAATAAAGTGTAAAATAGTCTCTCAAATTTCTTTTCCATTTAATCCTATTAATCCTAGTACCTAACATTTAATCCTAGTACCTAAGATTTACTTATGATATGGCTCATTATTTATAATTTTAAAAGATCTATATATTTGTTCTATAAGAAAAAGCCTTACCATTTGATGAGTTAATGTCATTTTAGATAATGATAATTTAAAATTACTAATTTTAATTAAATTTTCATGTAATCCTACTGAACTACCTATTATAAAAGATATTTCTTTATAGTTAAAAAAAGTATTTTTTATTAAATTTGAAAATTCTATAGAATTAAGATTTTTACCTTTTTCATCAAGAGATATTATAAAGGAATTCTTATTTAAAACTTTTTCTATTTTAATAAATTCCTTATATTTTATAATATTATTTTCATAAGAATATTCTTTAACTTTCTCATCTTGTAGCTCTATAAATTCTATATTACAGAACTTACTTAATCTTTTTGAATATTCATTTATAGCTATTTTAAAATATTCTTCTTTTATTTTTCCTAAAACTATTATTTTTATTTTCAATTAAACTAATAAAGGTTTTAAATTTTTATTATTATTTAATATAGGTAATCTTCTTGCTAGAGTTGTATTACAAGAGCAATCTCTTAATTCCAAACTTAATAAATTGTATGGTGCGAAACTTTGAACTCCTACAAATTTAGTTTTTGCAAGAAAAATATCTTCAGTTTCAAATTTTTGACCACATTTTTTACATACTTTATACATAAATCTCTATCTCCAATTTTTAAAAAACTATTAAATAACTTTAAAAGTATATTAATAGTTTAAAAAAACAAAGTAAAAACTAATTTATAAATTCATTTACTTATAGTTAAACTTAGTTGAAATTATAAAGTTTTTTTATTAACTTATGGGGTGGGTAATGGGATTCGAACCCACGAATGCCGGAACCACAATCCGGAGCCTTAACCGCTTGGCGATACCCACCATGACGCGTCTGACAAGACTCGAACTTGTGACCCTCTGCTTAGAAGGCAGATGCTCTATCCACTGAGCTACAGACGCAAAAAGCGGAAGACGAGACTCGAACTCGCGACAACCTGCTTGGAAGGCAGGTACTCTACCAACTGAGTTACTTCCGCATTATACCTTAAATCATAATAACTTATACTTTTATCATAGTCAATACTATTTTAATATTCTTAAATTTTTATAATAAATCTATTAAACTATACCAATCATTAAATACTACAATATCGTTGGTATCTACATAATAAATTATTTCAGGTATAAAATTTATTATTTTTATTAAATGATGGTATTTATAATGAACTTTATTTTTTAGATTTTCTATTAAAAAAAATATATTATCGTTTATTTCTACTAATACAAATTCATCTAACTTTAAATGACGACATAAATATTCTATTTTTTCAAAATCTCTTTCAAAAAGTTGAGCCCAAAAAATCGGCTCATTTGAATAATCTAAACTTACTAAATCAGCTTTGTATTTTTTATATGTTTGTAAATCTATTTGTAAATTATTATATATAGGTTTATATAAATAATATGTTAGTGCTTTCAAAAAAACTTTTATATATGGTTCTTCTGCATTTTTAAAAATAGAAAAACTCTCATCTTTAATTCTAAAATGATATTTCTTTTCTAAATAAAAATCATTTTGATTTAATAAAAAAGCATCTTTGTTTATTTCATATTCAGTAATAGTTTTATTATTTTTCATAAGCTAAATTATATATTATTTATTAAAAACTTTTAATAAAAATATTTAAAATAAAAAATAACTTATATCAATTTTTATAATAAATGGTGCATAATTGATAGTTAAAAATAAAGTATAAAAAATAAGAAAAACTATAAGTTTTTAATAAATTACTTGATTATTTATGTAGTTTGGTATAACTTATTGCAGAAACAAGTGAAGTATTGTAAAAATTAGGTATTTTTTGAAATTTATTAAGATTAATTATTCTTATTCTTTTTGGTATATCAAATCTTTGTAATTTTCAAGATGTTATGAATACAAGTTTTTTAACTATTTTCCTTTATATCCATACTTGATTTGAATTTGTTCTGTAACACCATTATTATTTATTATATCTCTATAAGCATCTACAGCTTTTGTTGGAATTCTTTTTAACTCTGGATCTGTTAAAGCATTAACAGAGTATAAACCAAATCTTGGTTCAAAAGAACCCCACTCATAATTATCTGTTAATGACCAATAGTAGTAACCTAATACATTAGCACCACTTGAAATAGCTTTTTTTACTTGTTTAACATGTTCTACTAAATGTGCTTCTCTTGTCCATCCATCTTTTCTTGGTTGTAAATCTTTAAGACCAAATCCATTTTCTGCTATAATAATAGGTTTATTATATTTTCTATGATAATACATAATAGCATCATAAAGTCCAGGTGGGTATATTTCTAAATCCCAGAAATTAAATAAATTTAATACATCTTTAATACTTCTAAATCTATAATAGTAATCAAAGCTTACATAATCAAACCTTTTTAACCAACTTACTTGAGAATCACCTTGTTGATTAACATTTTCGTTTTTTAATTCTTCTTCTAAAGAAATTAAATCATTTTTGCTCTGAATATTTATATTATCATCACTTAAAAATATATTCCTATTTACATAAACTTTTCCACTATTTATACTTTCCATAAACCAATCTGTATTATTCATATTACTTTCTTGTAATACTGAAGGAAATAATTTTGAATAATTTGATTCTGAAGGAACAGGGAAAGATGGCGCAAAAGGATTTGATATTATATAATAAACATTAGAAGATACCATTGCGTCATTATCCAATCTATGTATTAGATCATAAGCTTTACAATGTGCTTTTATAAGATTCCAGCCAGCTCTTATCATAGATATTGGATTCTTTTTTCCAGGTGGAGTTTGTCCTAATAAATAAGCACCAGGAACCCAAATATTTGGTTCATTAAAAGTAATCCAGTATTTAACTTCACTACCGTATTCCTGAACAACTTTATCAACATATCTTAAAAAGTAATTTATAAAAACAGGATTTTCAATACCTTTTAATCTATTATCTTCTTCAAGTAACCATTGAGGATAATTAAAATGAACAAGAGTTACTAATGGTTCCATTCCTCTTTTTTTTATTTCCATTATCAAGTTTCTATAATATTCTATTGCTGAAGTATCAAAAAAACCTTTTCTAGGCTCTATCCTACTCCATTCTATACTAAATCTAAAAGCATTTATTCCAATACTTTTTGCTAAATCTAAATCTTCTTTATATCTATTATAAAAATCAACTGCTCTTAAATTACGATGTTTAGTTTTTCCTGAAATATCCCAATAATACCATATACTAGTATTGTCATAACCTTCTGATTGATAACCAGCCATTGCTACTCCCCATTGAAAATTATTTTTATTTCCAACAGGTAATGACATTGATTTTATTTCTTCATCTAAATTGTTATTAATTGAAGTATTACAAGATGTTAATAAAAATGATATTGAAAGAATAAAGGATAAAAATTTTATTTTCATAATAATTTACCAAAATTTTATAAAAATTTTTAAACTATTTATTAGTATATTATAGATTAATACTTTGAACATTTCAATACCAATTTATTAAATTGATAGTAGATTAAAAATTAATGTTTTTTATAGTTACAATTTTGTTTAATCATACTAAAATTCTTATATTTCAAGTAATTTATTAAAAAAACTTAATTAGTTATGCACTATTTATAAAAATTGCTATAACTTTATAATAAATCAAAAAGACTAGAATCATTGAATTATGGTACTATTTCAGCTTAAATTATGTTCACAGTATTAATATTACAAAAAGGTTAAAACAAATCTATTTAATCTGCAATTATACTATTTTGAAACTTTCTAAAAATGATTTTAGCTCTTTTAAATCAAAAACAAGATTAGCTTTAGCTAAAAAATTATCGTTTTTATAAATAATTCCTTCTAAATGAGTTATAGAATAAACAAAATTTAAGTAATTTATGTTTTTAGTTCCATAAAATCTATAATTATCACCAAAATTAAAATCATAAATTAATTTTTTCTTTTTTAATAAATCTATTATTAATTTACCTTCCAAATTATCATAAATAGTATTGTCTATTTCAACTTTACCTTTTATATATGACGTCAAGTCATTAAAAAAATCTTTTATAGATGGTATTTTAACACTGCAAGAAAAATTAAATTTTTTTTCTTCATTATTATCTGTAACATATCTACCATACATTTTTTCATAAAATGAAATACCATATTTTAAAAATTCATTTACATCTTTATGATTTGGTATCCATTTATTATCTTCATACCAATTTATAGCTTGTTTCCAACCATCTATAAATTTAGGATATTTTAATTCAAAACCAAGACTTTTTATTTTAGTATTATCAAATATTGTGTCATGTTCAGCAAAATCTAAAAATTCTACATCCAAATTTGTATTTATTGGAGAAGAAATATTATATTTATTTATTACTTTATTCCAAAAACTACCTGTTATATTGTTTATTGTTTTTAATACAATGTTTCTAAATGGCGATATTATTTTTACAAATTTTTTTGTAGAAATTGGTATTTCAAAGTTTATTAACTTTATTCCATAAGTTTGACAAGCTATTGAAAGCATTTCACCTATGGATAAAACATCATCATTTGCTACATTAAATATTTCATTATTAGGTTGAGGATTTTCAAGAAGAAACAAGCAAGCTCTTGCAACATCTTCAGAATAAACCCAATTAGATTTTGCACCTCCTTTAATTTTTGGAAAAAAATTTATAAAGCTTTTTATCAAAACTGGATAAGTTACCATTATAGCAGCTAATACTCTTATTCTTGGTCCATAAATCAAAGCAGGTCTTATAATATTTACTATTGGTTTATCTTCATTTTGACTTCTTAGAAACTCTTCAGACATATATTTTGTTTGTATATAAGGATTAACAAGTTCTACTTCAGAGTTTTCATTATGAGGTTCTGAGGAAGCTTTATAAACTGATCCTGTTGAAAAATGTATAAAATAATCTACATTATTCTTTTTAGCTTCATTATATAATATTTTAACAGCGTCAAAATTAATAGCTCTTAGCTCTTGAAACGAAGCAGATATATTAACTATTGCAGCAGTATTTACAATAGCATTTATGCCTTTCATTGCATTAGATACAGTTTCTTTATTAGTAATATCTCCTTGTATAAATTTAAAGTTTTGTGAATTTATATCATTATTCTGTTTGTCTATCCCAACAACATTATAACCTTTCTCTAAAAGTAATTCTACTAAAAACTTACCAACACTACCAGAACAACCGGTTACTAATACATTTTTAAACATCAGTATGCTACCTAAATTTTTAATACAAAATTAAAATATAGATATATTTAATCATAAATATTTTATAATTTAATATTTTGTTATTAATATTCCATTTGTTACTACGTAAAAAGTTAAATTAATAATAATGTTAATATCTCTTAATATTTGTATTTTCTAAAACTATTGTTATATAATGATTTCTAGAGTCTATTAGTATTTTGATAAATGACTTCATATTAAATTATTACTATATTTAAAGGAGTTTACTATGGACAGAAAATTTTTAAGTGGAACAATTTTTGGTTTAGCTTTAGGAATAGGAATAACATTTGTAACACCTATTATAAGTCAACCAATAGACATAAAGATAGATAATAAAAAAACTACTATTAAAAAAAGTAATAATAGTAATACAGATGAATTAAAAACTTCAAATCAGAGTAATAATACTAAAGATGATAAAAACACTAATTTATTAAATGAGAATTTACAAAAAATATTGTTAGAGCTTAAAGATTTAAATCAAAGTAATAAAGAAGCTATAAAGTATTTAAAAAATATAGATAGCAATACTAAATTTCAAAATCCTTATGGAAGTACTAATAATTAGTTTAATAAAGAGGGTAAGCTTTGGAATTTAAATATACTTTAGATTTTTCAAAAAAAAATCAAAAATACCTTTTAATTAATTTAGATATAAATTTATACTCTAATCAAGATGAAATAGAAATAATTATGCCTGTATGGTCTCCTGGTTCTTATTTGATTAGAGAATATTCAAGATATTTAGACTTATTTGAAGTTAAAAATAATATAACTTATCAAAAAGTTAATAAAAATACTTGGAAAATTTTTACTAAAAATTTAAATCAGGTAAGCTTATCATATAGACTCTATTGTAATGAATTTACAGTAAGAACTAACTTTATAGATGATAATCATGCACTAATAGTAGGTCCAGCTACTTTCCTTATACCTAAAAATAAAGAATTGTGTAAAAGATATGAATTAAAAATAAATCTACCTAATGATTGGAAAAACATTTCTACCTCTTTACATCAATTAGGTGAAAATAGATTTTATTCTGATGATACAGATTACTTTTTAGATTGTCCGATAGAAGTTGGTAATTATGATACTTACTATTTTGAAGTATTAGAAAAAAAACATAAGTTGTCTATTATTGGACCTAAAATATATGATGAAAAAAGAATTATAAGCGATATAGAAAAAATTGTATATACAACATCAAAAATAATGAAAGGAATTCCTTATGATAATTATAATTTTATATTACATTTAACAAGTGATTCTAAAGGTGGATTAGAACACAATAATTCTTGTGTTTTACATTTTTCAAGATGGGATTTAAATAATCAAAGTAAATATAAATCAAAGTTTCTATCTTTAATATCACATGAATATTTTCATTTATGGAATGCAAAAAGAATAAAACCATTAGATTTAGTTAATATTGATTATAGTAAAGAAAATTATACTAATTTACTCTGGGTGGTTGAAGGATTTACAAGTTATTTTGATGATTTAATTTTAAAAAGAGCAGGTATTTACTCTAATTCAGAATATTTAGAAGTTTTATCAAATGTTTTTGAAATATATTTAAAAAATAAAGGACGATTTTATGAAAGTTTAGAAGATTCTAGTTTTTATACTTGGATAAAGTATTATAGAAAACATGAAAATACTAATAATCAATCTATATCTTATTATGTTAAAGGTGCTATCTTTGCTTGGGCATTAGATATGGAAATATTAAACTCAAGTAATTGTAAAAATTCTATTGAAGATTTAATTTTAATGTTATGGAATGATTATTTAGAGAATAATAAGTTTGGATATACAAGAGAAATAATAAATAAATACGCTTCTAAACTTGCTAATAAAGATTTATCAGATATGTTTATACAATTTTTGGATGCTAAAGAAGAAATAGATTATAATAGGTATTTAAATTATGCAGGTTTAGAACTAATAGTCAATGACAGCAATAGTCCATCTATAAATTGTGATTTAAAATTTGATGTAAATAAAGTTTTAATTACAACAGTAATTGACAAAGGAGCTGGTTATTATGCTGGTCTTTGTAATGGTGATGAAATTATAGCAATAAATGGATATAGGGTTACAAACAATAATTTTTACTCAATAATAAACTCTTTTAATGTAGGTGATAAAATAAATATTTTGGTAAGTAGAGACGAAAGATTAAAGGAATTAGAACTTGAACTTAATAAAGATGATTTTTCAAAGATTAGAATTCTCGATAATCCAAATAAAAATCAAAAACAACTTAATATCTATAATAATTGGCTAAAAACTATCTGAGAAAATATTGTAATAAATAATTAATTTTTAATTTTTTTTAAACACTTGTTATTTTTATATTATTATGATAGAATTAATTTAATGTTTGGAGGATGTCCGGGTGGTGAGGGAGCTGCCTTGAAAGCAGTCGCCCCGTCAGGGGTTGCAGGTTCGAATCCTGTGTCCTCCGCTGTTTTTCTGACTGAATTATTATGAAAAAAATTTTTTCTATATCTTTTCTTTCTTTTTTATTATTATTTTCATGTTCAAATTATAATAATTCAAATAATTTAAATAATAATAGTAATGTAATTGCAATATCTAATAATAAAACCTTAGATATTAAACTAATAACTGAAAATATACCTGAAAATATAATTAAAATATCTCAAGACGTTTGTCAAAAAGCTGTTGATAAAGCTAGTAAGTTAAGAGGAATAGATTATTTTAATTTGCCTAAAAATCCTTTTGCATTAGAAATAACAAAAGAAAATCATAAGTCTTACATATTAAATTATATAGGAACTTCAAAAGAAAATATTGATTTAAATGTAGAAGTTAGATCATTTATAGATAGTAATAATTCTGTATCATATAATTTTAATTATTCTGGTAAAATGACTCTCTCAAATAGTAGAAAAACATTTGGAACATATAATTTAGAACCTGTAATAAGTTCCAAAAATTTAGGTTTATCATTTGAATTAATAACAGGTATGCCACCTGAAGGTATTACCAAAACTTTTGAAAGAGAATTATATAATATAACTTCTGATTTGAAAAAAAACTACAGATTAGATAAAGATATAAAAATTGGTGAAGATATTTTAGTTTATGCAATAAAATTTAATGATGAATTGCAAGGATTTTTTATACAAGCATACAGAAATATTCTTTCTTTAGGAGAAAGAAAATATGCTGATTTACAAATTAGTATTACTATATCAAATGATTACAAAATACTAAATACATATTCAGTAGTTGCATTTAATCCAAAAACAGAACTAAACAAAGATCCTGTTTATAAAATAAAAACATTTAATAATTTGAAAATAATAGAAGTAGGAGATTATTAATTATAAATTTTTTTTATAAAGTCTTTTCTTTTTTCTTCATTAAAACCTAGTATCTTTAAAGGATATTTAGAATTTCTAAACTTTAATGAATCACCCACAGTAAAATCATATTCAAAAAATGGTCCATCTATATATATCTTACCAAGTCTCATTTGAGATATTATTTCAAAATTATCATTCTCATTAAAAATACCTTTTAATATTTGAAAATCTTTAAAACCCCTATCATAAAACTCTCTTACAACAAATTGAATTTTTTTTGAATATATAGGTAGTATTCTTCCACCAGCTGATCTTATAGCGGCTGTAGAACCAGCAGCTGTACTTATCCATATACCTGAACTACGATGTCTTTCTATTCTACCTTTATATTTAATTACATATCTTGATGTAGCAGCAGGGATACTATGACATACTAATATATCATTTAAAGCTAAATGTTCTATTAATCTACCATTAATAATAAGTTCTATTCTATTCAATTTTTTTAATTTTAATCTTCCTTGTAATGCTAAAGAAAGTTTTTCTTCAAAATTATCTTTAGTTGCACTTGTAAAAAAACCAACACTGCTTAAAGGATCAGAATTAACACCAAATATAGGTATATCCTTTAAATATTTTGATGTTTCAAGTATTGTACCATCTCCACCAGTTGTAATTACTAAATCATAGTTATTTATCTCTTTTAATTCTCCTCTAAATATTACATCAAAATAAATATTTTTATTTTTTAAAACTGAAATTATTGTATCTAATGTACTCTTATGAATATTATGACTATTTTTTAAAGTATTTACAGCTTCATGTTCTTCTTCTATAAGCTTTTTCACATTTTCATTGTTAATTTCATTATTGTATAAGTCATAGGTACTTTTTTTATATACAACTAATACTTTATTTATATTCATACTAATATATATGAAAAATTCTAAAAATTTTTCTAAGTTTTAATTTCTACTTCTTCGGCTCCATGTGTTAGTTTATTTAATCTTTTACTTAGTAAAATTAGTATAAAACCTATAAAAACAGGAAATATAAATAAAAACAAAAAATATAGTAAAATCTCCCAATTTTTCTGATTGCTTACCTATTTCAGCAGCTAGCTTATTTGAAAAACCTGTAACAGCAAAATATATACCCATAACAGATGCAACATATTTTTTAGGTGATAATTTAGTTATATATGATAAAGCTACAGGTGAAATAAGCAATTCTCCTAATGTATGAAATAGATATGCTAGTACTAGCCAAATATAATGAGACTTTTTGAATTATTTCTCCTGTTTCTGAAACTTGCTTTTTGTAAAGCTGCAAAAACCATAAAAAGAAAGCCAATTCCTAGAATAATGTTACCTAAGCCCATTTTATAGAGACCAGAAAAATTATATCCCTTTTAAAGCCATTTTTACTAAAACTGATGATACAAATCCACCTAAAGTTATTATAAAGAGAGGATTTAAACTTTGAAACCAACTAGCAGGAACTTCCCATCCTAAAATAGTTCTATTAGTATATTCCATTGTATATATATTCATAAATCCTCCAGCTTGTTCAAAAGACATCCAAAATATTAAAACAGCTATAAAAGAAATTCCTAGTACAAAAAGTCTATCCTTTTCTATTTTGGTTAATGTCTCTTTTTGAGTTTCTTTATTATCATCTTTTTTTATTAAATTTCCTACTTCTGTTAAATATTTTTGTCCATATAAAAATGTTAATTGTCCTATAAGCATTCCAATACCAGCTAAACTGAAACCATAGTGCCAACCAATATTTTCTCCGACATAACCAACTATTAGACTAGAAAAAAAAGCTCCCAAATTTATCCCCATATAAAAAATTACAAAACCGGCATCTCTTTTTATATCACCCTCTTTATATAAGCCACCAACCATAGTTGATATATTTGGTTTTAAACAACCAACACCAAGAATTATTAAAGTAAGAGCAGTATAAAAAGCCCACAATTCCGTATAAGCCATAAGCAAATGACCAATACAAAGCATAAAACCACCTAGCATAACAGACTTTTTCTGACCTAAATATTTATCAGCTAAAATACCTCCAGGTATTGACATTAAATAAACTAACATTGTATACCAACCATACAAAGAGAGAGCATCTTCTTTAGACCAACCAAGCCCTCCTCTTTCATTTGATACAAGAAATAAAACAAGTATAGCTCTCATACCATAATAGCTGAAACGTTCCCACATTTCAGTAAGAAATAAAATAAAAAGTCCTTTAGGATGTCCAAACATAAAAAACCTTTAAATTAATATTAAAATTTTAAGTATAAAATATCAGTCTTATATTGACAATAATATTGTGTAATATCAAATTTATTTGCTTTTTTTAAAAGAATATTCAACATTACCTTTTGTGTCTAAAAATTCAAAATATGCCTCATTGTTATTTACTTTAAACCATGAAAAGCCATAACTAGAAATAGAAAAATTATTTTTATTACTTAAAATTCCTCTTAAAGAAGCTCCACCAGTTCCAACTATTACATATTCAACACCACATTTTGAATAAGTATGTTCTTTATGATGATCATGACCTGCTAAATAAAAATCAGCATTATTACATAATGAAGTATCTAACATATTAGCTAGTTGCTTAGATGCATCACCATGCAAGCCTGAAGAATATCTAGGATGATGCCCAAAAACTATTTTCCATCTTGCTTGAGAGTTTTTTAATTCATTTAGTAAATTTTCTGTTTGTTTTTTGTATGGAATATTGGTATCTATTGCAAAAATATCTATAAAATCTTTTTTTACTTTATAAACTCTATTTGGTAAAAAAAATTTTTTATTTTTTTTAGAATACTTTATTTGAGCATGTATATTACCTCTATAATCATGATTTCCAAGTATTACATAAAATTTTAAATCAATATTTTTATAAGGCTTTTCAAATTTATCAATAAATTGACTATCATCTAAGCTTTTTACACCATAATCATAAAAGTTATCTCCTAAATATAAAACAAAATCACAATTATTATTTTTACATTTTTTTTCTATAGCATTAGCAACATCATATTGTGCTTTAAAACCACTACCTGCATCACCTACAACTATAAACTTATATTCTTTTTTATTTTCTGAATGATCAAAGGATTTAAAATAAACTGATTTTTTATCATTAGTTTTTAAAACAAAAGGATCTTTTTTTCTTAGCTCATTTAGATATGAACATGAAGAAATTATTAAAGCTATTATTAATATAGTTAATTTTAAATACATTTTATATAGCTAATTTCCTTAACTTAGCACTTATGCTATCAACTGATATTACAAGAATTATTAATATTATAACTATTGCACTAGCTTCTTGATAATCAAAAGTTCTAAATGCATTATTTAAAAGATAGCCAATACCACCTGCACCTATTAAACCTAAAACTGCTGCTGCTCTTATATTTGTTTCAAATCTATATAAAGTAAAAGATATTAAATCTGGTAACATTTGAGGAACTACAGCAAATGAAAGTATTTGAAAATAGTTAGCTCCTGTTGCCTTTAAAGCTTCTACTACACCTTCATCTATATTTTCTATTGATTCAGATAATAGCTTTGCTAATACCGTAGTAGTATGAACTGCTAATGCTAAAGTTCCTGCAAAAGCACCTAAACCAACTGCTGATACAAATATTAATCCTAATGCTAAATCTGGAACTGTTCTTAGTAAATTTAAAAATACTCTTATAGATTTATATATTAAAGGATGTGGAGAAGTATTTCTTGCTGCAAGGAATGATATAGGAAAAGCAAATAATAATGCTATAAATGTTCCTGCTAATGCCATTTGTATAGTTTGTATTGTAGCACCTATTATTGTCTGTGGAAATTGATTATTCCACCATACTCTTTTCTGTTTTTCCTTATCTTTTTCTAAAGGAATGGGTAAAAGTAATTCTGTTACTGATAAATCTTTCGGAATACTATAATGTTCTGCTTTAAGCATTTTATGAAAATCAGGTGGTAACATCCTTTCCAAAGTTTGAACTAAAGGTCTCCATCCATTAATTAATTCTTTTAAATCAAATTTTGCACCATTAAAAGCCCATAATAATATTAATATAGCAACAAATAAATTAAATAACTTTTTTCCTATTTTTGATGGGGGAGGTGGAGCTTTAATATAGGCATCTTCTTTTAACTCTTCTGTTTTACTCATTATTTACTTACCTTCTCTAGCATAAACTTTTTCTATTTCATCATTACTTAGTTCTTCAGGTGTTCCATCAAATATTATCTGTCCTCCTTGAAATGCTATTATTCTGTCTGAAAAAGCTTTTGTTAGTTCTAATGTATGTAAGCTTACTAAAGCTGAAATACCATCTTCTTTACATACTTTTTTTAATATTCCTAATACTTCTCTTGAAAGTTTAGGATCTAAACTTGCGACAGGTTCATCAGCTAGTATTATAGAAGGATTTTGCATTAAAGTTCTTGCTATTGCTACTCTTTGTTGCTGTCCACCACTTAAAGCATCAGATCTTTTATAGGCATGGTCAATTAATCCAACTCTATCTAAATTTGCAAGAGCTCTTTTTTTATCATCTATAGAAAATATTCTTAATATGCTTAATGGACCTTGATATGCTAAACTTCCTGATAATACATTATCAATTACTGAAAGTCTTTTTACTATATTAAATTGCTGAAATATCATTCCAACTTTTCTTCTAAAATGTCTTAATTGCTTACTATCAAGCTTACAAACATCTAATATTTCATTATCAAGATTATTACCTGTAATAAAACTTTTTTTAAAAAGTATTTCACCTGAAGTTGGTTCTATAAGCCTATTTAAACACCTTAAAAAAGTTGATTTTCCAGCTCCACTTAAACCAAGAACACCAATAAATTCACCGGGTTTTATATCTATGCTTACACCTTTTAATATATAATTATCTTTTGTATATGCTTTTTTTAAATTTTTAACTCTTAAAAGAAAATTATCTGACATATGACATTTACTTAGACTTAGATGATAATTCTTTTTTTATATCAATACCTGCTACTTTAAATGCTTCTCTTACTGATTTATAATCGTCATCAGTAGCTTTTACAAAACCATCTATTCTATAAAGTTTTTGTATTAACTTTTTTCCTTCTGGATCTTTACTTAAATCTATAAATGCTTTTTCCAATTTTTCAGCCATTTCAGGTTTTAAATCTTTACTGATACATACATTATCAGCAGGTATTGGTTCAGAAAAAGCTATTGCTTTAATTTGTGCTGCTTCCTGAGGTTTTAAAAATTGAGTCCATGCTCCGTCTTTACCTTCCGTGTCATTACAAAATGTAGCTCCACCATCAACTTTTTTATTTAAAACTGCAAAAACTGTTGCATCGTGACTTCCAGAATAAATAACATTTTTAAAATCAACACTAGGATTAATATTTTTATCTAAAAATAATTTTTTAGCAAATATATGTCCAGATGTAGATAAAGCATCTCCAAAAGAAAATGTTTTATCTTTAAAATCTTCTAGTTTATTTATACCACTATCTTTACGAGTTATTATAGCAGAATAAAAAAATGTTTTACCTCCTCTATCAGCTTTTAAAATTACTTTTACACCAGCTTCATTATTAGCCATAACATAAGCAGCTGGACTTAAAAATCCTATATCCAATTTTCCTGAACGAAAAGCTTCTACAACTCCTGTGTAATCAGTTGCAATAAATGGTCTTACTTCTTTACCTAGTGCTTTGCTAAGCATATCAACCAAAGGCTGAGCATTTTTAGCTACTTCTTCTAAATTTTCAGAAGGAATAAAACCAACATTTATTACCTCTTCTTTTTCTGTATTAGTACAAGAAAAAAGAAAAATAGAAGAGCTTATTATTAAAGGTAATATTGATTTTAAAAACATTTTATTTTTTACCTAATAAATATATTATTGAAAAATAATAATAACATAAAAAATTATCATAAAATTTTATTTATACATTTATTTACTAACATTAACAACAAAATTAAAAATTTTTTGAAAATGTTTTCTTTATTTGATAAAAAAGTAAAACTAAAAATATTTGTTATTTATTTTTTTAATATAGCTAGTATAATTATATTTTGTATTTATGAATATATATTTATGTTTAGTAATTCAGAACTAGAATCAGGAATATTTAGACAAATACAAGAAAAGAATAATATAGTAAATGATGTTATTGAAAGAATATTTCAAGAATATAAGAATACATTGTTAGAAAATATAATATTAGATACTTGTTATAATGAAATAAAAAGACTTGAAAATACTAAGAATAAAAGAAAAGAAGATATTGACGACTTAAAATTTTGGAAAAAAAACTATAGAAAAGTTTTAGATAATTATAATAAAGAAGAGATTTTTAAAAATATAATTAAACACTATGCTAATGATATAGTTGGTAATTTTAATCCAAAAGTATATAAATTTGTTACTGATTTATTACCAATATTTATGTCAATATTTTTTAGAACTATTAGCTTAAATTCAAAAATTTTTCCTCTGCCCGATAAATCTGAAATTGATAAAATTGTTATTTTAAGTGGTAAGATAAAAGAATTGCAATCTTTATCTAAAATTGGAACTATTATTTTACTACCAACTCATTCAAGCAATATGGATTCAATAGTTATAGGTTGGGCATTATATAGAATAGGCTTACCACCTTTTACATATGGAGCTGGTAAAAATCTTTTTACAAATCCTGTATTAAGTTATTTTATGAATAATTTGGGTGCTTATAAAGTAGATAGAAGAATAAAACATTTTCTTTATAAGGACATATTAAAGATGTATTCTACAGTTATTTTAGAAAGAAATTATCATAGTTTATTTTTTCCTGGTGGTACTCGTTCTAGGTCAGGTGCTCTTGAAACTAAACTAAAACTTGGTTTATTAGGAACAGGTATAAAAGCATATATAAATAATTTATTGAATAATAAAAAAAATCCTGATATATTTGTAGTTCCTGCTACTATAAATTATCATATAGTATTAGAAGCTGAAACTTTAATAGATGATTATTTAAAAGAAACTGGAAAATCTAGATATATTATAGAAAAAGATGAGTCATCAAGTTTTTACAAAGTAATTCAATTTCTCTTTAAAACTGCTAGAATGGATACATCATTACATATTAAATTTGGACAAGCATTTGATTTGTTTGGAAATATAGTTGATGAAAAAGGAAATTCTTATGATAATAAAGGTAGAATTATAGATAGGAAAAAATTTGTAACATCAAAAGGAAATATTACTCATAATGAACAAAGAGATAGTGAATATACAAAAGAATTAGGTTATGTAGTAGCAAAAGAATACTTAGTTGATAATATTATTTTAACTACAAATTTGTTTGCATTTGTAGTATTCAATTTACTGAAGAATAAATATAAATCTTTTGATTTATACAGAATATTAAGACTTTATCCAAAAGAAACTAATATTTATATAGAGAATATAGAAATTTATATAGAGAAAATTAAAAATAAAATATTAGAGCTTGAAACTCAAAAAAAAATTTCTTGTGATATTAAAATAAAAAAGTATTATAGTAAAGAAATTATAAAAAATGCTATAGTAGCATTCAATAATTATTATGGTAATTTAATAGAAGAAATTAATAATTACATAATTTTAAATGATATAAAAATAATTTACTATTATAGTAATAGATTAGTTGGATATAATTTTGAAAATTATTTTTAAAAAAATTAATCTATTTTAAAATTTAATGTTAAAATAGTAAAAAATATTATTGAGATTATTTTTTTTTAATGATATACTATAATAATAAAATTCATAATAATTTATTAATTCTATTCTAGGAGTATTTTTTATGTATACACCTGAGACAATTATTGGTAAAAAGGTTTTAGACCTTACTACTATGCGTCATCAGTTAATAGCTAATAATATCGCTAATGCTAATACTCCTAAATATAAAAGAACAGATATATCTTTTTCAGAAACATTAGAGGAACTAGGTAATAGATTAAGCAAAATTGAAGAAACGAAAAATAGTCCTCCTGATTTGCTGACTCCTGACATAATAGCTGCTGATTTGAGTAGAGGAAAATCATTGGCTTTTACTTATGGAAAAAGTAGTGGTGATTTAGGGACTGATTTTGTAAGAAGTAGCTTACAATTTGATTATAAATGGTATAGTCAAGGTGGGGATATTTTTCCTTTTAATAAAGAAAAAAATCTTAGTATAAATGATATAATATCAGATGTTAAGCCTGTAATAATTAAAACTAAAAATTCTGAAAGATTAGATGGAAATAATGTAAGTGTTGATTTAGAAATTGCAGAAATGATAAAAAATACAAGTTATTATAATCTACTTGTTTCTATTGTTGCTGGTGATTTTAGAGTTTATAGAACTATTATTAGTGCAAGATAAGGAGAACTAATTATATGTCTTTATTTAATTCATTAGCTATAAGTGCTACTGGTATGTCAGCACACAGACTTTGGATAGATATAATAGCCAATAATATTTCCAATGTTAATAGTACTAGTCCTAACGGAAAACCATATAAAAGAAAAATGCCTGTTTTTGCAGAAGTTTTAAAGGAGGTAGATAAAGAACTAAACGCTACATTAGCTAGTTTTGAGTTTGGAGAAGAACCAACTGAAAAAAAAGGAAATGGTGTAAGAACTTACAAAATATTAGAAGATAATTCACCACCAAAACTTGTTTATAATCCAGGTCATCCACATGCAAACAAAGATGGTTTTGTTTCAATGCCAAATGTTGATGTAATAAAAGAAATGGTTGATATGATAGCTGCAAATAGAGCTTATGATGCAAGTGTTCAAACAGCTAATGCAGCTAAAGCAATGATTAATAAAGCTTTAGAAATTGGTAAATAAGGAGTTCTAAATGGCTATTTATACAAGTGCTATAGATAATTTTAGTTTTGAAGCATCTAAAATTACAAAAACCCAGATGCCTTTAAGTTTTGAAATTAAAGATTTTCCAAAAGTTGAAACAACATCTTTTATAGAAGTTCTAAATAGTATTATAGATGATTATGAACATAGAAATAAACTAACTTTTGATATGCTTAGTGGTAAAGATGTAGATGTTCATGCATTGATGATAGCACAAGCTCAAGTAGATATGATAAGTAACTTAGCTTCTACTGTAACAACAAAGGTAGCAACAGCTTATCAAACATTAATGAATATGCAAGTTTAATTTTATTTTGTTTTAGGAGAAGAAAAATCTTATGGCAATGGATGAAGGAGAAGTTGGTGGTGGGTTACTTTCCAACCTTACTCCAAGACAAAGAATAATAGCTATAGGCTCTTTTATTGCAATAGTAGTTCTTTCTATATCTTTAATATTTCTTTTAATGCAACAAAAGGGTGAGGATAGATTTGTTGTTATAATGAAAGATTTACCAACTAAATCTGTTGGTGAAGCTATAGAATTTTTAAAGGAAAAGAAAATTGCTTATGAAATAAGAGATCAAGGGCATGCTTTAGCAGTAGAAAAATCTAAAAAAGATGAAGCTATTATTGCATTATCAATGGTTGGCCTTCCTAAAGATGGGAAAGTTGGATTTGAAATATTTGGTGATAAAGCAGGTGGTTTTATAAGTACAGACTTTGAAAAAAAAGTTGCACTACAAAGAGCAATGAATGGAGAATTGTCAAGATTAGTAGAGAAAATGCAAGGGGTTGAAAGAGCAGAAGTAATGATAGTTGTTCCTGAACCTCAATTATTTCAAGAGCAACAATTACCAACAACAGCTTCAGTCTTAGTTAAGTTATCAGCAAGTGGAGGTTTTGGACAAGAGCAAATAGATGCAATAACTCATTTAATAGCAAGTGCAGTTCCCGGTTTAAAACCTCAAAATGTTACTATTGCAGATGCTGAAGGTCATGTTTTAGCATCAGGACAAGGAGCAGGTGAATCAGATACAAGTAAATTTAGTAAAGAATTACAAAAACAATTAGCAATAAAGAGGGATTTAGAGGCTAAGTATGAAGCAAAAATAATTCAAATATTAGAAAAAATTGTTGGTCCTGGTCATGTTCAACCAAAAGTAGATATAAAAATGAATTTTGATGCTATACAAAAAAGAGTTAGAGAAATGACACCTGTTTATGATAAACAAGGTAATCCTTTACCTGTTGCTATCAAAACTTTAAGAGAAAGAAATACTGAACCTAAATTTAACGAGGCAGGAGCACCTGGAACTATAGCTAATACTCCAATTAATCCTGGAGTAGGACAAGCACCAGCTGGAACTGTTGCTAATAATCAACAGCCAAATAATCAAGCTGTAGCTGGTCAAGAAGGACAAAACATGATTACAATAAATAATCAAGTAGCAGTACAAAATAGAGATAGTGATCAATCTACACTTAATTTTAATAATATTGAACAATTAGTTACTCCAGCAATGGGAGCTATAGAAAGAATTACAGCATCCGTTACATATCAATATGGAACTCCTAATCTAGGAGGAGAAGAAGCTGCTACTGAAGAAGGTGCTGGAGCTAAAAAATTAACAGAAGAAGAAGTTTCAAAAATAGTTAAAGATGCAATAGGTTATGTTGAAGGAAGAGATTCAATAACAGTAAAAGAAGTTGTATTTGATGATACATTACAAAAACTTTTAGCTGAACAAATGGAAAAAATGGACAAAGCTAAAAAGATGATACCTTGGTGGGTTGCATTAGTAGCAGGATTGGTTGCATTAATTGTTGGTCTTGGTGCAGGTGGTGCATTATTAAGCAAAAAGCCACCACCACCAGAAGCTATGCCTATGGGTGGTATGCCTGGCGGAGAATATGCAGCTATACCTGGTGCTCCTGCCGGTGGTGCAATTCCAGCACCTGCAGGAGCTGCACCTGAAGTTGCGTCTCCTCAAGATAAAGTAGAAGTATCAAGAGCACCAGTTACTCCATCACCAGACAATCCATTTGGCTTTTTGTATGGAGTAGAAGCTGAAACAGTAGCTAATTTACTATCAAGTGAAAGATTACCAACATTAGTTGCTGTTTTAGCACAATTAGATCCTTCTCAAGCTAATGAAGTTATTAATTTACTTAATCCAGAAATACAAAGTGAAGTAAGAAGCAGATTAGCAAATAATCCTGTACTACCTCCTATGACACAAAAAATGGTTTCTCAATCCTTAAAGAAAAGATTACAATCTTTGGTAACTTCAGCTTAAATTAAATGGAAGAGAAAAAAAATAGCCTTGTAGCAGATTTTGTAATAGCAACATTTGTTGTTGTAGTACTTGCAGTATTAATGTTTCCATTACCTACATCATTAATAGATCTTTTATTGGTTATAAACTTATCATTTTCTATAATAGTTGTAATGGTTTCATTATTTATAATTGATCCATTAGAATTTACTGTATTTCCACAAATGTTACTTGTAGCTACACTTTTTAGGTTAGCATTAAATGTTGCTACATCTAGATCTATTTTATTAAATGCTAATGCAGGACATGTAGTTCAAACTTTTGCTGATTTTGTTATAGGTGGTAACTATGTAGTAGGTATAATAATATTTTTAATATTAACTATTATACAATTTGTTGTAATCACAGAAGGTGCAAAAAGAGTTGCAGAAGTTGCAGCAAGATTTACATTAGATGCTATGCCAGGTAAACAAATGAGTATTGATGCTGATTTTAATGCAGGTTTGATAACTGCTGAAGAAGCTAAAGCAAGAAGAAAAGATTTAGAAAAAGCTTCAAATTTCTTTGGAACTATGGATGGTGCTAATAAATTCGTAAGAGGAGATGCTATTGCTGGTATTATACTCATAATAGTAAATATACTTGGTGGATTTGCTATAGGCGTATTTATGAAAGGTATGGAACTTGTAGATGCAGCAGCAAGGTTTACCACATTATCAGTAGGTGATGGTTTAGTTTCTCAAATACCAGCTCTTTTAATATCAGTTGCAGCAGGTTTAGTTACAACAAGAGCAGTATCTGATAATAACTTAGCAGCTGACTTAAAAGGACAATTATTTTCATCTTATAAAGCATTAACAATGGCAGGTTTATTTATATTTGGAGCAGGTTTTATACCTGGTTTTCCAAGAGGACCATTTATAATGCTTTCTATATTTTCACTACTTGCAGCTTTCATAGCTTATAGAAAAACTCAAAAAGTTCAAACTGTTGTAGATGAAGAAGATGAAACAATAGCAGAACAAGAAGCTAAAAAACCTGAAAATGTACTACAAGTAATGGAAGTTCATCCATTATCTTTAGAAATGGGATTAGATTTAATACCTTTAGTTGATCCGTCTCAAGGAGGAGATTTACTTGACAGAATAGTTCCTATGAGAGTTCAAATAGCTATGGAATTAGGTTTTGTTATGCCTGGTGTTCAATTCAAAGATAATCTTAATTTAAAACCTAATGAATATTCTATAAAAGTAAAAGGTATTGAAGTTGCAAGAGGTGAAATATTGATGGGATATATGTTAGCAATACAACAACCTGAAACGGATATTTCTCAAGAACTTGTAGGATTTCCTACAAAAGATCCTGCTTTTGGAACACCTGCCGTTTGGGTAGCAGGTTATGAAGCACAAAGAGCAGCTCAATTAGGATATATGGTTACAGATCCAACAAATGTTCTAATAACTCATCTTGCTGAAATAGTAAAAAGCTATGCTCATGAAATATTAAGTCGTCAAGAAGTACAAGTTATGATAAATAAAGTTAAAGAAAAACACCCTGTTGTTGTAAAGGAATTAATACCAGAAATGCTATCACTAGGAGATGTTCAAAAAGTTCTACAAAATCTAATTAGAGAAAGAGTTTCAATAAGAGATTTAAGTACAATCCTTGAAAAACTAACAGATTTTTCAAAGCTTAGTAAAGAACCTGATGTATTATCAGAACTTGTAAGACAATCACTTGCAAGACAAATCTGTAATAATTTGGCAAATGAACAAGGTATAATACCAGTTATAACTCTAGATCCAAAAGTTGAGCAAGCTATACAAGAAAGTATTCAACAGACAGCACAAGGACCTGTTTTAGCTCTTAATCCTCAAATAAGCCAACAAATATTAGCAAAACTTGCAAATGAAGTCCAAGCAGCTACAAATGCAGGACATAACCCTGTTGTTTTATGTAATCCTCAAATTAGACCTCATGTTAAGAAATTAACAGAAAGAAATTTTCCATCTTTAGTTGTAATATCTTATAATGAAGTTGCACCCAAAATTAAAATACAATCAATAGGAAATGTGGCTATTAGCTTTGGTAGTTAATTATTATTTTTAATTTATGTTATCTACAAATGTTATAATAAAGAAAGCCAAATCTTATGAAAATGTATTAAGTGCTTTTCTAATAAGTAGTGATGGGTTTATCATAGATTTTTATACAGAAAATCAAGAAATAGATAAAGATTATTTGTCATCTATCTACTTAAAAATATATGATGATATAAAAAAAACTTCTATAAGAATTGGTAAAGAATATCCAAAAAGTTTTATTATAGAAACTGATAGCTATATAATAGGATTTACCAAACTATTTATAGATAATGATACTTTAATATTAGTTATTGAATTTAACAATAAAATTGATACATCAAAGATAGATGTGTTTTTAAATGATATTAAAAATTATTTTTCTTAAGCATTTAAAAATAATTCTTAATAATTACTAATTCTTTATCAACTTAATTCTTTTTTCTATAATTTTATATAAATTTTCAGCACAACTTTTTATTAATTTCCTATCTTTTCCTTCTACCAATATTCTTATTAAAGGTTCAGTACCAGAAGCTCTTACTAAAATTCTTCCTTCAAAACCTAATTCTTTTTTAAGATATTCTATAGAATTTTTAATATTTATATTACTATCTAACTCATTTTTTCTATTAACTTTTACATTAAGTAAAACTTGAGGATATAAAATTAACTCATTATATAACTGATTAGGATTTTTTCCACTATTTAACAACACTTTTAATAACATAAGAGCAGTTATAATACCATCACCCGGTATTATTTAAATCAGAAAAAATTACATGACCTGATTGTTCACCACCAAGTTTAGATTTTGTTTTTATCATTTCTTCTAATACATATCTATCACCAACTTTAGCTCTAATAAACTCTTTGCCTAATTCTTTTATAGCAACTTCAACACCTTGATTACTCATTACTGTTCCCACTACAAAAATCATTGTCTTTAAGTTCATCTATATATTTTGAACAGAAATATAATATATGATCACCTGTTATTTCATTTTCTTGATTATCAACAGCTAAAAGTCTATCAGCATCCCCATCAAAAGACAAACCTAAATCAAGATTATTTTGTTTTACAAAATCTTTAATTGCTTTTAGATGTGTAGAACCACAATTTAAATTAATATTCTTTCCATTTGGATTGTTATTTATAATATAGTAATCTATTTCTAGATTATTAAATATGTTTTCAATTAAGTGAAAAACAGCTCCATTAGCAGCATCTATACCTACTTTGATTTTTAAATTTCTAAAATCAAATAAATTATCTAAATAATCAATATATGATGTTATAATATCTGATTTTTCGTAAATTTCTACCAACTTCATCACCTCTAACTATAGGAATTTCATAATCATTAAACAAGAAATTTTCTATTTCAATTTCTATATTATCATCTAATTTGTATCCTTGGGAGTTAAAAAAACTTTATACCATTATCTTTAGCTGGGTTATGAGAAGCTGAAATCATAACACCAGCCTTTGCTTTATATTTCTTAACTAACCAAGAAACAACAGGAGTTGGAACATAGCCTATATTCCAAACGTCAACACCTATTGAACAAATACCTGAACTTATTGAAGCTGAAAGCATATCACTAGATTGTCTTGTATCTTGTCCTATTATTATAAAATTATTTGAATTGTTATTATCTTTGCTTATAATATAAGAACCAAATTTTCCTAATTTAAAAGCTAATTCAGGGGTAAGATCTATATTTGCTTCACCTCTTACACCATCAGTTCCAAAAAGTTTTCTCATAAAAAAATATTTCTTTAAACTAATAATAAAATAATAAATTATATTCTCTAAGTTTATTTTTGCATACTTTATTATTTTTGATTGTGATTTAATAGTAATTTTAAAAAAAAATTAAATAAACTATATATTTGTGATTACTCAACCTAGTTGGCACTAATATATGTTAATTTTTATTTACTTTTGTTGAATACAGAAAAATTTTTTTTTGGTAGTGGTTTTCTAATTAGTTGATAAATTCAATAAGATTTAGATTTTAAATGAATTTTTTTATTATATTAATTAAAAAATGAATTTAAAGTACTTTTAGGCATTATATCATTTTTTAAGAATTTTATAGTTTTCCTAATAAATCTAAAATGACTAAATAAGGTAAAGTAGCTTACAAAAGTAAATTTCCAGAGACATCAAAAGCTATTCTTTTATATTTATCACCAAATATTCCTAATTTTCTCATAGATAAATTTTCCCACAGTTGTTCTACTTGAACATATGATAATCTGACAAATGGACCATCAACAGAATCATGGAATATCATTTCTTGTGTCTCATCATTATAACCAACAGCTATTACATAATGAACTGTTTGTAAAGAACCAAAGTCTAATAACATTATTACTGGCTGACCTTTTTGTATTCTATCTTTTACAAAGTTTAATGTTGCTAACCTATAATCTTGAGCATTCAATCCTTGTCTTCTTAGATATGAAGTTATTTTTGATACATCTGTTGGACCATTACCTGGATTTGTTTCATTTACTATTTGTTGATATGAAATATTAATACCCCAGAAATTCAGAATACTAGCCATAACAGCTTGACCACAAGTATTATCTCTTCCTTGTTGAAAAAATGGGACACCTTCTATAACAATAGAACCATCTTTATAATAATTAACTTTACCTAATCCTGAATCTTTTAAAGTTTTTAAAACAGGACTATAATTATAAGATTGTATAGTTCCGATTGGTGATTGCAAAGGAACCCTTGGAGAACCACATGAAGCTACAAATATTGATGATATAGAAATCAAAAATAATTTTTTTTGTATTTTTAGAGCTTTGAATAATTTTTCTTTACTTATTAAATTTTCTGATAATAAGATTTCTCCTAATCTCTTATTATTTGTTTTTTGTATTTCTAAAGCTTTATTTATTAATTTTTCTTCTATGAATTTTAATCCTACTAATATCTCACCTAATTTTTTTCTAAAAATTTTTTTTTGATTTATATTTTTTAAAATGTCTTCTAAAAAATCTTTGTCTAGTAAATTGTTTTTTACAAGTATATTTCCAAATCTTTCTTTTGTTTGCTTTTGAATTTTTAAAATAGAATCTACTATATTGTCATCTATAATACCAACTTTTTTTAGTAGATATCCTATTTTATAACTCATTATTTTTAAATTTTACATAACATTAAAGTTATAATATTTTTAGGTTAAAAACTTACTTATTTTAATTTAAATTTTATAAAAAATTAATTTTTATTTTTTTAGTAGAATTTTTTTATAAAATTAGCAATATTAAGATAAAAAAAGCTAAAATATAATTACTTATTTTAAGTTAAAAATTATGTCAAAAATAGAAAATAAGAGTAATTCTTTTTATGTAAATGAGAATAAACCTACAATTAAAAAACAAGATATTAATAATTCAAATAATTTAGAAAATAAAAATACTTTAGATATTAATGATAATGCTAAAATAAACAACTCTAAAGTTGTAAAAGATACAAATATTAGTTTTATAGATCAAGAAATAAATGAATTAAGTAATACCATGAATGCTAATGTAAATACAATTATTATTGATTTTGAAAAAAAAGTTAATGATTATTTAAAAAGTTTTTCTAAACAAATACCTTCTTCAACACTTAAAAGTATTTATGAACATAATTCTAAATTAAAAGAACTAGTACTTAAAGGAAAATCTAATTCATTATCTGATATAAAAAAAATAAATGATCAATTATTAGCAAGTATAAGACTTTTAAATATTTCTGGAATTTATAATAATGAAATTAAAAAAATAAGTAATGATTTATTTTTATGTCTTTTAAATAAGTATAATAAAGATTTTGGGATAAATTTACAACCTAAAGTTATAAATGGTGTTGTTGTAGGAATTGAATCAAAAGAAAATTTATCAAAAGAAAATAAAAAAATACTAAAAGAAGTTAATTTTCTTTTTAATGAATTGGAAAGCATAAATAATTTAAAGATCCCTTTAACATATAATAGTATTGCTTTAATGGGAATGAAACAAGCATTGTTAAAAAAATCAATGGATATTTTATCATTACCTGATTCACAAAATAGCCCTTTACCTGAAGTTAAATTTAAAGATTTGGAAATTATTGCAAATACTGTAAAAGCTATAGACGAAATGTTAAAACCTACAAGAGAAATACCACCAAATTTATTATCAGATTTTCAAAAAGTTGTAGATGATATGTTAAAAGCTCCTAATGGAATGGAAAGTGTTTTAAATCAAAATTTAACTTCTTTAAAATCAAATACCAAACAAATTAGTAATCCTGTTAAACAAATTGATAATGAAATTAAAAATATAACAAATGAAGCTAAGAAAAACTTAGAAAACATTGGTAATGAAATTAAAAATAATGCTAATACAAAGGATATTCAAGATTTATCATCTGAAATAACAAGTACAAATTCAATTATAAAAGAAATAATAAAAAATTCACCTACAAATTTAAGTGAAGAAATAGGTAAGATTATAGATGATTATACAAATACCATGAACGGTATAGAATCTTCCTTACCTGTTTTACCTTTTCCTATAACTATGCCAATACCTTTAAGCTATAATGATGGTAGTGGTAACTCTATTATAATACCTGCTGGTTCTACTATTACTTCAAATTCTACGGGATTTACAATAGATTCACCTGGTTTAGCTATGAGCTCAGGTGGAACATTAATAAATGCTACAAATGGAACTATAAAAATAGGTAAAAATGATGTAGATAGACTATCTTTTAATAGTTTAGCTGTTTCAGATAGCACATCTAATTCAAGTTTTACAGGATTTGATGCAATTATTAATCGTAATAATGGAACAGCTTTAATAAAAGCTGATTCAGCTATTATAGATTTTGGTTCTGGAAATGTTAATTTAAATAATGCACAATTAATAAGACAAGAAAATGGTAATATTAAAGTTAATGCTGATAGTTTTTTATATCAAGATAGCGATGGAACTTCTTTAGGTTTTGAAGCTTTTCAATTACAACAAAATACTATAAATAATATATCAACAGTTAATTTATCTGCTAGTAATATGAATTTTTCTTCAGGACAGGAAATTATAACAGCTGATAATATGAGTTTTAATCTAATAGATGATAAAAATAATAATTCCCAACTTTTAGAAATAAATGCTAATAATGTTAATTATCAATCATCTAATGGAAATTTAACAGCTACATCAGCAATAATTAATTATACAAGCAATCCTCAAGGTTCTAGTACAAGTTTTACTGGACAAAACATTAATTGGATATCACAAAATGAACAAATTAAATTAGATGGAAATTCCAATATTGTAATAAATCAAAACTCTAATGGTAATCTTACAAGTATAAATGTAAATGCAGATAATCTTAATTACTCAAACAATACTGGAACTAAATTAAATGCAGTAAATGGAAGTTTAAATATTAATTATAATGATAGTGGAACATATATCAGGCTATAAATGCAAATGCATCTAGTCTAAATTACTCTGATAAAAGTAATCAAGTAAATGCTACAACAGGTGGTAGTTTAAATCTTGAATATAATCAGAAATGGTCAGAATTAAAAAATATAAGCTCTCAAGTTGAAACGTTAAACTATCAAAATAACAAAGGAGACAAAATAGATGTAACAAATGGAAGTTTGAACGTTAATTATAATGACAGTGGAAATATATCATCATTAACAGGTTCAATAGAGAGATTAAATTATACAAATGCTAATGGAGACGTTATTAATGCTACAGGAACTAATGTAAATATTAACTATAGTGAAAATGGACAGTTACAAAATGCTTCTGCTTCTGTTGGCAATCTAAATTATCAAAATAACAAAGGAGACAAAATAGATGTAACAAATGGAAGTTTGAATGTTAATTATAATGACAATGGAAATATATCATCATTAACAGGTTCAATAGAGAGATTAAATTATACAAATGCTAATGGAGACGTTATTAATGCTACAGGCACTAATGTAAATATTAACTATAGTGAAAATGGACAGTTACAAAATGCTTCTGCTTCTGTTGGTAATCTAAATTATCAAAATAACAAAGGAGACAAAATAGATGTAACGAATGGAAATTTGAACGTTAATTATAATGACAATGGAAATATATCATCATTAACAGGTTCAATAGAGAGATTAAATTATACAAATGCTAATGGAGACGTTATTAATGCTACAGGCACTAATGTAAATATTAATTATAATCAAAATGGGCAGTTACAAAATGCTTCTGCTTCTGTTGGCAATCTAAATTATCAAAACAACAAAGGAGACAAAATAGATGTAACAAATGGAAGTTTGAATGTTAATTATAACGATAGTGGAAATATATCATCACTAACAGGTTCAATAGAGAAATTAAATTATACAAATGCTAATGGAGACGTTGTTAATGCTACAGGAACTAATGTAAATATTAATTATAATCAAAATGGGCAGTTACAAAATGCTTCTGCTTCTGTTGGTAATCTAAATTATCAAAATAACAAAGGAGACAAAATAGATGTAACAAATGGAAATTTGAATGTCAATTATAATGATAATGGATTAAT
>BPII01000015.1 GCA_026004035.1 Candidatus Sericytochromatia bacterium | reverse complement strand
CAAAGTATATGGCATCCTACTCATATTTTCAGCACCACAAGCAATAGCTAAAGATGAGTTACCTAATTGCATCTCCATAATAGATGAGATAATAGCTTGCATACCTGACCCACATAATCTATTTACTGTGTATGCTGTACAATCGTCTTTCATTTCTAATTTTATAGATATATATCTAGCTGGATTATGAACATCACCAACTGACAAAACATTTCCCATTATTAAACTATCAATATCTTGAGGATCGATATTATTTCTTTTTAATATCTCTTTTGTTGTTATAAGTCCTAACTCAGATGCTGGTATATTTTTTAAACTTCCACCAAACCTTCCTATAGGTGTTCTTACACCATCAACTAAATAAATTTCTTTCATTTTAGCTAGCTCCAAATATCTTTCAATACTATATTTTGATTTCTTTCTGGACCAATAGAAACTATAGCAATAGGAATATTAGTAAATTCTTGTATAAAATTTAAATATTCTTTTGCTTCAATTGGTAAGTCTTTAAATGTTTTACAATTTTCTAATGAAGTTTTCCAACCATTAAATTTTTTGTATATCGGCTTAACATTTTCTAAAATATTAGCTAAAGATGGATAAGAAATCAATTTTTTATTTTCATATTCATAACCAATACAAACATTTATTTCTTCTAATTTATTTAGAACATCTAACTTTGTTATTACCCAATAATCTATACCATTTATATCAACAGCATAATTTGCCATAAATAAATCAAGCCAACCACAACGTCTTTTTCTTCCTGTTGTAGTTCCAAATTCTTTTCCTTCATTTACAAGAAATTCTCCAATATCGTTATTTAACTCACAAGGAAATGGACCATTACCAACTCTAGTTGTATATGCTTTTAATATTCCTATAACTTTATTAATATGTTTAGGTGCAATACCTGACCCTGTACAAGCAGCACTAGATATAGTGTTTGAAGAAGTTACATAAGGATATGTTCCATGATCTATATCAAGAAAAGTACCTTGTGCTCCTTCAAATATAATATTTTTACCTTCTCTTATTGCCTTATTTAAGAAATATGTTGTGTCTATAATAAAAGATTTTATCAAATCATAATATTGACTATATTCTGGTATTAAATCTTTATTATTTATAAAATCAATCATTCTAACCCCAAATCTGCTAACTTTGTCTGTATAACAAGGTCCTATTCCTTTACCTGTTGTTCCTACTTTATTAGATCTATTTTCTTCTTGTTTTTTATCAATATCTTGATGTTTTTGAGTTATTATATGTGCTTTTTCACTTATAAATAATTTATCTTTTACAGAAAGTCCTTTTTCTTGAAGTTGTTTAATTTCAGTTATAAGAAATGGTAAATTTATAACAACACCGTTACCTAGAACACATATTTTATTTTGACATATTCCTGATGGTATATGGTGAAGTTTAAAAATATCACTACCTATTATTACAGTATGACCAGCATTATTACCACCTTGAAATCTAACTGTTATTTCAGCTTTTTCAGAAAGATAATCTACAATTTTACCTTTACCTTCGTCGCCCCATTGAGAGCCAATTATAACTATGTTCATAAATATAGCTAAAAATAATAACAATCTAAATTTTAACATAATTTATGTAATAAATCTCTGAAGCTAATCTCAAATTATATTAACACATTTACCTAAATGTGGATTATTTATTTTTTATATAATGAACTAATTATAAGCATATAACAATTCTAATTATCATTTTTTAATTTTTTTGAAAAATTAATTCTTAAAAACTAATACAAATTTATTAAATTGATAGTGCATTAAAAGTTAATGTTTTTTATAGTTACAATTTTTTATAATTATACTAAAATTCTTATATGTCAAGTAATTTATTAAATAAAAATTTATAGTTTTTTTAATTTTTTATACTTTGTTTTTAATTATTAATTATGCATCATTTATTATAAAAATTTATCTAAAATAATTAGACTTTTTATACTAAATATATTTGTATTCTTTAAATACATCTGTCAAACATTCGGTTTACCCCATTTTAAAATAGTAATTTATTATTTGTAGTATTTATTATGATAATTTTCTACCAATAGCTGAACCATATTTTACAAGAACTTCTATACCTTGCTTAGAATACTCTAAAATATCTTTATCTATTTCAACTGTATCTTTGCAAAATACTAATATTGATGTAGAACCTCCAAACTCAAAGTAACCTTTTTCTTCTCCTTTAAAACATTTTTTCCCATTAGGGTAATGTTGTACTATTTTACTAACTCCTAATGCTCCTATATCTATATGTAACACATCACCAAAATTTTCTGTTTCTATTTCACAATACTCTCTATAATTACTTTGAAAAATTGGTAAATTACTCTCTAAAGCTATTGGATGAACTGAATTATAAAATTTGCCTAATTTTATAATTTCTTTTTGTATTCCATTATCTAAATAACAAAATCTATGATAATCAATAGGTGCTAGTCTAAAAATTAAACATAAGCCATTTAAGTATTTTTTAATTAATAAAGAATTATTTGTTATTTGTTCTAGTGTAAAATATCTACCTTTAACTGGAATTACTATATCATGTTGTATTTTAAAAACACTCAACCTAGAATCAGCTATTGATATTAATATATCTTTGTCCATTGCTATTGGTCTAGCTTCAGGTTTTAGTTTTCTTATAAAAAAATCATTAAAACTTTTAAAAGAATTAACATCATCTAAAAACTCACTTGTGTCAATAGAATTTTTTTCTATAAAATCTAATATTTTTCTTTTTGAAAATTTAGTTTTTAACTGATTTCCATAAACTTTTGAAAAAAATTTTCTTTTTAATAAAGATTTTGTAAAAAATAATCCTAGTTTTTTTGTGTATAAATATTCTAATATTTTTTGACCATATATTTTTTCTTCTTCTAGTGATTTTTTTTCTCTATTGTAAATTAATATTTTTTTCATTATTTAATATAAAGCCAGAAAAACGTTAAAAATAGTGTTACAAAAGGTGCTAAAACATAAAAAAGACCACCAAGTTTTGGTACTGGTATTCTAAGAATAAATAATATTGAAATAGTTATAAATGTCAATCTTACAAGATTATTATATAGTAAATCATTACCCCAAAAAGAAGTTATATAAACAAATGGAAATATCATTGCCGAAAACGTTACAGGTAATCCAGTATAATATTTTCTTTTACCATCTGATTTAGTACCATGAACGTTAAAATAAGCTAAACGCATAGCAGCACAGCATACATAAAAAATTAGTATTAAATAATCTATAAAAGTTGTAAATCCTATATGAAAAGCTATCATAGCTGGAGCAACTCCAAAACTTACAACATCTACTATTGAATCTAATTGAATACCAAATAATTTATCTTCATCGTTCATTTCCTTTTTTCTTGCTAGAAAACCATCAAACATATCACATAAACCAGCATACATAAAACATATAATAGCTAAATTTAAATAGTTATTATATGATAAAAAACATGACATTAAAGATAATACAAGTCCTAATAAGCTAACTAAATTAGGAATATTATAAACACCTATAAACATTTTTTTTATTTAAATACATTTAAAATTTTAACAATTTTGTTACTTAATTTCTAGTATATTTTAACTATTATTTATTAGTTATTTGAAAACAATATTAATGATAATAAGTAATTAACTAAAAATATTGATATTAAAGAAGTTACAACAGCACTTGTAGTAGATATACCTACGCCTTGAGCTCCTTCACCTGTATTTATACCTTTAAAACAAGCAATTAATGAGACTATCAAGCCAAATATACATGCCTTAATCATACTTTTAAATAAATCAATAGGTGTTAAAAAATCTCTAACTGATTCAACAAATAATTCTATTAACACTCCTTTTACTAAAACAGAAACTATTATTCCACCTATTATTCCAATAACAATACAAATTACATTTAATAAAGGAACCATTATTAAACATGATAATACTCTAGGAACGGCTAAATACATTAAAGGACTCACAGCCATAGATGTAAGAGCGTAAATTTGTTCTGTAACTTTCATTGAACCTAGTTCAGCTGCTATTGCAGCACCTATTCGTCCAGCTATAACAACACCTGTGAATAAAGGTGCTAATTCTCTTATTATAGCTAATCCAACAGCTGCACCTATCATAGAACTAGCACCATACATTTGAAAAAGTCCTGTTACTTGTAAAGCAAAAACCATTCCTATTGATATACCTGTAAGCAAAACTATTGGTAATGAATCGGTACCTACAAAAGCAAGTTGATTGATTGTGTTTCTAAAATGTATATTTCCTCTTAAAATTAACTTCATTATTTCAATGCTCATTAATGAGAATTTCCCAATCTCTTCGAAAAAAGAAATTAATTTATTATTAAACATATTTGTAATCTTTTAATATATTATAGAAATTATAAAATCATAACTGAAAATTTTATAAAAAAAATGTATAAAATTTATTTGTATTAAATGATTAAATGCTATAATTGGTATATTACTATATAACTTTTTTTATGATAAAAAAAATTATTACTTCTGTATTATTTGTATCGCTATATTCATGCAATATTAATAATAATCCTATTTTAGAACAAAATCAAACAAATATTTTTTCTATAGAAGATAATAACAAGTCAGAAATAATAAAACAAGCTGAAGAAATCATTAATCTTTATCCTGAAAGTGCTGAATATTTTTATAACTGGAAACCCTCAGATAATGAATCTTTAGAATTGAAAAAATCTATAGCAAACAAAATTTCAAATAAAAATATTCTTTCTCAAGAAAAAATAAATAAAATTTTAACTCAAGGGAAAATAAATAATGAAATATCACTTAATAAATTTAAACCAATATCTTTTGATGAAGATCAAGGAGAACATAAAAGTAAATTTACTGAATGGTGGTATTACAACGGTCATCTTAACACAGATGATGGTAAAAAATATGGTTATGAATTATGCTTTTTCAGAGTAGCTACATTTATATATTTTGCTCATATAGCTATTACTGATGAAAATAATCAAAAATTCTATTATGAAAGGAAGTTTTATTCTCCAAAAATAGTTAAAACTGACAATAAAAAAGCAAATGTTATTTTTGATAAAAATGGGATGATTCAAACTGATAAATTTTCTTACAAAATTTTTGGAGAAGTTAAGGGATTTCAATTTAATTTGAATTTAAAAATGAATAAAGAACCTCTATTGATAAATGGCAATGGATTAATAGACATGCCAGAAGGTAAAGATTCTTATTACTATTCTCTTACAAAACTTGAAACAACAGGCTTTTTAATAGAAAATGGTGTTAGAAAAAATGTTAAAGGTCAATCTTGGTTTGATCATCAATGGGGAAATTTTTATGTTATGAGAGTTGGTTGGGATTGGTTCTCATTTCAAATGGAAGATAATACTGAATATAACTTATTTTCATTTAGAAATAAAAAAGACCAAACTTTAAAGCAATATGTAAATGTTTTAAATAGTAATAATAAAAGTGATCATTCTGTAGGATTTAATATACAAAGATTAGATTGGTGGACAAGTCCATTTACAAATGATTTATATGTAACAAAATGGAAAATAGATATTCCACAAAGAAAAGAAACTTTTATTGTAACAGCTGTTCATCCAGGACAGGAAGTTTTCCCTATAAAAAAGTATGATATAGCACCTTCCTATTGGGAAGGAAAATGTTATGTAGAGAAGCAAGATGAAAATGGTAAAATAACAAAAGGATTATCATATGTAGAACATTTCAAATATTTAAAACAAATACCTTAACTTAAAATTATAGATTTTTTATTATTTTATCAAATTCAAACCAATTTCAAATTGTTGATCAAATATTGTCCATTGCTTCATTAAAATATCAAATACATTTTTAGATGTAGCAAGATGGGTCATTTTCTTTGCAACATCAACATTTGATTGTTCCAATGAATATGCTTCTAGTGATCCTGCATTAACCCCTGGTTTTCCTGGCCATGGCTTAAGTGAATCTTCAGTTTGTTGGAAATAAGTTCCTCCGTAGCCTCTACTATATTTTAGACCTTTTTCTGCTGGAAATATTGCTAAATATAATTGATCTATAATATCTTGAGCACTTGTTGGTCTTATTAATCCATCACCTAAAAATTGTGCTTGTAATGGTGGGATATGAATTAAATTTAGATAACTAGACCACATTGTTCTATCAGCACCAAAACCAAATTTTCCATATAAAGGAGCATTGCTTATTCTTTCATTAAACATTAAAACATCATTTACATATACTTCATATCTTTCACCTTGGACAACAAATTTTACATCAGCACCTACATCTACCGGAGAAGACATATGGAATGGTACAGAAGCTACTGTGCTAAGATTACCATTATTTTTATACTCTAAATATAATCTTGAATTAGCAGGGTTAGTCTCATGATCGTATCTAATTCTCACCCAATTATTGTTATCTACATATCTCATGTATGCTGTTATTCCAACATTAGTATTAACTGATGGATTGCTAACTCCAAATCTAAATTGTGCAATATAATCATTCCATTCTTCTGAACCTTGATATTGGTTACCATCGCCACTATCTGGACTACCAATATTTTCACCAGTTCCACCAACAACAATTACTGTTTCTGCACCATTTGCAACATTACCTGCTTGAACAAGCATTGGTTTTGTCCATAATGGAACATTTAAGTAATTAATACCAGTATCAAGTTCAACATTTGGATCATAATCTATCAAATTCTCATCATCTCCACCACTTGCAAACTCATCTGACAAAACTCCATCGTCATTTGATGTCATATAAGTATTGGCATTATTTGTTTTAGTTCCATCACCAAATCTATCTATTACTTGACCACTACCATTAACATAGTACCTTGGTAGTGTCCTAAAATTATCTATACTTTGAATACCATTTTCATCAAAAACACTAGGTGTGCTATTTCTTATCATGTCTTGTCCATTAGTAATAGCTAGACCAACATCAGTATCTATCTCATAAACAGCTACATGAGAATTAGTATTTGAATATTCTGGAACATAGTCATAAAAATTATAATTATCACCTGTTGAAGAATGATTATTATCTAAATTAGTTTTTTGAGTAGAACCTCCTGTATGGCCATAATTTGGTGTTTCACCACTATCATTATGATCTCCATCACCAAACCTATCATAAACCCTAACTTTTCCATCAGGATCTGTTCTTATAACATATCTATCAACTGTAGTAGTAGCTCCTATGGTTCTACCTGTAACAGTTATATCATCTGACCAAATACCAGGTCCATTACCATTAGCATTTGGTAAAGAACCACCTGCCCATGTATCTCTAACATCTTCATACTTACTACCTGTAACTTTTATATCATCTAAAGACCAACCAGCAAATGCATTATTAGCACCATCTACAGAATCAAAAGTAAATTTTAGTTTAATTTTGTAACTTGATGCACCTACATTTGTTGGAATGTCTATATGTGTAGAAGGAGTATGATTTGTTACAATTGGCCCAGGATCAACATTTTGAACATCATTCATTTTCCAATCGCGACTACCTGTATAAGGAGAATAATTAAGATGGGTATTTAAATAACTATTTTCATCTCTTAATAAGTGCCATGATAATGGCCCTCCATTATCAACTGCATAATATATTTGCTTTAAATCCTTACTTACAGAACTTTCATTTTGGAAAAAATCTTTGAATGTAAGCTTTGCAGTAACATAATCAGTTAAGTCAATAGTAGGAGATATAACACTTGCTGAAACTCTTTCTTTTGCAGTAATTTTAAAATTATCAATATTCCAACCTCTGAAGTTATTATATCTTCCATCTATAGAATCAAATTCAAACTTAAATTTAACATCATTTCTATTGTTTAATGATGAAGGTAAGTTATATGTATGTTTTACCCATCCTTGAGAACTAGATGTGTTATCTATACTTACAGTTGATGTAATATCAGTCCAATCGGATATAGAACCATCCCATACATACAACTTCTTTTTATCATAATTAGCAGTATCTTGAGTTTCAACTTGGAAACTGTCATAAAACTCTAATACTCCATCAACTAAACCAGTCATATCTATTGTTGGAGATATTAATTCTCCACCTACTCTTTGATTTGGTGCAACTATAAAATCTCCTAAATGAACAACAGTACCATAAGGAACGTAAACACTACCAGATGTTTGAACTTTACCCCTAGAAGTTCCACCATCCTCTATAACTACGTAATTTACATTACCACCACCACCTGGAGCTCCTACTACTCCATCAGCATATATTTTATAAGTACCAGCAGTTGAACCTGGATTTCCATCTTGTCTTGCAGCAGTTGTTACAAAATAACTTTGATCCCATACTCCACCACCTGGAGGATTAGGTAAAGGTGCATTAAAATTACCATTATTATTTGATGAAACTTTACCATAATGAACATCTCCCCAGTAAACATTATAACCATCTGGTTCTGTAACCCTTAAGTCAATATCGTCTATTGATGGATCCCATTCTATAAAAACATCTAGTCTTTCAGCAGCATCAGGTCCCAAAGCATAACTATTTCCAGCAGTTGTTCCAAAATAAGCACTTCTACTTCCACTTTGAGCTGTATTAGTGCTTGTTCGCCATTGAACATTACTATTACCATAAGTTATATTTACTGTCCAACCTGCTGGTAAAGATGCACTTTCAAAGCCTTCATTTATTATTGTTTTAATTGATTCATAGCTAGTACCTGATGCATTGCTAAATCTAAGATTATATTGCCAACTATCAGTAACTAAGTTTAAAGGATCATTATCAAGGCGCTGAGAAACTGGAGTTGAAACTAAATTCCAATTTATAGTTCCGTTGTGTACTACTGTTGTCCATCCATAATCTGCCAAAGTTATATCAATAAGTGGATGATGATCAAAACTTTCAAAATACGCAACTTCATCATCCTTTATAACCCCAACTTTACCAGTCAAACCAGAAAGTAAAAATGTTGATGTTTCAGAAAATTGAGAAGATGTTATACTTTCATTAAAAGCTGTTTGTGATTCATTTGTAGCAGTTACTTTTGTGGTAACACCAACAGCACTTAATTTTGCTAAATCTCCTACAGTATGAACTCTTGTAACATTTGGATCATCACTTTCAGGAGTATCAGGAAAAGAATCAGGTAAACCTAGAGCATAACCATCCATTGTCCAATCACCAGTTCCATAAGGAGTCTTACTATCTGGAGGATCAAAGTTATTTTTCATTACAGATAAATTCCAACCATCCTGAGCAAAAACTTTTCCAGATATATTTACTTCTTCTAATGTTGGAGAACCAGTTGCATCATTTTCTAAAAGAGTTTGATTAAAATTTATTGTATTAGAAAAATGAACTTCACCACCTAATCTATATGAATCATCTAAGTCATGCCAATAACCTTGTCCTTCATAAGCTTCAGGATTTGGATGAATTCCATTTGTATTATCAGAAGCCATAGATATACTTGTATTAGTTCTATTTATCCAAGAAGAAGTTTGAGGAGAAGAAGTATCTGGTATAACTGAACCTGTTGATATAACAGTGCTTCCTGGATTTTGTGGAATCCCCTTCAATGTAATCTGTTCTTGCGTCACATTAGTTAAAATTTCCATTTGAGGTTTATTTCCTAATGCATCTACAATTTCATATTGAGGAACCTCATTACTATCATAAGTTTTTTTCAAATATAATTGTTCATTATTAAATACATAGCCAGTTCCATTAGTATAAGATATAGAACCAGCCGTAGGAGCATTATTCCATAATCCTGATGTTGTATCTAATGGTATTAACATAGGAGATGTTGTTGCTACATCTTTACTTGCATAAACTTCTAACCAATTTATACCAGGTTGTAATTGACTATAATCTAAATTTACACCAGAAAAAGTTGTAACTCCTGATGGAGAATTTGAATTATATAATGTAGTATAACTTCCATCTGGTTTTCTCAAAATTATTGCAACATTTTTATTAACAAATCCATCTAAATCTAAAGAACCACCACCTCTTATTAAGCCTTCTGTACCAACATATATTGGTTGTCTTACTAATAAATATTCAAAATTATTATTTGAACCACTTCCTTGCCATGCTGTTCCAGAAGGACTAGTAATATCACCCGTTGTCAAACTATTTGTATTATCAACATAAGGTGTTTGTCCCCATCCTCCATAAGTTCCAGAGCTAGGATTATATGGTACTCCAGCTAAATCAGGTTTATTCCATGATGGATTTAAATCTGTTGGTTTGAATTCTTCCCATTGCCTATGAGAAGTGTTTGTATCATTCAAAGTATATTTAACATAATTACCACTGCTATCCACTGTTCCTGAATTATGAATATCTGACAAAGTAAAGTCATAACTAGGATTTGCATTACCATTATTATTAGTTCCGTCTATAACCTTCATTGTTATTTCATTACCAAGTTCATCAACAAACTTCCAACCGTTTGGTCTAGAAGAATCTGCTACTCTATAAATTTCTTGACTGCCAGTATTAAATTGATAACCTGTCCCTTGAACATAATCTATACTACCAGCAGCGAGTCCAGGCCAGGAATCAGAAGTACTGTCAGGTAATCCTACTCTCCATAAATTACCTGTTTGACCTACAGCCTTCATCCAATCTTCAGGAGCTGTTGCTCCTGGAACTGTAGAACCACTATCACTTACAGGATTAAATACACCTGTAAAGTCATCTAATATACCATCAGGATCAACTGTACCTATATTTTTTCCAGTAGTCATTGTAGGAGGAAAAGTGGATTGTGTTATTGTTTGAACATTTCCAGTTACAGGAGTATCAAGATATTTTGAAAATAAGAAATATTCATCTGTTACACTTTCACCTATGGATAAATCTTTTTGCAATCTAAATCTAATTTTTGTATTTGCAGAAGGAGTCATAGGACCTACTATTTCTATTGGAACACTTGTCCAGGTACCTGTAGTATAATCGTAATAACCTATTCTAAGATCTGCTAAATCAGATTGAACTTTACCTTTATTAAAAAGATCTTGAGTATCAACTGTAAGTTCTACTACAGTTTCCTTTGTTAAATCTTTTGTAGTATTGTTTCTAACTCTTAATTTGTTTCTTTCAATCCAATTCCAGAAAATAGAACCATTCCAAGGTGGATACCATTCTGAAGTTGGATCACTAACACCTGGTATTTGGGTACCATCAAGTACATACAATCCTTCTTTAGTTCTTAAAACCCCATCTGCATCAACGTAAAATTGTCCATCTCTTGTATAATTTAGATTTTCTTTTTTAGGTGCTACTATGTCATTTGTTGCATAGAAAAATCCTGGACCATTTATTGCTACATGTGCCCAATCAGAAGAGTGAGTTATTGCACCTTGGGAAAAATTTATATTTGTATAACCAACAGAAAGAGATTGTTCAGCTACTTGTCTTAATGCTCCACCAGGACCATAAGCTACTTGTGTAGCACCACCTTTAAAAAACAAATCAGCATCTTTATAACCAACTCTCGTAGCTCCTACTATATTAGAGTTTATCATTTTTTGCCAAGCATTTACAGCTCTTATAGAGTATATAATGTGCCATGGATTTATAGATGGCATAGTGCCTCCAAATAAAAAATTATTACTACTTTAAATATATACAATTATTCATTTTTTTGAAAGTGTTTTTTCAAAAAACAAAAGCAATCTTAAATTATTTTTAAAATTAAAATTTTTTTTTTAACAAATATACTTTTTTATCTTAAGGTAAGAATAATATTCATAGTAAAAAATTAAAGTTATAATTAATTCTGAAATAATAAGATTTATTCCAAAAGTTAAAAGATTGATATTTTTATGTATTATAACAAAGGATGATATTAAGTATATAAATATTCCTATAAAATAGGAGTTTCTAATAATCTTATAATTTTCTGTCGAAGCTAAAAATATATTGCTATAAATAAAGCTTAAACCATTTATAAAAACGGAAATAGATAGAAATCTAATTATTATTATGCTATATTTAAAATCCTCGCTTAAGAAAATTTTTATAAAAAAATCTGAAAATATATTTATTGCTAGTAGCATTAGTATAGATATTATAAAAATAAACTTTTCTATAGCTTTTATTTTTTTTAAGTAATCGTTTCTATTTTCGTTATAAACAAAGCATATTCTTGAATAAATAGGATTTATAATAATTGAATATAAACTTATAAATAGTACTCTAATTTTATCAGCAATACTATAAAAAGCTGAATATTTAGTGCCAATAAAAAAGCCTATCAAAATATTGTTTGTATTATTTAAAATATTAACTATTAAATTACTTACAAAGATATCAAAGCCTTTTTTATACTGATTAAAAATATAATTAAACTCTACATATTTAAAACTTATTTTTAAAATAAAAATTGAAAAAAAAATTCCTATTAATCCGGATAAAATATAACCTAAACTGAATATAATACATAACTTTTCTAAATCATTATTATTTTTTATAAATGTGAAAATTAGTAAAATAGAAATTAATCTAAAAAAAGAATCTATATAAGTTATATACTTCATTTTCTCTAAGCCTTGAAACAAAAAAAATGGAAATAAACAAGTTCCTATAACAATTCCAAATGAATATAAATAAACTCTTTTATTTAGACTAAGTTGTGGTATAAAGTTTATTAAATTTATTAAAAAAATAAAACAGATAAATATAAGAAATATTTTTGATAATAAAACAGAAGTAAATATTTTTGATAATTCTTCTTTATTATTTCTATTAATTGAAATTTCTCTTGTTGCTGTTGTATTGAAACCATAATCTACAATATTTATAAGGTAGAAGCATATACTTTGAGAAATAGTAAATATACCATAGTTACCAACTCCTAGTATTTTTATTACATAAGGTATCCATATAAGTTTAAGTAAGTTTATAGTTAATTGCCAAATAAATAGAGAAACAAAATTTTCAAATATTTTATTTTTAAAAAACATCAAATATCTATGTTTATTATTTTTCTTACCATTATACTACCTATTGAAATCATTATTATTATAAACCCTGATAAAATTAAGCCATAAGTTGTTGTGTATAAAACTTTCATTGTTTCAGGCTGTATAAACATTAATGCTATTATTAAAAATATTGGTAATCCTGTTAAAATATATGAACTTGCTACTCCTTGAGCTGTAAGAGTTTTTATTTGTCTTTGTATTCTAAATCTTTCTCTTATTGTTTGTGCTAAAGTTTCCAATATTTCAGCCAAATTACCTCCTGTTTGATTCTGTATAATAACAGCTGTTACAAATATGTCTAGATCAGGAGAATTTATTCTTTCTGCCCAATTATTTAAAGCATTTGCTAAAGAAACTCCAACTCTTGTTGATTGTATTACAAGATTTATTTCATAGGATATAGGATCTTCCATTTCATTAACAACAACTTCTAATGCTTGCATTAAGCTTAATCCAGATCTAACACCATTTGAAATCATTTCTAAAGCATCTACAAATTGTTCTTCAAATTTTTGTTTTCTTTGTTTTTTTTTATTTGTAATATACAGATTTGAATATACAAAGACACTATAAGATAAGATAATAGATATTAATATTTTTAAAAATATTCCATCACCAATTAACAAACCAATAATAAACATTAAAATTATTGCGCCAACTTGGTATTTTAAAAAGTCCATTGGTGTAAAAGGTAAATTTAAAATAGTGAAATCTTTTTCTAATTCATTCAAATATTTTTGAAAGAGTGGTTCTAAAAAGTTCTCAATATTTTTTGAAAATACTGCTATTAATAAAAAAACTACAATAAATATTATTATTGCAATTAAAGCTGGCATTAATATATTCATAAAAGTTATTCTATTATATTTTTAAAAAAAGATAAAGAAGTTCTACCATAATTATATGTTTTTGTAAAATGCAAATTAATAAAAGTATTAGATAAATCACTATTTGATTCATGTTCTACTATTAAAATACCATTTTCATTAAGTAAATTTTTCTTGGTTAAAAAATTTGAAAATTCTTGATAATAATTACTTTGATAGGGTGGATCAAAGTAAATAAAATCATATTTTTCATTACATTTGTTAATAAATTTAAAAAAATCCATTTTGTAAATATCAGATTTTTTAATAAGATTTGTTTTTTTTAAATTATTTATTATTGTAGTATATGAATTATATGTTTTTTCAACAAATGTTACTTTTAAAGCACCTCTACTTAAGGCTTCTATTCCAATTATTCCTGAACCAGAAAAACAATCTAACCAATTACTATTAACTACATTAGCCTGTATTATATTAAATATTGCTTCTCTAACTTTTGATGATGTAGGCCTTGTTTCAAATCCTTTTAAAGTATTAATTTTATAACCTTTTAGAGTTCCACCTGTAACTTTTATCATTAATATTATTGATAACCATTTTGAATTAAGTCGTCTAATGATATAAAGTCATTAGCTGATATTTCTCTTATTTTTCCACAATCATATAAGCCTAATTCTTTAAATTCAGGTTTTTGAGCTATTTTTTCTATAAATGATGGTATATATTCTAAAAGAGGTGCTGAATCATCAAATTCTATAACTTTATCACCTATTTTCATAATCATATCATCATCAGGAGGATCAACTACAACTCCTATTACTTCATTTCTAATTGTTCTTAATAATCTATAACGATATTTTTTTCTATAATTTGATTTTACTAAATCAGTATCCTTTTCATCTTCTTCATCTTCAAAAGGATTGTATGGACTCATATAAACCTCCTTAAATTTAATTATATACTGAAAAATAACTTAATTGATACAAGAAATATAACTTGAATATAAACTTTAACAGAAGATTATTACATTTAAATATTAAAATTTTATTCTTCTTTATATTCTATTGACTCAAACCTTGATAATGATATTTTTTCACCTAATCTAATTCCAGCTTTTGCCATTGCATGCATTACTTGTTCTTCTACTGTTTTTATACCTTCTAATCTTGGTAATAACAAACCTCGTCTTCCATATTGTCCTGTAACAATTACACCATATTTACTTGGATCAAGATCCTTTAAGGAGTTTACAGGTTCAGGAGGCATCAAAATACTCACAGAATACTTTAAACTATTCAATTCATCGGGACTAACTTTTGTAAATCTTGGGTCTTGACTACAAGATGATATAGCATTTCTTATAACTTCCTTTATAATATTTTCTTCTGTTGGCATTATAGTTCCTATACAACCCCTAAGATTGCCATTCTTATATATAGTTACAAAAACACCTGCTCTTTTATCTTTATACTCAGGTAGAATATCATTAGGAACTTCAAGAACTTTATTTTCAGTAACAAATAATTCAACTGTTTTTCTTGCTAAGTCTGTAATTTTTCTTATATCATTCATAAAATTTATCTCCTTGATTTAATTATAAGCTTTCTTTGATAAAATTTGTATCATTTTATTAGTAAAATTATTTTCTGGACGACAATTTTTTTAAGAGTAGTTGAAACAATAACCTTATTGTAAGCTAATAATTAACTTCTTACATAGAAATCAGAATTATCTATTATTTTACAATAAATTTATAGTTTTATTGTTGAGGTTTTATAACTAGTGATTATAAATTACTAATAACAAATTTAATCTCATTAATGACTTTATTTACATCATATTCATTTATATTAATAATTTTTTCTGAAATTGAATTTATAAAAGGAATATTTACCATTATGATTTTATTATTTCTATAATTTAGTTGCTTTATTTCTTCTAAAGGCAAAGGATTTAAGGTTATAAGCTTGAATAAACCTATTTTTTTATTTTGACTTAAGTATTTAATGTTTTCTTTTATTATTTCAGATATAAAACCATAAGATATTATAAGTATTTCAGAATCATTTGTATCATAAGTTTCATAGATTGAATAGGAATTTTCTAGTTTTTCTATATAAGTTTTTTCAATAGGTAATATATTTTCAGAAATATTTATATCTGAGTAAATATCAGAAAATACTTTTTCAATTTTCAAGATAACAATTCTTTTTAAATATTGAGAAATATTAAATGCTTCTATTGTTAAATTATAAATATTTTGTATATTTGATGGTATAATGGTTATAAATTTGTTATATAAATAATTAAATTCGTTAGATATATCTATGATTAAAGCTGGAAAATCAGGATAATTTAACAAATCAATTTTTAAAGCTTCGTTGCTAGCTGATAACTTTGTTCCTGTTATACCTGCTCCTATAAATCTTCCTAAAGTCTCTTTATCATTATTTGTTTGTATGCAAATTCTATTTACTTCTCTAAATCTTTTTAAAGCATATAATAATAGTCTATTATTTGGAAATGCACTAGAAGAATAAAAAAACTTAACACCTGTATAAAGTAATCCTTCTACAGTAGCTTCTAATCCATTTAATAATTTTATCAAATCTATTTTTCCTCAATTTGTTTAATTTTATTTATTCTATTAGTATGCCTCCCACCTTCAAATTCTGTATTTAACCATACCTTTAGTATTTCATAAGCCATTTCTTTAGCAATAAATCTACCACCAAAAGTTATTATATTTGTATTATTATGTTGGCGACTTAATCTAGCTGTTACTGTATCATGACAATTAACAGCTCTTATACCTTTTACTTTATTTGCTACAATAGAAACTCCGACTCCAGAACCACAAACTAATATACCTCTATCAAATTCACTATTACTTACACTTTTAGCAACTTTATAAGCTATGTCAGGATAATCAACAGAATCAGGTGTAAATACTCCTATATCTTCAAATTGATAATTATTTTCTTTCAACCATAAAGCAATATTATTTTTTAATTCATATCCTCCATGGTCAGCACCTAATATTATTTTCATAAGTTATCTCCTATACTTCAAAATATTTATTTGAAGAAAATAATTTAAAATTTTCTTTTTTAAAATATCCTAATGGATTTGACAATAATATTGTATTTCCAATTTTACACTCTGAATATTCATGTTGATGCCCGAATATCCAGAAATCAGGTTCATATTTTAATATTAAATCATCTAATTTATTAACAAAACCAGAAGCTAAATTACTATTTCTCCATTTTGGATTAACACATTCATAACTTGGTAAATGATGAGTTATTACAATAGTCTTACCCTTAAAATATTTTTCAAGCTCGGATATTATAAAATTTTTACAAATTTCAAAAACTTCATCACTATGATAAGTTGAAAATTTTTCATTTTTATATTTTATATACTTATAATCATTTAATCTATTTGATATTTCATACCTATGTTTTTCTTCTATTTTTGACCACAAAGTAGAAATTATAAATCTACAATTTTTATAGCAAATAGTTTCATTATTTAGTAATAAATGATTCTTGGATAATTCCTTTTTATAACTTGGCAGTGAAAAATCAAGATTGTTTAAGTAAAATTCATGGTTACCAAATGCTGATATAATTAAGTCAAATTTTTTTTCTATATCTTCAAAAAAATCATTAGCTTTTTCTCTATCAATTTCATTTACTATGTCACCAGCTAGTATTAATACTTCTCCAAATTCTTTAATAGGATTTTCTTTAAAATAATTTCTATTTTCTTCATATTCTAAATGTAAATCAGAAACAAATTGAACTTTCATAAGTTACTAAATTATATAGCAAGAGCAATCTATAAACAATGTATATTATACATTTTTTTAATAGTAAATATAATTTACCAGTAATAATGCGACTCTTTAGAGAGCGTTTAAAAGTAGTAATTTTATATAATAATTTATGTTTTAAAATTATTAAACTACTTTCTAAAATTGGTAAGTGTTGCATTTTGAGTGAAAAATTTATAAATACAAACTAATTTTAGTTTAGATAATTAAAATCTATACTAAAATATTATTGAAGATTATAATTATAATTTATAATTTAAATTCGAGAGGTTTTTAAAATTTATGAAATATAATCAAGAAGCTATTAAATATCTTAATCAAGGTATTGAGTTATTAAAGCAAAATAAAGATGATGAAGCTGAACAAGCTTTTGTAAAAGCTATAGAGTTAGATGAGAATCTTGCTCCTGCTTATAATAATTATGGTATTATAAAAATGTTTAAAGGTTTTCTAGATGGTGCATTGGATGCTTTTAGAAGAGCTTTGGAAAAAGATCCAAGACTTTTTAGTGCTTATAGTAATGCTGCTGCTATACACCAATCAAGAGGAGAATCACAGAAAGCTGAAGAATATTATTTAAGATCATTACAAATAAATCCTAATAATGTTGACACTTACTATAATTTAGGTGTTTTATACATAGAACAAAATAAATTAGAAGAAGCTAAAAAAGTATTAGAAAAAGCATGTCAGTTAGACCTTAATCATACACAATCATTCTACTTGTTGAGTTCTGTGTATTTTAAAAATGATGATTATTATCCAGCAATTGCTAATTTACAACATGTAATAAATAAAAAGCCTGACGATATAAATGCTAGATATGCTTTAGCAGAAATATATAGAAGACAAGGCAAATACAGTATGGCAATAGAACAACTAGAGCAATTATTGCAATTAGAACCTGATAATGAGAGAGCTTTAGTTTGTTTAGGATTAATATATATAGAAATAGAAGAAGGACAATTGGCTTTACCTATATTAGAAAAAGCTTGTAGTATAAATGAAAATAATCCTGAAATACTAGAGATGCTAGCAATATTATATGAAATGGATGGTAAAATAGAGAAGGCACTAGAAACATGTAAAAAAGCTAAATCATTGGCACCAGATAATTTATATATAGCTGAAACTTTGGAAAGACTAGAAAATCATCCTTATTTAAAATCTAATAAATAAAAATAAATAAAAATATTAAAAATTTGTTTAGTCTTATTTAATAAAGAATAATTTTACTTTATAAATTTAATAAATAATGTAAAAAAGTTTTTTGTTATGATACTATAAAATATAGTAAGTTATTTGGAGGTTTTTAAATGGGTTCATATATACCAGCAGTTTTGAGAGGAATAAGTGCTGTACAAACAATAATGGCTGGAGCTTATGAAAGTAGAATACATACAGTTAATAGGTTTTTAGTTCCAAGAGCACAATTTGCAGGTGATACAGCTGTAACATTAACAGATGGTTCATACAATACTAGAACAATAACAAATATTCCAAAATATACTACTGCTCAGTTAGCTAATCCTTCAAATACTGCTAAAGCCTCAGGTACAGGTACTATAGGTAAATTATCTCAAGGAAAACCATTAGTAATAAAGGTAAAAAGAGATCCATTTACTGGAGAAATAGGAGTGAAAGAAAGAAGAGATCCTACTGATCCAACAAGTCCAATCGTTACAAAAGATTATGCTGTATTTAACGCTGATGGAACATTTCCAGGTGCTCCTGATTCTAACCCATACGACCCAAATTTTGATCCTTGGAATTATAATGATGGTACTACGAATGGTGCAAGATATAGAGTTAATACAGCAACTGGTGAAATATATGTTAATAATACTAGAAATTTTATAGAATTGGTTAATCCAAGCGGTTTGGTTGATTTTGGAAGCATTGGATCTCCTGGAACAAGAGATGAAATAACTGGTAATGTAGCATCAATGAAAGGAACAGACATGGTTGTAGGAATAGTTCAATTTGATACACTACAAGGAGGAGCAGCAACAGCAGAACAGCAAAGAGCGTCTGAATTATCAGGTATAATACAATCTTTAACAAGTATAGTTAGATCCCTGAATGATGCTAAAAGAGCATCACTAAATATAATAAGATAATCTTTTAGAATATATCAAATAAGCATTTTCATATAAAAGTATTAAGCTAATCTTATATTCAAATTTTTTCTATTATAATTTATCTATTATTCTTAAGTTTTAATTATGAAAGTAGCTTTGTGGGGTGCTGGCTTACTTGGTAAGCCAATAGTATTAAGATTATCTAAATTTTATGAAGTAATAGTTTCTAATAGAACTTACGATAAAGTTTTAGATTTAGAACAAAAAGGTATAAAAGTTTTAAATTTTGATGAATCATTAAAATTTTCTGATTTAATAATTCTTGTTTTAACTGATTATAAAGCAATAGAAGAAACTTTATTAAAAAATAAAAATTTGTTATTTAGAAAAAATATTATACAAATGGGAACTATTTTACCTGACGAAAGTAAATACTTGCATCAAGAAATTACAAATTATGGTGGGAATTATATTGAAGCTCCTGTTTTAGGAAGTGGTAGAGAAGCAGAAGGTGGTAAATTAATTATTATGATTTCAGGATTAAAAGATGTAGTAGAAAAATGTAAGGATATTTTTGGTAATCTTGGTAAAATTTATTACTTAGGTAATGAAATAGGGAAAGCATCTACATTAAAATTAGCATTAAATCAGCTAATAGCTTCTTTGACAGTAGCATTTTCTTATAGTTTATCTCTAATAATGAAAGAAAAAATTGATTGTAATGTTTTTATGGACATTCTAAGAAATAGTGCTTTGTATGCTCCTACATTTGATAAAAAATTAAATAAAATGTTAGAAAATGATTTTTCAAATCCTAATTTTCCACTTAAACATTTATTAAAAGACGTTCAATTAATAAGAAAAGTAGGAAATAAGTTAAATCTCAATAATGTTGCAATAAATTCTATAGAAAAAATATTAGAAAAAGCCATTAATTTAGATTATTCTAATGAAGATTACTCAGCTCTTTTTAAGGTAATAAAGAATGAAGTATAAATATAGTGGTCTAAGTAATAATCAAGTAATAGAATCTAGAAAAAAAAATGGAACTAACACCTTACCTTCTCCAGAAATTGAGAATTTTTTTGATAAACTAAAGAAAAACTTTAAAGATCCATTAATAGTGATATTATGTATTGCTCTTTTACTAATAATCATATTATCAATATTTCATCTTACAGAATGGTATGAAGCTGTTGGAATAGCTATTGCTGTTGTTTTAGCAGTTTTTGTATCAACTTTTTCTGAATATAAAAATGAAGAATCTTTTCAAAAATTGCAAAAAGAAGCATCAATGATAAAAATTCAAGTTTTTAGAAATTCTAGTATATGTGAAGTTTTTATTGATGATATAGTTGTGGGAGATTATGTTTTACTTCAATCAGGCGTAAAGGTTCCAGCTGATGGGATATTAATAGAAGGATTAGTTAAAGTCAATCAAGCTTCTTTAACAGGAGAATCAGAAGCTCTTACTAAAAAACCTGATAAAGATAAAGAAGTTTTAGACTTAATGGATAGTAATTCCTTATTTAGAGGTTCAGTAATAGAAGATGGCGAAGGTGTTATGCTAGTAAAAAGAGTTGGTGAAAACTCGTTTTATGGTAAATTATCTAAAGAATTATCTATCTCTGATAATTCTTTATCACCTCTACAAATAAAACTTAAAGCATTAGCAGAAAGTATAAGTAAATTTGGTTATATTGGTGCTTCTTTAATTTTTTTAATTTCTTTATTTGACAAAGTTGTTGTAAATAATCATTATTCATTAATTGAAATATCAAATTATTTTAGAAATTTTGGAAAATTTTTTAACGATATAATTCAATCTCTTGTTTTTTCTGTTGTTTTAATAGTAGCAGCTGTTCCTGAAGGATTACCAATGATGGTTGCAATAGTTTTATCTCTAAATATGAGAAAACTATTAAATGCTAAAGTTTTAGTAAGAAAATTATTAGGTATAGAGACGGCAGGAAGTTTAAATATATTATTTTCTGATAAAACAGGAACAATAACAAAGGGACAATTAGAAGTTAATTATTTTTTTACTGCTGATAATACAAAATTTTTTTCTTTCAAAGATATAGAAAATAATATTTTATCATCACATATAGCTAAATCTATTGTTTTCAATACTTCATCTTTTCTTTCTGATGATGATAAGATAATAGGTGGTAATTCGTCAGAAAGAGCAATATTATCTTTCATTGACAAAGAAATTATAAAAAACTATCAAAATGAGAATATAAAAATATTAAATAATTTACCTTTTAATAGTTCAATAAAATATTCAGCTACAAAAGTTAATGAAGATGGTAATATTTTTACCTTTTTAAAAGGAGCACCTGAAATTATATTGAAAAATTGCAATAAATTTATTGATAAATCAGGTAATATTATAATAGAAAACAATAATTTTGACAATTTAATAAATGAAATTGATAATTTAGCAGAACAAGGTTATAGATTATTAGCACTAGCTTTTTCTAATGATAAAGAATTTGATTTAAATAATTTATCTAATAATTTAATTTTTTTAGGTATTTTAGCAGTAAGAGATGAAATAAGAAAAGAATCATATAATTCTATAAATAAAGCAATTAATGCAGGAATACAAGTTGTAATGATTACAGGAGATAGAAAAGGAACAGCTATTTCAATAGCTAAAGAAGTTGGTTTAATTAAAAATGAGGAAGATATAGTTTTAACTTCTGACGAAATGAATAATCTTTCTGATAATGACTTGGAAAAAATACTTCCAAAACTTCGTGTAATTGCTAGAGCTTTACCAACAGATAAAAGTAGATTAGTAAGAATATCAAAAAGATTAGGATTTGTTACAGGAATGACTGGTGATGGAGTAAATGATGCTCCAGCATTAAAACAAGCTGATGTAAGTTTTGCTATGGGTAGTGGTTCTGAAGTTTCAAAAGAAGCTAGTGATATTGTTATACTTGATGATAATTTTAATTCTATAGTAAATGCAATTTTATATGGAAGAAACATATTTAAATCAATAAGAAAATTTATAATATTTCAATTAACTGTTAATGTTTCAGCTGTTTTTATATCCTTTATAGGAGCTATGTTAAATATTCAACCTATAAATGTAATTCAAATTTTATGGATTAATGTTATTATGGATACATTAGCAGCAATAGCTTTTGGTGGTGAGCCTGCTTTAGAAAGATATTTAAACGAAAAACCTATAAGCAAAACAGAAAATATACTTAATTCTTATATGAAAAGTGCAATATTTATCAATTCAATATTTATAATAGTAGTTTCTTTTATTTTTATAAAATCTAATTTATTCTCAAGTATATTTCCTGATAACAGATATTTAATGACAGGTTTTTTCAATTATTTTGTTTTTACAATAGTGATAAATGGATTTAATGCAAGAAGTGAAAAATTAAATATATTTGAACATATAAAAGAAAATCCTTTATTTATATATGTTATGTCTGGTATATTAATATTACAAGTATTATTAACTTACATAGGAGGAAAATTATTAAATGTAATTCCTCTTAATTTAGAACAATGGTTAGTAATAATATTTTTATCTTTACTAATAATACCTTTTGATATGGCTAGAAAGAAAATAGTTAAATTATAAGTTAAATTTCTTTTCTTAACCAAAGAGGTATTATATTAACATCAAAATGATCATCTTTATCTTTTGCTATTTTTTCTAATTTCATTTCTACTGAATTCCAATAAGGTAATGCTAATTGTTTTGTTCTTTTCTGTTTCAAGTAATTATACATCTTTTCAATATCAGAAGCACAACTTAAAAATTGTGTTCTATCATTAAAAGCAAAAATAAAATTTCCAAAAGCTCTACATTTAGCAGGTCTTACTTCATAAACAGAACATTTACCATTTATATGTAAAGGGCAAACATTATCTTTGAATATATTAACTAAATCATTAATTTTTTCTTTTAATTGTTCTAAATTAGTTTTTTTTTGAACAATGCTTTCTACAAATTCTAAAGCTTTACTTTTTTCATCTGTTAAATTTTTTATTCTATCTTTTATGATATTTTTTTCTTCATCAGTTAGTTTATCATTAATGTATTTTCTTATTCTTTTCCATTCTTTAGAGTAAACAGGTGGAAAGCTAGGTCCAGTACAACATGTATAACAACCACTTTTACAACTTATGCAAGAATATACTTCTGTAGCTGAATTACTAATCTCTTCTAAAAATTTATCTAAATCTTCTAAAGATTTAACTTTTTGTAATTCTAATAAGTAATCATTTAGTATTTTATAGTGATTTTTCATCAAAAAAATCTAAACTTATTAATTTGTTCTTTTATACTTTTTATGCTTTCAGAATTTTCTATATATGACTCTTTACTAAAAGGTATTGAAATATCACCTATAAATGTTCCAAAATAAACTTTTCCTGTTACTTTATAGTCTATCCTTTCAGGATTTTTTATTATAGATTTTATTACAGAGAAAACTTTTTTATTATTTATAGTAATAGGAATTTCAATAGGATTTTCTTTTGAAGATTTTTCTATTTTTATTACCTTATCGGTAACACCTTCAGCAAAATTTTCAATATCATTTATATTTAAATTATATTCAACTTTTTTCATTTCTATGCCTAATATATTTGGATTTTCTACATTTAAAAATAATCTTATACCTATACTACTTATGCTTATTTTTTCTATTGAAAATGTATTAAAAGTTACTATAGGTTTTGTAAATAATTGAGCAAATGAGACTTTATTTAATAAAAAAATAAATAGGGTTAATAATAGAGTAAATATTGTTTTTGAATAAATTTTACTCATTGTTTAAAAAGGACATTGTGTATTAGCTATTTTTTCTATTTCAAAAACTGCTGTTTGACATTGAATAGGATCATTTGATTTTTGAGCCTTTTGAACTAAATCTACTATAAAAGGATTTGTTACAAGATTATTATGCATAGCATAACAACTTGACATTCTTTGACATTGAATATTTATGTCAGATATTGGTGTTGGTGGTGTTGGATTACTTCTACATGAAGAAGAAAAAATAAAAGAAATTAAAAAAGTTATCTTTAGAATATTTTCCATATTAAAATTTCTTATATGAGAAAAATTTTTTCATTAATATTAATTATAATTATTTTATTATCTAATATATCTTTAAGTCAAGATTATTCTAACAAAAATTTTAACAAAATAATTTCATTAAGTCCATCTACAACAGAGCTTATTTATTTTATAAATAAGCAAGATAATTTAATCGCTGTAACTAATGATTGTAATTATCCACCAGAAGTTATAAAAAAAACTAAAATAGGAAAGTTTGGATTTATAGATGTAGAAAAAATTATTTCTTTAAAACCTGATTTAATATTAGCTACTAAAGAAATGGAAAATCAAATTAAAATATTAGAAAAATATAATATACCTGTAATAAAACTCAAAAATGAAAATATAGAAGATATTTTTTATAATATTAAATATCTTTCTAATTTATTGAAAGCTAAAGACAAATCAGAAGAATTAAAAGCTAAATATCTTAATTTAATTAAAAAAGTAAAAATTACTAATAAGAAAATTTTATTTGTTATATGGCATGAACCTATAATAACTGTTGGTAATAGCACGTTTATTAATGATATAATAGAGAAAAGCGGTTATTTAAATGTAACTAAAAGCATAAATTCAGGATATTTTAAAGTTGATAATGAATTTTTGCTAAAAAATAATCCCGATATAATACTTATACCAAAATCTATTTTTGACAAAATAAATTTTTCAAAGCATCCTTGGAAATATTTTAATGCTGTAAAAAATAAAAAAATTTACAAAATAGATGATGATATTTTTCTAAGACCATCACCTAGAGTAATAGATAGCATAAATTATATCAGACTTCTTGCACTATAAAATTGAAAAACAAACATATAGATTTCTAATATCTTGCTATAATAATAAATTCCCATTTTAAAAGAGATGACAAACCAAATATTTTACAGGGTATCTAAATAATACCAAATATATTTAGTACAAATTCTCTATTTAGTAGAAAGATTAAATAACCTTGATAAAAGAAATTTGACACTAAGATAATGTTATTTTTTGATAAGCTAAAAATCTTTTAATAGTAAGCATTTTAAAGATTTATATTAAGAAATACTTTAAATTTAGTACTTATCATCGTTTAAAGTTAACTTTTTCTACAACTCAATCTCACTACCAGATATAATACCTTAATTATAATTTTTATTATTTTTAATCAAGTTTATTAAGATGTTTTATTCCAACATTATATGTTTATCTATAGTATGAATTTTCATTTCAACTTTATTTAATAATTTTACTAATAATAGATAATCATCTGCTGATAATAATAAATCATTATTATTATTATTTTTAGTTTTATTTATTTCTTTTAATAGATAATCTCTAACAGCTTTTAAATCTTCTTGAGACATATTATTTATTTTATCTTGAAAGTTTAATAATTTTATATTTCTTTCAAAACCTTTAGAGTTTCTTATAGGTTCAATAAGTTCAGCTGGTAGATTTGGTTTTTCAGATGATTTTTTAACTGGTTCTTCTGGTAATTTCATGGTATTTGGTTTTTTAAATGATTTTTTAACAATAGGTTCTTTAGAAACTGATTTTGGTTCTTCTTGGAATGCTGGATTTGGGTTTTCGCATGTTTTTTTAACTGGTTCTTCTGGAAATAATTTTGTAATTGGTTCTGATATATGCTTTTTATTTTTACTAAAATTAGTCTCTATTTTATCTATTAATTTGTTTTTTTCTTCAAATTCTTTTACTACTTTTGAAATTTTATCTTTAACTTCATCTTTAACCTTTTCAATTTTAATTTTATCAAACATTTTTGGTTCTTGAATGTTTGAATTTTTACCTGCTATTGTCATTTTTTTTCTCCTAATAAAAAATACTATATATTATTAATCGTTTTATAAAAAAAAAACTTTCTAAATATACTAGTTAAATTTACTATACAATTAAAATTAATAAGTAATTAAATTTTGTTTAAACTAGTTCATTAGGAGTTTAAATTTATGGAAAAAGAATTTTCATTTAATATTATTTCTATACCAATTTTTATAATGAATAGTGCATAATTAATAGTTAAAATTGTATAAAAAATTAAAAAAATATAAGTTTTTAATAAATTACTTGACATATAAGAATTCCAGTATAATTGTACAAAGTTGTAACTATAAAAAACATTAACTTTTAATGCACTATCAATTTATAAATTGGTATTACTTATTTATAAGCGTTTAAAGGTAATTTTTTCTACAACTTAATCCCAGTGTCTTTTATTACTGAAACTTTTTCTTAAAAAAATTATATGAAAATTTTTAAATCTGATAAATTTTTATTTTTTTTTTGTTAAATAAAAATATTTTTTTCTATTAGAATAATAGAATATTTATGTAATTATTTATTTATTTATGAGGTGTTTTTATGGATGTTAGTGCAGTAAGAAATGCATTAGATAGTTTTGATAAAGCACAAAAAGCTATGGAAAGACAAAAAGAAGAAGAGAAAGCAATAGCTAAAAAACAGGAAGAAAAGAAAGATGCTGAAAGATTAAGAAAAAAGAAAGAAGAACAAGAAAACTTTGTTAACCCAGTAGATAAGTCAGCTATTCTTCAAAAATCAATAGGTTTAGGTGAAGCAATAGCAGCTTCTATAATATCAAGTGTTATAGGATAAATTTAAAAAACAAGTCTCTATAATTTACGGACAGTAGAACATGTTCAGTCCGACTAAAGCATATAAAGAGGAAATACACTGCACGGATATTAAAGTCTAATTCTTATATTCGTGTAAGTTTCCTCTATGAAGCAGGAAGATCCTCACTTCAGTGAGGAGAATATGTCACTTGTTTTGATTTATTAGATTTGTTTTAACCTTAAAATAAATGATTTTATAAAAACAAAAAATTGCTGTAATATAATTTATAGTGATTTTGGAATGTAAAATTTCTCTAATATTATTTTACTACTCCGTCAGGCTTCGCCTGTTGCCCCTTCAAAGAAGGGTAATCTAATTCTTTTAATTTTTTGATTTTTTCTAATACCAATTTTCATAATAAATGGTGCATAATTAATAGTTAAAAATAAAGTATAAAAAATTAAAAAAAAAAACTATAAGTTTTTAATAAATTACTTGATATATAAGAATTTTAGTATAATTATACAAAATTGTAACTATAAAAAACATTAATTTTTAATGCACTATTAATTTAATAAATTGGTATTAGGAAAAATATGTTTTAATATTTTATTAGATGAAAAAAGTATTTTTTATTTTTTTTACATTATTTTTATTAGTAAATATTGAACTTTCATTTTCATTACAAAATTCAATATGTGGTAATAATTCTTGTGAAAGTGGAGAAAATATAGACAATTGTAAAAATGATTGTAATTTATTTATTGCTAATAACAATGGTGTCTGTGGATTTCAAGAAAATCAAAAAAGTAGTCCTAATGATTGTAGCTTAGATTGTGGAGATGGTAATTGTGAAAGTTATGAAATATATAATTGTCCTAAAGATTGTTTAGGTAAAGGTTCTTTACTTACAAGAGAAAAAACTAATATTAACTCTGCTGTAATGTTTTATTATAATGTTAAGCATAGTATAAAAGACATAAAACCTTATTTAGCTTATATAAAAAATGGTAAAGTTATTGATTATTATTTTGATACATTATTTTTAATAGATAGATACTTCAGGGCTGACAATATAGACGAATGGCTTTCTTTCATTGATTATAATTTTGTAGATAATTTTAATTATAAAATTAAATGGTTATCAAAAGATTTAGAAAAAGGAAATGTAGCTTTAATATCAAAAAATAATGATATTAAAAGTAATGCTTTTTATCAAAAATTATATTTACCAAAAGGAGAGTATAAAATAAGCTTTGAATTATATTCTAATGCTAATAGAAATAATGATTTTGTATTTGGGTTAATACTTTTTGATGAAAAAGATAGTCAAATAATTAACAAAAATATTGGATTAAATTATAGTAATTATTTAAATTCTTATTTTAAATATCCAAATATTAATCAAAATCTTTGGACAAAACAAGAAATAAATTTTTATATTCCTGACAATACCAAGTATACAAAAATATATTTTCAATCAATAAAAAATGAATTTGACTATAAAATAGACAATATTTTTTTGTCAAAAGTTGATAATCAAAGTAAAGATAATCTAATTTGTAATGGTGATTTTGAAGATAATATAAATTGCTGGAATAATTTGTATCCAAGAAGGAATATGAATCATATTATGCATGATATAGAAAAAGCACCTATAAAAGTTATAGATGAAATTATGAATGAAATTAATAAAGAATTAAATAGAAAAAATAAATTAAAAATAGTTTTAACTATTCCTTGGGGATTTACAATATTCAAAGATGGAATGAAAGAATTTTCAGAGTTATATAAATTAAAAGAACATGAAAAAAGAAAAGAATTATTTAAATACTCTTTGAAAAAATATGTTGATAAAACTTTAGAATTTTGGAATAAAACAAAAATAAATAATTTAGAGTTAATAGGTTTTTATTTAGATGATGAAGGAGCATCACCTCTTTGCACTCAAGAAGAATGGATTAAATATTTACATAATTATTTAAATAGTAAAAATTTAAAACTTTTTGCTTCACCTTATAATGATATTCCTTATAAAGAACAAATAAAAACTTATTTAAAAAGTTATTATTCAGGTAAAAATTCATGGCCTGAAAATTTATATAAACATGTAGATGGATTATGGACACAACCTAATGTATGGCCACCAGAATATAAGTGGTCTAAAATATATGATAAGAATAAAAATTATTCTTTTCCTCATAGAATAAATAATAAAAAAGCTGAACATATTTTACCTGATGAAAAAGTTAATCCTGATGATTTAAATTCACCTTTAAAAAATATTCCAGCAAGTAACTTTTGCACTTATGTAGATCCTAAAATAATTGCTGAAAATGGTATTCCTTTATGTGAAATATCTAAAACAATTTTATTTGCATATAAAAATAATATAGGTGTAGAAATAGAATGGGTTCAAGGTTTAGAAAATAATATTGCTTATGGTAGAGGTTATTATGGTAGAGTTAGAGATTATATGTCATATTTAATAGATTATAGATTTCTAAAAAGTAGCTTTTTATTTTTTGAAGGCGGAAATTTATTAAAATGTTTTAATTCAAAAGAATATGTTTATAGAAATCAATATGATGAAGTTTATGAGTTTATAAAAAAATCAAGAGAGTAGTTTATATTTATATTTTTTATGATATTCTTTAAAATATGGTAAAAATTAATGTAATTGGTGGTGGTTTTGCTGGTGTTGAAGCTGCTTGGCAAATAGCTAAAAGAGGTTTAGAAGTTAATTTATATGAAATGAGACCTATTAAAATGACACCAGCTCATCATACTGATAAATTAGCTGAATTAGTTTGTAGTAATTCTTTAGGTTCAAAATTTGAAGGTAATGCATCATCTCTTTTAAAAGAGGAACTTAAATTACTTGATTCAATAATTTTAAGAGTAGCTGAAAAAAATTCCATTCCTGCTGGGTTATCATTGTCAGTAGATAGAGAAAAATTTTCTGAAGATATAACAAAAGAAATATGCTCAAATCCTTTAATAAATGTTGTAAGAGAAGAAATAAAAGAAATAGATTTTGAAGCTATAAATATAATAGCAACAGGTCCTTTAACTTCTGATTCATTAGCTAAAAAAATATCTGAATTAACAGGTAGTCAATATTTATACTTTTTTGATGCTGCTGCACCAATAGTAGAGTATGATTCTTTAAATTTAAATATAATTTTTGAACAAAGTAGATATGATAAAGGAGAAGGCTTTTACTTAAATTGTCCATTTAATAAAGAACAGTATGATTTATTTATAAATGAATTATTAAATGCTGAACTTGCTGAAGTAAAAGATTTTGATATTTATTCAAAAAATAAACCTTTTTTTGAAGGTTGTATGCCAATAGAAGAATTAGCAAGAAGAGGACATGATACTCCTAGATATGGACCAATGAGACCTGTAGGTTTAATAAATCCCAAAGATAATAAAAGACCTTATGCTGTTGTTCAATTAAGACAAGATAATGCAATAGCAACACTTTACAATATAGTAGGTTTTCAAACTCAATTAAAATGGAATGAACAAAAAAGAGTTTTTAGACTTATACCTGGACTTGAAAATGCTGAATTTGTAAGATTTGGCGTTATGCATAGAAATACTTTTATAAATTCACCAAAACTTTTAAATAAATATTTACAACTAAAATGCAATAATAAAATATTTTTTGCTGGACTTCTTACAGGAGTAGAAGGTTACGTAGAATCCTGTGCTATGGGTACTATTGCTGGTATAAATGTTTATAATTTAATAAAATCTAAAGAAATGCTAGAATTGCCTAATACAACAATGATAGGAGCACTTATAAACTACATTATAAATGCTGATTCAAAAAATTTTCAACCTATAAATAGTAATTGGGGAATTTTAAAACAATTAGATGAAAATATTAAAGATAAAAAATTGAGAAATATTAAATATAGAGAAAGAGCTTTAAGAGACTTAAAATTTTTTTTGAAATCTAAAGAATTTTTGTTAAAATAAAATTATTTTATTTATTTATAATTATGAGTAATAAGAAGAATGATTTTTTTAAACAATTTGAAAGTTTAGACTTTTTAAATATCTCTAAAGTTTTAAAACAGATAGAAAATCTTAAACTAAGTGGATTTTTTGAAAAAATAGAAGAGTTTAATAAATTAATGAAACAAATAGAAGATATAAAGTTAAGTGATATGATAAAAAAAATTGAAGACATAAGATTAAGTAATATTGTTAAGGAAATAGAAGAAAAAAATATTTTAGAAGCAATAAAAAATTTACAAAACTTTTTTTTAGATAATGTTGAAGAAAATCTTTCAGATATAAAGGGTGTTAAAAATATAACAATAAACAATAAAGTAGATTCTATACCAGAACAAATAAAAAAATTGCATGAACTAAAAAATTTAGGAATAATTACTAATGAAGAGTTTCAAATTAAAAAGAAGAAATTATTAGATAGGATTTAAAAAAATGAAAGCAAAAAAAATAGATCATATAGCAATAGCTGTTAAGAACCTTGATGAATCATTAAAGTTTTATAAAGATTTGCTAGGACTTGAATTTGAATGTATAGAAATTGTTGAAGAACAAAAAGTAAAGACTGCTTTTATAAAGGTAGGAGATACTCATATAGAATTATTAGAACCAACAAGTAATGAAAGTACTGTATATAAATTTTTAGAAAAAAAAGGAGAAGGATTACATCATATAGCAATTAAAGTTGATAATATAGAAGAATACTTATCAAATTTAGATAACAATAATGTTAATTTGATAGATAAAGAACCAAAAATTGGTGCTAAAAATAAAAAAATAGCTTTTATACATCCAAAATCTACTTCAGGAGTTCTTTTAGAAATTTGTGAGGAAATTAATAAATCAGTTTATCCAATATTATAGTTTAAAAGGAGTTTTTTAAAATGAAATTACATGAGTATCAAGGTAAAGAGTTATTTTCAAGATATGGAATTAATACTGGTCAAGGACAAGTAATTACTTCAGTAGAAGAATTAGAAAAAATAAAAGATAGTTTTGGTAATAGTAAAATTGTTTTAAAATCACAAGTTCATGTTGGTGGAAGAGGAAAAGCTGGAGGTATAAAAGTTGTAGAACCTTCTAAAGCAATAGAAACAGCTAAATCTCTTTTAGGTATGAATTTAAAAGGGTTAATAGTCAAAAAACTATTAGTAGAAAAAGCTATAGATATAGATAAAGAGTATTATTTAGGAATAATTCAAGATAGAGCTAATAAATGTATAACTATTATGGCAAGTGCTATGGGAGGAGTTGATATAGAAGAAGTAGCAGTAACAAATCCAGAAAAAATTATAAAAGTTAGTATTGATCCAACAATAGGGTTATGTGATTTCCATGTTAGAAATATAGTTTTTGGTGCTGAATTTCCAACTGATTTAAGAAACGATGCTATGGATATGTTAAAAAAATTATATAAATTATTTGTTGAAAATGATTGTACTTTAGCTGAAATAAATCCATTGGTTATAACAAAAGATAATAAATTAATAGCAGCTGATGCAAAAGTTGATATGGATGATAATGCTGATTTTAGACATCCTGAATGGCAAGAAATGAAAGAAATAGATGAGACAAATAAATTAGAGATATTAGCAAAAAATTCTGGATTAAGTTATGTAGAATTAGAAGGTGATATTGGTTGTGTTGTTAATGGTGCTGGTTTAGCTATGGCTACAATGGATGTTATAAAATACAATGGTGGAAGACCTGCTAATTTTTTAGATATAGGTGGCTCTTCAAATCCTCAAAAAGTAGTAAGTGCAATGAATATATTAATGTCTAAACCTATAAAAGCTATTCTATTTAATATTTTTGGTGGTATTACAAGATGTGATGATGTTGCAAAAGGACTTTTAACAGCTTTTGAACAATTGGATGTTAAAGTTCCTGTTGTTATAAGATTAACTGGAACAAATGAAGATATAGCTAAAGAAATGCTTGAAAAAGCAGGTTATAAAGTTGGTAATTCAATGGATGAAGCTGTTAAGGAAGTTGTAGCTTTAGCAAGCTCAAAAAATTAAAATTATGGAAAATAATAAAGATAATAATAGATTAGAAGAACTAAAGAAAAAAGCCATACTTTCTTTAGGTGAGTGGAAAGAGCTTGTAATGGCTTATCCAAAACTTATAAGAAACGCTCCTGAATATATACTTGATGCTTTGGAATATTGGGGAGTAGAAAAATACTCTAAATTTGGAAAAACTCTTATGAGATTTAAAGCTCTTTCACTATCAGACAAACCTGATGAAAGGCTTATAGGTCATGAACAAGTTCAAACTAGACTTTATCAATCTTTAAAAACTCTTTGTAAAAATAACTCAAAAATGATTTTACTTGTTGGCCCAAATGGTTCAGCTAAAAGCACATTATGGAATGCATTAGCTTATGCTCTCGAAGCTTATTCTAAAACTTTTGAAGGTTCAAGATATGTTATAGAGTGGGTTTTTCCTTACAATCAAGAATTAAGTAAGCCTATGGGATTTTTTCCTTTAGATGAAGAAGGTAATATAATTAATCAGCCAAAAGAAGAAACTTTCGCTTTTATGGATGATGAAAAATTAGAAAGAATAAGATGTGATTCTTCATCTAATCCAGCTTTATTATACACTCCAGAAGCTAGAAAAAAATATTTTGGAAAATCAAAAACAAGATTATTAGAAGATGAAGAATTATCACCACAATCTTATATGATAATAAAAGAATTACTACAAGTTTATAAAACAAAAAAACAAGCACTAACAACTGATGACCCTGATGACGTATTAAAATTAATATCAAGACATGTAAGAATAAAAAGAGTAGAAATCTCAAGAGTTTATCAAGAAGGTATAGCTGTTATAGACCCAAATTCAGATCCAAGAGCTTTTGCTAATAAAGAAAGAGTACCTTACTATATGAGAAAACCAGGACCAGAAATTTTAAAAAATATAATGGAAAAAATACCTGAACTTGAAGGTCCTCTTTCAAAAGCTTCAAATGGCCTTTTAATAATGGAAGACTCTTTAGAAAGTATATTGTCATTTATTAGTCAATTTCTTAATGATAAAAGAAAAATTAATATATATGGGGAAAGATACAAAATAGATGTTTTATTAGCAGGTAGTATTAATCCAGAAAAACTATCTTTAATAAAAGAAAGTCCTGAATATAATAGATTTGTTTCAAGAATAGATATAATACATGTTCCTTACCTTTTAGAATATTCAAAAGAAGCTCAAGTTTATAAAAACAAAATGGATATACTAAGACAAGATTATCATATAGCACCACATACAGAAGAAATATTCGCTTTATTTAGTGTTATGACAAGATTAAGACCAATATTTGCAAACAAAAACTATGAAAAAGAATATGAAGAAAATAAAAGATTATTTAAGTTAAAAGATAAATTAAAAAATATATCACCACTTCAAAAAGCAAAAATGTATGATAGCTTAGAAATGCCAAAGAAGACTATGGATGGTAAAGTTATTACTCCAGAAGAACAGGAAATAATAAAAGAAAATATTGAAATAATATTTAATGAATGGACACATGAAGAGGGTAGAACATACGGCATCTCATACAGAGAAGTAGATTCAATAATAGATAGAGCATTAATGGAATCACATACAGGCTTTTTATCACCTATTTCTTTAATGAATAGACTTAGATATATTATAAAAACAGAGGGACAAGATTACCCATTTTTACAATCAAAACAATATGGAATAGATCATTATTTAAAACTTTTAGAACAATTAGAAGAAGAATACTTTAACATAGTTAATTTAGAAATAAGAGATATACTAGAACTTAATTTTCTTGAGCAAATAGTTTATTCTTTAGAAACTTATATATTAGAAGGATTGAAGGTTATATTTTCTGAAAAATCTATTATAAAAAATAAAGGAGGTACAGATATTACACAAACATTTCTAGAAAGTAGAGAAAAAATAATATTTGGACGTGTATTAGATAATAAAGAAAGAGAAAAACTTTGGTTTAAATTTGCTGGTGAATATGATTCAAGTAGAGATAAAATAGATAATATAAAAGAAATCTTTAATTTTCAAATAAAAGAAGCTCAAAGTAGAATATATTCAGAAAAGAGAAACGAACTATCTCATAATTTAGATGATATGATTTTTTTCATTGAACATGAAAAATTAGAATCAAGAACAGATGAAGAAAAAAATAAAATAATAGAAAGTGTTAATAAGCTATATAAAAAAGGATATAATAAATATTCTTCTTTAGAATTGTTAGGTTATTTAAAAAGTAACTTAGATAAATTAGTTAATAAGTAGTATAATTTTTATAATAAGTTTTTGTAAATAAAATGTTTAAAAGATATGAGCTCTAATGTGAGATACTACATATATTTAGATAATAAGGTTCAAGGACCACATGATTTAGATATAATAATGTCAATGGGTCTTTCAGGTGATACTAAAGTATGTCCAGAAGGTTCTACTGAATGGGTTGAATTAGCAAATTTAAATTCTAGAAATACTTTAGATAAAATAGGTAAATATAAAGTTATTCAAGAAATTGGTAGAGGAGGGATGGGCTCTGTTTATTTAGGTATAGATGAAGTATTAAATAGAAATGTTGCTATTAAGGAATTAAAAACTGATGAAAATAAAAAAAATGATCCTGAAGCATATTCAACATTAGTAAGAAGATTTAAAAGAGAAGCTCAAATATTAGCACAATTAAGTCATAAAAATATAGTAGCTGTATATGACATAATAGAAAAAAATCAAGATCAATATATAATAATGGAATACCTTAATGGAAAAACATTAGAAGATATTTTAGAACAAGAGAAAATAATACCAATAGATAGGGCAATAAAATATATTTCTGATGTATGTTTAGCATTAGATTATATACATAAAAGAAATATTGTTCATAGAGATATAAAACCTTCTAACATAATGATTTTGGAAGACGGAACAGCTAAAGTAACAGATTTTGGAGTAACAAGAGATTTAAATTCAGCAACTATGACAAATGATGGTTCTTTAGTTGGAACAATTGCTTATGCTTCACCAGAACAAGATTCTAAAGATTTAGATGGTCGTTCTGATATTTTTTCATTAGGTATAGTACTTTACGAAATAGTAACAGGACAAAAACCTTTTACAGGAGATACTATAGCTGCTGTTTTACTAAAAATTGCTACAAAGGATCCTAAAAAAACCTAGTGAGCTAAACCCTAAAATACATAAAATGCTAGACAATATAATAATGAAAGCACTAGCTAAAAATTTATCTCAAAGATATCAAACAGCTATGGAAATGTATAATGACTTACAAGCATACAAAGATGCTTTATTAAATAATAACATAGCTTTATTGAATGCTGTTAATGAAAAACCTTTAAATACTAGTCTAAAAGTAGATTCTATACCACCAAATAAATTGCAAGCAAAAAATTTTATACAACAATCAATACCACCAAATAAATTAAATATAAAAGATATAAAAAATCTAGGTAATACAAATCCTATACCAAATTTACAAAGTAAACAAACTATGCCACCATTAACCAAACAAACTATTAAAAATGAATCAATAAAAGAAGAATTTGTAATAAATCAAGAAATTTTACAAAAAGTAGAAGAAGCTAATACATTACCAGAATTAAAAGAAGAAATAAAAAAAGAGGAAGAATTACCTAAAGAAGAACCAAAAATAGCTATTAAAAAAACAAAATCTTTAGTTTCTGAACAAATTGAAAGGGAAAGAAGAGAAGCAATTATAAATATTGTTGCACCAATATTAATATTTGCTATATCAATTTTACTTTATTTTACAAATACTTATGGACTGGTAACTTTATTTTTAATGCTTTCATGTTTTTCATTTATAATATATGAAATGTACTCAAAAGAATTAAATAATATAATATCAAATTTTTTATTTTTAATATTTACATTACCTATATTTCTAATAGCTAAATCATATTTTCCTGAACTAACAAATCCTAAAATAAGTAAAACAATTTATTATGCATTAGATATTTCTATCTTAATTATTTCCTTAATAGTATCTTTACTAATATTAAAAAGTATAAATTTATTATTTATTAGTAAAAATCATAATGTTAGATATTTAGGAAGTATATTAAAAGGTATAATCCTTACAGTATCTATAACGGTTATTTTAAATTTCACTAATCTTATAAATAATAAATTTTTAAATAAAGAAATATCTAAATCAAATTTTGCTAAGCTTATAGAAAAAACTATACCACTTTATAAAGCAGGTAAAAAAAATTCTGTAAAATTTACAAATTTTGGTGTTAAAATAACTATATAATGGATATATCTAATTTAACAAATATAAATAATTTAATTCCTTCGGTAATAACTCCATCTTTACCAAATAAAGTTGTAGAGCAAAAAGTACCTCAACAAAAATTACTAACAGAAACAAGTACTACCCAAGAGAATAAACAAAAAATAAACTTTAATTTACAATCATTCTCAAATATCCTACTAGAAATAGGTTTTCCTAATACAACTCAAAATATTCAATTAGCTAATATATTAGCTAATTACGGTCAAGCTATAAATAAACAAACTATGAATGAATTTAGTCAAGCTTTAGGTAATTTAATGAATAAAGGATCATTATCTATGGAAGCAGGAGTTGTATTATTATTAAATGGATTAGAATTAAGTAAAAATAATATAGAAGCAGTAAAACAATTACTTTCAGGTGGTGGATTATCTCAAAATTTAATATCTTTAAATAAAGATTTACAAAAAATGATAAGCTCTTTAAGTGGTCAAGATTTAAGATCACAAATATCTCAAGCAATAATAAATAAAGAAATAGAAGAAAAAAATAAACTAGAAAAAATAAATCAAAATGAAAATAATATTGAAAAAGTAAATTTAAAAAATAATTTACTAGAAGAAAATAAAGTTTTTGAAACAACACAAGTAAGAAAAAATCCATTTGAAGATTTAGAGAATAAAGAAGAATTTTTGGAAAATACATCTAAACAAATAACAAAACTAGGTAATGAAATAAATAAAAATATTATAAATATATTAACTATTGATGTCCTAAAAAATCCTTCAATCTTCCCAATGCAAATAGCAATGCTAAAAAAATATTTCTTTGATTTAGAAAAAGATATAGATGAGTTAAAAAAAATACTAAAAAATATTTTTGGTGAAATAGATGAAGATGCTGAAAATATTTTTACAGAACTTTTAAAACTTGTTGTAGATGAAAAATTTAATAATAAAAATAAAAATACTAATAATATAAAGAATGAAAATATTTTAAAAGAAATATATAAATCTTTAAATTCAATAAATTTAAATTTTATAGCTAGAGATTTATTGAATAAACCAAATGAAAGTATGTGTTTACCATTATTTATTCAGATTAATAATAATATTATTAATGCTGAACTAATGATAACAAGAGAAGATAAGTCTAATAAAAAAAATGAAATTGGAAATATTCCACTAAAAATTCAATTACTAATGGAAACTAGTAATTTAGGTAAGGTCTCTATTGAAATGAATAGTTTAAAAAAAGACTTACAAATAAATATTTTATTAGAAAATGAAAAGATAAAAAATTTATTTAAAGAAAAAATTTATTTACTAGAAAATAACTTAAAAGAATTACCTTTTGATATAAAACCTATTCAATGCAATATTAATAGAAAACAAAATCATAGTAACAGCATACTTTTACCACAAAAATACAAGGTAATGAGTATGAAAAGAATAGAAGGTATAATGTAAAAAACTTTAAGAGCTTAAACTTGCTTTAGCTTTATTAACTTTTTTCATTAATCTTGATTTTTTTCTAGCTACAGTATTCTTATGTAAAATACCTTTAGATGCTGCTTTATCTAGTCTTTTTATAGCTTCTTTTAAATCTTTTTCCAAATCTTCCATTTTATTAGATGCTAAATCGTTTTCTACTTTTTTAATATATGTCTTAATAGCTGATTTAACAGATACATTTCTTAATCTATTTCTTTCTGCAATTTTAGCTCTTTTTATAGCAGATTTTATTCTTTTAGCCATATCTCTCCTAAATAAATAATATAAAATTCTTTTTAAGAATGGGCGGGGAGAGACTTGAACTCTCACACCTTTTGGGTACTAGATCCTAAGTCTAGCGCGTCTGCCATTTCGCCACCCGCCCAAAGTTTAAGTAGAATTATATCATGGATTAAGATAAGGTAAAGTTTATTTGTTAATTTTTTAATTTAAAATATATTAAAATATATTAAATTAAGTAAAAAAATATTAGCACTAACTTTACACGAGTGCTAATAATATTTTATAATAATATTAGCACTACTAAAATGTGAGTGCTAATATTATTTAGTATTATTGTTAGTTAAGGAGGACTAATAAATGTCAGTAGCAACAGCAACTAAGTTAAGACCTTTGGGAGACAAAGTTGTAGTTAAAGTGTTAGAAAGTGAAGAAAAAACAAAAGGTGGTATATTTTTACCTGATACAGCAAAAGAAAAGCCTCAGCAAGGTAAAGTTATAGCTGTAGGACCAGGTAAAGTTTTAGATAATGGACAAAGAGTAGAAATAGATGTAAAAGTTGATAACATAGTTATATTTGCAAAATATGCAGGTACAGAAGTAAAAGTTGATGGTGTTGAATATTTAGTTATATCTGAAAAAGATATATTAGCAGTAGTTGAGTAATTAAAAGGAGGTTAAAAAATTATGGCTAAGCAAATTATTTTTGATGAACAAGCAAGAAGATCATTAGAAAGAGGTGTTAATGCAGTTGCTGACACTGTAAAGGTTACCCTTGGACCAAAAGGAAGAAATGTGGTATTAGAAAAAAAATTTGGAGCACCACAAATAATAAATGATGGTGTTACTATTGCAAAAGAGATAGAATTAGAAGATCCTGTAGAAAATGTAGGAGCTCAATTAGTTAAAGAAGTTGCAAGTAAAACAAATGATGTTGCAGGTGATGGAACAACAACTTCAGCTATATTAGCTCAAGCTATGGTAAAAGAAGGTTTAAAAAATGTTGTAGCTGGTGCTAATCCTATATTGGTAAAAAGAGGTATAGAAAAAGCTGTTGATTATTGTGTAAATAAAATAAAAGAAATGTCAAAGCCAATAGAAGGTAGAGAATCAATAGCACAAGTTGCTACAATTTCAGCTGGAAATGATGATTATATAGGTAAATTAATAGCTGATGCTATGGATAAGGTAGGCACTGATGGAGTAATAACTGTTGAAGAATCAAAATCTATGGGAACAAATTTAGAAGTTGTAGAAGGTATGCAGTTTGACAAAGGTTATGTCTCACCTTATATGGTAACTGATTCTGAAAAAATGGAAGCAGTTTTAGATGAACCTTTATTATTAATAACCGATAAAAAGATAGCTTCCGTAGCTGATTTAGTACCTGTATTAGAAAAAGTAGCTAAATCAGGAAAAGGATTAGTGATAATAGCTGAAGATATTGAAGGTGAAGCATTAGCTACATTAGTAGTAAATAAATTAAGAGGAGTATTAAATGTATTAGCAGTTAAAGCACCTGGATTTGGTGATAGAAGAAAAGCTATGTTAGAAGATATAGCTATATTAACAGGTGGTAGAGTTATAAGTGAAGATATAGGATTAAAATTAGAAAATGTAACATTAGATATGTTAGGACAAGCTAGACAAGTTAAAGCAACAAAAGAAAAAACTACAATAGTAGCTGGTTCAGATCATAAAGATGAAGTAAATAAGAGAATAGCACAAATTAGAAAACAAATAGAAGAAACAGATTCAGAATTTGATAAAGAAAAATTACAAGAAAGATTAGCTAAATTAGCTGGTGGAGTTGCTGTTATACAAGTTGGTGCTGCTACAGAAACAGAACTAAAAGACAGAAAATTAAGAATAGAAGATGCTTTATCAGCTACAAAAGCAGCAGTTGAAGAAGGTATTGTTGCTGGTGGTGGTACAACATTAGTTTCTTTAATTGCAGGATTAGAAGCTGAAGCTGAAAAAGAAACTGACCATGATATTAGAACAGGTATGAAAATCGTAGCTAGATCATTAGAATATCCAGCTAAACAAATAGCTACTAATGCAGGTGTTGATGGTTCTATAATAGTAGAAAAACTTAAAAATAGTGAGAAAGAGGTAGGATACAATGCTTTAACAGGAAATTTTGAAAATATGTTTAAAGCTGGTATAGTAGATCCTGCTAAAGTTACAAGAGCTTCACTACAAAACGCTGCAAGTATAGCAGCTATGTTATTAACAACTGAAGCTTTAGTTGTAGATAAACCTGAAAAGAAATCTAATTCTATGTCTGGTGGTATGGGTGCTGATCCTGGAATGATGGGTATGTAATTTTTATAAAACTTTATACAAAATTTTAATTAAGAAGTCTCCATTCTGTAGAGAATGGAGATTAATTCTTGTTAGCTAAATAAATAAAATGTTCTATTCTACTGTTATGCAGAAATAAATGATATACTTATAAAAATACCTATAAAAAGTGATAGGATGTAAATTTATTGATTGTTATTAATTTAATACCAATTTATTAAATTGATAGCTGGCATTAAAAGTTAATGTTTTTTATAGTTACAATTTTGTATAATTATACTAAAATTCTTATATGTCAAATAATTTATTAAAAACTTATAGTTTTTTTTAATTTTTTATACTTTATTTTTAACTATTAATTATGCGCATTTATTATAAAAATTGGTTTTTTCATTTGATTTGTGTTTTTTTATAAAAAAATATTAATTTCTTCAAATATCTATGTAAATAGAATAGATATTTTTTACTTGCAAAGTATACTATATATAATTTTTTAATTATTTATGAAAGTAGAATTAGAAAATATAATTATAGAAGGATTTTCAAGAAGTACTATAGAAACTTATTTCTATATAAAGGATTTACATTTGTCTTTTGATATAGGAAAATGTCCTTTTCATTTGGTTTCTGTTCCAAATATATTTTTATCTCATATGCATGGTGATCATTGTATTGGTTTATACTATTACATATCACATAGAAATTTAGCAAAAATGCCTTTAGGTAAAATTTATATACCTGAAGGAGCATTGGAAGATTTAAATAATCTTATAAAATCTTTTTCAAAGTTAGAACATTCAAATAGAACTTATGAATTAACACCTTTAAAAGAGGATATAGAATTTGAATATAATAGAGTTTATAATGTTAGAACATTTTCAACTGACCATAGAATACCTTCATTAGGATATACATTTTTTTATAAAAAATCTAAATTAAAAGAAGAATTTTTAGGATTATCTCAAAAAGAGATAGTTAAGTTAAAAAATGAAGGTATAGAAATAACTAATAAAATAAAAGAACCATTTATAACTTATTTAGGAGATTCTACTTTTAAACCATTGGATAATAAAGATTATGATTTCATAAAAAAAAGTAAAATCTTAATAATGGAATGTACTTTCATATTACCTGAACACTATGAAGAAGCAACTTTAAGAAAACATATACATATACAAGATATAATAAATAGAAAAGATCAATTTCAAAACAAATATATTATATTATCTCATTTTAGCATGAGATATGAAAGTAGTTTTATACATAGTTATTTAAATAAAATATTACCAAAAGAATTAAAAGAAAAAGTTATTATTTTTGTTTAAAAAGGGTTTTTATGAAAAAATTATTATCATTATTTTTAATATTAAGCTTAATAACTTTATATCCAAATATAAATTCATATTCTAAAGATATAGAAAAAAATATAACTTTAAAATTTTTATCAAAAAAATATTATGCAAAATTGATTTTTAAAACTGATAAACTTGAAAAAATGTTGCCTGTTAAAGTTACTTTAGAGCTAAAGGATAATAAAAATAAACCTTTAGAAAATCAAGAAATATTACTTGATCTAATAATGCCTAGTATGGAAATGCCAGAGAATAAAGTTAAACTTAAATATAAAGGAAATGGAATTTATCAAGGAGAAGTTATTTTTACAATGAGGGGGGATTGGAGAATAAATGTATATTTGAAAAATAGTAAGAAGCCTGATTTTTACTTTGATTTTGAAATATAATGAAGTATAAAGTAATTTTAAAAGAAAAAAATCAATTGAGTTCAAATATATATCAATTAATATTTGAATTAGAGAGTGAATATAGATTTTATCCTGGACAATGGATAGATTTTTTTTTAACTATAGATAATAAAGAATATATAAGCGGTTATTCTATAGTTTCTACCCCATTAGAAAAAAATATTTTAGAATTAGGTATTAAGTCATCAAATAATAAAGTTACTAGTTATTTATTTAAATTTGCGAAAAAACAAGAAACTTTTTATATTTCACAAGCACAGGGAAAAATTTATTTTGTTCCTTCAATAAATAAAAATATTCTTTTAATAGCTGGTGGAATTGGTATAACTCCATTGATAAGCATTTTTAAATTTACATATCAAATAAATTATCCTTTTGAAGTTTGTATTCTTTATAGTTCAAAAAACATGGATGATTTAGTTTATAAAAAAGATATTGATAAAATAGTTTCTTTAAATAAAAATTTTAAATCTAATTATTTTATTACAGATAAAAATAGTAAAAGTTTTACAGGTAGAATAAATAAAGAAATATTGAGTAAATTTTTAAAAGAAAATCAGATTTTCTTTTTATGTGGTCCAAATCAAATGATAAACGATATCAATAATTATCTTTTAAATTTAAAAATAAATAGTAAAAATATATTTTTCGAAAAATGGTGGTAAATAAAGGTAAAATTCTATTGACAATAATGTTAGTAATAAATATAATTCTATGCTGAAATGTTTATTAATATTATTATATGTTTTTAAGGAGATTTAATGCAGGTAAGAGTAGAAAAAGACCTTGATAGTGCTTTAAAGTTATTAAAAAAAAAGTTAGTAAAAGAAGGAATTTTTAAAGAAATTAAAGCTCGTAAGCATTATGAAAAACCTAGTGTAAAAAGAAAAAGAAAAAGTAGTGAAGCTAGAAAAAACAAATCTTAACTCTTCAAATCTATTTTATTTATAATAGAAGACACTATAGGTTTTCTTCCTGTATAAGATGTTATATAGTCTTTTATTAAATTAGAAATATCTTTTTCTATATTTAAGTTTTCTTTATTTTTGCTTAAGAAATTATCTATCCTATCTTTTAAAGATTGACTTATTTTTGAAAATATATTTGTATCAATAAAACCTTTCGACACAATATTTGGATTTTCTAAAACTTGATTTTTAAAAATATTAACAGTTACAACTATAATGCCATCTTCAGCTATTAATCTTCTTTCATTAACAACTTCTTCTTCTAAATAAATTTTTCCTTGTTTATCCACAAGGACTTTTTCAGCTGGAACTTTACCTTTTATTTCAGCATGAATTTTATCAACTTCCAAAATATCACCATTATTTAATACAAATATGTTTTCTTCTTTAATATTTAATTTTTTAGCTAATTCTCTATGATGAATAAGATGTCTATTTTCACCATGAATTGGGACAAAATATTTTGGTTTTGTTAAGTTTATCATTAGTTTTAATTCTTCTTGACTTGCATGACCAGAGACATGCAATTGATTATATGATTCATAGACTACTTCTGCACCTCTAGCAAATAACTTATTTATAGTACTAAAAACCATTTTTTCATTTCCTGGTATAGGAACAGCTGAAATTATTATCTTATCACCTTTTTTTACTTTTATCCAATGTTGATCATTAGCTATTCTTGTTAAAGCAGACATTGGTTCGCCTTGAGAACCTGTTGTAAGCAAGGATAACTCATTATCTTTGTAATTATCTATTTCACTTTCTTCTATTAAAATATTCTCTGGACATTTCAAATAGCCTAGCTCTATAGCTTTTTTTGTGACCTTTTCCATACTTTTACCAAGTAAAACAACTTTTCTATTAAATTTATGAGATATATTTATAATTTGTTGAACTCTATGAATATTTGAAGCAAATGTTGTTACTATAACTCTACCTTCAGCAGTTCCAATAGCATTTATAAGTCCATTTGAAACTTCTTTTTCGGAAGGAGTAAATCCTTCTCTTGTTACATTAGTGCTGTCCGACATCAATAATAAAACACCTTTTTCACCTATTTCAGCAAATTTAAAGTAATCACTTACTATTCCATCTATTGGAGTAGGATCAAATTTAAAATCACCTGTATGAACAATATTACCAATAGGAGTTTCTATAACTAATCCTATAGAATCAGCTATGCTATGACATACTTTAAGAAACTCTATTTTAAAGGAACTTAAATTTATTTTTTGTCTTGTTTGAATTACTTTTAAACTAACTCTATCAATGAGTTTTCTTGATATTTTACATTCTGTTAATCCTATTGTTAGCTTTGTCCCATAAATAGTTGGTAAAGTTGTTAAATTTGATATTGCTTCTAAAAAATGATTTATTCCTCCTATATGATCCTCATGTCCATGTGTAAGAATAATTCCTTTTATATAGTTTTTATTCTCAACTAGAAACTTATAGTTAGGGATTATGTAATCAACACCATATTCATCTTCAGCAGGAAATCCTAAACCACAATCTATAACTATTATATCCTTTTGATAGCATATAGCCATCATATTTTTTCCTATTTCACCAAGACCACCAAGTGGTATTATTCTCAAAGAGTTACTCATAATTAAATATTTTTAATTACTTCTTCAATTTTTATTTTTTCATTTTCATTAAGTGAAGTTATTGGTAATCTTACCAAAGGATTTTTTATTATTCCTTTATAATAGAGTGCATATTTAGTTGGTGCTGGACTTGGAGCACAAAATAAAATCTTAAATAAGTTAAATAATTTATAGTGAATCTTTTGTGCTTCTTTAAAATTATTATTCTCTAATAAATTAAACATTTTAGAAATATCTTTACCTGCTATATGAGAAGCTACGCTAACAGCACCTACACCACCTAAACTATAAATTGGTAAATTTAAAGAATCATCACCACTATATATTTTTAAATTATCACCAACAGCTAATTTATATTGACTTATTAAGTCTAGATTTCCTGAACTATCTTTTATGCATGTAATATTTTTTATTTCAGAAAGTTTTTGTAAAGTTTCAGGATCTATACATACTCCTGTTCTACCGGGGTGATTATATAATACTATTTCTATTGAAACTGATTCAGCTATTGCTTTAAAATGTTCATACAATCCTTTCTGATTTGGTTTATTATAATAAGGATTTACTACTAATAAGGCATTTGCTCCTGCTTTTTCAGCTTGAATTGATAGTTCTATACTCTCTTTTGTACTATAAGAACCAGTACCAGCTACTATTGGAATATTTTTACTAATAGATTCTCTGACATGCCTTACTATATTTATTTTTTCATCTTTTGTTAAAGTAGGTGATTCACCAGTTGTTCCACATAAAACTAATGTTGTTGTTCCATTTTCTACAAGATAGTTCGATAAAACTTCTAATTGATTATAATCTACTTCTAAGTTTTCATTAAAAGTTGTAACCATAGCGGTCATAAGGTTTCCAAAATTTAGCATAAAAACTCCTTAAAACATTAATAAAAAAAGTAAAAACATATATTAACATTTTTATTTTACATATTTTTATTTGTTTTTAAAATTTAAAACAAAATGATAAAAGTTACAAATTTGGATTCCAATTAATTCTTATATTAAAATTAACTAAATTTACCATACTTAATTTTATATTAAAATTTTGTATAGCTTCCAAGTCTATTCCATAATTAATATTTTTAGAGTCATATTCTAATATAAATGATGTGTTGAAAATTTTAGGGCTTTGTATTGCAAAAAATATTCCATTCATTCTAAAACTTCTATTTACATAACTATATGCTTTATTTGATGTAACTCCTATTGGTAAATCAGGAGCATAAGAGTAACCTAAATTTAACTTGGTATTGAAAATTTCTTTTCCGATTACTATATAAAAAGCTTGTTGATGAGACGTAATAACTATATTATCTCTTGGATTTAAAACTGAATTGGAGAAAATATCTCTACCTCCTATTGATAAAGCAGGAATAAAGTTACTTTCTTCTAAAAACTGAAACTTTACATGAACGCTACGGTCAAAAAAAGAAGTACTTAAATATGGATTATCTCTGTCTCTTTTACCTGTAAATATTTGATTATAAACAAGACCTACTTCTGTTCTAGGTAAAAATCCAAAAAATAGTGAATATACCAAATTATCTGTTCCTGTATATATAAGAGAACTCTTACCTGGTAAATAAGCAATACCAATGTTAGCTTTTCTATCTTTTAGTACCTTAGCTGAAGGTGTATTTATAAATCCATCATCACCTAGTAAAGTAGGTGATGCACATAATTTAAATTCTATTAAAAGTATAAATAATATTGATAAAAATAATTTATAAGCCAACTTTTATAATAAACCCCTTTTCTCTATTATACTTAACATTCAAAGTTCTACAAATGGTGTCTATTTCAAAAGTAGATAAAAATTCTCTTTCATTATTAAGTCCATTTACTACCTCATTTTTACTTTTTCCTGTTGGTAATCCTGCTTTAGTATATATAAAAAACTTTAGAAAAGTTATTAACGATGATGGTAAATCTTCTAATTTTTCTAAACTAGAGAATAAACTTTCAATCTGATTATTAATTTCTTTTGTATTAAGCTTACTTACTTGAATAAAAATATTAGAAAATGCTTTCTTTCTTTGTTCCTTTTTTTGCTTTATTTTATCTTCAATATTTTTCAGAGTAACAGGAAATTTATTTATATTTAAAATAATACTATTAATTTTTTCTAAAAAGATATTAATTTTATTATCAATCTCTAATTCTTTTTTCAAATCTAACAAGTTCTTTTTTATTTTATTAACTTTTACTATAGTAAATTGTTTTGTTTCAGGTGAAAAATTTGTTTCATTTTCTAGTAAAAACATTTTATCAAAATTATTAAATAATTCATTCAATTTATTTTCATAATAAGAAATAAAATTATCTAATTGTTCTTTAATTTTATTTAAAAATTCTTTTTCTTCTTCTATTATATTTTGATTTATCAATCTCTGTTTAAACTTAAAAATTTTATTATTTGTATTTATTCTTTTTTTTACTTCATCAGAAAACTCTTCAGATTTTAATATAATAATTCTACCAGATTTAGCTTTATGAACTTGTTTAGAATTTTCATATATATTACAATTAGCAAATAATATATCATTATTATTGTTTTCTATTTCAAGCAAAACATTATTTTCTAAATCATCTAATAATTTTACTTCTATAGCATTACTTTTAGGTATTGTTCTAATAATTTGCCCAATAGGTTCTATATATGGACAAGAATTAAAAATATTATTTACATAATCAATATTTTTTAATAAAGTATTTTTATACAGTTTCAAATTAAAATAATTATTTATAATATTTTTTATAATATTTTTTAAATTATCTATTTCATTATCACTAACTTCAAAAATAGAGTTAGAGTTAAAAATACTATTAACTGAAAATATAAATACAAGTATATTTAATAAGTTAAGTTTAGAATTATTTACATCTATAAGCTTTTTATATAAATCTATTTTTTGATTTATAAACTCTTCTTCTTTTCTTTTACTAGAAAGTATTGATTTTTTTATATCAATTTTTCTTTTTAGTTCATTTAAATCAACTCCTAAGTAATTTCTTGATGCTATGTGAGAATTATATTCTTTTACCATTTTATTTATTTCATTTAAGAGTTCTTCTATAGAAAATAATAAATTGTCTTTTACTTTAAAAATATATTCCATGTTACCCTTGAATTTATTAATATTTTCTTCAATTTCATTAGCAAGATTTTTTAAATATTTAAAAACTATTTCAGAATTTTTTTCAAAATAATTATTTATATTGTCTATACTTAAATTTATATCTATACTTTTATCAAAATCCTGAATTATTTCTGTTTTAGAAAATTTAGGAAATGAATCCTTAAAATCACTTATAATTTCTGTTTTTGCAAAGTTAGGATTAGATTGTTTAAATTCAGGTATAATTTCTGTTTTTACAATATTAGGGTCAGTAGTTTTAGTATTTGTTTTTACATTATTGGTATTTTTTAATTTTTCTTCAATACTACTATTAATATAAGTTATTGGTGATATACTTGTTTTATAATTCTGTGAATTATATTCTAATAAAGCTATTTGAAGTTCAGAAATTTCTTTATATCTTTCTAATAAACTTTTTGATATTGCTTTCATTATAATAGCTTCAAGTTTATTATCTATATTAGGATTAAATTTACTTATTTTATAAGGCTGATTTTTTGAAATGTTTTTTATAACATCCCAAACATTATCACCATTATATGGAAAATTTCCACCACTTAACAATTGAAAAGCAGTAACACCTAAAGCGTATATATCTACTCTTGAATCAACATTTTTAGGATTTTCTATTTGTTCAGGAGACATATAAAGAACACTTCCAAGTAGTGTTCCACTTCTTGTTATTTCTAAATTATCATCTAATCTAACTAATCCAAAATCTGTTAATTTAAGTAATCCATTATCACAGTATATTAAATTTCCTGGTTTTATGTCTCTATGTATAACATTTTTTTTGTGCATATAAGAAAGAGCTTCACAAGCTTGTATAAGTATTTTTATTATATCTGTTTCATTCAAATTTTCTTCAGATATTAAAGCTTCTAAAGATTTTCCTTCTAGGTACTCCATCACCATAAAACATTCTTTATTTTCAGTATCCTCTCCTAATTCATATATAGTAACTATATTAGGATGATTTAAACTAGCTATAGCCCTTGCTTCTCTATAAAACCTTTGAAGTACTTCTTTATGAACATCTTTTTCTACATTTACACCTAATTTTATTTTTTTTATAGCTACATTTCTATCAAGTCGCGGATCTCGAGCTAGATAAACAGCTCCCATTCCACCACTTCCTATTTGTTTTATTATTTCATAATCTTTTATCACAGTATATAATCTCTAAAAACTAATTTACTTGAACAGTTAATCCAGCATCTTCTCTAATCCACCTAGTTATTTCATCAGGATTATCAGCATAAGATAATGCATCATCAGGCGTTATAACTCCATTTTTATAATGTTCAAATAATGCCATATTCATAGATTGCATGCCATCATAAGCACTTGTTGATACAACTTTATATAATGCTTCAACTTCATTTCTTATAATATATCCTCTAGTATTTAACCCTCTAGCATTTGGAGTTACAAGCATGACCTCTATAGCACAAACACGACCTGGCTTATCAAATCTTGGTATTAATCTTTGAGCTATACAAGCTTTAATTGTACTACCAACTTGAATTCTTATAGTTTCCTGTTCATGTGGTGGAAAAGTATTTACAATACGATTTATAGTTTGAACTGCATCATTGGTATGTAATGTACTCATAACTAAATGTCCTGTTTCTGCTGCTTTCAAACCTGCCATAATTGTATCAGGATCCCTCATCTCACCTATAAGTATAATATCAGGTTTTTCTCTTAATGCTGCTCTCATTGCCATAGGAAAACTTAGTGAATCTATTTCAATAGCTCTTTGTGTAAAAATTGCTTTTTTTACTCTCATAAACATATTCAACAGGATTTTCAAGTGTTAATATATGTATTGCTCTATTTACATTACAAAACTCTACAATAGCTGCTAACGTTGTTGTTTTTCCACTACCAGTTTGACCTGTAACTAAAACTAATCCTAATCTTTCAAAAACTAATTTTTTTTAATATCATTGGAACACCAAGAACTTCTACAGGTCTTATTTTAGTTGGTATAACCCGTAATACCATCCCAATAGTTCCTTGTGCATGATACATATTACAACGAAATCTTGCAACTCCTGGAACAAAAAATGAATTATCCATTTCTAAAGTTTCTTCAAATTGCTGTTGTTGTGCTGGTGTCATAAGCTTATAAGCATAATATTTTGTTCTTTCAGCACTTAAAAAATCTGGAAAATGAGGACAAGGAGTAACATTGCCTCCTAAAACTCCCATAGGTCTAAATCCTGCTTTTATGTGTATATCTTCTGCACCCCACTGAACAAGAGTTCTAAGCATTGCATAAAATGGAATAATATTATGTTCTTTTTCATATTCATCTTGTTCAAATACACTCATGTCATATTCAAATTTACCTCTAACAGCAGCAAATCTTTGGTCTTCTAAATATAGAATTTTATCTTTAATTGCGTTTAATTCTTCAATAACTTCGTCAGGTACATTTGAATTTTCTAATGCAGATATTAAGTCAACACAAGGTAAATAAGCATCATAAAAGCCTTGCGGACTATTTCCAAGATTTAATAGAGGCTCCTTAAAATAGGGTAAATAATGTCTTGTAACATTATGATACATTTGAGAAGTAAGCATAACATTTTTATTTGTAACAGGGTTGCTTATTTCATAATAAACAGATCTAATAATTTTATATTCACAATTTTTATCAACATTACATAATGTCTCTTGGCTTGTAAAATGAGTTATTATATATGGTTGCTTTTCTTCTTTTAACTTAGCAATTATATCTTTTTGAGTTTGAACTCTTAATAGCTCTTATTTTTACATCATCTGTTTCTCCTTTTAAATTCTCTATAAATGCTTTTTTTACTATTTCACCAAGTATAGGAAGACCAAGTAAATATTTAGAAGTATTTTCTAGCTTACAAGGACTTTGAATTTCTTTTTTTACTTCTTCTAAATTAAATTCTTCTGACATTTGAACTCCTTAAACTTTTAACATGTAGCCTCTTTTAGGTATTGTTGTTATAAAAGATGGGTTACTAGGATCATCTTCTAATTTGTGTCTTATATTTTTTATATGAGTTCTTATAATTTCTGGGTTACCTGTTCTAGGTGGATAGCCCATTACTTTTTGTAACAATTCTTCTGTTGAAACTGGTTTATTTTTATTTCTGTATAAATAATTTAGTATATCAAATTCTATTGATGTTAAATATATTTCTTGATCATTAATATTTATTGAAAATTTATTATTATTAACTTTTAATATACTATTATCTTCAAAATCATCTTCTTGATTAGTTCTTCTTAGTAGTGCTTGAACTCTTAGTAAAACTTCTAGTACTTCAAATGGCTTTATAATATAATCATCAGCTCCTGCTTCAAATCCTATATACTTATCATCAATACTAGACTGTGATGTTAATATTATTATTGGTAGCTTTTTAAATCTACTATCTGATCTAACTTCTCTACAAAATTCTATACCATTTACTTCTGGCATAACGACATCTACAATAACTAATGAAATATCAACATTTTTGTTTAAAAATATCTAAACCTGTCTTTCCGTTTTCAGCAGTTAAAACGTTATATTTAGAATTAGTGAGATATCTACTCAGTATATTTAAAGTAGTTTTATCATCGTCTATTATTAAAATTTTCATTTGCTAAAATAAAATAACATATTAATTTAAACTATATACAATAAATAAATTATAGAATAAGTGATATAGATTATATACTATAATGTTAAGTTTTATTTATTTTTTAAAATTTAATTAATATTGGAACTGTGATTAAGTTATAGAAAAAATAATCTTTAAACACTGATAAATACTAAATTTAAAATATTTTTTAATATAAAATCTTTAAAATGCTTACTATTAAAGGATTTTAAGCTTATCAAAAAATAATACCAATTTTTATAATAAATGAGTGCATAATTAATAGTTAAAAATAAAGTATAAAAAATTAAAAAAATATAAGTTTTTAATAAATTACTTGACATATAAGAATTTTAGATATAATTATACAAAATTGTAACTATAAAAAACATTAACTTTTAATGCACTATCAATTTAATAAATTGGTATTAATTTAATTTTATAATGCAAGATGTCTATTGTAATTAAGTTTGATAAATATTCAAAATAAATTTTTCATAAACTTCACTACAATGAGAAGGAATAATATTAACATTTTTATTTTCTTTGTAAAACAATGATATTCTTTCTAAATTATCTATATATTTATAAGTATCATCCATTAATAGCATAGTTAAATTACTTGGAAAAATTTTCTCTTTATATGATTTACTTTAACCAGCAAGAATCAGCTATAAAAAAGGTATTCATGATTACTTTTATCACAGCATAAAGCACCCTAAATGTCCTCTATAATGACCTTCCATTGATATTAGTTTTAATGAATCATCACCAAAAAAGTCTATGTATAAATTAAAATATTTCATTTCTTTTATTATTAAATTATTATCTTTCAAATCTAGTTGAATTGACCTAGCATCAAAATCTTTTGGTAATAAATCCTTTAAAAATCCTAGTTTTAATGCTTTTAGTCCTTTTGCATTTTTTACATTATCATATCCATTCTTCATATAAATATATTTTGCCTTTGAAAAATCTTTTAATCCGCTGATGTGATCAGTATGAAAATGAGAAATTATTATATATTTTACTTCTTCTTTAGAAATTCCAATTCTTTTTAGTTTTTCAACTGCTGTGTCTTCTTTTTTACAAAAAACAGGTATTAGTTTAGTGTAAATATTTAAAGGAAATTTTTTTGATGCATTATAAATTTCTTCTGAATATCCCGTATCAAATAGTATTACTCCATGTTTTTTATGTATCATAACAGAAAACATAGATGGAAATTTTATTTTTACATTTCTTCCATCTTTTATTACGAATTTTTCTTTTTGAATACAATAACCTGAATCAAAAATATATATTTTTTCAAACATTTAAAAATTTAAAAATATTCCTCCATCTATATTTATAACTTGACCATTAATATATGATGATTCATCACTTATCAAAAAATTTACAAGATTTGCTACTTCTTCAGGTTTTCCAAATCTTTTTAAAAGAATTCTATTTTTTATTTTATCTTTATTTTCTTGAGAAATATTATTTGTCATATCAGTTTCTATAAAACCTGGAGCTACTGCATTTACTCTTATATTTTTACTTGATAATTCTATTGCCATAGCTCTAGTAATTCCTTCTATTGCAGATTTAGAAGCTATATAATTTATTTGCCCTTTATTTCCTATGCTTGCAACAATAGATGATATATTTATAATATTTCCTTGTCTTTGTTTTATCATTTCTTTGGAGACATATTTTGAAAAATAGAAAGTAGAATAAAGATTTGTTTTTATTACATTATCCCATCTATCATTGCTCATTACTACAAATAATGAATCATCTATAATTCCTAAATTATTTATTAAAACATCTATTTTAGAATAAGTTTTTATAATTGTTTTTATACACTCTTCTACTTCTTTAGGATTTTTACCATCAACTTTATATGATTTTGATTTAGTTTGCTTTTCTATTTCTAAGGCCTTGTCAATACTATTTAAGTATGTAAAAATAACTTGATTTGAAACAGAAAGTTTTCTAACTATTGCTTCACCTATTCCTCTTGTTCCACCAGTTACAAGAATATTTTTCATATCTTTAATTAAAATATATACTAGTATAGTTGAAAAAAATTTGCATAGTATATAACTTTCTTACAAGATAGTAAGTCTTTTTCCTTTTGAGAACAAATAAACTGCAAATGGAAAAAGTAATAAATTTGCAAAAAATGCTATTAAAAGTGATATCATTGGATCTATTGTGTAAATACCAATTACAGAATATCTAAATAAATCAATAAAATAGAACATTGGATTAAAAAAGCTTAAAGTTTTCCAAAAATCTGGTAAAGTACTAACAGGATAAAAAACTCCTCCTAAAAAAGACATTGGAGTCATTACAAATGTTGTAATAACCGTTAAATTATCAAATTGTTTTGCTAAATATCCAAATATTACTCCTAATGTTCCAAAGAAAAAAGAAGTTAAAATTGCAACTAAAACAGTCATAGGTATATCATACAAATTTATATGTGTAAAAAGTAATATTACTATTAATGTTAAAGTAGCTGTAAAAATAGCTCTTACTGTAGCAGCACATACATAAGCTAAAACTATTTGTATTCCTGTTAATGGTGATATAAGTAAATCCATTATTGTTCCAGCAAACTTTGCTATTACAAAAGCAAATGATGGATTAGAAAAAGAGCTGTTTATTAAAGTCATACATATAAGACCTGGGGCTAAAAATTGAATGTAAGAAACTCCATTTATTTTTCTACCAGATAAAGCTACACTAAATATTATTAAGTATAACAAATTAGAAACTATAGGTGATATTGTTGTATCAACTATAATTTTAGTAAATCTTGTAACTTCTCTTCTAAATAACTGGAAAGTTCCATACCAATTCTTCATTTAAATTAACTATAATTTTTTTAATATATAATTGAAAACTTATTATAGCATAATAAAATTATCATTTACTATGAATGAAGATTTATTAACATCTAGCTATGATTATTATTTACCTGAAAATTTAATAGCTAATGAAGCAAAAGAACCTAGAGATGAATCTAGATTAATGGCTATTGATAGAAAAAATGATACAATAAAACATTTAATTTTCAAAGATATAATAAATTTATTAAATGGTGATGAACTAATTGTTTTCAATAATACAAAAGTAATACCAGCTAGATTATTTGGAAAAAAGAATATTAATGGTGCTAGTATAGAGATTTTATTAGTAAGAGAATTAGAACCTGACATTTGGTTATGTATATCAAAACCAGCTAAAAGACTTAAATTAAATACAAAAGTTTATTTTTCCAATGATTTGTATTGTGAAATAATTGACATAATGACTAATGGTGAAAGAATAATAAAGTTTTTTTATGATAAGAGATATAATTTTTTTGATTTGCTTGAAAATTTTGGAGAAATACCTTTACCGCCTTATATAAAAGAAAAAAAAATTGATAATGATAGATATCAAACAATTTATTCAAGTAAAAAAGGTTCAGTAGCAGCACCTACAGCAGGATTACATTTTACAGAAAAGCTCTTAAATGAGATCAAAAATAAAGGTATTA
>BPII01000014.1 GCA_026004035.1 Candidatus Sericytochromatia bacterium | reverse complement strand
AAACTGCTTCAGTTCAAGCTGAAATGATACAAGTAGCAACAAATGTAAAAGCAATGGCATTAATAGATGCTCAAGCTGGCTTAACAGTTCAACAAGTATTAACAGCAAGAGGAACAGGTGGCTCTTTGAATACATCATCAAATAGAGTAATAATTTGTTATCCTAGAGTAAAAGTATATGATACACAAGAAAGATTAGACCCTCTTTCTTCAAGAATAGCTGGATTAATAGCAAAAACAGACCACGAAGAAGGATATTGGTTTTCACCTTCTAATAAAGAAATATTAGGAATTGTAGGTATAGAAAGACATTTAACATCAGCATTAAATAATCCATTATCACAAACAAATATTTTAAATGAAAATGGTGTATTAACAGTATTTAATAGTTTTGGGACTGGATTTAGAGCTTGGGGAAATAGAAGTGCTTCATTCCCTTCATCAACAGACCCAAAGAACTTTATTTCTGTTAGAAGAACTGCTGATATTATAGCTGAAAGTATAGAATACTCTACAATGCAATATCTTGATAAACCTATATCAGTTGTAATTGATGCTGTATTATCAACAGTTAATTCATTTATTAGAACTTTAATAGGTAGAGGTGCTTTAATTGATGGAAAATGTACTTTTCCAAAAGATAAAAATCCATCTACAAATTTAGCAAATGGACATTTAACTTTTTCTTATGAAATGATGCCTCCAACTCCTGCTGAAAGAATGACTTTTGAACAAGTTATTAATACTGATTTACTTAATAAATTGGTAGGTGCTTAATGGAAAAAATTAAATCTAAACTTTATGATATTTCAGAAGAAATAAATAATCTATTACTTGAAAGAAAATATATAGTAGAAAATCTGATAAGTTTATCAATAAGTTTAGAAAACAGTTATATCAATGACTTGATTAATATTGAAAAAATATCAGACTTGAATAATAAATTTCATAAAATAGCTTTAAAACTTAACTATTTGATTTCAGAAAGAGAAAGGTTAAAAAAAGCTCTAAATTTAGAAAATATTTTTTGTAAAAGGAGTGTAAATTATGGCAATTGAAATATCAAAAGTCTTTAATGCAAGAGTATATATAGATAATATTGACTTTATAGCTAAAGCTGAAGAAGTAGATTTACCAAAAGTAAAATTTAAATTCTCTGATACCAAATCATTAGGTATTTATGCTGAAAGTGAATTACCTACTGGACTTGATAAAATGGAAGCAAAAATTAAATTTAATTCTGTTTATCCAGATTTTGTAGGTTTAGCTGCTGACCCTTTTAAATCAAGAACAGTTATAATAAAAGCTCCTTATCAAGTATGGACTAATGAAGGTGTATCTAAAACAGCTCCACTAAAAGCTGAAATTAAAGGCTTTTTTAAAGAATATGATACTGGTAAATTAAAAGCTAGAGATAGCTCTGAAGCTGAAGCTACTATCTCTGTTCTTCACTATAAATTAGAAGTTGATAACAAAGATATTATTGAAATTGATGTATTAAATAATATCTATAAAGTAAATGGCATAGATAAATTACAAGATTACAGAACTGTAACTGGAGGATAATATGGATAATGAACAAATACTTTTGTCAAATGACAAAGTCGCAAACTTTAGAAAAGCAAAAGGAAAAGATTTATTCGACGCTCTTAGACTTGCTAATGGAGAACCTTCTGATATTACTAAACTCCTCATTGCAAAAATAGTAACTATTGACCAAAAAAATATCACTGAATTTGATATTGATGATTTACCTTTAGAAGATGTGTTATTATTAATTGAAAAACTTAACTCACTATACCCTTTTTTATCACAGAAAAAGAAGTAATTATTTTGATTAAAGAAGGTAAGTTCTCATATTCCGATTTATCTCAAATGGATTATGATGAACTTCTCTTCTGGTTAAAAGCTCTTTCTAATCATTTTGAAACTATTAAGGCTAATTTAGATGAATAACTCTTTTGATTTCCTTATTAATATACGAGTTGTCAATAACTTTTCTAATGAATTATCAAGATTACAAAACAACCTTAATGGATTACAAAATAATGTATCTAATACTACTAATTCTTTAGGTAATTTATCTAATACATTGTCTAATATAGCTAATATTGCCGCTTTCACTACTGCATTTAAAGGAATTACAGACTCATATATGGATTTAGAAGATGCTCAAATAAAACTAAAATCTTCTTTTATGGAGTCAGGTGATTCAGCTTTAGAACTTGACAAAAGAATAAAAGGAATTTCAGATAAAGCTATTGAATTAGGTAATAAATTACCTGGTAACACATCTGACTTTTATCAAATGGCTTCAGCTATGAAACAACTAGGATTAGAAACAGAAACTATTGCTAAAGGTGGTCTTGAAGCTGCTGCTAATTTAGCTGTTGTTTTAAATATATCTTATCAAGAAGCTGCTGTCTCTACTGCTAAATTTATTGACCAGTTAGGTATTGCAAAAGAAGATGCTGTCCAATTTACTGATGTAATGCAAAGAATAGGACATATGGGTGTTGAAATGAAAGATATGTCTTTAGCTTTTGAAAATGCTACTGGTGCTTTAAAAGCTGTTGGGTGGCAAGGACTTAAAGCATCAAAAGAACTAGCTCCTATGGTAGCTATGTTATCTAAATTATTAGGTGGTGGTGCTACTGCTGGAACAGGTATAAGTAATCTAATTGGAACTTTAGCTAATTCTAATAAATTACAAGAAATTAATCAAGAATTATCTCAATTTGGTATATCACTAGATTTAATTGATAGTAAAGGACAATTTATTAAAGACCCTGCTTTAATGGTAGGACAAATTGATAAAATTTCTACTGCTTTGAAAAAAGGTATTATTTCAGAATCTCAATTAGTATCTCTATCATCTAAATTTTTTGGTCAAGGTGCTGGCGGTGATGCATTTTTACTTTTAGCTAAAAATGGAGTAGAAGGTTATACAAAATTTACTAATCAAATTCTTAAACAAGCATCACTACAAAAAAGAATTGAACTTATTTCTTCATCTTTAAAAAATACATTAGAATCTTTAAGTGGAACTTTTAGCAATTTACTTGCTACTATTGGAACAGCTATTGCACCTGTTTTGAACTCTTTTGCTAATAATCTTAATGACATTGTTGGTAAAATATCTGACTTTTTATCTACTAATAAAGAAGTTAATTCTGTTATTGCTTGGACTATTACAGGTTTTGCTGGTTTAGTTACTTCTTTATCAGCTATATCTTTAGCTATTCCTATTTTCACTTATACTTTTGGACTTATTAAAACAATTTTCTCTCCCATTTTTACAATCTTTAGGACTATTTTCGCATATATCCCTGTTGTTATTGCTACTATTAAAAGTCTATCTATAGCTTTTATTTCAAATTTTCCTATTATTATAGCCTCTATTAAATCTTTTGCTATTGCATTATTTACTACTCCAATAGGGTGGTTTGCTTTAGCAATAGCTGGAGCTGCTATTTTAATAATTAAATATTGGAAACCTATTTCAGCTTTCTTTAAAGGTGTTTTTGCTGGCATAAAAGAATCTGTATCACCTGTTTTAAAACCTTTATTAGATTCATTTTTGAATTTTACAAGCTCTATTTGGAACTCTATTAAAACTTTATTTCCTATGATTGTTCCTATTGTTAATACTGTTACATCTTCTATTATGTCTTTCTTTAAACCTCTTGATTATACTGGTAAAGCTGCTCAAAATTGGGGTAAAATTGTAGGACAAGCAATAGGTAAAGCTCTTAATTTCATTATCAATATGGCTACTTCTTTCTTTAATGCTGGTGCTAATATTATTAATTCTTTAACACAAGGTATTAAATCAGCTATTAATAAACCTTTTGAAACAATGAAAAGTGTTGTATCTAAAGTTAGAAATTTATTACCTTTTTCACCAGCTAAAGAAGGTCCATTAAGAGACATTCATAAAATTAGACTTATTGAAACCATAACAGAAAGTATAACAGCTAATCCCTTAATTAATAAATTCCAATCAATTTTAGGTAAAGTAAGTAATCTAAATTTATCTAAATCAATAGGTAATTCTACACAATCCATAGAACCATCTAAATTTACTTTAGCACCATTGATACAGACAATAAAACAAGTAATTATGCCAGCAAAAACTTCTATTAGTCCTTTAGTTCAGGTTATTAAGCAGGTAATTGAACCTATTAAACTTACTTTAGCACCATTGATACAGATAATAAAGCAAGTAATTGTGCCAGCAAAAACTTCTATTAGTCCTTTAGTTCAAGTTATTAAGCAAATAATAGAACCAATTAAGATGAGTTTATTACCACTAACACAAGTAATAAAACAAGTAGTTATGCCAGCAAAAACTTCTATTAGTCCTTTAGTTCAAGTTATTAAGCAAATAATAGAACCAATTAAACTTACTTTAACACCATTGATACAGACAATAAAACAAGTAATTATGCCAGCAAAAACTTCTATTAGTCCTTTAGTTCAGGTTATTAAGCAGGTAATTGAACCTATTAAACTTACTTTAGCACCATTGATACAGATAATAAAGCAAGTAATTGTGCCAGCAAAAACTTCTATTAGTCCTTTAGTTCAAGTTATTAAGCAAATAATAGAACCAATTAAGATGAGTTTATTACCACTAACACAAGTAATAAAACAAGTAGTTATGCCAGCAAAAACTTCTATTAGTCCTTTAGTTCAAGTTATTAAGCAGGTAATTGAACCTATTAAGATAAGTTTATTACCACTAACACAAGTAATAAAGCAAGTAATTGTGCCAGCAAAAACTTCTATTAGTCCTTTAGTTCAAGTTATTAAGCAAATAATAGAACCTATTAAGATGAGTTTATTACCACTAACACAAGTAATAAAGCAAGTAATTGTGCCAGCAAAAACTTCTATTAGTCCTTTAGTTCAAGTTATTAAGCAAGTAATAGAACCTATTAAACTTACTTTAACACCATTGATACAGACCATAAAACAAGTTGTTATACCACCTGAAAATAATATATATTCATTAGTTCAACCTATAAAACAAATTGTTGAAACACCTAGTTTTAACAACTTAAATTTAAAACAACAAACTCTTCAAATAAAAAACAATAATCTTAATAATAATAAACCTAATCAAAATATTATTACTGTTAATTTAGGTGGCATTACTATTAATGGTAATGTAGATAAAACTCAAATAAACCAAATGACTTCAGATATTGAAAAACAAATTACTTCTGTATTATCTAAAATACAAAATAAATCTTTGAGAACTGCTTTTTAAAAATATTGCTTGAATAAGATATTTATCATTAATACACTAGTTATATATGATTAAAGATTTACTTTATTTAAAATGTGAAACTTTAGAAAATTTACTTGATAGTTTAGAGCAACCTTTACAGGATTTAATCAATAAAATATCAAGTAATATTATCTATTCTAATATTGAAAATGTAAATGAAAATCTACTTGATATTTTAGCTATTCAATTTAGTATTGATGGTTATGACTTAGCTACTACTATTGAAGAAAAAAGAAATATTATCAAAAAAGCTATTTTACTACATAAACATAAAGGAACTCCTTTCTCTATAAAAGAAAGTATAAAAGCTCTAGGTTATTATGATTGTAATATTATTCAAGACAAACAACCAATATTATATGATGGACAATATAACTATGACAATAATTTCACTTATTCAGAAACTACAAGATGGGCTTTATTTGATGTGATTATTGACATAGGTGAAAGTAAAGAACTTACACATTCAACTATAAATAAACTTATTGATTTGATTAATCAATACAAAAATGAAAGAAGCCATTTAAATTTACTATCTTTTAAATCTACTTTATTTGACAACTTTGATAATTTTATTGATGTTCTTTATTCAATAATAACTATTGTTTATGATGATTTATTACCTTGGGGTATTAGATACAATGGAACAATAAACTATAATCAAGGAAGAGAAAAATTATTTGATGGTAGTTTTTACTACAATTCTCAATATGATTTCTCTCAATTTATATCTGATGGTTTTACATACAACAATAAACAAGATGAATATTTTATCAATTCTAACTTAATATCTTCTGACAATGTTGAAGTTGATATTTTATTTAATGGTAACTTTAGATATGATAATATCTTATCGTATGGAAATAACCAATTACCAGCTGTTGATATTCAAAACTTTGATATAAATTTAAATACAAATGAAAATTACTTATTTGATATAGCTGAAAATCTCTATACAAATTTAGATTTAACTTTAAATGATTTACATAAACCTAATTTAGCTTATGATGGAACAATAAACTATAATCAAGGAAGAGAAAAATTATTTGATGGTAGTTTTTATTACAATTCTCAATATGATTTCTCTGAATTTATATCTGATGGTTTTACATACAACAATAAACAAGATGAATATTTTATCAATAGTAATTTAGAATATTCTGACATTTGTCAAATACTACCAAGATATGATGGTAATTTTTACTATCAAAATTTCTTCTATGGTAATAATAATTTCTCTGCTATTGATACTTATATGGACCTAACTATAAATACAGCATTTAAATACAATGGAACATATAATTACTTCGGTTTAAAAGAAAATGAAACAGTATTTTATAACTCATCTATTTTATATAATGGAGAATACAATTACAAAGAACCAATAACACATATTGGTTATATACAAACTATGGAGTATGTATAATGAATTTAAAAGATATTATTACATTACAAGGTATTTTTGAACTAAAAGTTTTTAAAAAAGGACATTTAATTGAAGATTATATAGATAAAAATCTTATTGTAAATACAGCAAAAGAAGCTCTTGCTAAATTAATAGCTGGTGCAGGTGCTGGTAAAACTATTACTAAAATAGGGTTTGGAACAAATGGATTAGGTCCTACTCCAGACGATACATCTTTGACTTCTTCTTTTGTTAAAAATATATCTTCATATACTTTTCCTTCTGTTAATCAAGTCAGATTTAATTGGACTTTATTAGATACTGAAGCTAATGGAAAACAAATACGAGAATTTGGACTTATTTGCTCTGATAATACTCTCTTTGCAAGAAAAACAAGAGGGCTTATTGAGAAAGCTGATGATATTTCTCTTGCTGGCACTTGGACTATTATTTTTTAGGAGGTAACTATGGCTAATTTAACTGAAACTACTACTTGGGAAAATGGTATTTATCAAATTGAAACTACTGACCCTGTTTTAGGTGGTCCTACTGGTATCGCTAATATTCAAGCTAAACAATTAGCTAATAGAACTAAATGGCTTAAACAAATTGCTGATGAAGTTGTTAATGCAAGAGGAACATATAATAACCTTGATGAAAGATTAGATCAATATGATGCTTATACTCCTGAAAATCAAAATAATATTATTTCTTTCTCTATGTATGCTTTGGAAATACTTAATACCTTAGCTGCTGAAATTGATAATATTGAAAAGAGACTTATCATTCAAGGAGCAACTTTTATTAAAAACAAATATGTTGTATCTGGTTTTACTCTTACTAAAGCTGATATTAGAGCTTTACATCTATCAAGAACTGGTACTATTACATCGGGTAATTTCTCTACTGCTAGAATTAATGGTGAAATTATATCTTTAGATGATGACGATTATCATGTCTCTGTCCCTACTAATGAAACTTCTTCTGATAAAATTTATTATGCTTATCTTAAAAAACAAAATGACAACTCTTATAGAGTTGATTTAGCTCAATCTGTTCCTAATGATGCTTTATTACTTTATACTCTTAATATACCTGCTAATGATACTGCTTCAAATTTAAATTCTGTTACTCTTACTGATAATAGAATTATTCAAGCTGATAATTCTTGGATTACTAATTTCACTCCTTCTTCTTATGTAGCTTTACCTTTTACTTTACTAAACAATAACTATACTGTTTTATTAGAAATTGAAAATGCTACTAATATCTCTGCTATTAGTAGATTAGCTGTAAAAAACAAAGCTACTAATGGTTTTAATGTTGAAATGCTTGGCTCTGCTGATAATGTTCAAATTAAATGGACTGTTATTAATAACTCTTAAAGGAGAAATTTATGAATATTTTGCATATTAATGAGGGTGATAAAATATCTTTTCACATCACTGGTAATACTATTACTTTTGATAATCAATACTCTATTGATTGTCAACAAAGACAATCTGATACTCAGAAAATTATTAATCTTTTCCTAAATGATAATATTATCTCTGAAATACCTAATGGACAATATATTGCTAATATTATCATACCACCTAAAAGATTTTTTCTTGATGATAACTACGAACTTCAAGAACTTGATTTTGATATTAATTCTATAACTTTACAATTATGGGCTGTTTAAGGAGGTTATATGCCAATTACTATTTCTATTCCTGATAATTTAAGACAATCTGTTGAAGCTGCTAGTGGTGGTAGAAACACTGTTATTTATGATGTTAAAGGTTACCCCTCTATTATGTGTGTTATTCCTAAATTTAATCTTCAAGATATTGACCCCTCTTTAGGTACTGGTGTTCATCCTGCTTTCTTAGTTAATGGTGTTGAAAAACCTGAAATATTCATAGGTAAATTTCAATCTACTGTTCATGATGGAGTTGCTCTTTCTCTACCTAATCAATCTCCTACTGTTAGTATTAATTTTAATACTGCTAAATCCAGAGCTACTGATAAAGGTACTGGTTGGCATCTCACTAATGTATTTGAATGGTCGGCTATTACTATGTTCTGTATGAAAAACAACTTCCAACCTAGAGGTAATACTCAAAATGGTAGAAGTAATGAAGCTCAATTCGAAACTGGTAGAAGAATTGATAATAAACCTCCTGGTGATTCCTCTGGCACTCCTAGAACTTTAGTGGGCTCTGGTCCTATGAGTTGGTATCATAATAATACTCCTTTTGGAATTGCTGATTTAGTCGGTAATGTCTGGGAATGGACTGATTTATTTAAAACTAATAATGGTCAAATTCTATGCCCCTCTGATAATCATTTCACTTTACCTGAAGAAAATTGGACTGCTAGAAATATTTATTTTAACTCCACTGCTCCTGATAACACCAACTCTACTACTGAAAATGTAGGACAACCTGTTATTGCTAACTCTGTTACTAATTCTGTTAATGAAGACACTACTTCTGTAGCTTGGAAAAATATGTCTGTTACCGCTACTAACTCAGATTTAAATTTAATTAAACAGTTGCTTATTGCTCCTTCTTTAACTTCTTCTGGACAGTTATTTGAAAATGCTAAAGGAACTGTCTCTATGCGTAATTCTGGTGAAAAAATGCTATTAAAAGGGGGTAGTTATCAAGACTCTACTAGTGCAGGCTTGTTTGCTAATTCATTATTATACACAAGAACTAATATTTTTGCTACTGTTGGTTTTAGAGTCTCTTATATATCCTAAAATTTTATCCTAATTAATCCTAAATAATCCTAGTTAATCCTATTAAACTGTTGCATTTTAGTGAAATACTTATTTGTAAAGCATTGTAAATATTTCACTAGTAACCTGAAAAATCCTGATAACCTATATTTCAAATTTAATAAGTGTTGCATTTTGAGTGGAAAATTATAATAAAAGTAGAGCATAGTATTTGTAGAGTAAAAAATATAAAATAATGTTTGAAAAATTAAAAATAACTGATATTAATCTCTATAATAGAATTATAGGTGTATCTTGTGGATTATTTAACTTTTATATAATGAACTAATTATAAGCATACAACAAGTCTATTGTATATTTTGTAATTTAACAAACTCATATATTTTGTAATTTAACAAACTCATTTTTTATCAGATAAGATATACAATTTTCCATCCCATGAACCAAATATTAATGTTTTATCATATATGATTGGTGAAGCTACAACATCTTCAGCAGAAAATTCACCTATTTTTTGACCATTTAATAAATCTAAAGCATATAATTTATTATCCCATGAACCGAAATAAACAACATCTTTTGTTATTATAGGTGAGCCTGTTATTGGTCCTCCTGATTTATATTTCCATACCAAATCACCATTATTTATATTCAAACAATATATATAACTATCCCATGAACCAAAATAAACATATTTTTCTGATATTGCAGGAGAACCTATTATTGGACCACCTGATTTAAATCGCCATCTTTCTATACCAGTTTTTGCATCTAGAGTATAAAAAATTCCATCATCAGAACCAAAATGTACTAAACCTTTACTTATAGATGGTGTTGATACAGGACCATTTGTCTTAAATTTCCACTTTTCATTGCCATTTAAATCTAGAGAGTATATATTTTTGTCTTCAGAGCCAAAATATAAATTACCATTACTATAAGATATAGTGCTAATTGTTGCTTTAGCTTTATATTTATTAAATAACCAAATAAGTTTTCCTGTTTGAGAATTTAAAGCATAAATAGTATTATCTGAAGAACCAAAATACAAAGTATTATTAACTTTTATTGGTGAAGAATATATAGTACTTTTAGATTCTGTAAATGTCCATAGATTATTTCCATTATCAGCACGAACAGCATACATATTATTCCCAGAAGCAAAATATATAATACTGTCAGAAAATAAAGGGGATGAAAATATAGCTTTTCCTGAATTAAATTTCCAATTTTCTTTTAGTGTAAGAATATCTACTGAATAAAAGTTTTTATCTAAAGAACCAAAATATATATTATTACCTATCAATAAAGGAGAATTTACAATAGGTCCACCAGTATTAAATTTATTAACTTTAATTTCTAGTAAATTAAAATTTTTTAAAGACTCAGTTTCTTTAAAAGATTTATGTTCATTATCAACTTTGAACTTATCCCATTTTGGAATATTTGAAGAACAAGAAAATAAAAAAAGAGTTAAAAAATACAAAGTTAATTTCTTCATTTGTAGTAAAAATTAAAAATATTACTTTGTAATATTTTACTTTACTTTTAATAAGATTTCTAACTTTAATGTCAAAAATTATAATTATTTATATTAAAAAAATTAATTTTACTATTTTTTAAGCACTACTAACCTTTTACTCCTCCAGTAGTTAGACCTGATATTAAAAACTTCTGTGCTATAAGAAAGAAGAATAAAACAGGTAAAGTTACAATTACTGCACCTGCTGCCATATAATGCCAATCCGTATTAAATTCAAAAACAAATGTTCTTAAACCTACTGGTAATGTATAGTGATTACTTGAACTCATAAATGTTAAAGCAAACATAAACTCATTCCAAGCCGTAATGAATGAAAAAAAAGCTGTAACTGCTAAACCAGGTAAAGACAAAGGTAATATTATTTTCCAAAACGTAGAAAAAGCATTTAAACCATCAACCATAGCTGCCTCGTCTAATGATTTTGGTATTGTATCAAAAAAACTTTTCAACATCCAAACACAAAATGGTAATGATATTGTAGAGTATGCAATAATAAGACCTATATATGTATCTAATAAGCTCATATTTTTTACTATATTATATAAAGGAACTATAAGTATTGCTCCTGGGAACATTTGCGTTAATAAAAATGAAAAAAGTAAAGTTTTCTTTCCCCAAAACTCAAATCTTGAAAATGCATAAGCTGTTGTAGATGCTAAAAATAACCCTATAATTGTTGTTATAATTGCTATAAAAACACTATTAATTAACCATTTCCAAAATATATAATTATCCATAGTCAAAACATAAGTATAATTTGATAATGTAGGATTTTCAGGTATTATAGATATACTAGGCTTTAAAACATCTGATTTATACTTAAATGAAGTCGAAAATATCCATATAACAGGAAATATAGATATAAAACTTGCTATTATAAGTATAATATGAGTTAAGATATTATTTTCTTTCTTCATTCAAGCTTTCCCTTAATAAACTGAATGAATATTTTATTGAATTAACAGTTTTTATTAGATCTTGTTGTGTATGAGAAATTGATATAAACCATGATTCAAATTGAGAAGGTGGTAAATAAATACCTTGTTCTAACATGCTATGAAAAAATTTATTAAACATTCCTACATTAGATTTTTTAGCTATCTCATAATTAATAACAGGCTCATTTATAAAAAATATTGATAACATTGAACCTATACCACTTAAACAAATGTCTATATCATATTTTCTTGAAGCTTCTTCTATTCCTTTTGCTATTTTTTCTGCTTTTTTATCTAACTCTTTATAAAAACTATCCTTTTGTCGTCTTATAATTTTCAATGTTTCTAGTCCTGCAGTCATAGCTAAAGGATTACCTGATAATGTGCCTGCTTGATAGACTGGACCTGATGGTGCTACCATTTTCATAATATCTTTTCTACCACCATAAGCACCAACAGGTAATCCACCACCAATAATTTTACCTAGACAAGTTAAATCAGGTTTTACTTTATATATTTCTTGAGCTCCACCATAAGCTAATCTAAAACCTGTCATAACTTCATCAAATATTAGTAAGGTATCATATTTATCACAAAGTTTTCTTATTTCTTGTAAATAATTATCTATTGGTTTAACAACTCCCATATTTCCAACAACAGGTTCTATTATCACACAAGCAATATCATAAGGGTAAGTTTCAAATACTTCTTTTAATTGTTCAATATTATTGTAATCAACTGTTAAAGTATCTTTTGCTGTGTTATTAGTTATTCCCGGTGATCCTGGTATTCCTAATGTTGCAATACCTGAACCAGCTTCAGATAAAAGCATATCACCATGACCATGGTAACATCCTTTAAATTTAATAATTTTATCTTTTTTAGTATAAGCTCTTGCTAATCTTATTGCACTCATTGTTGCTTCAGTTCCAGAATTAACCATTCTTAACATCTCAATAGAAGGCATTGCTTCTATTATTAATTCAGCAATTTCTATTTCTTTTTTTGAACAAGTACCATAGCTTATACCAATTTCTAATTGTTTATGTATAGCTTCTAAAACTTCTTCATTTCCATGACCTAAAATCATTGGTCCCCAAGAACAAACATAATCTATATATTTATTATTATCCTCATCTATAAGTCTTGAACCTTTAGCTTTTTTTATAAATAATGGATTCCCACCTACAGACTTAAAAGCTCTTACAGGACTATTAACTCCACCGGGTATTAATTCTTTTGCTTTTTCAAATAAACTTAAAGATTTTGTATTTTTCATAATAATTATACTTTAGTCCTTTAACATAAATTTAGGTGCAAAAGATAAAACAAAGTCATAAAATGAAGCAAAGAAATTATTAGTAAATAAAAATATTTTTTCAGGTATTCCTATAATATGCTCTCTTTTATTTTCAAGCATAGCATTTATAGTTTCTTTCGCTACTCTATTAGCACTCATACCTATATTTTGAGAAAATTTAACTCTTTTTGATAAAGCATTACTAAGTAATTCAGTTTTTGTTGCTGTAGGACATATTGTTGTAACCTTTATACCATATTTTCTTAATTCTGCTCTTAAACCCTCACCTATTGCTTGTATAGCAAATTTTGATGAACTATAAGCTAACATTCCAGGCATAGCTCTTTTTCCTACAAAACTTGAGATATTAACAATCCTACCTTTTTTATTCTTCATCATATAAGGTAACACAGCTTTAGTACAATGTATAACTCCCCAATAATTAACATCCATTATTTTTTTTATTTCTTCATCACTAGTATTATAAAAATAGTCATAGGTTACTATACCAGCATTATTTATAAGAATGTCTATTTTATTAAACTTCTCCAAAGTAGTTTCTATAAGATTAATGCAATCTTCCTTCCTTGAAACATCAGTTGGAACAGATATAGCTTCACAATTGACATATTTTTCTTTTAATTGATTTTCTACTTTTTGTAATTTATCAATAGAACGAGAAGCTAAAACAATTTTACTTCCTTGTTTTGCAAATTCAATAGCTAGTTCTTTTCCTATACCTTCAGATGCACCAGTTATTATAACAACAGAATCTTTTAATTTATTTCTTTCAGATTCTCTTTTCAAAAGCTTATAAATTTTTCTTGATATTATGAATAAAGGTATAGCATAAGAGAAAATAATTAATTTATTTTTTTTCATTACTTTAATTTCCTAAGATAAATTTGATTTTACAATATCACTAACAATTTTATTATCTGCTTGTCCAGCATATTTTTCATTAAATATTTTCATTACTTTTCCCATATCTTTTATAGTAGAAAAATTATTTTCTTTTATTATTTCTAAAACTTTTTCAGTAATTTCTTCATTGCTCATTTGTTTAGGTAGATAAGACTCTATTACTTTTAGTTCAAAAATTTCATTTTCTACTAAATCATTTCTATTTGCTTTCTGGTATGCTTCTATTGATTGTTTTCTTTCTTTTGCTAGTTTGCTTAAAATAGATATAACTTCCTGATCACTTACTTGAGTTTCTACTTGTTTTTTTTCAGCTTCTATTATTTTAGTTCTTATGTTTCTTAATGCCATTACAAGTTTTTCATCTTTGTTCTTCATTGCCAAAGTTAAATCTTTACTTATTTTATCTTTTAACATATTTTTCCTCCTATGAATTATTCCTATAATTTAGATATTTGTATATTATTAAAACTTATGATTATTCCATAGATATAAGTTTTTAAAACTCCTATCATAATATTCTCAAGATGATTGACTCCATAATGTAATAAATTTTTTATTGCATTTATATTTTTATTATTTTTTTTATCACATTCAGAATGAATTAACTCTTTATTACGTAGTTTAATGTCTTCTTTTTTTATATCATATACATTACAGGTTTTAAGTAACGGATATAACCTGTCTAAAAATAAAAACTCTTTTACATACCACATTGCTTTGTGTGATAAATACTGAATAAACAATCTATTCCAAGAAACATCAGAAACATTTAGCAAGATTACTTTAAAAATAAGCTCCTTTAATTTAAATTTTCAAAAATAACGCTTAGTTATTGCTAACTATTTTTTTGTTATTAAAAAATATAATGTAAAACTAAATATTTGTCAAGGTAATTCAATTCCAAGCAGTGGTTATTAATAACAATTTTCATAATAGATAATGCATGTTATACTTATATAGTAGTAATTAAGTCTTTGTATATAGTTATGATATTAAAAATAAGGTTAAAAGAGAGTATAGAAAAATTATACCAATTTATTAAATTGATAGTGCATTAAAAGTTAATGTTTTTTATAGTTACAATTTTGTATAATTATATTGTACTAAAATTCTTATATGTCAAGTAATTTATTAAAAACTTATAGTTTTTTTTAATTTTTTATACTTTATTTTTAACTATTAATTATGCACCATTTATTATAAAAATTGGTATTAGTTGAAAGTTTGTATTATCAAGGTTTCAAATTCATTTATTCAACGACAACGAGTAACATTTCATCTAATATTTTCTAATATTTTAGAAAAATATATTTTATTGATAAAGAATTGGAACAAACTTTATATATTATCTTTAACTATAATATATAAATTATCTAATTAAATTCATAATATTATCTAATTTTTGTTGATCTATTTGTATAACTTTTGTTAAAGCAGCATATATTTTTTGTGCCAACGATAACTCTGTTAATGAACTTGGTAATTGAACATTTGAAGCTTCTAGAGAATTACCACTAACTCTGACTAAACTACTTTGATTTGATGCATCTCTAAAAAAATCAACTGGATTTAGTGTAGAACCAGCAGGTATATTAGGTGTAGCTTGTTCAAAAACAGTAGAACCATATTTAGAAAATCTAAGAGCTTGTAAGTCTTTTATATAAGCATGAAAAAATATAGATCTACCACCTTGATTAGCTATTGCTGACCAATCTGTTGGGGGAGTATTATGAGCTTCTAAAACATCATTTAAGTATTGTTCTGGATCTGTAACAGAATTCGGTATTGTTAAAGTAACTAAGCCTGTACCACTTTGAGCAGATGATGTATCTATATTCATAATTCCTGTTGTTGCACCAGCGTTGTCAATTCTCCTACCAACAACAAATAATCCATCTCTAGTTCTTAATCTTCTCTGATCATCTAAAAAAAATTCTCCATCTCTCGTGTAATAAAACTTTGTTCCTGCAGTAATATCACCTGAAGTAGGTATAGGCTTATCAGAAATCATGAAAAAAGCATTTTGAGAACCATTTAAAGCCATATGAGTAAATTCAGTAGAAGCTGATATTTGCCCTTCTGAAAAATCAACATTTGTAGAACCAACGGTCAGTGCTTGTTCAGCAAATTGAATACCTAGGGCACCACCTTGAGCAAATTTTTCAATCATTGTAGTGCCACCACCAAATGTTATTTTTGATGCTTTATATCCAGTTCTTGCAGCACCTCCAACAGTAGAGTTCAGGGTAGCAATCCATTTATCTATAGATGTTAATGATGCTAAAGCATTTCCTGACACACTACCTAATGTAGGCATTTTTTACCTCCAATAAATATAATATATACTTTTACTATAATAATAATATTTTTATTATTGAAAATAAAGCTCTTTAATAAAAATATAATAATAAAAAAATAAATAAAAAATATTTTATATATAAAGTTAAAAATTTTTTTAGTAAATTTTATAAAAATGTTTAGTTATTTATTCGCTAACATTTACATAAATATATGATGGATTTATGTAATAAGAAATTTTTTTTATTATATTTTGTATTAACTTATTTCTTAAATCTATGTATAGATTATCATTTTTATTATTTAAAGCTTCAATTTGTATATCACTTATATTATTAAGCTGTATAGATTCTATATCATTTACATTTTCATTAAGTAGTATATTGTTATTACCATTATTTATAATTTTAATTTCCAAAGATAAAGATAACTGTAAATTAACAAAATTTCTATTGTTTATATTACTATAAATTGAATTATATTGATCTAAATAAATACTTTCAGTAAAATCTATTATTTTTGATTCTACTATCAAATTACTTTCTTCAATTTTATCAATAATTTTTACTTTTTCATTATTTTTAAATAATTTTATTATCTCTTTATTAATTTCTTGAGCTATATTATCATTTGATTTATTATCAAAAGAAGTTTTACTTATAAAAATTTTATTATTAAAATTGTCAAAGTTTATCAAAGAATCTTTTAATACAAGTTCTCTTGCTACACACGAGTTTATTATAACTAGAAAAAAAATTAATAAATATTTCACTTTTTTATAAACTCACAATTAATAATTTTAGTTTCTTGATTTATTTTAAATTCACCTATAAATAAAAATTTATTTACGCTTATTTTTTCAAAAGGTATGATAAAAGAAAATTTTTCTTTTTTATTTATTAATTTTTTTTTTACTATAGTCCTTATAACTTCTCCAATAGCTATGGATTGATCAATTAATTGTTCAGTTGTTAAAACAATAGATGTTGGCCATTTTTTTTTAAAATAATCAAGTGTCAAATAGTTTATTTCATTATTATCTATTTTTATTAAAAATCTTATAGGTTCAAAAATAAAATCATTATCAGAATTATTATCTATTTCAATATTGATTAAAGTTGTGTTTCTTGTATATGGAACAACAAATCTATTTATCCGACCTATAATATTTTTAGATGTTACAAAAGGTTTTGCATTGCCAATCAAAGAAATTTTTATGATATTATCTAAACTACAATTACTTATATATTCTATTTGATTATCTTCTTTTATTTTACTTATACCTAATGAACAAGATGAGATAAATAAACTAATTACTAATAGAATAATTTTCCTTAACATTAAAAAATTTGCTCTTTTAGTCTTTTTTTATCTAGAATTTCTATTCTATTTTTACCAATATTGATTATTTTATTATCGTTAAAATCCATAAGAACTCTTGTTAATGTTTCTCTTGATGTTCCAGCAATATTAGCAAGTTCTTGTCTTGTCATTCTATGATATATAACTATTTTATTATCTTTTTCTTCTCCTCTTTCATCAGCTAAATCAAGTATAACTCTAGCTACTCTACCTTGTGCACTTAAAAAAGCTAAGCTTTCAACTTGTTTATCAGCTTTTCTTAATCTTTTACAAAGAGTGAACATTATTTTTAAGGATATATCAGGATTACTTCTAAGTAGTCTAGTAAAATCATCTCTTGTTATTGTAATAGTTTCAGTATCTTCTAATGCTATAGCAGTAGCTGACCTTGGTTCTCCATCTAATAAAGATATTTCACCAAAAAAGTCTCTTTCTTTTAACAATCCTAAAATATGTTCTTTGCCTTCATTAGATACCATAACAATCTTTACTTGACCTGAAACTATTATGTAAAAGCTAGTTCCTAAATCTTCTTCATAAAATATGATTTTACCTTTTTCAAAAAACCTTTCAGAACATATATTAGCTATTTGTTCTAAATCATTATTATTTAAATGATTAAATAAAGGAACATCTTTTAAGAAATCTATAAGTTGTGTTATTTTCATCTATTATTAAATATCCTTTACAAAAAACTACAAATTAATTATTAGCTATTATACTATAACAAGATTATTTTATCAATTAAAGTTACAAATTATGGAAAATGAAAGTATTATTTTAGATATCAAAGAAAAAATTGCTACTCTTTATTTAAATAGAGAAAATATCTTAAATTCAATAAATAGAGAGTTATTATTCAATTTAAAAGAAAAAATAGAACAAATTAGATTTGACAAAAATGTAAGAGTATTGGTAATAACAGGTAAAGGAAAAGCTTTTTGTTCTGGTGCTGATTTAAAAGAAAGAATTACTTTAAGTGAACTAGAGATAAAAGAATTTATTTATAACATAAGAGAAACTTTTAATAAAATAGCTAATTTTCCTAAACCTGTAATAGCTGCTATAAACGGAGTAGCTTTAGGTGGTGGAACTGAGTTAGCTTTGGCTACTGATATAAGAATTATATCAGAAAATTCAAAAATGGGCCTTACAGAAACTAAACTTGGAATTATACCTGGTGCTGGTGGTACTCAAAGACTTACAAGATTAATAGGTTATGGTAAGGCTAAAGAATTAATATTTACCGGTAGAATAGTAGATGCAAAAGAAGCTTTAGAAATTGGACTTGTTAATAAAGTAACTAAACAAGAAACTTTATTAGAAGAATGTTATAATATTGCTCAAATGATTTGTGAAAATGCACCTATAGCAATAGAACAGGCTAAAAAAGCTATAAATAAAGGATGTGAAGTTGATATTGAAACAGGTTTAGCATTTGAAACGGAAGCATATCAAACTTGTATATATACACAAGATAGAATAGAAGGTTTAAAAGCATTTCAAGAAAAAAGAAAACCAGAATATAAAGGTTTATAAAGTTTATCTTTCATAGAGAATTTGGATAAATTCTATTTTTATAGGGTCAATTTCAAGTTTATAACCTTCTTTTTTAAAAACATATGAAAAATCTTCTTTATGAACTCTATTTATTCCTAGTAAAATAACTTCTTTATCTTCTTTATTAAATCTAGGTGAAAATATCTCTGGAACTTTTGAAAAAAAATCTTGTGCATCTTTTTCTTTTTTAAAATATATTGAATAACCTAAAATTTTTTTATTATGCATATAATAGAATGTTATCATATTATATTAGAAAATGCTTAAATAAATTTTTATGTCACACGAAGTTTTATATAGAAAATGGCGTCCTCTTGTTTTTGATGATTTAGTTGGTCAAGAGCATATATCAAAAACTCTATTAAATGCCATAAAAACTAATAAAATAAGTCATGCTTATATATTTTGTGGTCCTAGAGGAACAGGTAAAACAACTACGGCAAGAATACTAGCTAAAACTCTTAATTGTGAAAACTTGAAAAATTATTCTCCTTGTAATAAATGTAAATCTTGTATTGAGATTATGAATGGTTCCTCTCTTGATATTATAGAAATAGACGCAGCATCTAATAGAGGTATATCAGAAATTAGATCTATAATAGAACAAGTTAAATTTTCTTCTGTATCAGGTAAATATAAAGTTTATATAATAGATGAATTCCACATGCTAACAGTTGATGCTTCTAATGCAATATTAAAAACTTTGGAAGAACCACCTGATAAAGTTGTTTTTATACTTGCAACTACAGAAGTTCATAAAATACTGCCAACTATAATATCAAGATGTCAAAAATTTGATTTTCAAAGAATACCTATAAATTCCTTATTTAATAGACTTAAATATATATCAAAAAAAGAAAATATAAAAATCTCTGATGAGTCTTTATTAGCAATAGCTAAAAAATCTAATGGTGGTCTAAGAGATGCTTTAAGCTTACTTGATCAAATAAGTTCATTTGCAATAGATGTAAATGAAAATATATCAAATGAGTTAATATCTCAAGTCTTAGGATTAATAGGATTTAAATATTTAAAAAACATAGCTAAAAATATTTATGAAAATAATCCTGTTTCTATTATAGAAGAAATAAATAATTTACTAAAAGCTGGTAATGATCCTTCTGTAATAGTTACAGAGACAATTTCATTTTTTAGAAATTTACTTATAGTAAAAAATTCTCCTTCAATAGCTGAATATTTAGAAGTTCCTTCAAGTAATATAAAAGAAATTCAAGAAATAGTTAATTATTTTTCAAATAATGAAATATTAGAAATAATCAATTTACTAGATTCTTTAATGGATAAAATAAAAAGAACTACACAAGCTCAATTATGGTTGGAAATAAATTTTGTTCAATTATGTAAAATTCCTAAAAATAATCAATTAATTAATTGTAATCAAAATAATTCAATAGATAGTAGTTTAATAAATGAATTAAAAAATAAGCTAATTCAATTAGAAAATAGAATAAATGATTTGGAAAGAAACAAATTAAAAGTACAAACTAATTATACAACTTCTAGTAACTCAAAGGTATCAGAAGATGAAAAAACAAATGATAGTATTATCAACGATAATCATAACTTTAATGAAATATGGGAAAAAATTTTAAATGTAGCAAAAATAAAAACACCCCCAACTTATGCTCTAATTACCAATGCAAAAATTGATAATATAGATACTAATAATAAAATTTTTACTATAAGTTTTGAAAATGAAGCATTTATAGAACTATTAAAGAGAAAACAAGACAAATTTCAAGAATGTATGAATAAAGTTCTTGGAGAAAAATATAAATTAGTAATAAAAAAGATTTCTAAAGATATAGACTTAAAAGTTTCTCAAACCAATAAATTTTTAGATGAAACATTAGAAAAAAATTCTAAAAAAGAAGATGATTTAAAAGAAAATAATAAATTAACTGAAGATTTAAAAGAAATAAATTATCAAGAAAGTGTTTCAGATAATTATCAAATGGAAGAAAAAGAAAATTATATAAAAAACATTGTAGAAATATTTGATGGTAAGATTGTAAAATTAAAAAGGGATTAAAAATGAAAAAACTTTGTTTAATTACAGGTGCAAGTTCTGGTATAGGTAAATTTACAGTTAGAATCTTATAAAACTTGACTAATTAATGTTTAATAATGGCAAAAGTTAGATTTGTTGGACTTATAGATAATAAAGTAATAGAAATAGAAAAAGGAAAAAATATTTTAGATGAAGCTTTAAAAAAAGGCATTGACTTACCTTATGGTTGTAAATATGGTTCTTGTCTTTCTTGCATGGTAGAAGTAGTAAAAGGTATAGAAAATATTGATTGTCCAAATTCTAAAAAAATATCAGGAAGTAAAAATATAAATATTTTAACTTGTATGAGTAAAATAAAAAAAGATGGTGATATAGTTTTAAAAGTTTAATTTAAAGGTATTTCTGATAAATGATGTAGTGAAATATTTATATCTTTTAATTTATCATATAGAGTATAAACATCTTTCCATTTTTTGTCTATATTATATTTTGTAACTTCTAAATTTGAAAATTCTTTATTTATTATTTCAACAACATCATTTAATATTTTGTTTAAAATGTTATCATAATAATTTAAAGCAATCTCAAAAAAAGTTTTTAAAACATCGCATAGTTTAATCCAAATAATATACTCAATATTAGATAAAGACATTGTCCAATTTGTTACTTGATTTCTTATTGAATCATAAAATTCAAATTTTTTTTCTTCTTTTATAACTTCTACTTTATCTTCGTTTATCCAAAATTGATACCATGACTTTTTTACTGGTCTTTCATCAATAATTATTTCTTCTTTATTCCTTGTATGTTTAGGTTCTATTTTTAAATGTTCTAGAAAGTCATAATTATGATTAAACGTATTTATAATTTCTGGTTTATGTTTGTTTAATTCATACTGATTTCTTAAATTTTTAAGTAATTCATTTACAGATTCTTCTAATTCTTTTATTCTTTTACTTAACCAAGAGTTAATTCTTATAGATATTTCATCTATATTTTCTTGAAATAATATTTTATATTTTTCATTCATAACATTACTTAAAATCTTGCATATATTTTCAAATTTAATTTTTATTTCATCGAGTTTTTGTTGTTCATAAACATCATTTTCTTTTATTTCAAATTTTCGCCCTTCGTCTATAAATTTTCTTTCACTGTAAAGTTTAGTTCTTAGAAAATCAAAATCATCTATTATTTCATTTGAAAATTTAGAATTCCAAGAATAAAATGTTTCTAATAAAGAAGAGAACTTATCAGCTCTCATTTCATCTATTATTCCTCTCTCAAAAGCTAATATAGAATTCTTTTCAACATTTTTTCTTACTAAAATAGGTATTTGATCTATATCTCCTATATCTAAATTTTTTATTGCTTCTTTTTGATTTTCATTAAAAACTCTTAAAGCTTCCAAACTATTTTTTACAGAACTTTCTAATTTGTTTTTTATATCGTAAATAGTATTTTTTATTAATTCAAAATTGTCTTTTATATATTTGTCTTCTTGATTTATAAATTCTTCATCATTTTTCTTACAAATAGAAATACTATCATTTAATAAGTTAATTAAACTATTAGTTTCTAATAATAAATTATTTAAACCTTTGTATAATATAATTGAGTTTAAATGTTCTAAAGATTTATTTTTTAATAAAGTAAAAAGATTAATCATTCCACTATGCTTTAAAGAAGCTACCCATAACTTTTTAAAATCTTCAAAAGAAGGTATTTTATTTTCTCTCAATATTTTTTTTATATTTTGAATAATTTCATACAAGTTATTATTTTCTTCTAATTCAGTTATTGCTTTTGCTTGATCAACAAAACAATTTTTTAAAGTTCTATGAATAAATTCTATAAAAAGTTTTTTATCTTCTGTTATTTCAATATTAGGTTCATAAGATTTTAAATCATAATTTTCGTATGCTGTAAATATTAATTGCATGTAATAGTTTAATAATGAATTTATTGTGCAGATATCTATCTTTTCATCTTGTCCTAATCTTTTCATTATTTCTTTTTTTGATTTTTCTATTGATATTTCTACATCTTCATCATCTTGATTTCTTAAATCAATTTTATTAAGTAAAAATATTAATGATTTATCACTACCAGTTCCTTTTTTAGTATCTAATATCTTTTTTAACAAAGTGTCTATTTCTTTAGTTTCTTTATGAAAGAGTACAGTGTAATCTATTACAAATATAGTTAAAGATGATTTAATATCATTAACTACAAAATCGAAGCTTTCAGATGCTATTATTGACCAAGGCAATTCCATTATCTTTATATTTACATTATTATCTATACCAATAAAATTTGGATTATTACCTAAAAAGTTTTTACAATATACAGTTATATGTGGTGGGCTTAAATCTTTATTTTCTAAATTTTTTCTATATATTTCCATTACAGATTTAATTCTATTGTATGCTTTATTATAGTCTTCTTCAAATGTTCCATTATCCCATAAATTATTAGCTATCTCTGTTTTTATATCTACTTTAGCTAAATTATTAACATCTTTAGAATAAGAAAATGTAAGAGAACCTATACTTAATTCGTCTGAATTCATAGGTGATAATCTTATGCCTAATAGACTATTAATAAATGTGCTTTTTCCTGATGATGTTGTTCCTATAACACTTATTGAATAGTCAGGATTTAATAGGTAGATATCAGCTTCTTTATGTAAAATAGCTAATTTTTTTAGACTATCTAAAATATCTTGATTGTTAAATATTTCTTTATAATTACTATAGAGTTGATATATTACTTTATTTAAATCATATATTCCTACTCTAGCTTTTTCTGTAATATCTATTATGATACTTTTTGTTAAATTTTCTCTAGCTTGAAATTCATATAAAGGATATAACATGCTCTTATTTAAAGATAATCATAAGAAAAATTATACTATAAAAAAAATTATTTATTTGATTTCAAGAACTACATTTTATTTTTAAGTTCATTTAAAGTATAGATTATTCTTTCTAAAGCATCGGCCACTTTTTCACCTGTGCATATATAACCACATTTTTCATACATTTTTTCCCAAAATGCACATTTTTCTTGTATGCAAGGAACAGCATTATTACCACTTGTAAGTATAGGACAAATAGTATTTTGAGTCATAATCTTTCTCCTAAAGACTAGTAGTTGCTTCTATTGCCATTTGTATAAATGGAGAAGGAACTAAAAATAGAATTAATATTCCTACTAAACTTATTATAGCTGCTGTTAAAGATGCTGCATTTGGCAATCCTAAAACTAAGTCTTCTTTATTATCTTTAAAATACATTACTTTAATTATTCTAACATAAAAATATAATGATATTACACTATTTAAAGCACCAACAAAAGCAAGCCAAGTATAACCTGAATTAACAGCACTTACAAATAAGTAAAACTTTCCTGTGAAACCTCCAAAAGGTGGTAATCCTGCTAATGATACCAAACATGCTGAAAAAACAAATGCAAAAAATGGCGCTTTTTTAGCTACTCCAGAAAATGAATCAATATCAGTAGAACCTGTATATTTTGAAAAATATATTATTGAAGCAAAAGCACCTATATTCATAAAAATATATGCTGTCAAATAAAAAAGTATTGTAGATACTTCTTGCACTTTACCTTGTAATAAAGGTATAAATCCTATCATTAAATATCCAGCATGAGCAATACTTGAATATGCAAATAATCGTTTTAAATTTGTCTGAACTATTGCTAAAACATTTCCTATTGTCATTGTTACTACAGATAAAATAGCTATTAAAATTATTAACTTTGATGATACATCAAGATTAAAAATTTCTAAAAACCTTATAAATGCAGCAAAACCAGCTATTTTTGAAGTAATAGCTAAAAAAGCTGTTACAGGCGTAGGTGCTCCTTCATAAACATCAGGTGCCCACATATGAAAAGGAACAGCAGCAATTTTGTATGAAATACCAGCTAATGTCATCATTATAGCTATTACATATATTGTATTTAAAGGGGTTGTAAATTTTTCAAGAGCAAGTGCTAAATCTTCAAAATTTAATTTTCCTGTTAATCCAAATAGTAAAGAAAAACCATATAAAAGCAATGCTGATGATAAACTACCAACAACTAAATATTTTAAACCTGATTCTGATGATTTTTGATTATCCTTATTAAATGCACATAAAACATAAGAAGTAATACTTATTAATTCTATACCCAGATAAAATGTTATCATTTCTGCTGCTGATGACATAAACATCCCACCAATAGTTGCAAGACATAATAAAGCATAAAATTCACCAACATGAATTATTTTTTCATTTACATATCTAAATGATATTAGAACAGTCATAATAGCTGAAAAAACTATTATTATTTTAAAATAGATAGATAAGTCATCTAATACAAATGAGCCCCAAAATGTAGATTCTTTTAAATTACCTAAATATGTTGGTAATCCATAGCTTACAACTTTAAAAGAAATTAAAATTGCTAATGTTATGGTAAGTCCTAATAAAGTTACAAAACCTATATTTCTATTTTTTTTATTGTTATTTCCATCAACTGATTTAAAAGCCCACTCACCAAAAACAACAATACATGCTGTTAATAAAAGTATTATTTCTGGTGTAAAAACTCCAAAATTTAAATTCAACTTAATTACCTCCAATTATACAGCAAGTATATTAATTATTTGTTTTGTAGCTGGATTTATTATATCCATTAGTAAAGAAGGATATAAACCAGTTACTAAAACAATTGTTAATAACAAAACAGCATTAAAAGTTTCTATTTTATTAATATCAGGTAATCCTTTCCAATTTGACGGCATTGGTCCAAAAAATACTCTTTCATTTAACCATAATGTATAAGCAGCACCAAATATAACACTTGAAGCAGCAAAAGCAGTTAAGTAAGGATGAGATTGAAATGCACCTAAAAACACCAAAAATTCACTTACAAAACTATTCATTCCTGGAACAGCAACACCAGCAAGAGATATAGCTACAAAAAATGCCCCAGCTATAGGCATTTGTTTTCCTAATCCACCAAGTTTAGCAATTTCTCTTGTATGAGTTCTATCATATACAACACCAACAAATAAAAACATTAAAGCAGTTATAGTTCCATGAGTAAACATTTGTAGTATTGCACCATTTATTCCTGATGGATTTAATCCAGACATACCCAAAAGAACAAAACCCATATGACTTACACTAGAATAAGCAATAACTTTTTTCATATCTGTTTGAGCTAATGCTAAAAAAGCACCATATAAAATATTTAATGTTCCTAAAATAGCTAACCAAAGACCAACATTAGCCCAAGAGCCTAATTGTTGAGTTAATTCTGTTTTTAATACATTTGGAAAAAGACCAAATCCAAACCTAATCATTCCGTATGAGCCCATTTTTAATAAAACTCCAGCAAGAATAATACTCATTGCTGTTGGTGCTTCTACATGGGCATCAGGTAACCATGTATGAAATGGTACCATAGGAAGTTTTACAGCAAAACATAAAAACAATGATGTAAAAGCTAATAATTGAAGGCCTATACTTAAATTTGTAAAAGCTCTATTATTTTGAACTAATTCAATATAATCAAATGTTCCTGTATTGAAATAAATAGCTATGAAAACTATTAACATAAAAGCACCAGCAAAAGATGTGTAAAGTAAGAATTTCATAGCTGCATATTCTCTTCTTGGACCTCCCCATATACCTATTAGAAAATACATAGGTATTAATTCTAATTCCCACATTATAAAAAATAAGAATAAATCTAGTGATGTAAAAACTCCATAGACTGCTGTTTGCATTACTAAAGCCAAAAAGAAATAAACTTTTGGCATTTTTGAAACATTCCAAGAAGCTAAAACTGCAACTATCATTATTAATGAAGTAAGTAAAACCATAGTTATACTTAATCCATCAATTGCTACGTGATAACTTGTATTAATAAAAGGTATCCACTTAAATTTATCTATAAACTGAAAATTAAATATTTCTCCTGAATTAGTTGGTAATGGTCTAAAGTTTAATGCAATTGCTAATGATAAAAAGAATGTAATTATTGAAAAAGTCAAAGCAATTTTATGTGGCAATTTATTTTTTTCAGGTAAAAAGACTATAAATAAGCTTCCTAAAATTGGTAAAAATATTAAAAGAGTTAGAATAAAACTATTATATGCTAAAGGATCCATATATCTATTACCTCTTAACTTAAAAATTTATTTTTTAAATTATTTATTACTTTTTCTCCTATATCTTTAATAATAAATAATACAAATAATATTAATAAACCTAAAAGTATATAATTTTTGTATTCAACTATTTTCAAATAATTTGTATAAGAAAATATCATTAATAGTAAAGCTACTATTACACCAAGTAAATAATGTTGAACTTTACCATTATGCAATTGTCTTATTAAATTTCCTAGATAAACAAAAAATTGGCTTACGCCATTAACTATTAAGTCTAAACCGAATTTATCAAATAAAGCTGAAACTTTTGCTAATACTAATATAAAGTTATCTATAAAATATTGATATATTTCATCAAAATAAAGTTTATTTAATGATGCTTTATACAATCCTTTTAATTTTTCTGATAATTCATTAGCTTTATTATAATTACCTTTACCATACAAAATAAATGCTAATCCAAAGCCAACTATGAATATAAGCAATGATGTTCCCATTACTAGAAAATTAGGTCCATGATGATGTTCTTCTACTTGATGTGAAACAACAGGTATATAAGTTATAAAATGTCCAAAATAATTAGCCCAAGGTGTTCCTACAAAACCTATTAACAAAGATGGTATTGATAAAAATATTAATGGAAACTTCATTCTCCAACCTGGTTCATGAGGATGACCATGTCCTCTATATTCTCCTTCAAAAGTAACAAAGTATAACCTAAACATATAAAAAGCCGTTAAAGTAGCAGCTATTGAAGCTAATATAAAATAAAATTTATTAGCAATTATCATTGAATCTAGTAAAGCATCTTTACTCCAAAAACCAGCAGTTAAAGGAAATCCAGATATTGCAGCAGTACCTATTAAACAGGTTATGGCAGTTATAGGCATTTTCTTTCTTAATCCACCCATTTCCCAAATATCTTGGGTATGACAAGCATGTATTACACTACCAGAACATAAGAATAACATTGCTTTAAAGAAAGCATGTGTAAATAAGTGAAATATAGCAGCTGTATAACCAACAGGATGTATATGACTTACATCTGTAGTATACATACCTAAAGCTAGCATCATAAAACCTAATTGACTAACAGTTGAATATGCTAGTATTTTCTTTATATCATTTTGTGTTACAGCTATAAATGCTGCCATTATAGCTGTTATACCACCAATTAAAGCTACAAAATCTAGAGCATTCATTCCCAATAGAGCAGGAAATTCAGCTTGAGCAAATATTGTCATAATTTTTGCTACCATATACACACCAGCAGCAACCATTGTTGCAGCATGTATTAAAGCACTAACAGGTGTTGGACCCTCCATTGCATCAGGTAACCATACATGTAAAGGAAATTGTCCAGATTTACCTATTGCACCAAAAAATAACAATATAGCTGATATAGTTAATATAGAACCACTTAATTTTCCTTCAGCGATTTGATTAGCAGCAACATCAAAATTTAATGTTCCTGTATATGTAAAAACTAATAATATACCTAACAAAAACCCAAAATCACCTACTCTATTGGCTAAAAATGCTTTTTTAGCAGCGACAGCAGCTGATTTTTTATCATAAAAGTAACCTATTAGTAAAAATGAACTTACACCTACTAACTCCCAACCAGCATATAATACTAAGAAATTATCAGTAAAAACTAAAAGTAACATTGAAAAAGAAAATAAAGATAATTCAGCATAATATCTTGAAAATGAATTACCTTTATTTATATACTCTCCCATATATTCTCTTGAATACAATTGAACAAGGAAGCTTATTAAAGTAACAACAAATATCATTAAAGCTGTTGTAGAATCAACTTTCCAACTTATATAAAAATTAACATCACCACTAGTAAACCATCTCAATGAACCAGCTGAATTTTTTATAACATATTGAATATCTGAAATTGAGGCTATACCTATTAATGTAGATTGTATTAAAGCTATGAATATAGCTAAACGCGATATTCTAGAGCTTAACAAAGGATTCGTTTTTGTAAAAAATGTAATTATTAATGCTGATAAAAATGGTAAAGCTACCACTAACCAAGCATTTTTTACTGCAAAATCTATCACGTCTCTTTACCTCTTCATTAAATCAATTTTATCTATATCAACTGTTCTAAAATTTTTGTAAATATTAAATATAATTGCTAAAGCAACACCTGCTTCAGCTGCTGAAACAGTCATTATAAATAAAGTAAATATTTGACCTGCTAAAGTTCCTGGTGTAATATAATTTGAAAAAGCAACTAAATTTATACTTACTCCTGCAAATGCTATTTCAATAGACATTAAAACTCTAACAGCATGCTTACTAGTAAGTATTCCATATATTCCTATACAAAAAAGAATTGCTGCTAATATTAAATAATGATATAAAGTTATACTCATATTTTTTCCTCTATTTTAACACTTTTTCTTCTTCTTTATTTTTTAAATTTTCCTCTTTATTTTCAAATTTATATTCTCTTAGAGCTAAAACTATTGCACCTATTAATGCCATAAGTAGTAATATTGATGCAAGTTCAAATGGAACTAAATATTCATTAAAAAATAATTGTCCTATTTTTTCAGTTGTATTTACTTTAATAGGTTCTAAAATATTCCAGATTCCAGGTGATACAGATAAAACAGGTGTTCCTGTTGGATTAAAATTTATGCCAGTTATTCTTAAAACTAAAACTAAGAATAAACCTAAACCTACAAAAACAAATGCAGTATATCTATAATAACCAGAGTAAGGAATATTAGCTGTATCATTTTTATTGTTTGTAAGCCATATTGCAAATATAAGCATTATTGTTACAGCACCACCATTAATTAATATTTGTGCTGCTGCCAAAAAATCAGCATTTAAGAGCATATATATTCCAGAAACTAAAACAAATGTTAAAACAAGTAAAAAACCACTATAAACTAAGTTTGAAACTGTTACAACAGCTACAGCTGATATTACTATCAAAGTAGAAAGCAAATAAAATGAAAACTCTTTTCCATAACCTAAACTTGAAAATATTAGGCTACCTAAAACTACTAAAACAGCACCTAAAAAAACAGTTAATATAGTTAAAAAAGATTTATCTTTTAGCATATTTGCTCCCTATTTATTTCTTAGCTTTGCCATCAGGTGGCATATACATATTAGGTTTTTCGACATATTTAGCTAATTTATCCATGCCATATACTAAATCCATTTGATTAAATGTAGCAGTTTCATATTCATGTGTCATTTCTAAAGCACCAACAGGACAAACTTCAACACAATTAGCACATGAAATACATTCACCAATATTTATCTCGTATCTTGTTGTTTTTATTTTTTTATCTTCACCTTTTATAGTTTCCATAACTATTGTTTGTGGAGGGCAAACTTTAACACAAGCATAACAACCTATACAAAGCATTTTACCATCATCTTTATTGTATAAAAAAGCAAATCTTCCTCTAAATCTTTGTGGTAAATTTCTCTTTACATCAGGGTATACTTCAGTAACTTTTGGTAAAAACATGTATTTTAAAGTTAGTCTCATACCATTGTATATAGCTTTTACTCCATCAAACAAGTTTTTAAAGTATTGTCTAACAGGCGATATTTCTCTTATTACTTCTGACATATTTTCTCCTATCTACTAAATGCTCCAGATAAAAAACCAGTAATGATAGCAGTAATAAATATATTAAATAAAGATAAAGGTAATAAATATTTCCAAGCAAAAGACATTAATTGGTCCGTTCTTACTCTTGGTAAAGTTCCTCTTATCCAAACAACTACTGAAAAAAAGAACATTGTTTTTATAAAGAACCATATTATACCTAACTGATTACTTAATTGCATTCCTATATCTCCAAGTAAGTAATCAAAAGGAAATCTCCAACCTCCAAAGAATAATAAAGAGCATAAAGCACCTAATGTAAAAGTATTTACATATTCAGCTAAGAAAAATAAAGCAAATTTAAAACCACTATACTCTGTATTATATCCAGATACCAATTCAGACTCAGCTTCAGGTAAATCAAAAGGTATTCTATTTACTTCTGATAATGCACAAGTAAAGAAAATAAAAAATGCTAATGGTTGTTTAAATATATTCCATACATCTTGCTTCTCTACTATATCAACAATACTTAAACTACCTGTAAGTAATATTACTCCAACTATTGAAAGCAATAAAGGTATTTCGTAACTTATAGCTTGAGCAACTGCTCTTATACCTCCCATTAAAGAATATTTATTATTAGATGACCAACCAGCCATAAGTATTCCTATTGTTGTAAGAGACGCTACGGATAAAAATAAGAAAATTGCAACATTCACATTTGTTACAACCATTTGATGACCTACAGGCATTAAAGAATATACTAGAATACCAGGAACAAAAACTAAAACAGGAGCTAGTGAAAAAAGTATTTTATCAGCATCTTTTGAAACTATATCTTCTTTTAGAAGAACTTTTAGTGCATCTGCAAATGATTGAAATAATCCACCAGGTCCCAATCTATTAGGGCCTAACCTTGCTTGAACAAATGCTATTAGTCTTCTTTCCCACCATATTAATAAAAATGTTGTTAATAATGGTAGTGTAACTATACCTAAAACAGGAATTAAAGTTCCTAAAATAACTTTTAAAGGCTCAAAAGGAAGAGAATTTATTAGGTTAGTATATATTTCTACTATTACATTATTCATCTATCAACCTCTGGTAATATAACATCAAAACTTCCAAAAATTGCCATTATATCTGATAAAAATGTTCCTTTTAAAACTTCAGGTAATATTTGCATATTAGCATAAGATGGGGTTCTATATTTAACTCTTGCTGGAATATTGGTTCCATTACTTATTAAATAAACACCCATATTACCTCTTGGTGCTTCTACTTGACAATAAGCTTCACCAGCTGGTATTTTAAAACTAAAAGCTAATTTCTTTTTTAAACAGGGACCTGAAGGTATTTGCTTAACTGCTTGTTTAATAATTTTTACAGATTCTCTCATTTCTTGCATTCTAACTAAGTATCTATCTAATGTATCACCTTTTCTACCTACAGGTATATCAAAATCAAATCTGTCATATATTGAATAAGGATCATCTCTTCTTACATCATATTTTATACCTGATGCCCTCATTATAGGACCACAAGCTCCATATTCAACAATCATTTCTTTTGGTATTATTCCAATATTTTCTACTCTTGAGAGAAATATTGGATTTTTATTTATTAGTATTTCATACTCATCTATCATTTTAACAAAGTAATCACAAAACTCATCTACTTTACTAAGCCACCCTTCAGGAACATCAGCATTAACACCACCATATCTAAAGTAATTAAACATCATTCTTTGTCCTGTAAGTTCTTCCATTAAGTCAATTATCTTTTCTCTTTCTCTAAGTGCATACATTATTACAGTTGTAGCTCCCAAATCTAATAAAAATGTTCCTAAGTAAAATAGATGACTCATTATTCTTGTTAATTCAGCTGTTATTACTCTTATATATTCGGCTCTTTCAGGAACTTCTATACCACCTATTTTTTCAACTGCTAAAACTAAAGGCCATTCAGCAGCTATTATCGATATATAATCAACTCTATCAACAACAGGTAAATATTGAAAGTAATTTCTATCTTGTGCTAATCTTTCAATAGAACGATGTAAATAACCTATTACAGGCTCAACTTTTTTTATTATCTCACCATCCAAAGTTACTATTAACCTTAAAACTCCATGGGTACTTGGGTGATGTGGACCCATGTTTATAACCATTTCTTCAGTTTTAAACTCTACAGTCATAATTCACCTTAAAACTAACTCTAATTAAAGAGTTTAACATTATACAATCAAGTCGTCATTTTTTTATAAAAAAATTAAGATTTAATTAATTATATAACAAATATAAAATTAAGAAATTAATTTTCTTATTAAGAATAATTTCTATTACCTTAAAAATAAAAGATTTTATTTATTTGTTACTAAAAATAAATTTTATTTAAGATACTCTTAACAAAATAAAAAACAAAATTTATTTAAAATCCAAAGTTCATTAAATTTATAGATTAATTAGAAGCTATTACATCTAAATTATATTTGGCACCAAATCATCTAAATTAATGGCTATTGATATTGTATTTTTATAAATAGAGTACTCACCTTTTAAGTCATCTTTTATTATTATATCTATGATATTCCAACCTAAATTAGAATTCTTTTTTATGTCAAAATTTTCTGGGAAACCTTTTCCATTATCAGTTATATTCAGTATAAATTTATTATTTAAAATTTTAAACTCTATAAATATTATACATTCATTTATATCTTCAAATGCATGTTTTAAAGAATTGATTATTATCTCATTCACAACTAATGCAATAGATACAGCTTTATGAGATGAAATAATTAATTTATCATCAAAATTAAATTCAAGCTTTATAATCTTGTTTAGAAAAGAGTAACTATTAATAATTTCTTCAGCTATTTTTTTTATAACTTCTGATATATCTACGGCATCAATATCACTATATGATAAATACTCATGAACTATTGATATACTATTAATACGATTAATAATATCATTTATAATACTTTTTATTTCTGGATTATCAATTCTTCTTTTTTGCAATCTTAGTAAAGATGTTATTGATTGTAAATTATTCTTAACTCTATGATTAATTTCATTAATTATAACAGATTTAACTTTTATTTCTTTTTCTTTTTTTCTTATTTCTGTTAAATTTTTTATTAATAAAATAATGTAAGTTTCTACAATAATGTAATTTATTTCTATGTTATTATTGCCTATTATTAGCTCTTGTTTGTAAAATAAGTGATTTACTTCTTGATTAATTATATTATATTTATCAAAATTAATAATAGTCTGTATTCTATTTCCTTCTAATGGAATTTCTAATCCTAAGTGAGAAAATATATTTATAGCATTATTATTTGAATAATTTATTATTCCTTCATTGTTTATTATAATAATAGCATCGGAAGGGTAAAAGTTTGGTAAATAATTTATTTCATATAGTCCTTTTTTTATAATAGTGCTAATAAGATATTCAACTAATTCATCATAAAACCACTTTCTTAAAAGCCATTTTTTAGTTTCGAATATACTTCTTTCTATTAATAGAATACCTATTATGTTAGAGTTAGAGTTTAGTATTGGATAAGAGTATTGATATAGTGGAAAATTGTTATATATTTCACCTTGATAACCTTTGACATTTTTTTTTTCATCCAATGTTTTTTTTAAAATAGAATTTTGACTTACATTAAAAGTTAAATCTATATGGCTTCTTCTATAAAATGAAGGATATATTGAAGACTTTGCTTCACCTATGCAAGTTACTAAATCACCACAAATTTTATAAATATGTATATCAGCTGGTATAAATTCTGATAAAAATTGAATACTATTTTTTATAGTTCTTAGTATAATATCGTCTGTTATATAAACATTGTGATTTATATTATCTTTTATACTTAGTATAAAATCTAAAAACATTGAATTTAAGTAATATTACTTAAATCAGGCATAAATTTATCTTTAACTATTTCATTAAGTTTATGCGATATTTTTTCTATATCTACCTTTACAGGTATTTTATTATCGACAATAATTTCACCATTAACTATAACTGTATCAGCTCTGTTAGGATTACATAAAACTAATGCTCCTAATGGATCTTGAGAATAAGCACCTGCATGTTCTAATGTTTTAAGATTAAAAATAGATATATCAGCTGCCTTACCTTCCTCTATGTTGCCTAATTCATCGCTTCTATTTAGTAATTTTGCTCCGTTGATAGTTCCTAATTTAAGAGCATCTGAAACATTCATACAACTTGCACCATGCTTTACTCTTTGTAAATACATAGCCATTTTAACTTCGTTTAATATATTACCGCTATCATTACTAGAACTTCCATCAACACCTATAGCTACATTAACATTTTCATTTAACATTTCTATTATAGGAGGTATTCCAGAACCTAATCTCATATTAGAACTAGGACAATGTGCAACTGATGTATTAGTTTTTGCAAAAAGTTTGATTTCATCTTGATTTAAATGAACACAATGAGCAAGATATACATCATTACCTAACCAATTTAAATCTTGCAAAAATTTTACAGGACGACAATTATATTTCTCTAAACAATAAACTTCTTCATCTAAAGTTTCAGCTAAATGAGTATGACATAATAAATTATTATCTTTAGCTATATTCCTTATTTCTAGCATTAAGTCTTTTGATACAGAAAAGGGAGCACATGGTGCTAGATCTATTCTCAACATTGAAAATTTTCTTTTATCATGATAACTTTCTATGACTCTTAAGCAATCTTTTATTATAGTTTTTTCATCTTGAGTGTTTATATCAGGTGGTAAGCCTCCTTTACTTTCACCTAAAGACATACTACCTCTACCAGCATGAAATCTTATTCCTAATTCTTGAGCTGCTTGTATAACAGCATCTAATTTAGCATCTGAATTTTGGGGAAATAAATAACACATATCTGTTGATGTAGTGCAGCCATAAACAGCCATTTCAGTTAAACTTACCAAAGAAGATATATATAAAGCTTCATAAGATAAGTTTTTCCAGACTTTATATAGATTAACTAGCCAATCAAATAATTTAGAATTTTGAACATTTATCATACCTCTAGTTAATGATTGTGATAAATGATGATGTGTATTTATCAAACCAGGTATTGCTATTTTATCTTTAGCATTTATTATATAAGCATTATTTGAGTCTAGATTTTCAAACTTATCTATTTTTTCTATTAGGTTATTATTTATAAGTATTGAAAAATTGTTTAGTAATTCAAATTTATTATTTTTAAATACAGCAACATGAGCATCTTTTATAATTTTTTTTCTCATAATATTTTTCTCTATTCTTCTAAAACTAAGTTTTGATTACTATTTTCTTTTTCATCAGGATTAACTACTAACTGAACATTTAGAACTTCATCATCTTCATCTAATCTTTGTAGCTTTACACCTTTTGTTACTCTATTTGTAACACTAATATCTGAAACTTTTTGTCTAATTACAATACCTTTTAACGTAACTATCATTATTTCATCATTATCTTGAACAAATAAAACAGAAGAAACTTTATTTGAATTATCACTTTTTAATTTTATATTTTTTATACCTAAACCACCTCTTGATTGTAGTCTATATTTCCATATAGGAGTTCTTTTTCCATATCCATCAGTAGTTACAGTTAATAATTTTGGTGAGCTATCTTCTATCTCTTGGTTATTTTCATTTTCATCTTCATCATCTTCATTATCTTCAAGTTTTGGTATTAAATCATTTGAAACAACATCAAAACTTACTATACTATCATTTTCTCTCAAAGTAATAGCTTTAACACCTCTGGTATTTCTTCCTAATGGTCTTAAATCTTCTTCTGAAAATCTTAAAGCATAACCATTTTTAGTTCCAATTATTATATTACATTTACCATCTGTTTGAGCTACCCATTTAAGTTCATCATTTTCATCAAGATTAATAGCTATAATACCACTAGAACGAATATTGCTATATGATAATAAATCAGTTTTCTTAATTATTCCATTTCTTGTAAGCATTACTAAATAATTATTTTCCGCAAACTCATTAACAGGTATTACAGCAGTTATTTCATCTTCAGATGATATGTTAATTAAAGTAGCAATATTTACTCCTTTTGCTTGTCTACTTGATTCAGGTAAATCATAAACATTAATTTGATAGACTAATCCTTTTTTTGTGAAAAATAGAATGTATGAGTGATTAGAACTTACAAAAAAATGTTTAACAAAATCATCTTCTCTTGTTGTAAGTCCTCCTTTTCCTCTACCTCCTCTTTGTTGATTTGTAAATTCTTCAAGTGAGACTCTTTTTATATATCCTTGATTTGTCATAAATATAGCCATTGGTTCATCAGGTATTAAATCAATATCTTTTAACTCTCCTGTATCAGCTATAAATTTAGTTCTTCTTTTGTCTGAATATTTTTCTAATATAACAGCAAATTCATTCTTCATTATTGAATAAATTCTTTCACTCCTATTTAATATGTCTCTATAATCATTTATTTTTGATATTAGTTCTAAATGTTCATTTTCTAATTTATTCTTTTCTAGCGAAGTTAATCGTCTTAATTGCATTTCTAATATTGCATTTGTTTGATCTTGTGATAATCCATATTTAATAATTAACTTTTCTTGTGCTTCTTGTGGATTGCTTGACAGTTTTATTATATTTATTACATCATCTATATTATTTTGAACTACAAGCAAGCCCTGTACTATATGTTCTCTAGCTTCAGCTTTATTTAATAAAAATTTTGTTCTTCTAGTAATAACTTCAAATCTATGTTTTAAATATAATTCCAATATTTCTTTTAAATTTAATACTTTAGGTTGTTTATCAACTAGTGCTAATAAGTTTACACTAAAGTTAGTTTGTAATAAGGTATTTTTATAAAGGTTATTAAGAACAACTTGAGGTATTGCATCTCTTTTTAATTCTATTACTATTCTCATTCCTTCTTTATCTGATTCATCTCTTAAATCAGCTATTCCATCTAACTTTTTATCTTTCACAAGTTCAGCTATTTGCTCTATTAATCTTCTTTTACTAACTTGATAAGGTATTTCAGAAACAACAATACTAGTTTTTCCTTTTTTATTTTCCTCTAAATTTGTAACTCCTCTTACAGTAATGCTTCCTTTACCATTTATATATGCTTCTTTTAAGCTTTTTTTTCCTAAAACTATGCCACCTGTTGGAAAATCTGGACCTTTTATAAAATTTAGTAAATCTTCGACATAACAATTTGGATTATCTATTAAGTAATTCAATGCTTGTATTACTTCTTGTAAATTGTGTGGAGGAATACTTGTAGCCATACCAACAGCTATACCAGTAACACCATTTATTAGTAAATTTGGTATTCCTGAAGGTAAAACTTTTGGTTCTTCAAGTGTGCCATCAAAATTTGGCATCCAATCAACAGTATTAAATTCTAAATCATTTAACATTTCAACTGCTATTTTTGATAATCTAGCTTCTGTATATCTCATAGCAGCTGGTGGATCATCATCTATAGAACCAAAATTACCTTGTCCATCTACAAGTAAATATCTTGTAGAAAAATCTTGAGCTAATCTAACCATTGCTTCATAAACAGCAGAATCACCATGAGGATGAAATTTACCTAATACTTCCCCTACAATACGAGCCGATTTCTTAAAAGGTTTATCTGGAAACATATTAAGTTCGTACATAGAATATAATATTCTTCTATGTACAGGCTTAAGTCCATCTCTTACATCAGGTAAAGCTCTTGATACTATAACTGACATAGCATAATCAAGAAAAGATTGTTTCATCTCTTCTTGTATATCAACATCTTGTATTTTTCCATGTTGATAATTCAAATCTTGTTTCATAACAAATTCCTAAATAACATATAAATTATAAAATATTTTTTTAATTAAAATTTTGAATTTAAAAATTACTTTAAAAATAAACTATTCTATTTTTACCTCATAAATATCTATTTTTTCACTTTTTCCTTTTATACTTATTGTTCCAACAAACTTCGTTTTAAAAAAATCTTTTATATTTTCATAAGTACTTTTAGAGATTAAAATATATGTATTGTAATTTTTATTTAATTTTTCAAGTCTTGAAGCTAAATTAACTGTATCACCTATTACTGTAGATTGTATTTTACTTTTATGTCCTATATTTGCTAATGTTACTTCACCTGTTGAAATACCTATGCGCATTTGAAATGGCCTTATTCCTAATTCTAACCATTTTTTTTGCAAGCATTCTAATTCATTATACATTTTTATAGATGCATTTATTGAGTCAATAGGATTATTAAAAAAGGCCATAAAGCCATCACCTATGTATTTATCAATATGTCCATTATTATTAATAATAATTTCTGTCATTGAATTTAAAAAGTCATTAAGTATTTCAAGTAATTTTTCATTAGAAAGTTTTTCAGTTATTAAAGTAAAATCCTCTATATCACAAAATAATATTGTTAATACTTTATTCTTAAATTTTATCTTATGAGAAAAATTAAACTTATTTACTATATCTATATTTAAACTATCTTGAGTAATTAGTTTAAATAAAAATAATGCAATTAAGGTATAAACTATATTTATATATAAATCTATAGATAAGAACAATAATACATTAAATATTATGTAAATAAGACTTATTAAAACTATTCTATTTAATTGTTTTCTAGCAAAATATCCAATAAAAATAAATATAATAATAATTATTAAATACAAATAAAGGTTTATACTCTTTATAAAAACTTTATTTTCTAAAGACATAATATTATTTATTATTAATTCAGATTGTAAAAATTTTTTTTTAGTAAAAGGGAAAAAAACGTAATTATTGTTGTAAGATAAAAATATTATTTTATTATCAAAACTATTAACTTTTTGGATATTTAAATCATCTATATTTATTTTTTTTATCATATTAGGCATTAAAATATATCTTATTTTGAATGAATCTAAAAAATTATTTGATTTATAGAATTTGTTATAAATAATAAATTCAATTGAATATTCTAATTTATTCTCTATTAAGTTAAAATAAACATTTCTGTATTCTCTAACTACATTATTATAATTAGTAACTCCTGTGATATCCTCAAAATAATTATTAGAAAATAAATATAAATTTTTACCTTTATATATATATTCTTTTGTAAGAAAAATATTATTTCTTTTTCTAATAATACTTAAAAGTTCTAAAAAATATTTATCATATTTAATTAGTGTTGAATCTATTACAATAGCTTTTGCATTTTTTAGTTTATTTAATGTATTTATAAAAACAATATTATTACCTATATAGTTATAACTACATTCTATTATGATAAATTCATTTGAAACTTTATTTTTTATTAATGATGAAAGATATATTCTAAAATCATATAAGAATAATTCAGCTTCATTAGAAAATGAAAAGATTATTATTAATAATAAAAATATTTTTACAATTTTATTTATCATTTAAAATTTATTTCTTTTAATTTCTTCCACATAAACATAGAATTTACTAGATTTTTTATAACTCTATTTGCTTCTTTATTTATGTAATTAATATCAAATAAAGAAAAAAAATATTCTATTTTAGGTATTAAAGATTTTAAAACTAAAAAATCTTTTGATAAGTTTTTAAATAAATTTATTATTCTTTTTCTATTGCAATTTAATTCTTTAGTATTCTTATCATCAAAGAAATCTACTTCAAAATTTTTAAACAAGTTAAATAAATATTCTACAATATCAGTATTTTGTAGTTTATTAATTGAATCTTTTACTAAACTATAATACAAATTACATATAGTAGTACCATTAAATTCTTTTATTATATCTTCAAAATTTATATAAAAGTTTAAATCTTTATCATGGTATAGAGCTATATTTACTTCTAAGGGAGTTTTATTTGATTGAAGTTGGTAATTAACTCCAAGTATTAAATCTTCTATTCTATAATTCTCAGAAGTTGTAACTCTTAAATCATGAGTATTTTTGGGATAAAAGATACATAGCCCTCTCATGTCGTAACCTCTTCTAACTTCTTTCATAAAGAATCTAGTGTCTCTATCAATGATAGGCATTGGTTCATTTAAATATTTCAATATTTCACCATGATTTAAATCAATTCCTAGTTGTTCAAAAAACATTAAAAGTAGTTCCATATCATTTCTACCAGAATATTTCACATATTGAAAATCATCTTTATTTGAATATTTAAACTTATAATAAAAATCTACTGGTATTAATATTTTTTCTCTATCTTTTGGTAAAAATAATCTGAAAAATTTAAAATTTTTCTCACCTTTTCTTATAAAATTTTTCAGTCCTTCTTTTACATGCTCACTTTTATAAGTTAAAACAAAAGGTAATGAATCATCATCTAAAGAAATATAAGATTTTTCTTTCATAAGAAAAGATATAAAGTTTCTATTTCTTCCAAAACTTGTATCAATATTATAATTACCAAATGTATAATTTATTGAATTTATTATATATTCTGGATAATTAGAAACTTTTTCTATTAAGTTATTAATATACATGTACTTATCTTCTAAAGTAAAAATATTTATGCCTCTGTTAGAACATAAATCAACATTTTTACCAACTTCTATCTTACTATCATCAAAAACATTTATATTTACATTATTATGTCCAAATAAAGCTAAATTACTTAAATAAGCATCTATACATCTTTTTAATTGCCTATATCTATTGCAAGTTAATATACATATTTCAGGATTATCATAACTATCTAAATAATCTATTTCACTTTGAAATAAAAGCTTTTTTACTGGTAACTTTAATTTTTTCTTTGTTTTTTTATAATTTATAATATTAACGAAATTATCTTTTATTTGAAAAGTTAAACATCTACCACTAACCATTACTAAAAATGATATAAAAATTAACAAATCAACTGAAATTGGATTATCTAATTCTATCGCGAAAAATTTCAATATCACCTACAAGTAACTTAAAAAAGTCTTCTGGCATTAAATATAAAAAATCTAATTTTAAATAATTATTTATTACAAATAATTGTTTTTTTTTAAATGGTATATATCATTTAGCATTAAATTTCTAAAAATTATTTATAGGATTATATACTTTCTTTTTATTATATTAAAGTTTTCTTTAAGTTAAAGTAAAATTTATAATTTTTATGATATATTTTTAATTTATTTGAAAAATATGAAAAAAATATTTTTATTGATTTTAACAATATTTATATTATCCTGTAATAATAATGATAATGAAACTAATGTATTAAGGTTTGGTATTGTTCCTTTTGAGAATTCAGAAGCACTTATAAAAAATATTACACCATTATTAAATGTAATATCAAAAGGAATGAATATGGAAGTAAAACCATATATTGCATCAGATTATACAGGTATTATAGAAGCTTTTAGAAGTAATAAATTAGATGCTGCTTTTTTTACCACCAGCGTCTTATTGTAATGGGGAAAAAAGAAGCTAATATATAAAGGTTATATTAAAGTCTCAAAGAAATGGAAAGCCTTTTTATTATGGGTGCAATAATAGTAAGAAAAGATAGTAATATCAATACTTTGAAAGATTTAAAAGGTAAAAGATTTGCTTTTGGAGATCCAATATCTACTTCTTCTCATATATTTCCAAAGATGCTTTTGATAAAAAATGGAATAAATCCTGATACTGATTTTGTAAATGTTTTATTTGCAGGAACTCATGATTCAGTTGTTTTATCTGTTTATAATAAAAAAGTAGATGCAGGAGCAACCTTTTCAGATGATAAAGAAGGAAAAAAATGGTTCTTGGGTTAGATATTTAAAACCTGAACAAGTAAAGGAAATAAAAGTTTTAGCCATAACCGAGCCAATACCATCTGACAATATATGTGTAAATTCCAATATGAGTCAAGAAAAAGCTAATAAATTAGCTGATGTAATATTAAGATATACAAATACTAAAGAAGGTAGAGAAATGGTGAGAAAATTATATAAATTTGACGGATATGTAAAAGCAAGCGATGCTGATTATCACAGTGTTAGAGAAGCTTTTGAATTAGCTGGTATAGATTTAAAAGAACATCTAACAAAAAAGAAATAATTCAATTTTCATTTATTATTATTAAAACAATCAATTTAGCTTATAATTATTATGATAGAATAAGAAAATAAATCTTAAAAGTTCTTTTAATGGAAAAATCTTTAGAAGAAAATGAAAATCAATATTATGAAAACGATATTTCAGATGAAATTCTTACAGAAATAAAAAGTTCAAATACAGTTCATGATAGATATCAATTTGAGTCATCATTTGATTTTGATATAAGAAGTCATGATGATGAAAGGAAAAAAAATTATCAAATAGATATGTATATTTTTATACCAGAAAATATAGGTATAAATAATGATACTTATACAAGAGATAATTTTTACAAGGATTTGACTAATTATATTAGAATAAAAACACCTGATTTATTTAAATTATGTTCTGAAAAAAATAAAATTTTATCTTTATCTTGGCTTGATAGATATTTATCTGTTCATCTTTCTACTGATAAGAAAAAAAAAAATATCTAATGTTGTAGTAGAAGAAATAAAACTTTTTGGTTCCTATATTAATAAAAAATTAAAAGAGTTTCAATTATCTTTTCAAAATAATGATACTGATATAAAACAAATAAATAGAATATACTTAACTATTAACTCATTTAGAAACATTTATATTCATAAATTAAAAAATAAAGATGTTCTTTTTGATTCAGAAATAACAAAATCACTACTTTTAGTTGATGAGTACATTTCATATCAATTAGAAAATACTTTAATAAAAATTATTAGAAAATTTAAAAATGAAGATATAGAAAACATATTAAAAAAAGAAATTGAATATAGAAATGATAATATAGATATTGTAAGTATAGATAATGAAGAAGAAGCAAATAGAGAAAATTATTATTATAGAATTGGTTTATTAAAAAAATACATTTATGAAGTTTTATTTTTAAAGACAATAAATTTAAAAAAAGAAAAAGTTTATAGAAATATATTTGCATCTTTTGGAGCAGCATTAGCAGCAAGCTGGGCAGCTTTTGCTGATTTTTCAAAAATATCTCTTATAACTGATGGTAATACATCTTTTATAAGATTTTTTTTGTTTGTTTTCATAGGTATAATAGCTTATGTTTTTAAAGATAGGCTAAAAGAGTTAAGTAGAGAATATTTTAATGAAAGGTTTAAACAAAAATTACCTGATTATGAAACTAAAATATATCATAAGCATTTTGATGTAAATGGAAATGAAAAAAATATTTTTATAGGAAAATCAATAGAATTTATGAGATTTTTAAAAAAAGATTCTATACCAAGTGAAATTTTATACATAAGAGATTTAGGTAATAGATCAGAGATTGATCCTGAAAGAAAAGAAGTTATAATACACTATTCAAAAAAAATTGTATTTGATGAAAAAATTATCAAGAATGAATTAATAGGAGTTAGATTTATAAGAGATAATATAAGATTTAATATAAGTCAATTTTTAGATAAATTAGATGAACCACAAAAAAAATTCTTTTACTATGATATAAAAAAAGGTATAGTTAGTATTACAGCACCAAAGGTTTATCATTTGAATATTATATTTAAATATTTTCTTGAATATGAAAATAAGAATAAAAAAAAAACAAAAATACAAGTAGAATATGAAAGAATAAGGGTTATTTTAAATAAAAAAGGAATAATAAGAATTGAACCTGTTATAAATAGAGGAACATTAAACTACTGTGAGGAATATTAATGCTTTATAATGAACTTTTTAAGGCAATAGGTGGCTTTGGATTATTTTTATTTTCATTAAGATTTCTTAATAGTGTATTAACAAATTTAATATCAAATAAATTAAAAATATTTATAGAGAAATTTCTTTCGAATTATATAAGTTGCACTATATTTGGATTTATTACAACATTATTTGTTCAAGCTAGTAGTATAACAATTATTGCTGGTATAGGATTACTTAACAATAGTTTTATAACTTTAGAACAAAGTATTTTTATAATGCTTGGTGCATCATTAGGAACTACGATAAAAGGATTATTATTTGCTAAAAGTTTTTATTCCTATGGTAGCCTATTAATAGGTTTAACAAGTATATTACTTATTTTTATAAAAAATCAATTACATAGAGATTTTTTACAGATATTTTTTGCTATTGGATTAGCTTTTATAGGTTTTAATATAATGTCTGAATCATTAACACCAATAGCTAATTATTTTTCTTCATTTATAAATATTCAAAATGAAAATGTAATTTTATCGTTAGTACTTGGAATTGTTTTAGCAATAGCTCTACAATCAAGTAGTACTGTTTTATTTATAATTATAGAATTAGCAAATCAAAATATTATAAATTTTCCCATTGGAGTTTCAATAGTTTTAGGTGCAAATATAGGTACTACATCTACAATACTTTTTACTTCTTTAGAATATGAAAAAAATGTTAAAAGATTAGCTTTATCTTATTTTATAATAAAATTTATAGGAGTTTTTATAACTATAATATTTTTTCCATATTTTTTAAGCTTTGTAAAATCAATTACCTTTAGTAATTCAGTAAGTTTAAATATTGCTTTTGCAAATGCAGTATTTAATCTTATAAATGTTATATGGTGGCATATATTTTATACACTTATAATTAGAGTTGTTTTTTATATAATACCAAGTGAATTAAAAAATGGACGAAAAGATAATAAATCAATAATAAGTAAAATGATATCAAATTCTATTGAATTAACTTTTCAAGAAGTTGAAATACAAATAAGTAAAGCTGTTAATATAACAAAAAATTCTACTGATAAATTATTTGAAATACTTATAAGTGATGATAAAAATAAATATCAAAAAGAAACTTTATTAGATAATGTGGAAAAACTTAAAATATTTATAGAAGAAACACTTTTTGATATGTTTATTAGGCATTCATTTAATAGTAGTATTATTGAAAAAATAAAATATTATGTTGATATTATAAATTATTGTAATAATATTTGTAATTATTCAATAAAATCTGTAAAGCTTTTAAAAAAAGGCTTATATATAGAAAAATTTTTTTTTCCAAATGATATGATATCATTAATAGAAGAATTCGAAAAAACTTTTAATAATATATGGTTAAATATTATTTTAAAAAAAGAAGAACATATAGATAAAGATTATATAAATCAAAAAATGTCTGATATAGAGAATTATTATTTCAAAATCATTTCTAAAGATAATAAATTAACTAAAGAAAATATTACTTGGATATACAATATTATTTATGATTTAAAAAATCTTTCACATATGCTAATAAACCTAAATAAAGCTCAAAAAAGTAATCTCGTAATTTAATGTATAGCTGGTCTAAATGGGACACTTTGAATAGCTTCAGCTTCTATAATTAATAATTCTTCCATTCTTTTATTTATTGTTTCTTTATCAAAATAGAAACTAGCTAAATGTATAAATTGTGAATGATGCCTTGCTTCACATTTTGTAAGTTCTGTATAAAAATTTTTTAATTCTATATCTTCCAAAGCATTAGCTACCATATTTAATCTTTCACATCCTCTAGCTTCTATTATTCCAGATAATAATAATCTATCTAAAAATCTTTCATCACTATTTATTCTCAAATACTTTAACATATAATTTACATACTTATCTTTTTCATCAGGAGTTAAAATTAATCCTCTTCTTTCTATTATTTTATAAACTTGATGAAAATGTTCTAATTCTTCTAGAGCCATTTCTATTAAAGAGTTTAAAATTTCTACTCTATTAGGATATTTTACAACTAAAGACATGTTAGTTGATGATGCTTTTCTTTCACAGGAAGCATGATCTAATAAAAAAGAATTAAAATCTGAAAAAACAACATCTAACCACTCTTTTGGTGTTTTCCATTTCAAATTTAACATATCTAAAAATCTTCTAATCTTATAATATTCTCTACTTCTAATATTTCCTTATAATTTTTCATAAGTAGCAAAGCATTATTTATATTTTTTTCTTGGACTATATGAGTTATTATAATAATTTCTGCTTTATTATCATAAACATCTTCTTGAAATAAAGAATTTATACTAATATCTGCTTTATCAAATATACTGCCTATTATAGCTATTACTCCTCTTTTATCTTCAACTAATAGTCTAATGTAATATTTTGAGTATATATTTTCTATTTCAAGAATATTTTCATGATTTTCTTTTATATTTATATGAATATAGTTACCTTGTTTTATTTCCATACATAAATTTAGAATGTCTGAAACAACAGAACTAGACGTCGGTAATTCACCAGCTCCTTTACCATACAACATAAAATCACCAACTAAATCACCTTTTAACCATATTGCGTTAAATGAAGAATTAACTGAAGATAAAGGATGCTTTTTATTTATCATACAAGGATGTACTCTTAACTCTATCTTGTTATCTTCATGATTTTTTAATATAGCAAGTAATTTTATTACATATCCAAATTTTGAAGCAAATTCTATATCTTTTTTAGATATATTAGTTATTCCTTCTGTATATATTTTTTCGGGTAATATAAATTTTTCTGATATCAAAGATGAAAGTATAGCTAATTTATATTTAGCGTCATGTCCTTCTATATCATTTTTAGGATCAGCTTCAGCATATCCTAATCTTTGGGCTTCTTTTAGTGTTTCCTGAAATTCTTTACCTTTTAATGTCATTTCTGATAGTATAAAATTTGTCGTTCCATTTATAATCCCTACTAACTCTTGAATTTTATTTGATATTAAATCTCTTTTTAATGTTTGTATTATAGGAATACCACCAGCAACGGAACCTTCTATAAAAACTAAAACATTATTTTCTTCAGCTAGTGAATAAATATCTATCCAAAATTTGGATATTAATTCTTTGTTAGCTGTAACTACATGTTTTTTTCTTTTTATAGCTTCAAATATTATGTCTTTGCAAGGCTGGATACCACCTATAAGTTCTACTATAATATCTATATTATCATCTTCTAGAATATCATTAGGATTATTTGTTAATATAATATTTTCTAATGGAAAATCTCTTTTTTTATTTATATCTTTTATACAAACACTTTTTATTCTTATATTTATACCTGTTCTTTTAAAAAATAAATCTGATTTATCTATAAGAGTTTTTATTACACCTTTACCTACGGTTCCAGCACCAAAAATGCCAATATTTATATTTTTCATAATCAAAATAATTTTTGTATTGTTACAATTCCGTTTGGTTCTACATATTCTACATTTTCATCTTTGTTTGCTTTTATTAAAGCTTCATAAAGATTCACACCTTCAAATGTTACATTATAATATTTTAATGCTCCTTTTTGTATTTCTTTTATTTTTATACCCATTTTAGTTATTAGTTCTCTTGCTTTATTCTCATCAATTTCTTTTTTAAAACCTATAATCATTTGGTCTTTTACAAAAGAATCTTCTTTTTTTTCTATTAACTGAATATCTGTGTTTATAGTTCCTTTAGAATCTCTTTTTATAGAAGTTTGTTTTAAGTAAGATTCTAACTCATATATTTTTTTTTCTGAAATTTTTAATTCTTTTTCTTTTTCTGAAACTATATTATTTTTATCATCTCTAAACATTACTTTAAAGTTATATTCACCTGATTTAATACCTTTAAATCCACCTTCAAAACGTAATATTTCTCCTTTAGTTCTTGTATCAACTTTATTTAATTCAAATGATTCTAACTCTTTTTTTGTATTTTTATCATATATAGACAACTTTAAAGAATTTATTTTTTTTACATTATCAGATGCTTCTTCTATGGGAGTATCAGAACCATCAACGGTATCAATAACTGAAACAAAACCATATATATTAACAGCAGACATTTTCGTAATATCTGTAGATAAAGTGCTAGAATTATTATTTTGACTATTAGCTACATTAACATTACAAGCTGATAGTATCCCTGTTAATAATATTGTAAAAATTTTTTTCATTAATATATAACCTCTCTTACTAATGGTAATTGTTCTGGTGGTTTTGTATCAAATGAAAATGCATCTTCTATTTCAGATATTGCTTTTTCTATATATTTTAAATTATTAGCATGTAAAATAGCTAAAACTTGTCCTTTATCAACTTTAGCACCTTTTTTTACTTTCAATTCTACACCAACACTTAAATCAATTTCATCTTCTTTTTTGTCTCTACCAGCACCAAGTAATTTTGCTGATTGTGCAACTTTATAAGCATCAAGATTTGTTATAAATCCAGCTTTAGGAGAATTAATTTCTATTTTATGCTCAGCTTTTGGCATTAAATCAAAATTATTTATTACTTCTGGATTTCCATCTTGTGCTATTATCATTTCTTTAAATTTTTCTAAAGCTTTACCAGAGTTTATATTTCTTTTTAAAATATTTTCAGCATCTTCTAAGCTTCTAGCTTTTTTTGCTTGATATAATAATATTGCACCATATTTTAAACAAATTTTTGTTAAGTCAGGTGGTCCTTTACCTTTTAAAGTTTTTATAGCTTCTTCTACTTCTAGAGAATGTCCTATCATATAGCCTAAAGGTTGATCCATATCACTTAAAGCTACTATTACAGATTTATTAAGTTTTTTTGCTACTTCTACAATCATTTTTGCTAAATTTCTTGCATTTTCAAGAGTTTTCATGAAAGCACCTGAACCAAATTTTATATCAAGTAGAATTATATCAGCACCAGCAGCTATTTTTTTAGAGAGAATAGAAACAACAATTAAAGGTATATTATCAACTGTTGCTGTTACATCTCTAAGAGCATAAAAAATTTTATCAACAGGTGTTAAATTTTGAGTTTGACCTATTACAGAAACTCCAATTTCATTTAGTTGATTTTTAAATTCATCAATACTTAAAGATGTTCTCATTCCCGGTATAGCTTCTAATTTATCAACAGTTCCTCCTGTATGTCCTAATCCTCTACCTGATATTTTAGCTACAATTAACCCAGCACTTGCTAATAATGGTGCTAATACAAGTGTAACTTTATCACCTACCCCACCTGAGCTATGCTTATCTACTTTTGTACCTTTTATAGAAGATAAATCTAAAACATCTCCACTATAAGCAACTAATTTTGTTAATTCTGTAGTTTCTTCCAAATCAAGGCCATTTATGTAAGCTGCCATTAACCAAGCTGATATTTGATAGTCTTTTATTTCTCCTGACAATGTGGCTTTTACAAGATATTCAAGCTCTTCTTTAGAATGTTTTTTTTTATCTCTTTTATTTGCTAAAATATCTATTATATTCATAGTTATTATAGTAATACAATTATCTTTAAATGACTAGTAAAAAAATTATAATTTTTGTCATTTAAAACTTAACATTTAATTTTAAACAAAATTGAATAAAAATACCAGGATGTTTGCTAATTATAATTACAATTTTATTAAATTGATAGTGCATTAAAAGTTAATGTTTTTTATAGTTACAATTTTGTATAATTATACTAAAATTCTTATATATAAAGTAATTTATTAAAAACTTATAGTTTTTTTTTTAAAATTTTTTATACTTTATTTTTAACTATTAATTATGTACATTTATTATGAAAATTGGTATTAGTTGATTTTTAATTTCATTGTTAAGGCATAAAAATATATTATAAAAACAATTTTCATTAATAAAATAAATGTTAAAATATATCTATGTAGCTATGAGTTAAGGACAATTTATGAATAGTAATGAAATTTTTAATAAAGTTGTTGAAATTTTACAAGATAAATTACAAATCTCTGATAAGGAAATAAACTTAAATTCTCATATAATAAATGATTTAGGAGCTGATTCTTTAGATGTTGTAGAATTAAATATGGCTTTAGAAGATGCTTTTAAAGAATACAATTTAAGTATTCCTGACGAAGAAGGTGGAAAACTTTTAACTGTTTCTAAAATAGTTGAATATATTGAGAAAAATATTTTTAATAATAAGTAGTGGAGATGGCGAGAATTGAACTCGCGTCCATAAAACCGACGGTTTAGGTTTCTACAAGCTTAGTGTATATTTTAGTTCAAAATATAAACTCCTATACACAGGATTTTATATTCCTATCTAGTTTAATTTCTTGATAGCAAAGCAACTAGAAAACTTTACTACTGCAACTATCTATTTACAAGAAGCTTTTAGATAGTATCAAAGCTTCAGGATTCCTAACCTAAGCTGCTAAAGCAATAGCTTTATTAGCTTTTAAGCTAGGAATAGCAAATAATTTCTTTGTATTTGCGTTTATTTTATTGCCGATAGTTTAACGAGAACCTCGACACTCTCGGCTTGCTACCTAAACAATCAGGTTTTATGTCAAAACCGTGACATCCCCGATAATAAATTATAGAAAGTTTTATAAAAAACTTTCTTTATAATCTAAACTTTTATTTCTATTTTCTTAGGTTTAGCTTCTTCTTTTTTAGGTATAGTTATTTCTAAAACACCATTTTCTAAATTACCAGAAATTTTATCTTTGTCAAATTCATCTGATAAAGTAAAAGCTCTGTAATAGTTTCCAATTCCAAATTGTTTATACAAAGCTCCTTCTGGTTCTTTAAATGACGTTTTAGCTTTTATAATTAGAGTATTATTTTCATCTACTTCTATATTAACATCACCTTTTTTAACACCTGGAATATCCATTGCTATAAATAGTTTATCTTCCCCATAAAAGATATCAACATCAGGTTTATATGAATTTTTAGCATCAGTTAATTGTTCTGCTGATGTTGTTGTAACTTCTTTTTGTTCTCTTTTTTCTAATTCTGTCATAGTTCCCTCCTTTCTAATTAAGCTTGTATTGTAATTTTTTTAGGTTTAGCTTCTTCTGCTTTTGGTAAGTTTATTGTTAATAAGCCATCAGCAAAATTAGCTGTTATTTCATCTTTTTTTACTAAAACAGGTAACCTGAAAGATTTTTCAAAATTACCAAATGAACGTTCATTTCTTAAAGTTTCTACTTTTTCAGCATATTTCTTTTCTTCTCTCTTACCTGATAAAGTTAATATATCATTATTTAATGTTATATTAATATCATCTTTATTAACACCAGGTAATTCAGCTACTAATTGCAAGCTATCATTGTTTTCATACATATTTACTAATGGAAATGTTGAGTATCTGTAATAATTACTTCTATTAAAAATATTATCAATTTCATTTCTTAAATTTTCTAATTCTCTAAATGCTGATTCAAAATCAAAAAACATAGTTACCTCCTTTATTATCCTATATTGATATTTATTTTTTTACCTGCTTCTTCTTTTTTAGGTAAATTTATTGTTAATTTACCATCTTTGAAGTTTGCAGTAGCTTTTTCCCAAACTAAATGATTTCCTAAAGGTATTGATCTTGAAAAGCTACCGTACCAAGATTCTCTGTGAAAAAAGTTTTTCCTTTTTTCTTCTTTCTCTTCTTTTTTTTCACCTTTTAATGTAAGAACTCCATCTAAATAAGTTAACTCAATATCTTTTTCGGTCATTCCTGGCAATTCTGCTGTAACTGTAACTTCATTATCGTTTTCAGCAATATCAATATTTGGGAATTTGCTTGAAAAAACATCCCAATTTTTAAAATCTATAAGTGATCCTGATTTTTCTTTTTTGCCAAACCAAGGTATTAAAGACATTTTACCCCCCCTTTCTACATAAATAAAACTATTTTTATAGTATTAATTTACTTTTTATTTGTTAATGATAAAAATCAATTTTGTTTTTGATTTTTATCACTTATCAATAATTATTATAACATAATATTAGCACTCTAATAAAGCGAGTGCTAATAAATTAACATTTATTTACAATATTCTCTGTTTATACTAAAGTAAAATGAAGTAGGTGTTTTTTTTAATTAATTGCTAAGTTGATTAAAGAATAAATTTAGAGAACTTTTAAGCATTATATTAGTTTTTCAGAATTTTATAGTTTTCCTAATAAATCTAGAAGGAGTACATCTTAATTTTAAGTTTAACCTTTCAATATCTTGATTAAATTTTTTAACAATAAATCTTTTATTTTTAGGAATAATTTTATCACAGGATTTCCAATCATCAGTAAAGGTATTGGGATTAAGTTATAGAAAAAACTACTTTTAAAAAAAGTGCTTACTATTAAAGGATTTTGAGCTTATCAAAAAATAATATTAGCTTAGTGTCAAACTTGATTAAAAAAAATTTATATTTACAAGAAATAATGGGGGTTGTAGGACTTGAACCTACGACACCCTGATTATGAGTCAGGTGCTCTAACCACCTGAGCTAAACCCCCATTAAAGTGATTATAATTAAATTATAAACTTAATACAATAAATGTCAAGGTTAAGTTTTTTTAAAATAACTATATAATTAAACTTAACTTAAATTTTTTATTAATAAATCTTATTTAAGCTTTTTTTTAATATAAAATTTTTATTTATTATTTTAGGAATTTTAAATGAAAAAATTTTTAATAATAATTATATTTACTATATTCTTTCTATCAACAAATTCTAAAGCTCAAGAAAATAAAGAAGAATTTTATTTAAAAAATATAGAACAACTAACTTATGAAGGTGAAAAATCTGGTGAAGCATATTTTTCTGCTGATGGAAAAAAAATAATATTTCAATCTGTAAGAGGAAATAATCCACATTATCAAATATACACTATGGATATAGACGGTAAAAATCAAAAAATGGTAAGCACAGGAAAAGGAAAAACTACTTGTGCTTTTTTTTCTCCAAAATCAAGGAAAATAATATATTCATCAAGTCATCTTGATGAAAGTACAAGTCAACCAAATGAAAAAAAAGAAAGTAAGTATTCTTGGGATTTTGAAAAATCTATGGATATTTTCGAAGCTAATATAGATGGTTCAAATTTAAAAAGACTAACCTTTACAGAGGGCTACGATGCTGAAGGTACTTATTCAAATGATGGAAAATATATTGTTTTTACAAGTCAAAGAGATAATGATTTAGAAATATACATAATGAATTCTGATGGAACAAATCAGAAAAGATTAACTTATTATAAAGGTTATGATGGTGGTGCTTTTTTTTCTCCTGATGATAAAAAAATAGTATTCAGAAGGTTTGATGATAAAGGAAACTCACAAATTTTTCTTATAGATAGAGATGGTAAAAACGAGAAACAATTAACAAACATGCAAGGTGTTAATTGGTGTCCTGCTTTTCATCCTAGTGGAAAATATATAATTTTTTCTTCAAATTTTCATGATAAAAAAAATTTTGATTTATTTTTAATGGATATAGAAGGAAATAATATAAAACAATTAACTTTTAATAAAGCTTCTGATATTCTACCTTATTTCTCACCTGATGGTAAAAAGTTGATGTGGACATCTACAAGGAATAACAATAAATCTCAAATATTTATTGCTGACTTTAACACAAATATTTTAAATGATTACTCAAACTATTCTAAAAATATTTTTGAACATGTTAAATATTTATCTTCTGATGAATTAGAAGGTAGAAGAGCAGGGACAGAATCTTGTAATAAAGCAGCAAGTTATATATTTGAGCAATTTAAAAGAAATGGTATAAAAAATGTTAAATATCAAAACTTTGAAGTTACTACTAATATAGAATTAGGAAATAATAATTATCTAAAAATTAATGACAAAGAATTAGAAATAAATAAAGATTTTATACCATTAAATTTTTCAGATAATAACGAAGTAGAGTCTAATTTAGTTTTTGTAGGATATGGTATAAGTGCTGAAGAATACAAATATGATGATTATAAAGATATTGATGTTAAAGACAAAATAGTTTTAATATTAAGACATGAACCAGGAGAAAAAGATGAAAAAAGTATTTTTAATGGTAATAAACCAACTCAATATTCTGAAATAAGGTATAAAATATTTAATGCAAAAAAGCATGGTGCTAAAGGAATAATATTAATAAATGGAAGTATTTATGATGATAATGAAGATGAACTTATAAAATTAAAAAATTCAAACACAAGTGGTAATCTAGGTATACCTGTTATTCAAGTAAAAAACAATATTTTTAATGAGATTTTTAATTTAAAAGAAATTCAAGAAAATATAGATAAAAACTATATACCTAATTCATTTGACTTAAAAGTTAATGTAAATTTAAAAACTGATTTAATAAGAAAAAATAGTTTAACAAAAAATGTTATTGCTTTTATAGAAGGAAAAGATAAAAATCTCAAAAATGAAATTATTTTAATAGGTGCTCATTATGATCATTTAGGATATGGTGGTGATGAATCATTAGATACTTTAAAAGATGTAGTTCATAATGGTGCTGATGATAATGCTTCTGGTGTTTCTGCTTTAATAGAATTATCAAATAAAATAAGTAAATTAAATACTAAAAGAAGTGTAGCATTTATTGCTTTTTCTGCTGAAGAATTAGGACTTATTGGCTCTTCTTACTTTATAAATCATCCAATTTTTGAAAATAAAAAAATTATTTCTATGATTAATATGGATATGATAGGACGATTGGAACAAAATAAATTACATATAGGAGGTTACAAAACAGCAAAAGAGTTTGAAAAAATAATAAATAATGTAAATAAAAAGTATAATTTTAAATTATCTTTATCAGCTGATGGATATGGACCAAGTGATCATATGAGTTTTTATAGTAAAGATATTCCTGTATTATTCTTTTTTACTGGTGTTCATTTAGATTATCATAAATCCACTGATGATTACAATAAAATAAATTTTGGTGGCATTCAAAAGATTACAAATTTTGTATATGATATTATAAAAGATATAGATAATTTAAAACATAAACCTACTTTTGTAAAATTAGCACCTTCTAAAAGAATCACTATCAATTCAGGAAAAAGCAATTCAGTTTATCTTGGAACAATACCTGATTATTCAAGTATGGATTCAAATATTGGTGTTCTTATTTCAGGTGTCAGAGAAGATAGCCCAGCTGAAAAGGGAGGAATTAAAGCTGGTGATATAATAATAGAGTTTAATTCAATTAAAATAAATAATATATATGATTATACTTATGCATTAAGAGATAAAAAGCCAGGTGAAAAAGTAAAAATAAAGGTAAAGAGAGATAATCAAATTATTGAACTAGAGGTTAAACTTGGTAAAAAGTAGAAAAATTATTTTCCTAAAAGAGCATTCCAAGCATTTTTTAATCTATCTGTAAAAGAAGTTTTTGGTTTATTTTGTATATTTTGATTATTTTGTATATTATTTGTATTTCCTCCATTTTTCATTGCTTGTAATTTATCAGCTATTTGTTTATATTGATATAATTCTGCTTCTGTAGGATTATATCCATTTTTAACTCTATTCTCAAGATTTAAAGCCCATTGTATTTCATCATTTGATACAGTAGGATTATTGTTTAATGATGGTCCAACATTAACAGATGTATTTACAGGTATATTACTATTCATTTTTCTTAATGTTGCTGGAACTTGTATTATTCTAGGTGTAGTTTGAAAAATACTTCTAGGAACACTAAATGGTTGACTCCAAGCTGTCCAATCTCTATTATTTCCACTACTTGTATTTTGCGAAGCTTGAAGTCTATTAGCGATATCTTGATATTTAGCTGTTTCTTGAGCATTAGGGGTATAACCACTTTTAACTTTATTCTCTAATTCTAGTGCCCAATTTATTTCTTCCTGTGTAGGAGCTGTTACTGAAGTTTTAGAACTTTGCGAAGCTTGAAGTCTATTAGCGATATCTTGATATTTAGCTGTTTCTTGAGCATTAGGGGTATAACCACTTTTAACTTTATTCTCTAATTCTAGTGCCCAATTTATTTCTTCCTGTGTAGGAGCTGTTACTGAAATTTTAGAACTTTGCGAAGCTTGAAGTCTATTAGCGATATCTTGATATTTAGCTGTTTCTTGAGCATTAGGGGTATAACCACTTTTAACTTTATTCTCTAATTCTAGTGCCCAATTTATTTCTTCCTGTGTAGGAGCTGTTACTTGTGTTGTATTTATTGGCATGTTAAAATTATTGTTTGTTTGCGAATTTGACATTTTAGTTGCAAGAGCTTGATAAGCTGATGTTTCTTGTGGAGTTGGTTTATAACCATTTCTAACTTTATTTTCTAACTCTAATGCCCAATTCAGTTCTTGCTGTGTTATACCTGCTGGCAAATAGTTATTTTGAACATTATTGCTGGTAGTATTTGCATTAAATACAGGTTTTCCAGTTAGTCTTGCCATTGCTTCATCAAAAGCTTTGGATGTATTATCTATTGAAAATGTATCATTTCCATATGTAGAAGTATTATTAAAAATATTATTGTTATTATAATTATTAGTCCCAAATGTTTGTGGAACTTGCGATTGATAGTAATTATAGCTACTATTTACTCCTACCATATATTCCTTTTTAAAATTCTAATTATATATAGTAATAAATACAAAATTTATTTCTTAAATAAAGTTTAAAAAATATAAAGTTTTTAGTTAAGATATATTTTAGTGAAAAAAAAAGTAATTTTAGCTAGTATGAGTTAAAAAATTTCATTAAGAAAATTTTTTTTAATTTTTATAAAAACTTTTTGAAAAAATCTATAAAATAATGTTTATTTTTATCAATGTTATTATTATTGAGTAGTTTTTATGTCAATAAAAGAAAAAGAGTATATAGAACAAAAATATAGTCCTCTATTAGAAAAATTTAAAAATATAGATTTAGAAGGTTTTTTAAAAGAATTAGAAGATTTAAGAAAAGAAATAAATTCTAAATTGGGTGAAGAAGATTTAAAACACTTGTTTAAAATAGAAAGATGGGGACATATTTTAAATACTTTAGGTGTTTTAACTGCTGGGATAGCACCAAATTTATTTAGTATTCTTACTTTAAGCATGGGAAGATCTACAAGATGGTTACTTATGCATCATATAGGTCATGGTGGGTATGACAGAGTACCTAATGTACCTAAAAGATATACAAGTCGTCATTTTGCTATGCGATGGAGAAGATTTATAGATTGGCCTGATTGGATGACTCCTGAGTCTTGGAATTATGAACATAATATTTTACATCATTCACATACAGGTGAAAGAGCTGATCCTGATTTGTTAGAAAGAAACTCTGAAATAATTAGAAAAATGAAATTACCTATAGCTATTAAGTATTTAATAATGTTGTTTTTAGGTACAAATTGGAAATATACTTACTATGCTCCAAGTAATTTATATTTTTATAAGAATAGATTAGAAAAAAATAAAAGAGAAGAAGGTATAGAATGGAAGGATATAATAATTGATGTTTTTATGGAATCATACATACCATACATTATATATCAATTTGTGATATTTCCAGCTTTATATTTACCTGTTGGACCTTGGGCAGTATTTAGTGCTTTTTGTAATACTATTGTTGCTGAAGCGTTAGCAAATTTTCATGGTTTCTTTGTTATAGCACCAAATCATACAGCTGAAGATATTTATAGATTTGATTCTAAACCTATAAATAAAGCTGAAAGAATTTTAAGACAGATAATAGGTTCAGTAAATTATAAAACAGGTAATGATTTATTAGATTATATACAATTTTGGTTGAATTATCAAATAGAACATCATATATGGCCTGATTTACCTATGTTAAAATATCAACAGTATCAACCAAAAGTAAAAGCATTATGTCAAAAATACAATATTCCTTATTTGGAAGAAGATGTATTTACTAGATTTAAAAAGATGCTAGACATTACAGTTGGCAAAACATCTATGAAGAGGATTTAATATGGAAAAAGTTAAATTTGTAAATACTTTAAAAACTAATTTTTATAATACATTGAAAAAAAATGTGGATAAGTATTTTACAGAAAATAATATAAGTAAATATGCAAATAAACAAATGATTATAAAAACTATAGTAATGTTATGTTTATATTTATTACCATATATTTTAATTGTTTCTATTAGAAATATAAATGAAATACTGATGATAGGATTACTAATAATTATGGGAATAGGTTTAGCTGGTGTTGGTATGAACATTATGCATGATGCAAATCATGGCTCATATTCTAAATTTTCTATTATAAATAAAATACTTGGATATACCATGAATTTAATAGGTGCTAATGCTTATACTTGGAAAATAAAACATAATATATTGCATCATACATATACCAATATAGACAATTTTGATGAAGATATAGACTCTTACGGCATTTTGAAACTTACTCCAAATCAAAAAAGTAAAAAAATATTTAAATTTCAATACATATATTCATTTTTCTTATATGGATTAGTAACTTTAGAATGGTGTATAAGTAAAGATTTTCTAGCATTTAAAAGATATTTAAATAAAGGATTAATAGAAAAGAAAAAAATTCTGCCTGAATTAACAATATTAGTAATGTCAAAAATTATATATTTTTTCTTCTTAATAGCTTTACCAATAATGATATTAAATTTACCTTGGTGGAAAGTCATTATAGGCTTTTTAATATTGCACTTTACTGCTGGGATAATATTAGCTACAACTTTTCAATTAGCCCATGTTGTAGAAAAAACAATTTATCCTACAACAAATGAAAATGGAAATATAGAAAATGAGTGGGCTATACATCAATTATTAACTACTTCTAATTTTGCTACTAAAAACAAATTTATTACTTGGTTTTTAGGTGGATTAAACCATCAAATAGAGCATCACTTATTCCCTCATATTTGTCATATACATTATAGTAAAATATCAGAAATAGTAAAAAATACTTGCAAACAATTTAACTTACCATACAATTATTATGAAACATTTTCAGAAGCATTAAATTCTCACATTAGATTATTAAAGAATTTTGGTAATATACCTTCAAATCAAGTTTATTCTAAGTAAATTTATTTACGGGGAGAGAGGGATTCGAACCCTCGAGACAGCTTTTGACCGCCTACAGTCTTTCCAGGACTGCTGATTAAACCACTCTCACATCTCCCCTAAGTAAAAATAATAAAGGAGGGCAATATATTTTATACACTAAAAAATAATTAATTAGTATTTATTTTTAAATATTTTTTACTATTTATCAATAAATAAGTTTTTATATTTTAAAAAAGAGTATTAATCTATCATACAAAAGTTTTTTGAAAAAAAAACATTAATTTTTTTTAAAGTTTCAATCTTTTATTATATAATCAGAACTTTTTATTGAATTTGCTAAACAATAAAACACTAGATAAAATCTCATAAATATTTGAGATGATTTAAAATCAGGTTTCAAAGTAACTTTATGTATATAATCCTGCTCAGTAATATTTTCGTCATCCATAAAGTTTGTAACATCATAGATTTCATATTCATAATCACTTATTTTTTCTACAGGTCCTTGAGCTTTTAATACCTCAATCCAAGCCTCTATTATTTTCTCTTTTGGAAAATTATTTAATTTTTCTTTTAATAATTCTCCTTTTTCCTTATCATATTGAGGTATAAAAATAGAATTCATTTCTAATAAAAATTCTCTAAAAGTTTTTTTATCTTCTTCACTTAACATAAAAATCTATTAATTTTTATCTGGTCTATTTAAAATAAATAATTGAGGATTATTTTTTAATATATTAGACTTTAAAGGTATCATATTATTATCTGTTACTATATAGAAATAATCTTTTGTTACTGCTAATCCTTCCATAACTCCAAAGCCATCTTTATCATGGTTAGGTCCAATAGCTGGTATTTTTATGTAAACGTTTTTATTATTTTCTTCATGTTTTCTATAATCATAAGTTGCTAGAACTTCTCCTGTTTCAGGATTAACTTTTGCTATTAATCTATGAGACCTTATTAATACGTATAAAAAACTATCAAAAAAACTAGCATCTGTTAAAGTTGGTTCTACTCTACCAGGTAAGGAAACTTTGAAATGTTTAATTATCTTATTATTGTTTAAATCTACTACAATTACAAGAGACTCATTCATTTCTTTTAATAAAAACATTTTATTATTTTTGAAATCTATAGTTAAGCCTTCTAATCCAGAATTACTATCGGAATTTTTTATATTATTAGCTTTTAAATAAGAATTTACATCTATTCCTAAATCATTTATATTGCCTTGTCTATCAACTGTAAAAACTTTTCTGTCTCTTTCATCAGCAAGATAGAATAAATTGTTATTTGGATTATATTCTAATCCTTCAAAATCAAATTTATGCCTTTTTTTAAATCTTAATTTAAGTAATTGATTCTTGTTTATATTTATAACATCTTTAGCACTATAACCTTTAGAATTTTTCTCTAATTCAAATATACTAAAATACCCTTTATCAGCTACAGTATATAATTTACCTTCATTATCAAAACATAATGCCGAAGGTTCAAATAATTTATTTATGAAAAAAGGTTCTTGATATAATTCCAAATAATAGTTTTTATACGATGTTGAAAGTAATTCTTTCTCATTATTTCCAAATAATAAAGAACTTGCTATCAAAACATTATCATTATCTTTCTCGTTATTCTCTTTTTCTAAGTCTGATATTGAACTTATAGTGGGT
>BPII01000013.1 GCA_026004035.1 Candidatus Sericytochromatia bacterium | reverse complement strand
AAGATAATTTATCAGAATGTGATATTTTATTAGGTATAAAAGAAGTTCCGATAAATGATTTAATACCTAATAAAACATATTTTTTCTTTTCACATACAATAAAATTACAAGATCATAATAAAGATTTATTAAGAGCAATAGTAAATAAAAATATTACTCTTATAGATTATGAAGTTTTAGTAGATCCTGTTGAAAATAAAAGACTTATAGGATTTGGAAGATATGCTGGAATTGTAGGTGGATATAATGCTTTTCTTACTTATGGACTAAAAGAGAATTTATATAACTTAAAACCAGCTTATAAATGTAAAGATATAAACGAGGTTTATAAAGAGTTAGAAAAATAAATTTACCAAATGATTTAAAATTGTACTTACAGGTGATGGACGAGTTGCTAAAGGTGTTGTAGAAATTTTGGACAAAATAGGAATAAAAAGAGTAGAACCTGATAATTTTCTGAATAATCAATATAATGAACCTGTATTTACAAAATTAAGATCAAATTATCTATTCAAAAATAAGTATGGTAAAGAATGGGATAGAAAATATTTTTATAATAATCCTGAAGAATATATATCTGATTTCTCTAAATATACAAAAGTTGCTAATCTTTATATAGCTGGTCATTTTTGGAATCCTAAAACAGGTATGATTTTAACAAAAGATGATATAAAAGCTAAAGATTTTAAAATTAAAGTTATTGCTGATATAAGTTGTGATTTAAACGGACCATTGCATCTACAATAAGAGCATCAAAAATAGAAGCACCAATATATGGTTATCATAGATTTTCAGGTGAAGAAGTTGATTTTAGAGAAAAGAATGCAATAGCTGTTATGGCAGTTGATAATTTACCATGTGAATTACCAAGAGATGCTTCTATTGATTTTGGTAATGAATTTATAGAAAAAATATTACCTGAAATATTAAATGGCGATAAAAATAAGATTATAGAAAATGCTACTATAACAGAAAAAGGTAAATTAAAAGATAAATACTTATATATGTCTTGTATGCTCTAAACTTGAAGTTTATTACTAGCATTAATGAAAAGTGATCTTATTGATAAAAAGAAAAGTTCAATTTGTAATAAATTCTTTTACTCAATTAATATTATCATTTAATCTATTTCATATAGTAAAATTTTTACCAGAAGATTTCTTTCAAGTTCTACTAGGATTAAAAAAATCTTGTAGTATTAATTTAGAAATAAATATTATCAAAACTATTCAAATATTAATTTTTTACTTAAGGGCTTATATCAGGAATGGAATTATATTTAGTAAAAAAAAATGATAATTTCTTTTTTATTAATATAGATGATAATTTTAATAAAAACATAGAGAAAAATAAATTTTTAAGTTATAGAAAGTTTGTAAGTAGCTTTGTAGATCAATATATTTATGAAGATTTGACTTTAGAAAGTAATTTTAAATTTATTTTTTTAGATAATATTTATAATAGAAAAAATTATTCAAATAGAAAGTCAAATAAAAAATGTAGTTATATTAACTCATAACAGAACCAGAAAAACTAAAAAATGTAATAGAAGAATATATAAATAATTTTTATATTTTTGGTTTCTCAAATATAAAAATGACTATTTCTGATGATTCTAATGAAGATTTTTATATAAGAAACAGGGAGATAATAAAAAGTTTTAATTATGATATAGAACCTTTATATTTACATGATAAGAATAATATAATTAATCTTTTAAAACAGAAAATACTTAAATATTTGGAATTAATAAATTATATATTTGGAAATGGGAATTATAATACTAATGTAGCAAGAAAATAGAAATTTTTATATCTTTTTTATTCAAAAATAAAGATTTTATTTCTTTGGATGATGATTCAAGACCTTTGGTTTTAACATACTCTATTGAAACTATAAATGATGCAATAAATAAAATGTTTTTATAATAATGATTTTGAATTGATAAATATAAAAAATTATATCAGAAAGTATAATTATAAAAAAATTTTTTTACCTGTTAATTTCATAGGTACTTTTTCAAATTATGATAATAATTTATTAAAAAGTGCAAAATATTCAGGAATAGAAGATGATAGTAGTTTTTATCAGATAGCAAAATTATTTTTTTATTATTTAGGTGAAATTAAGGAAATAAACACTATAAATACTTTTACCGAAAAATTTATGAATAAAAAACTACAGGGATTATGTATATATTTTCCAACTTTATTAAATAATTATAGATATACATTACCTGAAGTTTTTAGATTAGAAGATACTATAATAGGAATTAATTATTATAATGAAACTTCAACTTATCCGATAAGTTCTAATTTTGCAATTTATCATGAAAAAAAATATAAGTATTGATAATATAACCTACATTGATTTGAAAAATGAAATTATTTCTACATTAATATTTTTATTGTATGAGAAAAATTTCTTCTTAAATAATGATGAGTATAAATATATAAACATACCTAATAAAGTATTTGAGAAATTACAATATGAAATTAACTTAACTTATAATTTGTTTGTTAATTTTTACAATAAATTTGTTAATTTAGATTTAAAAATATCTAATTTTATAGCAAATCTTTTGAATTTAATTAAAAAAGATTTTATTGACTATGATTATAGAAATAATGTTGAAAAATATATAAATAATATTTTAAAAAAATATTTTGATTCTTACAAATTATGGAAATTAATTATTAATGAATAAATTAAGATTGTGATAATGAATTACTGCTAATAGTTAATGCTTCCTCAACATTTGCTGTAGTTTCAGTTGTTGTACCAGCTTCAGTTTTTGCTACCTGTGTTACTTGACCACTAGAACTTTTTGAAATTTGAACTTCTTCTTTTGTAGATGTATCTGTAGCACTAGAAGTTACTTCACCACTTGCTGAAACTGAAACATTTAAATTATATGTTTTTGTTTCTCCATTAGCACTTGTTACAGTTAATGTTCCAGCTCCTGTTACTGTCTTATCTGATTTTACCAATTCTTTGTTCATTTCTTTCTGATTTAGCACCATTTTTCCACTCTGTTACAGAAGTTAATTTAATTGTTTTAGAACCATCATCATTGTATGTTACTAATCTTGTAACTTGTTTTTGTATATGCTGAAGTAGTAGCTTTTAATGAGTGATCAATAGATAAAACTTTTCCATCTTTTGATGTTTTAGAAACAGTATTTTCTCTGGTAATACCTAGTTTGGTGTTTTCAAACTTTATAGTCATTGTTTCTGTGACGGAACCATCTTCATTGTAACTGAAACCTTTTCACTATTTCTAACTATATTATTCTTTCTTCTTAATTTTTCAACTTTATCTTTAGTAAGCTCTTTTAGTTCTTTAAGTTTAGATCCTACTTTTTCTAAAGTTTTTTTTATCATTTCTTTTCTTGTTTCAAGAGTAGTTTTTAATTCTTCTTTTAATTTATTTGGATCAACTATTATTGTTCCATCATCATTAACAGTAATGGATTTAGATATCTTAGAAAATGTATCTTTCATTTGTTTTGCATTATCTTTTAAAAGTTTTTGTAATTCTTCTCTCTTTTGTAAATCTACTACTGTATTTGCATTCACTCCAACTTTTTCCTGATAATAATGTTCCATCTGCTTTTGTAGTAAAAGTATTATCATTAAGTAAATCAGTACTATCAGAAAATACATCTTCTTCATCTACTAAATTTGCTAATTCTATTTTAGCTAAATCTGTGGAAGAAACATTAGGCTGATTTTGTGTATTACTACTTGTGTTATTTTGTTGTGTATTATTAGGTGAATTAGGTGATGTACTACAACTAATTAGTGATAAACTCAAGAAAACTGATAAAGCAAAAGACCCCCAATTTTTTTCATAAAAAACCTCCTTAAAAAATAATAATAAGTTAATTATAATTCTATAATTGTAAATATTACATGAATGATTACATATATCAAAAAAAAAAAAAAAAAATTAAAATACTTTATGAAATTTAAAGTTATTATTAGTTTTATTTAGAAAATTTTCTATAAATGTTCATATAGTTTTCATAAACTTTTTTTCTAACTATTGTAAAAGAAGATGTTAGCTCACCATTTCTTATTGTTAGTTCTTTTTCTGATATATAAAATTCTTTGACTTTACTATTAATTAACTCATTTTCATTAATGTAATATAATTCAGATTTAAAAAGATTTATAACATCTTCTTCATCTATCATATCTATTAAAGGAATGCTATAAGAAAACTTTTTTTTGTACCAATTTTCTAAATTTTCTTTTATCAGGAAAAATTATAGAATATATATTTTTTGTATCTGTAAATAAAAAACAATGATGAATATAAATAGATGAATCTTCTATTATTTTTTCTAAATTAGATAAAAATATGCATTCATTGTTAATAATTACCTTACTATCTAATTTACCTAATATTTTTAATTGATTATTTATTATCTCTCCACATTCTCCTGTTTTTAAGTAGTTATATTTGGTAAAATAGATTTGATTTTTTTTCTTCGTCTTTATAATATGAATTTATAACGCTTGGACCCTTAACTAATATTTCGTTATTATCTTTGTTTATTAAAATTTCACTATTTGGTAATGGATATCCAGAATAGTTTTGTTTCCAAGAATTGAAATCATTTAATGTAATATATTGTAAAGTTTCCGTTATTCCCCAACCATGTACTATATTCACATTATTTTTAATAGCAAAATTAATAACTTTTTTTAGGTAGATATGAAGATGAAAAACAAAAATTTAAATCTTTATGTAATATTGTTGTTTTTAATTCAATATTATTTTCCATTTCAATTACAAGTTGATTAAAAACTTTTGAACTACCAAAATATATTGTAGGTTTGCACTGCTTTATGTCATTACATAAGGTTTCTAAATGTATCCCGGGTGTTCTATCAATTATCAAACAAGCTCCAGAATATAATGAAAGAAACTTTTCAGCAATACCAAAGCTTTGATACCAATTAAAATATGATAAGATATTGTCATTTTCAGTTATATTTAAAAGATAATTTAATGATTTTTGATAAAATAATAAATTTCTATGTGTAAATAATGCGCCTTTAGATATTCCTGTACTACCACCAGAAGTATATATTATTAAGCAAGGGTCATCAGTATTCACGTTCGAAACACTTTTATAAAAAAGATCTTTTTTATTTTTATTATTAAGAAGTTCTGAAAAGTTATACACGAATATAGATGAATCAAACTTTTTATCATATTCTATTAAAAAATATTTTTTCTATTCTACCAATAGTTGTTGTAGAGAGAACCTTTTCTAATAAAAATGTATCACCAACTATAAGAAATTTTGGGTCACAATGACCAATTATGTATTCTATTTGTTTAGGGGTAGTAATCTTTAAATATTGGAATATATATTCCACCTATACTAATACAAGCTAATTCTAAGGATAAAATTTCTGATGAATCTCTAGCTATAACTGCTAATTCTATCACCTTTTTTGAAATCTATGTCTATTAATGAATTTGATATTTTTATTATATTTTCAAAAATTTCTCCCCAAGTAAATTTTTGATATTTATTATTTTTTTTTTTCTTGTATTGCTGTATTGTTATAAAATTTTTGGGAACGATTAATAATCATTTCACCAATATTCTTTTCAATACCTGTGATTTCAATATTAGATTTTAAACAAGAGTACATACTTATAAATAAATTTAAATTATGTTATAAATATTATATAATATTTACTTCATTTTCAAGCTCAATTCCAAATGTATTTAGTACAGATAATTTTATTTCATCAGCTAATTTTTTTATATCAGAACCTTTAGAATTACCATAATTTACTAGAACTAGAGCTTGATTTTTATGAACTCCATAATTTCTAATTCTTTTTCCTTTCCATCCTAATTTTTCTATTAACCAAGCAGCTGGAATTTTAAACAGTATTCTCATTTACTATATAATAAGGCATATCAAAATATTTACTCTTTAATTCTGTAAATTTATCAAAATTTATTTCAGGATTTTTAAAAAAACTTCCAGCATTTCCTATAAAATTAGGATCAGAGCAATTGTTCTTTTCTTATTTCAATAACTAAATTTGATATATCTTTTGGGGTAGGCTTTTTAATATTATATTTATTCAATTTATCTTGTATATCTTTATAAGATACATTAACATTTTCCACTTTACTTAATTTAAAGGTTATTTCTTTTATGAAAACTTTGTTTTTTTAACTCATTTTTAAATATACTATTTCTATATCCAAATTTACAATCGTCAAAAAAATATAATTTTTCTTCTTTGCTTTCAATATTTATTGCTTTAAAGACTATAAAAATAATCTTTCATTTCTACACCATAGGCACCTATATTTTGAATAGCTGAAGCTCCTACAGTTCCAGGTATATATGATAAATTTTCTAATCCATATAAATTATTATCTAATGTTTTTATAACAAAATCATGCCAAACTTCACCTGAACTTCCAGTTACTAAAGAATATTCATCATTATAATCATCTATTCTAAAACCTTTTATATTATTCTTTACAACAATACCTTCAAAATCTTTTGTAAATAAAATATTACTTCCTGAACCTATAATCAAGTAATTATTGTATTTTAAATAATTTTCATTCAGTAATTCATTAAAGTCTTGATATGAATTTATTTCTACAAATAAAGAAGAATTAACATTTATATTAAAAGTATTAAAATTTTTAAGAGAAAAAATTTTTTTTTACAAATAACATCAAAAACTATAATACTTTTTGTAAAAGTTTCATTTCTTTAGATAAAGATTTAGATAAATTAGTTATGTTTCCAGCTCCCATTGTTAAAATTAAGTCATCTTTTCTTATATTTTTTCAAAATAAAATCTTTTATTTCATCTAAACTTTTAATATAATAAACTTCTTTTTCAGGATAATTTTTCTTTATCAAATCATACAAATCTTCAGAACTAATTTTATAATCTTCATAAGATTCACCAGCACTATAAATATCTGTTATTATTATTCTATCAGCTAAATCAAAAGAGCAAGAAAAATCACTTAAAAGACTTTTTGTTCTACTATATCTATGAGGTTGAAAATATAACAGTTATATGTCTTTGATATAAAGATGCTGAAGATAGTGTAGCTTTTATTTCTGTAGGATGATGAGCGTAATCATCTACTATCATGATATCTTCAAAATTTTCTAATAATTTCAAATCTTCTTTTAACTCCTTTATAGTTTGCTAATGCCTTTTTTATATCATTAATACTTATGCCTAATTCTAGAGAAAGTATTATTGCTGCTAATGAATTTGAAACATAATGTAAGCCTGGAATAGGTATAATAAAACTCATCACTTATTGAGTTATTACTCTTTACTTTAAATTTGGAATAATTTTTTGATAGAAGTATATCAATAGCTTTATAGTCTGCACTATCATCTATTAAGCTATATGTAATATAGTCTTTATTATAGTTTTCCAGTAATCTATTATTACCATACGAATCTTTACATATAATCAGCTTAGAATTTTCAGGTAAATTAGATAAAAATTTATTCATTGTGTTTATAATTTCGTTTAAGTCCTTATAGTGATCAAGATGATCAGCTTCTAAGTTCGTTATAACTGCATAATCAGCTGATAAATTTTTTATAGATTGATCACTTTCATCAACTTCTGCCACTAAATAGTTACTAGTACCTGATATTGAGTTTGTATTAAAAAAATGTGATTCACCACCTATCAAAGCACTTGGATTTAAACCTGCTTCAAAAAGTATTTGTGATATCATTGCTGAAGTTGATGTTTTACCATGAGTTCCTGTTACAGCAATACTTTTGTGATTTCTTAAGAGAATATTTAATAAATCAGCTCTATGACAAATTTTTATTCCTAAATCAATAGCTCTTTTTAATTCTGGGTTATTCCTATTTATAGCTGTTGATAACAACTACTAAATCAGTATCATCACTTATATTATTTTCATCATGAAACAAATTTATTTTTGCACCTAAGTTAATTAATTGTTCAATTATTTTAGAATTATTTTTATCTGAACCTGAAACTTTTTTACCTTGTGATATTAAGTTGAATGCTAAAGCACTCATTCCAATACCACCAATTCCTATAAAATGAACTTTATTTAAAGTATCTAAATTAATAACTTCGTTACTTTTCATAGTTAATAACATTTATAATTAGCTCTCCTATTGCATTATTTATTACTTTAGATCTGATACCTATGTTTAAGGATACTGTTAAATAAAAAAAATTATAATTAGGCATAAAAAATATTTATATACCAATATTATTATATCTTAAACTCAGATCTTAAAATCTTTTTATATTAAAAATCACACCATTAGAAAATTTATGTGATTTTTACCACTCAAAAAATAAAAATTTATTAAATTTTATATTACTTTTAATTGAATATTAATTTTTTTAAAAAAACTTGATTTTATTTATATATAGTTAACAACTTTTATTATAAAGTCCTGATATACCTCTTTTACTTTCTTGAGAAATAAAATTAAAAAAGTATTCTATATCTTTACTTATTAAAGCTAGTTTTTTTATTTTTTCTAATTTTTCTGTAAAATTTAAATTAGATTTATAAAGTAAATTATATGCTTCTTGAATAAATTTTATCTTTTCCTTAGAAAATCCATTTCTTTTTAAACCAACTAAATTCAAACCTTCAACATTATTAGAATTATTAATTAATACTACGAATGGTGGGACATCTTGAGTAACTCTACTCATTCCACCAATCATAGAATAAGAGCCTATTTTAACAAATTGATGTATTCCAGTTATTCCTCCTATAACACAATTATCATGAACTATACAATGACCACCAAAATTTACTGAATTAGCAAATATATTATTATTACCTATTACACAATCATGTGCTATATGTGTATAAGCCATTAACAAATTATTATTTCCTATTTTTGTTTCATTATTTTCACTACAAGCTCTATTTATTGTTACATATTCTCTTATAATATTATTATTACCTATTATTACTCTAGTTTTTTGATTTTTATATTTTAAATCTTGTGGAGTTGAACCTATTACTGCTCCATAATAAATTTGGCAATTATCACCTATAATTGTGTCATCTTCTATGATACAATTATGCATTATAGAGGTATTATTACCAATAATAACATTTTTACCAATTACAACATTATTTCCAATAATAACATTATTTCCAATAACTGAAGTTTTGTCTATTGTAGAATTATGACCTATACTAATCTTTTTATAATTTAAATAATAAATATCCTGCATTCTGACTTATCTATTAAATTTTACTTATCAATTAAAGCAAAAAGTATTTCTCCTTCACAAACAAGTTTATTATCAACATAAGCACATGTATTTATTTTTCCAAAATTCTTTCTTATAGATAGTGTTTCTGCAATCATTTTTAAAGTTTGGTTTGGTAATACTATATTTCTAAATTTAAAATTATTTAATCCTGCTAGAACAGCTAACTTATTTTTTGAAAATTCCATACTTAAAATTATTATTCCTCCTGTTTGTGCCATAGCCTCTATTATTAAAACACCAGGCATTATAGGTTTATTAGGAAAATGTCCTTGAAAGTAGTTTTCATTTTCAGATACAAACTTTTCAGCTATAGCTTTTTTTTCAGGTATAAAATCAATAACTCTATCAATAAATAAAAAAGGGTATCTGTGTGGGTAATATTTTTTGTATATCATCAATATTTAAAAATCACTTTAATAACCTTCCTAAAACTCTTTTTCTTGCAGTTATTAGTTGTTTTTCTTTATATTTTTCATGACTTGCTTTACCAAACATATTTTCTAAATGAGTTTTTAAATCAACAATTTGCATTTCATAAGGAAAGAAAAAAGAGTAAGTTTCAGAATGTTCAGAGTTTTTGGGATATTTCATTCTAATCATTTGTCTTATAGTAAATTGAATTGTTTTATAATCTTTACTAGAATATTTATTCAGTTCATTTTTATAATCTTCTTTAATTGAAGCTTTTAATTCTGTTTTCTTCTTTTAAAAACATTTCAAATTCTTGTTTGCTTATTTCACCATCAAGATATTTTTTAATGTAAAAATTAACTAATTCTTTAAATTTATCAATATCTATTAAATGATTTATTGAAACGACTAGGTTTTATATTACAAAAATTTAAAATACCTGTTTTTCTCAAAAATCTTAAAATAAGCATTGCATCTAGTTTATCATAAGTAATTATTCTAACTCCTATATTATCGAAAACATCAGCTGCTACATTTTCTATTTTAAGTAAAAGTTTTAATATGATAGAATTTCTTTCTTTTTTAGCTTTAATTTCTATATCATAAATTTTTATAGGAATTATCACCTTTACCAAAAAAATTTTTCACCTTCAGAATTTACATAAATAGATTCCCATATTCTATTTAATATTTGGTTTTGTATTTCAGGAAAAAATTTTATAGATATATCATTATTAATATGTGCTATTGTATGCATTACTCTTAATATTGCACATGCCCACATTTGATTATTATTTTCTTTATTAGAAGCAATTAAAAGCAAATTTCTTATATCTTTTTCGTTCTTTATTTCATCAGGTATTTTCAGGTAAGATTTTTTTGTAAATGGATCAGGTATTAATATATATTTCTATAAAATTTATAGATTCATTAAATATGTTTTTTTAGTTCTATATTTATGTTTTCGTCAAAAATATTGTATCCATATAAATCTAAAAATTTTGTAGCATCATCTAAATTGTTTATAGATAATGATTGTAAATCTATAGGTGATTTACCACCTATAGTTACATCTATTAAATCCCAATTAAACTTATATTTATTTAATATTTGAGAGATTTCTTCATTTTTTGAAATCATCTCATTTTTACATATTTTCTATAATAGCTGTTCCAAATTCAGAACATTTTAAAAGTTTTGCACCTTCCATTTGTCTTTCTAAATCATATGTAACAGTTTTATTATTTATTGCTCCTTCAATACCTTTTATTATAAGGTCAGCTGCTTCATTCCATTTCATATATTGCAACATCATAACACCAGATAATATTACAGAACTTGGATTTACTTTATCTAAACCAGCATATTTAGGAGCTGTTCCATGTGTAGCTTCAAATAATGCTGCTTTTGAACCAATATTTGCACCTGGCGCAAGTCCTAATCCACCAACTTGAGCAGCACAAGCATCAGACAAATAATCACCATTTAAATTTGGTGTTGCTATTACATCATATTCATCTGGTCTTAATAATACTTGTTGAAACATAGAATCAGCTATTCTATCTTTTATAACTATTTTACCTTCAGGAAGCTTTCCATTATATTCATTCCACAATTCATCTTCGGTAACTACAAAATCTCTAAATTCTTTTAAAGCTACTTCATATCCCCAATCCTTAAAAGCGCCTTCTGTAAATTTCATTATATTACCTTTATGAACTAGTGTTACTGATTTTCTATTATTTTCTAAAGCATATTTTATTGCTGCTCTTACTAATCTTTGAGTACCAAAAATACTTATAGGTTTTATTCCAATTCCAGAATCTAATCTTATGGATTTACCCATTTCATTATTTAAAAAATTAATTAATTTTTGTGCTTCTTCTGTTCCTTGTTTGAATTCTACACCTGAATAAACATCTTCAGTATTTTCTCTAAAGATTACAACATTTAGTTTATGAGGTTCTTTTACAGGTGAAGGAACACCATTAAAATATCTAACAGGTCTTACACAAGCGTATAAGTCAAGTTTTTGTCTTAGTGCTACATTTATTGATCTTATACCACCACCAACAGGAGTTGTTAGTGGTCCTTTTATTGCTACTTTGTATTCTTCTATTGCTTTTAATGTATCATCAGGTAACCAAGTATTAGGTCCATAAACCTCATTAGCTTTTTCACCAGCAAAAACTTCAAACCATTCTATTTTCCTTTTACCACCATAAGCTTTTTCAACAGCAGCATCAAAAACTCTTACAGAAGCTTTCCAAATATCTACTCCTATACCATCACCTTCAATAAAGGGTATTATTGGGTTATCAGGAACAATGGGAACTTCATTTTTATCAATAGAGATTTTTTCTCCCTTTATGGGTGGTGTTAGTTTTTCATAATTTGTCATTTATTACTCCTCATTGAACTAAATAATGATAAGTTATAATTTTACAATATTTTTTAATCAAAGCATATAATAATATAATTTTTTTTTGTTTTTTTTTAACTAGTTTAAGAGTTAGCTTAAAGATTACAAATTTTTATTTATCAAATTTAAGTTGATTAAAATCAATTTCTGGTACCAGGGTAATGTTATTTTTTTGATAAGTTTAAAATCCTTTAATAGTAAGCATTTTCTTTAGTACCAGATATTTTCAGATATTATTTGAATTATGTAAAGAGAAAAGTGCAAGCTCTACTATTCAATATTTCAGTTTTTGAAAAAATGCAAAATTCGGAAGTTTGAGTATAATAATTTTTTATTTCATAAAATTACTGACTTACAAAATATGAGTTATAATTTAGCTTTGTATTAATGTATAGAATATAAATAATGAACAGAAATTTAGTAGAAGAATTGAAAAAGAAAATACTTTTACATTTACAATCAAATTTTGCAAAAGAATTAAGTGATGCAACTAAATTAGATTTATATCAAAGTTTTGTATATGCTATAAGAGATATTCTTATAGAAAAATGGATAAAAACTAAAAAAGAATATAATAAAACTAAAGCTAAAAGTGTTTGCTACTTGTCTATGGAATTTCTTATGGGAAGAGCACTAGTAAATGCTTTAATAAATTTAGGATTATATGATGAGGGAAGCTTAGCTTTAAAAGAGCTTGGAATAAATTTAAAAGAAATAGAAGAAAATGAACAAGACGCAGGATTAGGTAATGGAGGATTAGGAAGATTAGCAGCTTGTTTTTTAGATTCTCTTACCACCTTAGAATATCCAGCATTTTGGATATGGCATAAGATATGAATATGGTATTTTTGAACAAAAAATAATTGATGGTTTTCAATATGAATTTCCTGATAATTGGCTTAGATATGGTAATCCTTGGGAAATACCACGACCAGAACGAATATATCTTATACCTTTTTATGGTGAAGTAAAAGTATTTATGGATAAAGAAGGAAGATACAGATTTCAATGGAAGGCTTCACAAACTGTAATGGCTATGGCTTATGATTATCTAATACCAGGATATAATAATAATAATATAAATATATTAAGATTATGGGGTGGCAAAATCTACAAGAGAATTTGATTTTGACGATTTTAATAAAGGGTGATTACATAGGTGCAATAGAACATAAAGCTGAAACTGAAAATATATCGAAAGTTTTATATCCTAATGATATGTTTGCAAAAGGAAAAGAATTAAGATTAAAACAAGAATACTTTTTTTCTTCAGCTACATTACAAGACATTATAAGAAGATACAAACAAAAATTTTCTGATAACTTTGAAAGTTTTGCTGAATATAATGCAATACAATTAAATGATACACACCCAGCTATAGCAATTGTTGAATTGATGAGATTATTAGTTGATGTAGAAGGTATTAGTTGGGAAAAAGCTTGGAATATAACAACAAAATCTTTTGGATATACTAATCATACAGTTATGCCTGAAGCGCTTGAAAAATGGTCTGTTGATTTGCTTCAATCTTTGTTACCTAGACATTTACAAATAATATATGAAATAGATAGAAGATTTTCTGAAGATGTAATAAAAATTTATCCTAATGATAAATCAAAAATAGATAGAATGTCTATAATAAAAGATGAAACTGTTAGAATGGCTAATTTATCAATAATAGGTAGTCATACTGTAAATGGAGTAGCTAAATTACATACAGAAATAATAAAACAACATTTATTTAAAGATTTTTATGAAATATTCCCAGAAAAATTTCAAAATAAAACTAATGGTATAACACAAAGAAGATGGCTTTTAAAAGCTAATCCTTGTCTAGCTGAATTAATAACTGAAAAAATAGGAAACTCTTGGATTACTAATTTAAATGAATTAACAAAATTAACTGAATTTATTGATAATACAGAATTTTTAATAAGATGGAGAAATATTAAAAAGCAAAATAAGGAAAGATTAGCAAATTATATAAGAAAAGAATTAAATATAAATATAGATACTGAAACAATGTTTGATTGTCAAATAAAAAGAATACATGAGTATAAAAGACAATTATTGAATATTTTACATGTTATACATATGTACCTTGAAATAAAGGATTTTCCTGAGAGAGATTTTATACCAAGAACAGTTATTATTTCTGGTAAAGCAGCTCCTTCATATTTTATGGCTAAACTTATAATAAAATTAATTAATTCAGTAGCTGATGTTATTAACAGTGATAAATCTATCGATGATAAGCTTAAATTAATATTTATTCCAAATTATAGTGTTTCTTTAGCTGAACTTATTATACCATCAGCTGATTTATCTGAACAAATATCTACAGCAGGTATGGAAGCGTCGGGAACAGGAAATATGAAATTTGCTTTAAATGGTGCATTAACAATAGGAACCTTAGATGGTGCAAATGTAGAAATAAAAGAAGAAGTTGGAGAAGAAAATATATTTATATTTGGACTTACAGATAAAGAGATAGAAGAACTAAAAGGAAAATATAATCCTAAAGATTTCTATAAAAATAATTTAAAACTTCAAAGAGTAATTGATTTAATAGCAGAAGGATATTTTTCAAGGCATGAACCTAGTTTATTTAAACCAATAATAGATTCTTTATTACATCAAGGAGACAAATTTTTTGTTTTAGCTGATTTTCAATCTTATATAGAATGTCAGCAAAAAGTTAGTAAAGAGTATTTAGACCAAGAATTATGGACAAAAAAATCTGTAATTAATGTTGCTAAAATTGGTAAGTTTTCAAGTGATAGAACAATAGAAGAATATGTAAAAGAAATATGGAATCTAAAAAAAGTTCATGTTTCATAATTTAAATTAAAATTATACTAATATTAATCTATACTTTACTTTATAATAGCAAGAATAAATAGAATAGTAATATAAATAATTCATAGTAGAGAAAGAGATAAAAAATGAGAAAAGTTTTATCAACAATATTAATTTTAAATTTTGCATTAGGTTTGAATTCTTGTGCAGGTAGAATTAAGACCTCAACATTAAATCAAGTAACAACACCGGTTAGTACAGCACCTTCAACAGTTCCAGATAATTTTTATGATGATAGTTATAATTTAGATAATAGAAATTCTTTTAATACACCAGTAGTACAAGCACAACCAAATACACAAATGGGAGTATTTAAAGTTGATCAAGATACCTTAAACGATTGGCAAGCAAAAGGGATAGCTGTAAGTGGTGGAACAATATATGTAAGTGCATCTGATACAAGTGGATTAATGAAAAAGGGAACAGTAATAAAAATGAATTCTTCAGATGGTAAAGGATGGAAAAATTTAGCATCATCATTTTTAGGACTAAGACATCCTATGGATTCAACAGTTACAGGATTAGCGATATCAGGTGGAACAATAGTAGCAGGAGATACAAATGGAAAAGTTTATACAATAGATGCATCAAAAGGAAGTGTTAAAACAATAAAAGGAGCAGGAGCAATTGATGTAGCAAGTGGTGGTGGAAATTTTTATTTAGCGAATGGAATGGTAGAGAGAGCTGATGCTTCAGTTAGTTCAAGAAGTCCATTAGGTGCATTATCAGCAAGTTCAGGTATAGAGCAGACACACAAGGTAATGTATATGCTGTAAGTGGAAATGTTATTAAGAAGGTAGATATAAACGGACAAGTTACCGATGTAATAACAACAGATGTAAATGGTAGTATAGATGTAGCAGTAGATAGCAGAAACGGTGATATATATGTTTTAGAAACAAGTATGATAAAAAGATTTAATGCAAATGGTCAATTATTAAGTCAATTTCCAAATGGAGCTACAAAAGCATCATCAATAGCAATAGATGAGATGGGATATATATATGTAGCTGATACAGGAAAAGATAAAAAAGATTCAAAAGTTATAAAGTTTTCAGCTTCAGCTGACACAATGCAAACAAATAATACGAGTTTTTATTCAAACAATATGAATAGTTATAGTGCTTATTCAAATACAAGAAATATGTATTAAAGATTTTTTGTTAAAACATAAACTCTATCTCTACGCTAAGGGCAGTTAAAAAGCTGCCTTTTTTATTTTTATACTCAATATTAATGAATTTTTAATGTTATATAAACTTTTAATAAGATACTTGAAATCATTGTATTTTGTTTATTTCTGATTTGTAAAGTAGATATTTACATATAGTTGTAATAAAAATTTTATAATAGTATAATTTACGTTAACGTAATAGTTTAATAAAGAGGTTAAATAATGAAAAAACAAACTTTTATTGATGATGAAGATATAAATATCAATTTTAATGAAAATGAAATAATTTCTTTAGATGATATAGATGATTCTGAATTTAACTTTGAAGAAGAAAATATTGAAGAAGATATTATTGAAAGTAGTAATATAGAAGATTTGCTTGAAAAAGAATTAGTAACAGATTCATTAAAACTTTATATAAAATCAATATCTAAAATACCTTTATTATCTCCTGAAGAAGAAAAAATGTTATCAAAAATGATAAAAGAAGGTAATAAACATGCAAAAGATATTATGACAAAAGCAAATCTAAGATTAGTTATAAGTATAGCAAGAAAATATAGAAATAGTAGGATGAGTTTTTTAGATTTAATTCAAGAAGGAAATATAGGTTTAATAAAAGCAGTAGAAAAATTTGATTATAGCAAAGGATACAGATTTAGCACATATGCTACATGGTGGATAAGACAAGCTATAACAAGAGCAATATCAAACTATGAAAGAGAAATAAGATTACCTTTACATATAATAGAAATGGTTAAAAAAATAAAGAAAGCAGGTTATAAGTTATTTGCTAAATTGGGTAGAGATCCATCTATAAAAGAATTATCAGAAGAAACAGGAATACCACCTAGAAAAATAAAATATGTTCAAAGTTCTATAAGAAACACTATTCAATCATCTACACCTATTTTTGATAATAGTAATCAAACTATTGAAGATTTAATACAAGATGTAGAAGATAATAATAATTTGAACTCAATAGAAACAAAATTTTTGTCAAGTGATTTAGGAAAAATATTATCAATGTTAAATACAAAAGAACAAGAAGTTATAGCTATGAGATATGGTCTTTTAGATGGAAATAGTAAATCTTTATCTAGTATTGGAAGACAACTTGGTATTACAAGAGAAACAGCTAGACAAATAGAAAGACGTTCTTTGATGAAATTAAAAGAATATGCTTATAAAATAGGACTTAATGATTATTTACAAGCTATTTAGCTAAATAACTTTTACTTTTGAGCCATGAACAGTTTTATATACTTCTATTCTCCTTTCAAAAGCATCTTTTAATTCATTAACGTGAGTAACTACTAGTATTTTATCAAAGTCATTAGATATTGAATTTATAGCTTCTATTAATGCACTAATACCTTTTGAATCTTGAGTTCCGAAACCTTCATCTATAATTAAAGTTTTTAATTTAGCACCTGCTCTTCTAGCTAAAACTTTTGATAGTGCTAATCTTATCGCAAAATTTATTCTAAATGCTTCTCCCCCACTATACATTTCATAACTTCTTATTCCTAGTTCATCACTAATAAAAATATCTAAAGTTTCAGAAATTTTATCATTAGTTTTATTAGATTTTGTAGTTTGAAAACTTATATGCATTCTACCTTCAGTTATTCTTGATAATATATCATTTGCATCAGCTTCTATTTCTGGAATAATATTTTCTATTATTAATGAAGGAATACCATTTTTATCAAATGCCTTTATTAGAAAATCATAAATACTAATTTCTCTACATATTTTATTAAAAGAAATTTTTTTATTTTCTAGTTCTTGCTTTTTTATATTTATATTTCTTATTTTATCTTCCAATTTAGCAATTTCTATTTCAATACTTTTTAAATTATTTTGTAACTTTGAATATTCATTTTCTAATGTTTCCAATATTTTACCTATGTCATGAAGTTGATTATTCAAACTAGGTAATTGACTTATAATTTTTTCTTCTTCTTTTATATTTTCTCTTATAGACATTATCTCTAAATTTAATTTTTGTTTTTGCGATTCTAATTCTTGTATTTTATAATTAACCGTTTTTAGTTCTTGATATAAATTTTCATAATTACTCAATTCTTTTATTTGTTTTTGTATTATTTTCATGTCCCTTTTCATCATAATTTAAATCTAATATTTGCTTTTGAATTTTATCTAAATAATTTTTTTGTTCAATAGCAAAATCATTATTTAATATTTTTTTATTTAAATGTTCTAATTTTGTATTTAGATTTAATAAATTATTTTTTATTAGAATAATTTCTTTTTCAGCTTCATTTATTTGTCTTAATTTATTTTCTGTCCATTCCCAATTTTTTATTTCTGCTTGTATCATAGAATATTTTTCTTGACTAAAATCTAAATTATCTATTTCTTCTTTTACTAAATTAAGTTTTTTTTCTAATTCATTAATAGAACTTATTTTATCATTTATAAGCTTGTTTAAATTGTCTTCTAAAGAAACTAATTCATTTTTTTTATCTAGTATTTTTTGTAATTCAATTTTTTTTGCTTCATATATAATTTTTTCTTGATTTCTGTTTTTAAGTTGATTATTAATTTCACTCCATTCATTCCTTAGTAGTATTATTAATTTATCTTGATTAGAAATTTCAAGTTCTAATTTTTTTATTTCCTCTTCTAATAATTCTATTTCATTATGATATCTTTCTATAAGAAATTTTTTATCATTATCATCTAAAGATTTATTACACATAGGGCAATTATGGGATTCTTCTTTTTCTAATATATCTATTTTTATTTTCAAATCTTTTATTTTTTGAATATTTTGTTCTTTGGTTTTAATAAAATTTTCTTTATTTGATTTGTAACTTAACCCTTTTTCTTCCTTATGTTTTAAAAGTTGTGATAAATTATTAATATTATTTTCTATTTCTTGTAATTTTAAAACTTCATTTCTTATTTTATCTTCATTACATAGTATTTTATTTATTTCATCTATTTTTGTTTTTTTTTCAGTTATTTTTTTTTCAAATTCTATAGAAATATTATTAATATTTTTTTCAATATTATTTCTAATTTCAGAAAGTTCATGAAATTTAATTATTTTGCTTTGATAAATCTCTTCTTCGTTTTTTGATTTTTTATATTTTTTATAACAGATTAAAGTTTTTTCTTTTTCTTGTAATAACTTTTCTTTTTCATATAAATCATTCTTCAAGTTTTCAATATTAGAATTAAGAAGTTTAATTTCATTTTCCAAAATATTTTTTTCATTTTTTATTTTTATTTCAGTTTCATTTTTTATTTTAATAAGTTCTAGAAATTTTTTTTTATTTTCTAAAATTATATTTTCTTGTCTTTTTAAATTAATAAAAGTATTATATTCTTTTTCTATTTTTTCTTTAGAAGCAAGAATATTTATATTATAGTCTATTTTATGTTGAATATTTTCTAATTCTTTTTCTTTATCTTTTAATAAATTAATATTTTTGCAATGTTGATTTTTTATAGTTTCAAGTTGTGATATTTTATTTGAAATATTATTCTTAATATTTCTTTTTTCTATTATTTGATTTTCTTTTAAGTTTATACTATTTATAATTTTATTTCTATTTAAATTTAAATTTTCCAAATATAATAATAAATCTGTTTCTTCTTTTATATCATTTTCTAAATTTTTTATATCATTTTCTAAATAACTTTTCTGAATAATAAATTCTTTTTTTGTTTCTTTTGCTTTTTCGTTCAAAATATCATAATTTTCTAAATTAAGCATACTTGCTAATATTTCTTTTCTTTCTTTAGGTTTTTTTGTTGTAAATTCATCAGCTTTACCTTGAAGAATAAATACTGAATTTATAAATGTATTATAATCCATCTTTACAACTTCTATAATTTTATTTTGAGTTTCTTTTATTCCTTTACAAGTTAGAGATTTATATCCTTTATCAGATAAAATTTGAAATTCTAAATTACTTTCTGATGTTTTTTTATTTTTTCTTGTTTTTCTTATAACTTTGTAAATATTATCTTCTACATTAAAAACTAGTTCTCCATACATTTCATCAGAACCTAATCTTATCAAATTATCTTTTTGATGAGTTCTTGCCTGTTCCCAAAGACACCAAGTTATTGCATCTAGTATAGAAGATTTACCAGCTCCGTTATTACCGCATATACAAGCCAAATCTATATTAGAAAAATCAAGTTCAAGCTCCCTATAGGTCATAAAATTTTTTAAAGTTAGTTTTATTGGTATCATTTTTCTAAAAAAACTTTCTCTAATAATTTATTGGCTCTATCAACAATATCTTTTTTAAAATCATCTTGAATTTGAATACTTTCTAAATACTTTTTTAATGCTTCTATTGGTTTATTACTAACACTTTCATTTATTTCATAATTTCTACTTCTGTTTTTTGTTCTACTATCTAATATGTTTGGTTCTATTTTAAAAAAGAAAGTATCTTTTAATTTTTCTCTTATATCCTTATCATTTATTAAATAAGTTTTTTCAAAGTTTATAGTATATTTAAGTCTTACTATTTTATTCTTAACATCTTTTTCTTCTATCTTATTTAAAATAAAATTATTAATATCTTCATCATTTATATTAGTCAAATCAATATTTATAGTTAGAAATTCTCTAGCAGGTAACTTAATAAACTCATAAGTAGTATTATTTTTTTCTAAATCAACAATAATAAATCCTTTATCATCATTTTCTTCACCAAAATCAATTCTTTCTATACTTCCAGGATATATTGTAAGTGGTTTTTTAGACAAAACTTGATGCTTATGAATATGTCCTAATGCTACATAATCAAACTCTTGTTTTGCTACTACTGACAAAGGAACTGTAAAACCTTTTCCTATCATTAAATCTTTTTCAGAGCCTAAAACAGCATTATCTATTCCCAAATGAAATATACCTATTAAAGGTAAATTTAAATTAGATTCAGATATAAATTTATTTATAATATAATCTAGTGATTCTATTAGATATTTATCTATTTCTTCAATAGTTTTTCCCTTAGTTTTCTCATATGTAAGAAGATGACTTTTTAAAATATAAGGTATTGCTATTATTTGAACTAATCCATTTTTTGTTTCTATATTAAAATTTTGTGCCCTTTCTATTACATATACATTTTTTATTTTTAAAGCAGAATAAATATCCATAGATGTAGCTTCATAATATTTACTTGTTATGTCATGATTACCAGCTAATAAAATAGTTGGTATATTGTTTTCTGATAATTTATTTACTCTTTTAGCAAATTCTCTTTGATGAGTTGAATTAGGAGATTGAACTTTAAATGCATCACCAGCAAATATAACTAAATCAAAATTATTATTTATTGCATGATTAACTATAATATCAAAAGAATTTAAAAAATCTTCAACTCTTGTATTCAGAGCTGTTTTTGGATTAAAAGAACCATAGTTTTCTACACCTATATGTATATCAGCAGTATGTAATATTTTAATTCCCATAACAAAGAAAATTTTAACATAAATTTTTATTTTTAGTATTTTAAGAATGAAAATAAATATTTTTAATAAATTTATTTAATAAAATCTTTATTTTCATATTTATTAGTAATTTAGATGATATTTATAAACAAAATAAACTTGATAATGAAATTAGAAACTAGTTAGAAACATTTTCTTGACCTAATAAAAGGTAATATTAATAATTTTGTGTCAAAGGAAATAGTGTTTTAATAAATCTTAGTAACAATTTTTTAGTTTTAACTGATTATTTTTTTATACCAAAAGCTAATCCATCACCTATAGTTAATATAGTTCCGATTATTTGTTCATGATTCATAAAATACTTATTAAATTCGTGTAAAAACTTTGTATTTTTGTCTTGTAAATGAATATCTGGTAGTGCTACTCTACCACTCCACAAAACATTATCAGCAAGAATAACTCCACCTTTTCTTAATTTAGGTAATGTTATTTCAAGATAATCTATATATTCACTCTTTACAGCATCAAGAAAAATCATATCATATTCATTATCTAATGTAGGTAATATATCAAGTGCTTTTCCTATATGTATATAAATTCTATCCGATAAACCAGATTTTTTAAAATTTTCTTCAGCTTTATTTGCTATATTAATATCTATTTCAATAGTATCTAATATACAATATTGAGGCATAGCAAGACCTAGCCATGTTGCTGAATAACCTAAATTACATCCAACTTCAAGTATTCTTTTGGGTTTTAAAATTTTTGTTATTATATACATAAAATAACCTGCATCTTTTGAAACTATCGGTTGATTATATTTTCTACCTTGTTCTTGTATATTTTCCAAACAATCTGGTAGTTTGGGTAATAAATTTTCTACATAATTTAAAATACCTTCTTTTAAAATTATTGGATCTATCATAATAACCTCCTAAAAATAAAAATTAGTACCTAAAAATGCACCATGCATAATATCTTCTACTTTTAATAATACATCTAATTGTATATTTTCACCAGTAGAACTTTGACCTGTTGTTTGTCCTATTGTATTAGCTGAATAATAAAATGCTTTATATCCTGTATTAATAGTTACTTTTGGAGATATAATAAATTTAAATCCTAATTCACTATTTAATCCAAAAACATTAGAAAATCTACCTGATGGTGCGTTTGGAATATAATTAAATTTAAAAAATAATTCTATTAAATCATTAATATTGTATTGTGTATCTATTCCAATACCCAATCCATTAAAAGGATTAGAACCTGAACCAAAATTATTATAACTACTATATATTCCATTTATAGTTAAAAATTTTCTCATATAATTATCATGTAATAACACTACTTTTGCAAAAGAAAAATTTAATAAATATGCTGTTATATCAATACTTGATGGCTGTACTCCAGATAAATTAGTAAATGAATTTCTACCCAAAGCTAATTCAAAACCTATACCAAACAATGGGCCCCATACAAACAATTGATTTTGTGTTATAAATGAAAACCAATAATTACTTTCTACATTGAAAAAAATATTACTCAATTTTGTATTTAAAAATTGACTATTATTTTTAATTTGAGGATTTAATATATTAATAAATTGATCAACTGAATTAGAAACAAACCAAGTTTTTATATTAAAATTTCCTGAAACATTACTTTTATAACTTTCTATTTTTTTATTTTCTTCTGCTTTTACTCTATTGCAAAAAAAAATATTTAAAGCACATACAGAACTAATTATTATTTTTTTGCTACTAATTATTATTTTTTTGCTCATTATCTTTACTTTCAATTTCTTTCATTTCTTTATCAGAATCAGGAAAAACTATTTCTTGAGACATAGAATTTGTAAGATCATTCCAAGTTGTAATATTTAACTTTGAAAAACTTAATTTATCATAATTATTTTTTTCTTTACTTTCTTTTATACCTGTAACTGTCCAAATATATTTATTATCATCGTCTTTTATACTTATTGGATAAATAGCTACGTTAAAAGGAGATATACCATACCATATAGTAGAAATATTTTCTTCCTTATCTATTTTACTTATACTTACTCTATAAAAAGATATATCTTCTATTGGATTCCAAATAAAAACAGGTAATTTTTCATTTAAAGAATTCTTTATAAAATCAGATGCTATATTTGTTATAGGCTTTATAAACTTTATATTCATTTCTTTTTGTTCTTTTCTTAAATTATTTTCATGATGATATACTAAATGTCCTTCTTTATCCGATAAAACAAACTCTAAATGATAATAATAGCCTTCTTCTAACTCTGGTAAATTTAAGTCAAAGTTTTCAACATGTTCATTTATAAGATATTCTGTTAGAAATACTTCTTCTTTTGGTTTTCCTTTTTTCTTAAAAGCTATATATACATTGATATTTTTTAATTTTTGTTCTTTTTCTAAAGAAACTTTACCTTTAAAATTTATATACTTTGTGACTGATTTCAATTTTATTTTGTTCTTAATTTCTTCTTTATCATTATTACTTTCTTTTTTCTCTTCTTTTTTACTATTTTCATTCTTTTTTATATTAAAATTATTAAATCCTATAGCTGTTATTTTACCCAATTCATCTTTTAAATTTGCAACAATCAATCTTTCACCAGTTAATATAGAATCTATTTTAAACTTTCCATCTTTATTAGTGTTAGTTGGAACTCCATAAAAATCAGAGGTATAAAAAGAATGTCCAACTGTTGCATTTTCTACTGGCTCATCAAGAGCAGATATAACAATTCCTTCAAATGATGATATTTTTTCATTTATATCAATAGGTTCTAATAGTATGTCTTCAACTTTAGAAGTATCTAAATTAAAAATAGAATAAGACTTATAGCCTTTTGCACTTATTGTTATTATAATATTATTTTCTGGAATATTATTTATCCAAAACTTACCGTCATTACCTGTAGTAGCTTTAAATTCTTCTATATCATTTGGTTTTATTTTAGATAAATCATTTATTAAATTTAAATCTAATAATTTTTTTTCTTGATTTTTATCTTTTTCTTGAACTTCTTTAACTTCTTCTTCATTTTCTTCTGGTTTAATTGATGATGATGGTGAAGGTATAGGTGTTGATTTTTGTGTTGGAGGAGTAGAAGTATTTATATTTGGACTTGAAGATATTTTAGGACTAGAAGTTGATATTTCCTTATTTTCAGTATTATTAATTTGTTCATTTTCAATAGTTTTATTACCACTAGAATTATTTTTTATAGATTTTAAAATTTCTTCGTTAAGTATTGAATATACAAGTATAGTTGCATTTTCTATTGGTTTATTTGTAATAGAATCTATTACTCTACCATTTAAGTTTATTTTTTTTATTGTAGGTGTTTCTGGATTTGTACTTGGAGTTTTTGCTAAATTTGTAAGAGAAGAGGTATTAGGGGTTACAGGATTACCTGAAGAACAAGAGAATAATAGTGATAATGTTAGCAAAATACTTATATAACTCTTTTTCATATCAAATATTAATTTATTCTAAAAATACAATTTAAGTATATTCTAAAAATAAAAACATAGTTTTTTTAATACTTTCTTATTTTTTGAAATTTATTTTAATTTTTTTTAAGTTAATTTGTGATTTATATAATACAAAAAAAGAAAATTATGGTATATTATACAAATTACTTTGTACCATTTTTATTTTTAGATTAAGGAGATAATAAATGAAGTATTTTTCAAAAAGTGCTATTTTAGTATCAACTACAATTGCACTTTTATCTATTTATGGTTGTCCTACTGGTCAACAAACACTGCCTACTCAAAGTCCTACATCAACAGCAAGTCCTACAACAACTTCTGAACCCACAGCAACATCAACAGCAAATCCTGCAGCAACATCAACAGCAAATCCTGCAGCAACATCAACAGCAAGTCCTACAGCAACATCAACAGTAAGTCCTACAGCAACTCCAACAGCAAGTCCTACAGCAACTTCTACACCTAATTTTGGAGGTAGTGGTTTTACTGGTGGAGGAAGTTAGATTACACAAATACTTTATTGTTTAAAAACAGGTCTAATTTATTTTTTATTGACCTAATATTCTGTATTTATATAAAAGTTTTTTATCTTATATAATCGTAACAGTTTAATTTACAAAACTTTATAATTTTTTTTTATATTTTCTTTTATTCATAAAAAAAACAATATTTTTACTTTAAGTTACTTTATATTGCAATTTTACCTATATTATGTCATATTATAATTTTAAAAATATTTTTTGGAGGAACATTAAATTGTGGAATATACTAAAAAAGAATTTTATATAAACTTATCTTTAGGATTATCTTTAACATTACTTACTGTTTTTTCAGCATATACTTTTGGAAAAATAGTATTTGAAGGTAAAAATATTATAGCAACAGTTAATGGAAAAGCTATATCTTCTAAAGAATTTAAAGATACATTTTCAAGGATAAAGAATTCTTTCACTGCACAAAGTCCTGTTGACTTTAAAACAGATAATGGATTCAAAGATTTTGATAATCTTAGAAAAAAAGCTATTGAAGAATTAACCTTATCTAAAATAATATATCAAAAAGCTGAAGAAAAAAATATATTAGTTACTGAAGATATGGTTAATAGTGAGTTACAAAAAATTAAAGCTGATACTTTTAGAAATAATGAAAGTCAATATAGAAAAGCACTAAAAGATAGAGGTTTAACAGAACAAGCTTTATTAAAAATATTAAAAGATAGATTAACTTTTCAAAAATTAATGGACAAACTTTTTGAAGAGAATATAAAAATAACAGAAGAAGATTTGAAAAAAGCTTATGAATCTAAGATATTTCAATTTACACAGGAAGAAGCTATTGAAGCTCAACATATTTTGGTGAAAGATCAAAAATTAGCTAATGAAATATATGATAGGTTACAAAAAGGTGAAGATTTTGACTCTTTAGCTCAAAAGTATTCTGAAGATCCAGGAAGTAAATCTAATGGAGGAAGATTAGGCTATTTTCAAAAAGGAATGATGGTACCAGAGTTTGAAAAAACAGCATGGAGTTTAAAATTAAATGAAATAAGTAAACCTGTAAAAACAAATTTTGGTTATCACATAATAAAAAAGACTGGATATAAACCTAAATCAGTTGTTTCTTATAAAGATGCAAGACCTATTGTTGAAAGTGATCTTAAAGAAGAAAAGAAAAGAGCTTTTGTTATGGAATGGACTAAAAAAGCATTAGAAGAAGCTGATATTGTTTATACAGCATCTTATAAAAACTTAGAATTAAAGAAAGAAGAAAAGAAATAATGTCAAAAAAAATAAAGGTAATAAAGTTAGAAGATGATTACACTAAAAGTGGTTTGATAGTAGCTTTATCTGTTTCAGCAATTATTATAATCATAAGTATATCTATTGCTTATTTTGGAACTCCTCCAGAAAAGTTATATGCAGCTAGAGTAAATAATGATTATGTTACAAAAAGTGAGTACAATAAAGCTGTTGAGAGAATGAAGTTTCAGTATGTGCAATTACTTAGAACAGATTTTAATTCACCATCAGGAGCAAATATATTATCAGAAATACAAAAAAATACTTTAGATAACTTAATTAACAATAAGTTACTTATACAAGAAGCAAAAAAACTTGATATTACTGTAGATAGACAGGAAATACAAAATAGAATAGACGAAATAAAGAAAAATAATTTTAATAATGATGAAAAATCTTTTAAAGATGCTTTGAAAGCTAATGGATTAACTTTGTCAATTCTAAAAAACTCTATTAATGAAGAATTGTTAATAGAGAAAGTTAAAAATAAAATACTTGATGATAAATTTAAAACTACTGATAAAGAGTTAAGAGATTATTATGAAAAAAATAAAGATTTATTTGATAAAAAAGAAAAAGTAAAAGCTTCACATATATTGGTTAAAGATGAAAAACTTGCTAATGAAATATTAGATAAAATTAATAAAGGTGAAGATTTTTCAAAGTTAGCTGAAAAATATTCAGAAGACCCAGGAAGTAAAAATAAAGGTGGTGATTTAGGATTTTTTGCAAAAGGACAAATGGTACCAGAATTTGAAAAAGTAGCATGGGATTTGAAATTAAACGAAGTTAGTAAGCCTGTAAAAACTCAATTTGGGTTTCATATAATAAAAAAAACAGGTTTTGAAAAAGCTGAAAAATTTGATTTTGAAAAATCAAAGAAAGAAGTTGAAAATAAATTAAAAGAACAAAAAAAGACAGAAATATTAAAAAATTATATTGAAGAATTAAGAAAAAATGCAAAAATAGAAAATTATATTTTCAAACCTTTAGAATCATCTATAACAGTTAGTCCTCCTTCTTCTAATCCATCAGCTTCAATAAAGGTTATTACTCCATCAGAAAAGCCTTCAGAGAAAATAATGGAAAATCATAATAAGACTAAATAAGTAACTTTTAAGATAAATTCTAATATAAGAAAAAACAAAGCAGGTATAGTAAAGTAATAGAATTTTTCCTCAAATGTTTTTTTTGAAATTAATTTTATCTCTGTTTTTTCTAAATTGTTTATCTTATTATAAATATCTTCAAGTATATTTTTTTTATCAGCATTAAAATAAAGTCCATTTGTTTCAATAGATATTTTTTTTAATTCTTCTTCGTTTATTTTAGAATAAATAATATTCCCATTAATATCTCTTGCATATACTACATTATTTTCAAAAATTTTTATAGGTATTGGCACTCCTTCTTTTTTACCTAAACCAATAGTATATATTTTTACATTTTTATATTTAGCTATCTTTATAGCTTTATCTATACTAACTTCATTTACATTATTTTCACCATCAGTAAGTAAAATAACTACTTTTGTTCTTTCTTTATTATTTTGAAAAAGATATATTGAATTTAGTATTGCCATTCCTATTGCAGTTCCATCTACCTTTATAGTTTCTACCGATAAGTCATTAATCATTGATTCTAAAGCTTTATAATCTGTTGTTAATGGGGATAATGTAAATGACCTTCCTGAAAAGACAACTAAACCTATTCTATTATCTTTTTGTTTTTTTATAAAATTTATAATAACTTCTTTTGCTACAGAAATTCTATCTGGTAATAAGTCCTGAGCTAACATACTTTTTGATAAATCTATTGTTAAAACTAAATCTATTCCTTTTATTATTTTTTCTGCTTTTTCATTTACTATTTGAGGTCTTGCTATGGAAAGTATTAATAAAATCAATATTATTATTCTCAATGGAAATAATAATTTATATATAATTATTCTAAAAGTTAGTTTATTTTCAAAAAAATCTGTTTTATTAAAAATAAATGATTTATCTTTATTTCTATAATTTAAAAAAATATATATAGGTATTAATAAAAAAAGTAAAAAAGCCCATTTATTAGCAAAAATCATGATAATTTTTTATTTTTTAAATTTGAATAGTTTTATTACTAGCAATATTTGTTTTACTATTTTCAAAATTTTTTGTTACAATTGTAGAACAAGAATTTAAAATAAGAATTAAAAAAAATAAAAATTTTAAAAGGATATTTCCCATAAAATAATATTTCCATCATAACCAGCTGAAACCATAAATCTATTATCATTTGAAAAAACTATATTTTCAACGTTTGCTTCATGTTCTTTTAAATTAGCATATTCACTAAAATCATCTGTATTCCATACAACTATATTTTTTTTATTGGATGTTCCAATAAGAAATCTGTTATCGTCTGAAAATTTTAAAAATTTAATAATCCCATCTATATTTAAAGTTTTTACATTTTCTAATGTTTTAATATTCCATATTTTTATAGTATTATCATTAGAAGAAGAAACAATATATTTATTATCTTTGCTAAAATCAATTGATAATATCGGATAAGTATGTGCTTTTATAGTATCAATTAAGTTAAAATCTACTGTATCCCAAAAGTAAATATATCCGTCATAACCAGATGAAGCCATTAAAGATTTATCTTTATTAAAAACTATAGATTTAACATAGCCATTTTGTTTTAAAATTATTTTTAAATTATTATTTTTATCCCAAAACTTAATCAAACCTGAACTACCACCTGATATTAAGTAATCATTAAAAGTATTTAATACATAAATATTTTCATCACCAGTATTTATTTTATTTATCAAAGACTTTGTATTTATATTCCAAAATTTTATAAAACCATCATTTCCAGCTGATACTAGAATATTTCTATCTAAAAAACAAATATCATTTATACCTTTTGATTCCAAATCTTCTATGTAAAACTTTTCTTTTAAAGAAAAAGCATCAGAAAAAATTATTTTAGATGACTTACCAGTTGAAACAATATATTTATTATCAGGACTATATAAAACTTTATATATATCATTATTATGTAAAAATTTCATTTCTAACTTTTTAAAAGAATTATTTCTATATACATTTATATTTCCTGATATATTTGAAACTACAAGATAATTATCATTATTATCTATATCTATGTCATTTATAAACAAATTACCTTTTAATACTTTTACTATATTCCAATCTCTAGTATCAAAAATAGTTAGATTACCTAAAGAATCACCAGCTAATAAGTATTTAGAGTTATTACTAAATTTTAGTTTTGTTATAAAAGAATTATCTTGTTTTATTTCTTTTATTATTTCAAAATTATTCATATCTATTATATTCAAAATTCCGCTATCAGAAGAAATAGCTAAATATTTTCCATCTGAACTAAAATCTGATGATATAAAAGAATTTGTATCAAGATTTAAATTTTTTACTACTAAATTATTTTTTATATCAAAAATCTTTAAAGCATCCTTATATGAAGAACAAGCAGCAATATATTTATTATCTGGGCTAAATGAAATATTTCTTATTGGGTAATTAAAAGTTGAAAAAGTTTTTATTAAATTATTTTTTTCTAAATTCCATAAATCTATAGTTTTGTCTGAGCTTGATATTGCAATAATTTTATTATCTTTAGACAAAGCTATTGATGTTATTTCTCTATTTTGATAAGAAATTTTTTTTATTAAAGAGTAGTTATTTATATTCCATATATTAACATTGTTATCATCATAAGAAATTATATATTCATTACTTATTAAAATATCACCAATACTTTTAGCTGATATTTCATTAAGCAAAGTTCCACTTAATAAATCATTAATTCTTACAACACCACTATTACTTGAAGATATTATTTTATCTTTTAAAATTTTAGCAGAATTTATTCCGTACAAATCAATTTGATAATCACTTAACTTATGATCAGCTTTTACATTAAAATTAATCAAGACAGTAAATAAGAAAGAAATTAATATTTTTTTTTCCATAACCAATTTAACCCAAATTTACTCTTTTTACTATTATTATCTTTATTATTGTTATCTTCATCATCTTCCAGTAGCTTTTTGTTTTCATCTTCTTCCAAATTGATTTCCAAAGGCTTATTTTTTCCTGTTAATTTTATTAGTTTTTTTTCTAAAGAATCTCTATATTTTAAATCTGTTCTTAAAGCATCTTTATTAATTACTTTATCTAATTTAATTGCTTCATCTATAAATTCTATAGCAGACTCAAAATCTTCTACTTTTGAATATACATCAGCTAAATTAAAATATGTTGCTGACATACTTAATTTATCATCTACTTTTCTTAAATTTTCTAATGATTTAAAGTAACATTGTGTAGCTTCTTTATACTTCATGATGCTTTTGTAAGCGAAACCTATATTATTATATAAAATACCTACTTCTTGATAGTCATTATTATCTTTTGCTATTTTTATAGCTTTTTCATAAAATTCAATAGCTTTATTATAATCTTTTAAATTACTATAAACTACCCCGATATTTCCATAAACAGAAGATAAACCTTTTTTGTCATCAAAAATTTTTGCTCTTTTTTCAGCTTTATTATAAAGGTCTATTGCTTTATCAAAATCTCCTTTTTTTTCAAATTCTATAGCTATTTCTATAAGTTCATCTATATATTCTGAACCTTTTAAATTAACGGAATAATAATCTAGTATTGCTTTTGCTAGCTCAATAGCATTATCTTTACCAAGTCCAATAGCTAAATCCAAAACTTTTTTATACTCTGACATAATCAATATAATATCAAAAAAATGACTTTATGTATATTATTTAAATAGTGTAATTTAAATTATTAAAGAAGCTTTTAATCTTATTTGAAAAAGCTTTTTTCTTATAATTAGTTTTTTAGTACTTAAATTAATACCAAATGATGTAAATAATAAATTAAAAATGAAACATAAATACTAAATATATTTAGTTCAATAAGTTTATTGAAAACTTAGAAAATTAAGTAAAAATTAATTATTTATTAATTAATAAATAATTAAATTATCAATAATAATTAAGAAGTAAATTTTTACAATTTAATTGTAATAATTTAATTAAAATAAAATATGCAAAAAAATTTATCAAAAAATATTGTAGATGATATTATATCAGGTTTAATAATATCATTCTTAGCAATGCCTTTAAGTTTAGGTATAGCTAAAGCTTCAGAGTTTCCACCAGCTATGGGACTATTAACAGCAATAATAGGAGGAATAATAGTAACATTTTTTACAGGTTGTAAATTATCTATAAAAGGCCCAGCAGCTGGTTTAATAGTAATAATAATAGGTGCTGTTAGTGAATTTGGTGGAGGAGAAGTTGGTTGGAGATTAACACTTGGAGCGATAGTAGTAGCTGGAATTATTCAAATAATATTTGGTTTAATGAAATTAGGTAAAATGGCTGAAATATTTCCAATATCAGCTATACATGGAATGCTTGCAGCAATAGGATTAATCATAATAATAAAACAAATATCCGTTTTATTAAATGTTAATCCTGAAATTGTAAAAGGAAAGTCTTTATTTGAAACTATTTTCAGTATTTTTTATATAATAAAAAATCTAGATATAAAGGCATCTATTATAGGTTTTATTAGTCTTTTTATAATGTTATTTTGGAAAAAAATAAAAATAGATTTAATAAAAAAAATACCTGCACCACTAATTGTTTTATTAATAACTATACCATTAGGGTTAATGATGGACTTTAAACATACAGAGCCTCCATATGCTTTATTACATATAGGAAATTTTTTTGAAAATATAAAATTAAATGTAGATTTTTCAGGAATAAATCAAACTGGAATATTTATAAAATATGTTATTATGATTGCTCTTGTTGGTTCCTTAGAATCATTATTAACAGTAAAGGCTGTAGATATACTTGACCCTAATAAAGGAAAATCAAATACTGACAAAGATTTAATAGCTGTTGGAATAGGTAATACTATATCTGGTTTATTAGGAGGATTACCTATGATTTCAGAAGTAGCTAGAAGTTCTACAAATATAGCAAATGGTGCAAAAAGTCAATGGGCTAATTTTTTCCATGGTTTTTTTATATTACTATTCTTATTACTAATACCTAATGTTATAGAAATGATACCAACTTCAGCATTAGCTGCTATGCTTATTTCTGTTGGTATAAATCTTGCTCATCCGAGAGAATTTAAACATGCTTATGAAATGGGAAAAGATCAATTAGCTATATTTTTGGTAACAATATTTTTTACAATATATGAAGATTTACTAGTTGGTATATTCATGGGAGTTTTATTACAACTAGTAATTTTATATGTAAAAGGTTTAAAAACAAAATTTTTATTCAAAGGAAAAATTGAAATAATATCTAACTCCGATAATACTTTCAATATAAAGATAGAAGAAGCAGGAATATTTTTAAATTGGTTATATTTTAAAGATAAAATAGAAAAATTACCTAAAAATGCCAATATAACTTTAGATTTAAATAATTTGAAAATCTTTGACTATTCATTTAAAGAAAACATTTTAAATTTAAAAAAGGATTTTAATAACTTAGAAATCGTAGATAATTCAGGAAAATTACTAAGATAAATTATGGAAAAAGTATTTAATAAAAAAGAAACGATTTATTTTGATGAAGAAAAGGTCATACACAATTTAAAACATTATCTACCTTCACAACCTCCATTAAAAGATTTTGTTCATCATAACACTTTACATGCTTTTGATAATTATAACTTTTTTGATGGAATATTTAAAGCTTCAAAAATGTTTGGTTATAAGGTAACTCTTCGTTTAGATGAATATAGAGAACTTTATAATATAGGTCGTATAAAGAAAGAAATTTTAGATAAAATTCTTATAAAAGAAAAAGGTAAAGAAAAATATGACTTATGGTTTAATAACTTATTAAAAAAGCAATATAATTACTCTTGTTTTGCAGAAAGAATATTTAAGTTAAGAAATAATTGGAAAAAATATTATAAAATAAATTTAGATGACCTAGTTCAACCTTTATTATTCAGAATAATAAACTCTTATCTTGACCAAGGTATAGCAATATGGCATTTTCCTTTTGAAAATAAAGGATTAATTAATGCTATAAAGTTATTAGAAGAAAAATCATTTTCTAGTTTTTTTAAAACAAAAAGAGCTAAAAAACTACTTTTTACTCAAGATTTATCTATAAAAAAACTTTTAGAAATTTTAGTATATGATGAAAAACTTTTTGAAAATTACTTATTTGACCAACAATTTTCACACAAAGGCTGGTCAGGTATAATATCAGTTATAGAAGATAAACCAGAGACAATATTATATGATAAACATATATCTTTAAAAGATTTTATTATACTAGAATTACTTTTAGAAATAGATACTTTAGATTATGAATTTGGAGAAAATAATTGGAAACCTTTAGGTAAAGTTATAGACAACTTTAAAGTTGAATTATTTGATGATTTAGAAAAAGAAGAAATACATGAAGTTCTAAGATTATGGCAAATAGCTTATGAATGGACATACTACGATGAAATACTAGCTACTTTAAAAAAAGTTAGTAATTATACCCTAGAAAATAATATTAAAAAGTTTCAAGCTGTTTTTTGTATAGATGAAAGAGAATGTTCTATAAGAAGACATTTAGAACACATAGAACCTAATTGCGAAACATTTGGTGCTCCGGGTTTTTTTGGTGTAGAATTCTTTTTTAGACCAGCAGGTGGAAAATTTTATGAAAAATTATGTCCTGTTCCTGTAACTCCAAATTATCTAATAAAAGAGAAAGTTACAATTAATAAAAAACATAAAGATATCTTTTACTCAAAAAAAACTCATTCATTAATTGGTGGATTTTTAACATCTTTATCAGTTGGATTATTTGTAGGTTTTAAACTTTTATCAGAACTCTTATCACCAAGACTTAATTCCACTGTTTCATATTCATTTTCTCATGCAAAAAAAGATACTGAATTACTAATAGAAAATAAAAATACTAAAGATATAGAAAACAATTTACAAATAGGTTTTACATTGGAGGAAATGGCTATCAGAGTAGAAAACTTGTTAAAAGGTATAGGATTAACAGAAAATTTTTCTGATATAGTCTATATAGTTTCACATGGTTCAAGTAGTGCTAATAATCCACATCACGGCGCCCATGAATGTGGAGCATGTAGTGGAAGACCCGGAGGAATTAATGCAAGAGTTTTTTCTTTTATGGCAAATCATAAAGAGGTTAGAAAAATATTAAGTAAAAAAGGTATAAATATTCCAGAAAATACTCAATTCATAGGAGCTATGCATGATACTTGTAGAGATGAAATTGTATTTTATGATGAAGATAAAGTAAGCATACAAAATTTAGAAAAACATAATGAAAATAAAAATATATTTGAAAAAGCTTTAAGTTTTAATGCTAAAGAAAGAGCACGAAGATTTCCATTATTTAGAAGAACAGAAGATGAAGAGATTATAAAGCAAGAAATGAGAAAACGTTCAGCATCTTATTTTGATCCAAGACCTGAATTAGGACATTGTACTAATTCATTATGTTTTATAGCACATAGAAATTTGACTAAAGACTTATTTTTAGATAGAAGAGCATTTTTAAATTCTTACAATTATAGAAATGATAGAAATGGTGAAGTTCTTTTTAATGTTTTAAAACCTTTACCTTTAGTTTGTGGAGGTATAAATTTAGAATATTATTTTTCTAGAATAGATAATGCTAAATTAGGAGCAGGAACAAAATTACCACATAATATTATGGGATTAATTGGAGTTGCTAATAGCACTGATGGAGATTTAAGAACAGGATTACCTATTCAAATGCTTGAAGCTCATGAGCCAATAAGATTATTAATGATAATAGAACATCACCCTAATATTGTATTAAATGTTATAAAAAAAGATAGTAGTGTTTATAATTGGTTCAAAAATAATTGGATAAATTTAAGTGTTATTAACCCGGAAGATAAAAATATATATGTTTTTGATTATAATAATGAAGTATTTGAAATATATAATCCAGTATCAGAGAAAACACTAAAAACTTCTAACATGTATCAGTTAATAAATAAAAAATCAGTTATGTTTGAACCAAGTGCTGTTAATACTGTTGAAGAAAATATACCTGTTCATATAATTGAAAGAGGTAATAAATGATGGAATTATTACTTAAACTACTTATTCTATTACCTTTTATAGGATATATTCTATCATTTTTTACACCTTCAAAAAAAGAAAATTCTATTTATGTAATTTCTATAACAACTATAATTCTTCAATTCTTAGCTTTTTTATATTTTGGTATATTATGGGGAATTAGCAAGTTTCCTGACTTATCTACTAATTTTTTAAATTTGTATAAAGCAGATGATTATATATCAATATCATTATTTTTTGATTCTCTTACATGTGCTTATTTAATAGTAACTTTTTTTATAACATTTGCAGTTCTTTTGTTCAGTAGAGCATATATACATAGAGAAAAAGGTTATAAAAGATTTTTCAATAATACACTACTTTTTTATTTAGGACTTAATTTTATATTATTAGCTGGAAACTTTGAAACTTTATTTATAGGTTGGGAAATGATAGGGGTAGGTAAGTTCTTTTTTCTTGATAAGCTTCTATAGAGATAGATATCTTCCTTCAAAAAATGCTTTAAAAGTTGTTTCTATATATAGATTAGCTGATATATTTTTTATTATTTGCTATATGGTTATCACATCACTATTTTCATAAAAGCATTAATTTTTTAGAATTAAAAAATTTAGAATTGCATTTATATGACTTAAGATTATTTTTTATACCTATATTATTTTTAATTGTAGCTAGTATTAAATCAGCGTCAATTTCCATTTTCATTCTGGTTACCAAGAGCTATGGAAGGTCCAACATCTTCAAGTGCTATTTTCTATGGCTCATTATCAGTTCACATAGGATTGTTCTTATTGTTAAGAATATATCCTTTATGGCAAGATAATTTTATTTTTAGAATAATAGTTGTTACAATGGGATTAGGTAATATTATAATTTGTAGTTTGATTGCAAATGTTCAATCCTCAATAAAATCACAAATAGCTTATTCTTCAATAGGACAAATAGGAATTATTTTTATAGAAATAGCTTTAGGGTTTCATACATTAGCTTTAGTTCATTTTGCTGGAAATGCTTTTTTGAGAACATATCAATTATTGATATCTCCTTCAGTTATAAGCTATTTAATACATGATCAATTTTTTAATTTTATAAAACCACAGAATAATATAAAAAATAATTTTATTGGAAAAATAAAATCAACTTTGTATATTTTAAGTATAAAAGAATTTAATATGGATTCGTTTTTTTATCATTATATTTGGAAAAGTATGAAGAAGTTAGGAAATAAAATTTATTTTGCAAATTATAATATAGTTTTAATATTATCTATACTTATATATATAGTAGGATTATATTTTAATTTTAATAGAGAATATATACCAAAAGATATAATTAGATTTATTCCTGAAATACTAGGATTTTTCAGCATTTTAATAAGTATTAAAGCATTTACAAAAAGAGATAGTGCAATAAAAAGCTTAGTATTATTAATGGTCAGTCAATTTTATACAGGATTATCTGTAAGTTTTAATGAAAGATTTTCTTTTATTGATTTATTATTATTTCTAAGTGGTATATTTATTTCATTCATAATTGGATTAGTAATATTAAATATTTTGAAAAGTAGAAATAAAGATATTTCTTTAGATAGTTTTCATGGTTATGCTAATGAATTTCCAATTCTAGCTTTTATTTTTGCTATATCTACATTAGGAATGGCAGGCTTTCCAATAACTCCAACTTTTGTAGGTGAAGATATTATTTTAGGACATATACATGAAAATCAAATAATATTAACATTATTAACAGCTTCAAATTTAATAATAGATGGTATAACATCTTTTAGGCTTTATTCAAGACTTTTTCATGGTATTCCAAAATATGATTACTACATAGAAGCTCATTATAGATCATCTTAAACTTTTATTAATAGCATTATTTTTTTGTTTCTATTTCTTCTAAAAACTTTTTTACTTTTTCATCATCATTAATAAATTTTTTTATATAATCCTTATGTCCATTTTTTATATTTTTATCTAAATATTTTAAAAAATTTATTGTTTTTAATAAATCATTACCTAATTTATTATGTAGTGTATCAAATAATGAAGAATCTTTTTCATAAGTTATAAAACTAATTATCACTGCATTATTTATTTTAAGTTTTGGAAACCAAGAATAAGAGTCTCTTATTTTAAACTTTTTTTGTAGTTCTTTGAATTCTTCTAATTTTTTATCTATTATTAGTTTTTTATTTCTTAATTTTTGTTTTATATTTATACTTTCATCTCTAAAATTTTTATCTAATTCATTATAAAAATCATTAATATATTTAGAGAACAAAGCGTTATCTTCTTTTATATAGAAAGAATTTTTATACTCATTAGAATCTTCACCATATTTATATTTTAAAAACTCTACTGCTCCATGGTCGCCAATGAAAGATGCTAATTCTTCATTAAACTGAATATTATCTTTTATAAAGATAGTAGCATGTGTCATTTCGTGAATAATAAGATTTGCTAAATATTCAGTTGAATAATTAAGCATATATGAGTAGATAGGATCATCAAACCAACCTAAAGTGCTAAATGCACCAGCTTTTCTTATATAGGTATCATAACCTTGTTTTTTTAAAATTTCTTCTTCTTTTTTAGCTTCTTCAATATCATAAAAACCTTTGTAAGGAAAAGAACCAAAAAAAGGAAATGTCCATTTATAAGCTTCTAGTTTATCTTTTTTACTAGCTACTAAAACATTTACTAAATAATTTCTATCATTTAATTCTACATATCTTGTATATGTTTTATTTTTTTTTAGTCCAAGATGATTAATAGCAAACTCTCTTATTTCATAAATTAGTTTTATACGTTCTTTTATTTCTTTTTTTATATTAGGATTATTATAAACTTCATCAAGAGGAATAGCTGATATATTATATTTTAATAAATTAAAACCTTGATTTATAAGATAACAGGATGATAATAAAGGAAAAAGCAAGGTTATAGAAAATAATTTTAATTTTCTAATCATAATTTTCTATTGGATTATTATAAATTTCTTTTACTTTTTCTAAAAAAGCATCACTTGCAGCTATACAATCGGATAAATTACCTGTTAAATATGCTCCTGAATAATTAGTTTTTGTTGGTGGTTTAAAATATTTTACTAATTTTGTATCAGAATTTTTTAAAGCAAAATCAATAGAAATTATAGCTTCAATAGGTGGTGCCATTAAATAAGCTATAGATTCGCCTTCTTCCAAATTAGTTTCTTTTGATAGAAAAGGGACCTATACTACTAACTACATGCGAAAATATATTCAATCCATTAAAACTATAATAAAATGTTTTTTCATTTAGATAATTTACAGTTGCTTTTATTGAATTATCAATTATTATAGGATCAGTTGCAGAAAAAATACCTATAACTTCACCACTAAATGGACCTGACGGAAAATTAGCACCAGCATAAAAATTATTATAAAAAGAAACATAAGAAGGTGATTCTTTCACACCTTCATCTAAAGCTACAATTAAAGAATGTTCTTGATTTGTTGTTATTATACCTATTGAATCATGTTCTTTAGGTAAATTAAAGTAAGAAGCTAATTCCTTATTTATAAAAGGAATTTTTCTTATACTTAAAATTTTAGGTTTTATAATATCAAACATTACAAAGAATAATAAATCATTTATAGTATATCATGCAACTAATATCTTAAAAATTCTAATATAATTTAACTTAAAAAATAAAAAAATAAAATTTAATTTCAATTCAAAAATCTGTTATAATTATAAAAACATTTTATTTAAGTTAATTTTTTATGAAGAAAAAAATATCAATAATTAGCACATTAATTATAATTTATTCATGTTCAATTAATACTAATAATAATTTAGAGCAAATAAAAACTTTATCTACAATTAAACAAAATCCTGAAGATTTAGTTTCTGTTCAAAGATTAAAAAATAATTTAGCTGTATTATCTGGAAATAGTCCTTTTGAGGAAACTATTATAAGTGAAAGAGGAAGTATTGAGGGAAGAAGAAAAACTAGAGAGTTTCTTTCTAAAAAATTGTCAGAGTTAGGTTATACAATAGAAAAACATAGTTATAGAAAAAATGGAGAAAATATTTATGTTAAAATAATGGCTGATATTCCTACAGATGAATATATATTAGTTGGTGCTCATATGGATTCTGTAAAAAATGCTGGTGCTAATGACAACGGTACAGGTAGTACTGCTGTTTTAGAATTAGCTTATATTTTAAAAAATTTAAAGAATAAAAAATTAAATATTATATTAGCTTGGTTTGATGAAGAAGAATTGGGACTTATTGGAAGTTATGAAATGGCAAAATATTTCAAAAAGCTAAATCTTAAAATAAATTCTGTTCATACTATTGATATGATGGGTTGGGATTCAAATAAAAATAATTTAATAGAAATAGAACGACCTGATGGTGATTTGTGGGAATATTACCAAGCTGTTAATAAAGCACATAATTTAAATTTTCCATTAAGACGAACAAATTCAGGATCTACTGATCATGTAGCATTTAGAGAAAATGGTTTTAAATCAGTAGGTTTATGTGAAGAATGGGTAGGTGGAGATACAACACCTCATTATCATAAAAAAAGTGATACTTATGAAAATATACATTTTAATATTCTTGAATCAGGGACAAAATTACTGGCAGCTGTTATATCTGATTTATCTTTAGGAGTTAATTATCCAATAAAGAGTAAATTTATTCCTCATGATCAATTCCCGGGTAAAGATAGACATTTTCATAAATTCTAAATGAACGAAAGAAAAAATATAATATTAGCTGTAGTAGTAGCATCATTAGGTTACTTTGTTGATATATACGATTTATTACTTTTTAGTATAGTCAGAGTAAATAGTTTAAAAGGTATTGGAATTATAAATGAAGAAGATATATTAAATCATGGATTATATCTTTTAAATATGCAAATGCTAGGTATGCTATTAGGAGGTATTTTTTGGGGTATATTAGGTGATAAAAAAGGTAGATTATCAGTTTTATTTGGCTCAATATTTTTATACTCAATTGCAAATATTTTAAATGGTTTAGTTCAAACAGTAGAACAATATTCTTTATTAAGACTTATAGCTGGTATAGGACTTGCTGGAGAACTTGGAGCTGGTATTACACTTGTTAGTGAATTGATGAGTAAAGAAAGTAGAGGATATGGAACAACTATAGTAGCTACTATTGGTATATTAGGAGCTGTTGTAGGTGCATTTGTTGGTAAATTATTTGACTGGAGAACAGCTTATTTTATAGGTGGTATAATGGGATTATTTCTATTACTACTAAGAGTTGGTTTATTAGAATCAAACATATTTTCAAGTCTAAAGGAAACCTCTATACAAAGAGGTAATTTTTTTCAATTATTTCAAAATAAAGAAATATTTTTTAGGTATCTAAATTGCATATTAATAGGACTTCCTATATGGTTTGTTGTAGGTATATTAATAACATTTTCACCTGAATTTGGTAAAGAATTTGGGATGGAAAATTTACCAATAGCTGGTGAATCAGTGAAATATTGTTATATAGGTTTATCTATTGGAGATTTAAGCAGTGGTTTATTAAGTCAAAAAATAAAAAGTAGAAAAAAAGCAGTAGGTATATTTATTATATTAACAGCAATATCTATTTTATTATATTTTACATTTGCGAATATATCATTAGAAATATTCTATACTATATGTTTAGTGCTAGGTTTTTCAATAGGTTATTGGGCAGTTTTTGTTACTATATCAGCTGAAAATTTTGGAACAAACTTAAGAGCTACTGTTACAACTAGTGTTCCAAATTTTATAAGAGGTTCAGTTGTTCCAATAACAATAGTATTTCAAGAGTTAAAATCTATTTATACTTTATCCACAAGTGCTATGATTGTAGGTTTCTCAACAATTTTAATATCTTTAATTTCTCTTTCAGCACTTAAAGAAACTTATGGTAAAGATCTAAATTATGTTGAATAATGTTATCTAAAAATTTAGAAGAATTATATAAAAAAATTACTAAAAAAAGAAAAGAAAAAATTGAAAAAGTTTCAAAAGAGAGAACTTATTATATTACATTAGTTCTTGAAAATATTAGTAATACAAAAGATACCAGTGCAGTTTTAAGAACATGTGAATCTTTTGGAATTCAAAATGTTCATATAATTAATACAAATCAAAAATATAAGGTTAATAAAGGTGTTGCTATTGGTTCTTTTAAATGGCTCAATATATATCTATTATAATAATACTAATAGATTGTGTAAATTACTTAAAAAATAATGGTTATGATATTGTAGCTTTATCACACAAAAATAATGATTGTTTATTAGAAGAAATAAATATCTTCAATAAAATTGCATTATGTATAGGTTCTGAAGAAAATGGTTTATCAAAAGAATTTATAGAATTATCAACTTATATAGCAAAAATACCTATTTACGGTCATTCTGAATCTTACAATGTTTCTACTAGTGCTGCTATTTCAATATATTCTACTATGAAAAGATTGAGAAAATCTAATATAAACTGGAAATTAAATGAAGATGAAATATTAAGCTTAAAATTAGCTTGGATATAATTTTTAATACTTTTTGAAATGCTACAAAACTATTATCTTTTTTGATTTTCCTTGTTTTAAAAATAAGTTCTTGTTGAAGGAGTTTTTTTAGCATTTCTAATTTTGGTCTCTCTACTTTTTCATAATAAATTTTATTTTGTTCCATAATTTTTCTTGCATTTTCTATAGTTTTATCTATTGCATCTAATACAGCTTTTATTGTTCTATCATTCATATCTGAAACAAATTTTTGTATTTCTTCATTAGTTACTTCATTATTCATTAATTTATTAATTATAGAATTAACTTCTTTATCTTCTATATCAAAAGTTATGGATGTGGGTGCTGTACCATATTTTTCTACATTTATGTTAAAATTCTTAGAATCTGAATTGTAAGGACTAATATTTTCTTCAATATTATTTAACTCTATATTATTCAATTTTGCTTCTTTATCTTTTTTTTTCATTTATAAAGACACTATCTTTATGATTATTTACATTTATCATAAAAAATAATTAACTAAAATACTACTAAATAGTAATATAGATAAATGTTACTTTTCCTTGCTATTTTATTTTGATATAACTTGATAAAGCCTTATATCAAATTCTGGCATTATAGCTAAAATATGGTCAAAAATGTCTGATTGTATTTGTTCATATTCTAATAATTCAGTAGTTTTGACAAATGCGTAAATTTGTAAAGGTATCCCATAAGGTGTTGGTTCTAATTGTCTTACCATTAAAGGTAAATCATAATTATTATTTACAATATTTTGATTATTTTTTAAATAGTTTAAAATGTAAATTCTAAATGTTCCTATGTTTGTTAAAAATTTATCAGGATTAGCATTTTTAATTTTTATTTCTTCTTCTCTATTTATCAAATAATCACTTATAATAGAAAATTTTTTTAAATAATCTATTTCTTCTTTTTTTAAAAATCTTACACTATGTTGATCTATTAGTATAGAACGAGCTATTCTTCTAGCTTTTGTTTCTATCATTCCGCGCCAATTTTTGAAGGAGTCTTCCATTAATTTATAAGTAGGTATAAAAGTTATTGTTTTTATCCCAGTTTCTAACCTTTATAGTATCTAAAGATATCTCTATTACATCACCATCAGCTCCATATTTTGGAATTTCTACCCAATCATTTATTCTCAACATGTCATTTACTATTAACTGAATACCAGCTTTGAATGATAATAATGAATCTTTAAATACTAACATTAATATTGCTGTAAGAGCTCCTAGACCGCTTATAAGAGTTATAAATGATGTATTAAAAATTACTGATATAATAGCAATTGAACCTACTACTGCTACTATAATTTTTCCCATCTGTATAAAAACTTTTATTGGTTTTTCTTTTGAAATTTCGTAACTATTATAAATTTGATAAATAATTTCTAATATTTCTTGTAATAACAAAATAACCAAGATATATGTATAAGTTAAAACAATTTTTTGAATTACAATTTGTATGTTTATAAATAAAAAAGATGTGAAATATAATATAGGAACAGGAATTAAATAAAATAAATAAAGAAAAATATTATTTTTTGATAGAATATTATCTATTAATTCATTATCTGTTAACGTTTTTTTTAAAAAGATAAGAAAAAATCTTTTTGTTAAAAAATATAAAACTATAAATAAAATTATAAATGAGCATATAAATATTAGATTATTTAGATTTTTTGCGATTATTTCCATTATTAGGATGATTTATCTAACTCATCTATCATTGATTTTAGTTTTTTCTTTTGTTCATCATCTTTAAGCATTTTATACATTTCTTCCCAATATTTCTTAGCTAAATCTTTTTTATTAATTGTTTTATAAACAAATCCAATATTAAATCTAGCATTCAAATGATTAGGATCATTTTTTATAGCTTTTTCATAGTATTTTATAGCTTTTTGATTTTGTTCAGTATTAAAATAACAAGTTCCTAAATCGGTTAATACATTTGAATCATTAGGGTTAATCTTTATAGCTTTTTCATAATATTCTATAGCTTTTTGATATTGACCACTATCATAATACATATTTCCAAGTCCAACCAAAGCTTTTATATCATTAGGATTTTTTTCTAAAGCTGTTTTATATTCATCAAACATTTTTTTTACGAATGGTGGCATTCCACTAGTATTTGCATTCTCTTTTGTTTCATTTTTATTGAATGATATATTATTTTCTTCTAAGATTTTCTCATAAGAATTTTTTAATGTGAATATAGAAATAGAAAAGGATAGACAAAGGAAGATTATTATAGAACCATAAATGACATGTAATTTATTAACGGGATTTATATTATTTTCTTGTTTTTTTCTTTCCATTAAACTAAACTTATAATATTTTCAGCTTTTTTTCTTAAAATATCAGCTTTATCTGTTCTTTCCCATGGTAAATCTAAATCATCTCTACCAAAATGTCCATAAGATGCTGTATTTAAATATATTGGTTTTAATAAATCTAAGTTTTCTATAATAGCTAAAGGTCTCAAATCAAATGTATCAATTACTATTTCAAGTAATTTTTCTTCATCTATTTTATTTGTTCCATAAGTGTTTATCATTATTGATGTAGGTCTTGCAATACCTATTGCATAGCTTACTTGCACTTCACACTTACTAGCTAATCCACTTGCAACAATATTTTTAGCTACATATCTAGCTGCATAGCAAGCTGATCTATCTACTTTAGTTGGATCCTTTCCTGAAAAAGCACCTCCTCCATGTCTTGCATAGCCTCCATAAGTATCTACTATTATTTTTCTGCCTGTAAGCCCAGCATCACCTTGAGGACCTCCTATTGTAAATTTTCCTGATGGATTTACATATATTTTTGTGTTAATCAATAAATTTTCAGGAACTATTGGCTTTATAACATTTTCTATAATATCATTTCTTATAATATCTTGTACTTTTTTATCATCAGTTTCTCCATTAATTTTAGAAGAATGATGAGCTGAAACAACTATTGTCTCTACTCTTACAGGAAGACCATTTTCATATTCAATAGTTACTTGAGTTTTTCCATCAGGTCTTAAATAAGGTAATATTCCATTTTTTCTAACATAAGACAATCTTTTTGATAGTTTATGAGCTAAACTTATTGGTAATGGCATTAATTCTTTTGTTTCATTACAAGCAAAACCAAACATAAGACCTTGATCACCAGCTCCTATTTCATCATATTTATCTTTTGCTTTATCTGTTCTAGCTTCAAAAGACATAGATACTGCATTTGAAATATCAGGTGATTGTCTATTTATTGAAGTAATAATACTACAAGTTTCAGCATCAAATCCTCCACAATCACCATTGTAACCAATATCTTTTAGAACTTTTCTAACTATTCCTGTATAGTCTATTACTGCCTTAGTGGTTATTTCACCTGTAAGAAAAACTAAACCTGTTGTAGCTAAGGTTTCACAAGCTACTCTGCTAGTAGGATCTTGTCTTAAAGCTTCATCTAATATTGCGTCTGATATCTGATCACAAATTTTATCAGGATGACCTTCTGTAACTGATTCAGACGTAAAAAGATATTTACCTTTTAACTTCATTATAAAAAACCTTCAAAATATTAACAAATCTGAAATATATCATAAAAATAATACAACTTGTAATTTTTATTAAGAAAAATTATTTTTAAAACTAAAATTATATCAATTCATTAAATTACACACTGAAATTAAGTTATAGAAAAGATTAGTTGATAAATTTAATAATAGCAATTTATTAAATTGATAGTGCATTAAAAGTTAATGCTTTTTATAGTTACATTTTGTTTAATTATACTAAAATTCTTATATGTTAAGTAATTTATTAAAAACCTATATTTTTTTAATTTTTTATATTTATTTTTAAATATTAATTATGCACTATTTATTATAAAAATTGGTATTAAAATATTCAAGGTATTGTAAAATAAATATTAATTTATTAACAATTCAAAAAAAAATGGTTTTATAATTTTGTTTATGAATAATATTTAATAGGTTAGCTTTTTATGTCAAAGTTAATGAATTATTTAACTTCTAGTATAGGAAGAAAATATTTAACAGGTATAACAGGTATAGGATTAGTTTTATTTACTATAGTTCATTTATTAGGTAATTTAAATTTATTTATAGGTCAGGATTCTTTTAATTTATATACATATAAATTAGAAAGTCTTGGACCTTTACTTGAAGTAGCCGAAATAGGTTTAGCAATATGTTTCTTATTGCATGCAATAGTCGGTGTATCAGTATATTTAAATAAGAAAAAAGCAAGGCCTATTGATTATTATGTTTATAATTCAGCTGGTGGTAATAGTAAGCAAAATTTTAGTTCAAAAAGTATGATGGTAACAGGTTCTATAATACTTATTTTTCTAGTTATTCATGTTGCTACTTTTAAGTTTGGTCCAAGCATAGAACAAGGATATGTAACAAATATAAATGGTGTAGATATGAGAGATTTATATAGACTTGTAGTTGAAAAATTCAAGCAATTACCTATTGTAATAGTTTATACAATTGTGATGATATTATTAGGAACACACTTAAGACATGGTTTTTGGAGTGCTTTTCAATCATTAGGACTTTTAAATAAGAAATATAGACCTTTTGTTTATACATTAGGTATTTTAGTAGCTGTAATGCTGTCAATAGGTTTTCTAATACTACCTATTTGGGTTTATTTTTTTGTAGAAATGGGAGCATAATTATATGAATCTAGATTCTAAAATACCTTCAGGAAGACTTCAAGATAAATGGGATAATTACAAAAATAATATAAAACTTGTAAATCCAAATAATAAAAGAAAACATGCAATAATAGTAGTTGGAACTGGTCTTGCTGGTGCTTCAGCCTCAGCATCATTAGCTGAATTAGGTTATAATGTTAAAACATTTACAATATTAGATTCACCAAGAAGAGCACATAGTATAGCAGCTCAAGGTGGTATAAATGCAGCAAAAAATTATCCAAATGATGGTGATTCTATTTGGAGATTATTTTACGATACAATAAAAGGTGGTGATTATAGATCAAGAGAAGCTAATGTTTATAGATTAGCCCAAATAAGTTCCAATATAATAGATCATTGTGTAGCACAAGGAGTACCTTTTGCAAGAGAATATGGGGGACTTTTAGATAATAGATCATTTGGTGGTGCTCAATTATCAAGAACTTTTTATGCTAGAGGACAAACAGGACAACAATTATTACTTGGTGCTTATAGTTCTTTAATGCGTCAAGTGGAATTAAAAAAAGTTACTCTTTTTAATAGAAGAGAAATGCTAGATTTAATTGTTATAGATGGAAAAGCAAGAGGAATATTAACAAGAAATTTAGTTACAGGTGAATTAGAAAGACATGTAGGTGATGCTGTTTTACTATGCACAGGTGGATATGGAAATGTTTTTTATTTATCTACCAATGCTAAAAACTCTAATGCAACGGCTGCTTGGAGATGTCATAAAAAAGGTGCATTATTTGCTAATCCCTGTTATACACAAATACATCCAACATGTATTCCTGTATCAGGAGATTATCAATCTAAACTTACATTAATGAGTGAAAGTTTAAGAAATGATGGTAGAGTATGGGTTCCTAAGAAACCAAATGATAAAAGACATCCTAATGAAATACCTGAAGATGAAAGAGATTATTATCTAGAAAGAAAATATCCAAGTTTTGGTAATTTAGTTCCTAGAGATATAGCTTCAAGAAATGCAAAACAAGTATGTGATGAAGGTAGAGGTGTTGGAGATACAGGACTTGCTGTTTATTTAGATTTTGCTGATGCTATAAAAAGACTTGGTAAAGATGTAATAAAAGCAAGATATGGAAATTTATTTGATATGTATGAAAGAATAACAGGAGAAAATCCTTATGAAGTTCCAATGAGAATTTATCCTGCTGTTCATTATACAATGGGTGGTCTTTGGGTTGATTACGAATTAATGAGTACAATACCAGGACTTTTTGTATTAGGAGAAGCTAATTTTTCAGACCATGGAGCCAATAGATTAGGTGCTAGTGCATTAATGCAAGGATTAGCTGATGGTTATTTTATAATACCTTATACATTAGGTAATTATATAGCTAGTAATACATTTAATAAAGTTGATACAAATTCAGATGAATTTAAAATTTCTGAAGAGAATATTAGAAGAGAAGTTAAAAAACTATTATCCATAAAAGGTAAGAAAACTGTTCTTGATTTTCACAGAGAACTAGGACATATTATGTGGGATTATGTTGGAATGTCAAGAAATAAACAGGGGCTTGAAAAAGCAATAAAAGATATACAATCACTAAAAGAAGAATTTTGGAATAATGTATATGTTCCCGGTGATGATAATAATTTAAATAAATATTTAGAGTTCGCTGGAAGAGTAGCTGATTTTATAGAATTAGGAGAATTAATGGCTAAGAGATGCTTTACATAGAGAAGAATCTTGTGGCGGACATTTTAGAGAAGAATATCAAACACCAGAAGGCGAAGCACTAAGAAATGATGAAAAATTTGCTTATGTAGCAGGTTGGGAAGTATAAAGGAAATAATCAGGAACACGCAGTTACATAAAGAAGATTTAGTATTTGAGAATGTTAAATTAACTCAACGTAGCTACAAATAATAAGGAGAATATTAATATGAGTAAAATGTCCCAGTAAATTTAAAAGTTTGGCGGACAAAAATCTTCTTCAGATACATGGAAAGTTTGTTGACTATACTGTAGAAAATGCAAACTCTCATATGTCTTTTCTTGAATTACTAGATTTATTAAATGAACAGCTTATTAAAAAAGGTGAAGAACCTGTTGAGTTTGATAATGATTGTAGAGAAGGAATTTGTGGATCATGTTCTATGGTTATAAATGGTATTCCTCATGGACCAACAAAAGAGTCAGCAACTTGCCAGCTACATATGAGACATTACAATGATGGTGACACTATAATTGTAGAACCATTTAGAGCTAAAGGATTTCCTATAATAAAAGATTTAGTTGTAGATAGATCAGCATTTGATAGAATAATACAAGCTGGTGGCTATAATTCTGTAAATGTAGGAAGTGCTCCTGATGCAAATTCTATACTTATACCAAAAGATAAAGCAGATATGGCTTTCGATTTTGCAGCTTGTATAGGTTGTGGAGCTTGTGTAGCAGCTTGTCCAAATTCATCAGCTTCACTCTTTACAGCAGCTAAAATATCTCAATTATCTTTATTACCTCAAGGACATCCTGAAAGATATAGAAGGGTTATAAGAATGGTTGAACAAATGGAAAAAGAAGGATTTGGTGATTGTTCAAATCATGGAGAATGTGAAGCAGTATGCCCTAAAGGAATATCAATAGATGCAATATCAATAATGAGGAGAGAATATTTCAAAGCAATGCTTAAAAATGTTTGATGGAATTAGAAATATTTTTAAATGATGAACAAGATACTTTAGAACTAGGAAATTTTATTGGTAAAATAATAAAACCATCAATTACAATATATTTATTTGGTGATCTAGGTTCTGGAAAAACTTTATTATCAAAAGGAATAGCAAAAGGATTAGGTATAAATGAAGATGATATTACTAGTCCAACTTTTACATTGATAAATCATTATAGTTTAAAAAATTTTGACTTATATCATTTAGATTTGTACAGACTAAACTCTTTAAAAGAAATTTTAAACTTAGGTATAGAAGATTTTGTTGATAATAATTCAATAATATTAATAGAATGGGCTGAAAAGTTAAACAATTACAAATTAACAGATAATTTTATAAATATAAAATTAGAGCATTTGAAAAGTGGTAGAAAATGCTTAATTAGTTTAAGTAATGAAGTTATTTTTAATGAATTTTCTAAATTTAAAAACAAAAGATAATTTACTTTTTCTCAAAAGTTCTTATATATGCTATAACTTCCCATCTTTGAGATTCTGTTAAAGAATCCCAAGCAGGCATAGCTGTTCCTTTTACTCCATTTGTTATAGTTTTAAATAAATCAACATCAGATGAACCATATTTATAATCAGCTTTTATAAAATTTCTTGGAGGTGGATTTAAAGCTGCTGCTGCAGGTCCAGCACCATTTCCATTTATACCATGACAACCAGCACAATTAGCTTCATAAATTGCTTTACCTGAATTAACCATTTCAGGAGTAAATTTTGGTGCTGAAGCTACACTTACAGAAGAAGCTTTTTTATTTCCTTCAGGATTTCTAAAATCACCAATACTTGTTCCTAACCTTTGTAAATAAGCAATTAGTGCTTTACCATCTTCTGTTGGTTTTGTAATATCAGGCTCTCCATTAGAATCTTTTTCAAAATACCAAACATATTTAGGCATTATAGAACCTTGTGTCATAGCTTGTGGATTAGCTAAATGTCCATATTGCCAACCATCAGTTCTTTTACCACCTTCTCTTGCTAAATCAGGTCCAATTCTTCTAGTTCCAAATGTTGCTGGGTAATCATAAGCAAATTCACCTGCTTGTGAAACTGGGCCATACCTTTTTTCATCCATACCAGCACTTCTAACAAATTGTGAATGACATATCCAACAAGCTTCTTTAATATAGATTTCTCTTCCTCTTTTTTCAAGTTCTGTATAAGGTCTAACCTCAACTATATTACCATGTATGTCTTTTACTTTAGGAACATCATTTTTAGCAGTCATAGCAGGATAAGCATAACCTACTATGAAAGATGCTATATATAAACCAAAACCTGCACCAAGCATTGCACCTTTAAAACTAGTAGTAATCATTATGCTACCTCCTCTATATGCTTACCAACTTTAGCAGTCATGTACATGTTATATACAAAAACAGCAGCACCAGCTATCATTAACCAACCACCTATACTTCTCATCATCCAAAATGGAGATATAGCTTTAACAGTGTCAATAAAAGGAACATTTGAAGCTAAATTTAACATGCCACCTTGAACAAGACCAGCAGCCCACAAAGCTAAAGCCATTATAGAGAAGCCTAATAAAGATAACCAAAAGTGCCAAGATGCTAATTTTTGACTATAAATTTCTCTACCTGTTAATTTTGGCCATACATAATACATTCCTGCCCATGTCCATAATGTAAATACTCCATATATAGCTAAATGTGCATGTCCTACAACCCAGTCTGTAAAATGAATTATTAATTGCATACTTCTTAAAGCTTGAGTTGGGCCTTGGAAACAAGTTATTACATAAAATACAGCACCTAAAACTAGAAATTTAACCTCTATATGACTACTCATCATATGCCATTTACCTTTCATAGTTCCAACTTGATTTGTTATAACACTCCAAACAGGTAAAATTAGCATCATACTTGACATTATAGATATAGTTTGGACCCATGTTTCTATTGGACTATATAAATAATGATGTGCTCCAATTATTGGATAAAATAATGCTAATCCCCAAAAACCTAACATTGATAATTTATGACTATATACAGGATTTTTTGTTATTACTGGTAAAAAGTAATAAAGCATTGCTGTTCCCATAGGTGTTATCCATAAACCAACAACACAATGTAAATAAAAGCCATGTATAGATGCATTGTCAACACCAGCATAGAAATAAGGATTAATTAAATTTCCTACAACATAGTTTAAACATGCCCAAGTTAAACCAGCTGTAATATACCAAAGAGAAACATAAATATGTTTTTGCTTTCTATTAGCTATTGTTACAAATACCTGTACTGTAGCCAATCCGAAGACTATTACTGTTAATATATCAATAAATAAAGGCCATTCCCCAACTTCTACACCTTGATTATAACCTGCTAATAAGCATATTTGACCTATTGTTGAAGTTGCTATCCATAGGTAAAGTAAAAAGTAACTTAACTTTGGCCATACTATTTTAGTTCCTGTTAGTTTTGGAACTATATAATAAGCCATTCCTATTGCAGCTGTACTAAACCATCCAAAAGCAACACCTCCAAGATGAAAAATTCTCATTCTACCAAAAGAAAGCCAAGGAACATAACCTAAAAAATCGGGAAAATTAAATTTTATAGATGTAAGCCCACCAGCAGTCATGCCTAGTATAAGCCATATAAATGAGTAATAAAACCACATTTTAACAGCTTTTTTATCAACTACTTCTTCTTTTTGGCTTACTGATTTTTCAGATATAACAGCCACTTATTAACCTCCTAATTTTGAATATGAGATCTATTAATTAAATTATTTTCTATAGCATCAGCTATATTATTCATTTCTTGCTCTAATAAATACAAACCTTTATTAGCTTTACCAATAATATAATACTTATTTTCATATTCTAAAATAAAAATTTGACTATAATTAAAAAAATTTATTATAAGAGATATTATTAATAATACAAAACCAAAATATATTAATGGAATTCCTAAATCTTTTTTCACTTGTAATCCTGTAAATAAAACTATATCATTAACTTTTACAGATTTATTATTAATTTCTTGAGATATACCTTTAACAAATTCTGTTATAGGATTTGCTTTTAAGTCAAATAAGTATATTTTGTTTTGATTATCTAAATAAAATATAAATTCTTTATCGCCTATCCTTACTTTGTCGCTAGCATGACCTTGATTATTTTTCAAAGGATTTAAGATTGCATTAATTAGTTTATTATCTATTTCTATGTTTAAATGACTTATTCCCCATGAAGCTTGATAAAAATAAATATTTTTATATATTAAAGGTTCATTTACATAAATAGTTTTTTTAAGAATTTCTTTATCATTATTGTCTAAAATTGATACATCGCTATAATATTGTTTAACCATACCATTTGAATAAAAATCCATCCAAAAATTATTTACTCTTATTGACCAATTATCTTTATCATCATTTACAAAGTAACCTTTATATGAACTTTTAGAAACTATATAATTTATGGAAGCTTTTTCAGAAGGAACTAAAGCAATAGTGCTTTTGAAACTTGTTAATAAGCCATAAGTTACCCCAATTAATATGATAAATAAACTTATATGTGCTATCATAGCACTTGATCTTGACCACTTAAACTTTTCAAAATGAAAAAATTTATCTTCCTTATGAACTAAATTATATTTTTTATTCTTCAATAAATTTTCTACCTTATCAAAATCAATTCCGTTTAATTCTAATTTTGTTTCATAATTTACCAAAGCTTTTTTTGATGGTGTAATAGTTTTTTTTAATATTGTCTTAAAAATTGGAAAAACTATTTTATAAGTTGAAAATGATAGTGCTATGAAGAAAAATATTAAAGATATTATAAATAAAGGACTTGTGTATAGTTGATGAGCTTTTATAAATAATAAAAAACTTTTAAGCCATTGTGGTAAATTACCATTAGATATTTGAGAAGCATCACCTTGAGGAACAATTGAACCTATTATTATTATAATACCAAAATATATTTGCCAATAAATACCAGCTTTTCTTGATATTAAAGTTCTTAAAATTTTATTCATTTTAAATTTTTATTTTTAAACTAATGTATTATAACATTTATATTTTTCTACTTTAATGAGTATTAATCTAAATTTTAGAAAATAATATTAAAAATTACTTTTTCTTTAAAAAAAATTGTGATAAAAATAAATTTTACTTCTACCAATCAGGATTATTCATATCATTTGATATCATTCTAATTTGATAAGTAGATAAATCATATACCCAAGTATTAGTATTTTCTATTGATTTATAATTTTGTTTATAATTAGTGTTAAATAGTATTTTTTGTCCATCTTTAGACCATACAGGATTATTAGCTTTACTTGCTCCTGTATTTGTTAGTCTTCTTTGGCCACTACCATCTTTATTCATTATCCATAATTCAGCTGAACCTGTTCTGTTAGAAATAAAAGCTATTTTACTTCCATCAGGAGAAAAACAAGGATCGTAATTACTTCCTGTAAAAGTTAATTGTTTTTTATTATAACCTTTATTATCTGATATAAAAATTTGGGATATTGAAGTAGAAAATTGATTAAAATCATTTGTTCTAATCATTGTATTTTCAGTTATAGAGCTAGAGTATGTGATAAATTTAGAATTATAGGAAATTCTAGGGTTAAAATCCATAGATAAAAAAGTAGATGATAATGATTCAATTTTATTATTTACTTTATTATATTTATATAAGCCCACACTATTTGCATTATCAGGATGTATCATAGAAAATAAAAAAATATTTCCTAACTCATCAGATGACAAGCCTTTTCCATAAGATTCTATATATGTTAATCTTTGATTTAATTTTCCTTCTTTTGTCATAGTCCAAATCCCATTTTTTGCAATAGGACTTGGTGAATTATCAATTGTTAAATAAGCAATTTTACTTTTATTATCAAACCATGTTGGAGATTTGAAGTAGAGATTTTCAAAATTTGGATTTTCTTTAAAATGTTTTGTTATGTTTTCTTGAAAAATTCCATATTCATCAGATACCCATATATTTCCTTCTCTTTCAAAGACTATATTGTATTTATTTAAATTATTATTTGATTTTTTAGTAAGCCAAAGTTCTAAATATTTAGTTCCATAAGGCTCTATTTTAACTTTTCTTTTTAATGGTATATAACCATTATGTTTAACTTCTAAATCAACCCAACCAACAGGAATACCTCTTATTAAATACTTACCATTATTGTCAGTATTAGCTAAATATGCTTTGTTATTTATAGTAACTTCAGCATCTTTTATAAAAGTCATATTATCTAAAGAAAAAACATAACCTTCTAAATCAGAGTAATTTTCTTTATCTACTGGAGATAATAAATAACAACTATTGGCAAGCGATAATAAAGTCATAAATAAAATATTTTTTATTTTCAATTTATTTCTCCTAAAATAATTTAACCATAGATATCTCTTTATTTGTTTGTGGCGAAATACTAACTCTTATTATTTGTTTAAAATCTTTATCATATATTTTAATAACATTCAAATTGCTACTTTCTACTTTTAACTTTATATTATTTACAACTTTATTTTGTTTTAAGTCAATTACACTTATTGTATAGTCATCTTTATTCAAAATAAATAAGTAGGTATTGTAAAATATTAATTCAGCCGGTTTATTACCAACAGTTATCTTATTAATAATGCTATTGTTTAAAGTATCCATTGCAAAAACAATATTATTTTCATAATCACTAAAATATAATATTTTCCCATCATCGTTTATAGCTAATCCTGATATCGTATTTCCAAATATATCAAGTTTAATTTTTTTAGAAAAATTTGTAGAATACTCTAATAAATCTTCATAAAATAATTGGTTATTTTTTATAAAATATCTTTTGTTTGCTATTTTTGAAACTACAAATATATCTTTATCTTTATTAAAAGGAACTTCTACTATTGGCATAGTGTATCTTAATATATTATTTTCATCTATATATCCTTCTTGTTCATTATCACTTTTTATAAAAACTTTAGTTCCTTCTACAACCATCTTATTTGTAGGATCGTTTAATCTGTCATCTACTATTCTAGCTATAACAGAAAATTTTGTTTTGCTATTATTATCTAAATCTATAACAGAAATTTGATTTATATATCTATGTAAAACTAATGCTTTATTTTGGACTAGAACTAAATCATCAATTTTGTAATCTAAAGGTATAATTCCAATTATATTTCCTAAGGATAATGAAAAAATATATAAATAATCATTATTTTTACTATAAACAAGTGCTAAATCATCATTCTGTATTTTACTTGGTATAATATTAGATATTTGAATTTCTCTTGATTCAAGAAATGGTATATTAGAATTTTCTTCCATTATTTTTTTGCTTTCTGTATTTATTGTAAATGACTTTATAGATTTATCATTATTAAAAGTGCTAAAAGATACAAGGTTATCACCTGATTTAGCTATTGAATATATATATTTGACTTTATTCGGTAAATCAATATCAAAAATAATATTACTTCCTATAACAAATTTTTGTAATTTTGAAGATGAAACATAAAAGAATTTTCCTGATGCATCAATAGATATATCACTAGGATTTGTATAAGTAGTATATTTTCTTATTACTAAATCTCTCTTTGTGTCAATTTCCCAAACAGAACCAAAATAACCTGTGCATAATACAAAAATATTTTTATTTATTGGATTTAAAACTAATTTTGTGGCTCCTCTTCCAACAGATATTCTGTTTATTTCCTGACCATTTGCAGAAATAACTGATATTATAGAATTAAAAGAATTTTCATCATTTAATATCTTATACTTTCTATTTTCTGTATAAGTAGAATTATTCTTTAAAGAATCTAAAAAATAAGTTTTTCTAAAAAAATTTGTATTTAAATTTTTTATACTTGAAGCTAGTATATATCCACTTTTTAAATCAACATTTATCTTCTTTTCTATTAATAATTTTATTAAATCTTGTGCATCAGCACTTTTTAAAAAACAAAAACTTAAAAACAAAGATAAAAGTATGTTTTTTTTTAACATAAGAAAGAAATAATAATATTAATCATTTATTTTAACATTTCTTTTGTAAGAATTACTATTTTTTATAAGTCTTTCTTTTTTAATTTTAAAAAATATTGACAGTTTTTTGCTATACAATGCAATAATTCCTATTATGAATAAAAAACTTGATATAATTTCACCTTTCATTAAGTAATGAGTATAATTTTTTTTAATTGAAATTCAAGTATTTTAAAATAATTTAATGACACTGAGCTAATGTTATTTTTTGATAAGTTTAAAATCCTTTAATAGTTTAAAGATTTAAATTAAAATATACTTTAAATTTAGTATTTAGATGCTATTAATTTATAATTTATGTATAAGGTATTGATTTAATATTAAAACTTTTTTATATATGTTTATGATAAAATAATATTATGTTAGTATGGATATATTGCAGTTTAGCTACAATTTACTTTATATATTTTAAAGACTATCTTTTTTTTATAAGAGATACTGCTTATAGAAGCATAATATGGAATCCCACAAATTTAGATGAGCTTGATTTCTCAGAATTTGATGATTTTTTAGAAAAAAATTATAATATTGTGGAGATATTTATTTCAAAACTATTTTTTATATTTATATCACCTTTATTTTTTATATATGTAATTTTCTACATTTATAAAAAATTAAATTAAGTTAAATAAAGTTATTATTACTTTTTAATAACAAAAATATTTACTATTTGGTAAAGATACTATAATCTCTATTCAACTATGATAATATTAAGAATAAATAATGACATTATTTGCTGATGTTTTAGTTGATACATATACAGACTTAGAACATCAAGTCTTAACTTATTTTGTACCTAATTTTTTAGAAAATAAAGTTAAACTTGGAATGCCTGTATTAGTCCCTTTTGGTTCCTCCTATATTGGTGGTTATATAGTCAATTTACATAGTAATAATATATTAGATGATAGTATTAATATAAAGAGTATAGAAGCAATATCGAATGAAGAATTATTTGATTCAAATTATCTTAATTTTTTGAAATGGATCTCAGAATATTATTTTGTTCCTTTTATTTCAGTCTTAAAGATTGCTATACCATCTGGAATACTTACTAAAGTTATAAAATATATTGAATTAGTAAAATCAAAAGAAAATTTTTTAAACTATATAGAATTAAATACTAAAGGACTTTTTAAAGAATTTTGTTTAAAAATTTTAGAAGAAGATAATATAGAAATAAATAAGCTGAAAAATTATTTTTTACAGACGAATAAATATCTAAATAAATTAAAAGAAGATGGTTATATAAAAATAAATTTTTGTTTTAAGAAAAAAAGTAATTTTAAAAAACAAGTATTTATAAGTTTTATATCAGATAATTGCAACGATAGACTAACAGATAAACAAAAAGAAGTTCTTAATATAATAAAGAAATATAAAGTTATTTCAAAAAAACAATTACTTAATATTCTAAATATATCGGATAGTATTTTAAAAACTCTTGAAAAGAAATCTTGTATATCAATATATAAAGATATTGTTTTAAGAAAACCACATGACTATGATATTAAAGATTATGATTATAAAACTTTTGAACTAAATGAATATCAAAAAAAAGCTATTAATACTTTTTTGGAACTTAAAAAAAGTAACAATAAGCAAAAAGTTATTTTACTACATGGTGTAACAGGTAGTGGTAAAACTGAAATATATATAAAAGCTGTAGAAGAAATATTAAAAGAAAATAAATCTTCTATAATTATGGTCCCTGAAATATCACTAATTCCACAAACTTTAAAAAGGTTTAGAAGTAGATTTTCTAATGAGAAAATAGCTGTATTACATAGTTTCTTATCTGAAGGAGAAAAATTTGATGAATGGCAAAAAATAAAAGAAGGTATAGCTAAAATTATTATTGGTGCTAGATCAAGTATATTTTCACCATGTAAAGATTTAGGTCTTATAGTTATAGATGAAGAACATGAACATAGTTATAAGCAAGATAATAATATAAGATATAATGCAAAAACTCTTGCTTTAAAAAGAATAGAGTTATCTAATGCTGTCTTAATACTAGGTAGTGCAACTCCATCAATAGAAACTTATTATGAAGCGTTAAATAATAAAAATTGGAAACTTATAAATATACCAAATAGAATTTCTAATAAAAATTTACCTGAAATGAAAATAGTAGATATGAAGGAAGAATATTTAAGAGGAAATAGAGGAATATTTAGTAAAATTTTATATGATTCTATAATTGACAGATTAAATAAAAAAGAACAAATAATTTTATTTGTGAATCGTAGAGGTTTTTCACCATTTGTTATTTGTAGAGAGTGTGGTTACTCATGTAAATGCACAGATTGTTCTGTATCTATGGTTTATCATTCAATAGGAGAATATTTAAAATGTCATTATTGCGGTAAAACAACAGAATTACCTATTAAATGTCCATCTTGTAAAAGTTTAAGTATTTCTTATTTTGGAATAGGAACTCAAAAGATAGAAACAATTTGTCAAAAATATTTTCATAATGCAAAAGTAACAAGATTAGATAAAGATGTAACTAATACAAAAGAATCTCATCATAATATACTAAACGATTTCTCTAAAGGTAAATATGATATTTTAATAGGAACACAAATGATTTCAAAAGGATTAGATTTTCATAATGTTACATTAGTTGGCATTTTAGCAGCTGATACATCCTTGAATATAGCAGACTTTAGAGCAGCTGAAAAAACATTCCAACTTATAACTCAAGTTGCAGGAAGAGCAGGACGAGGGGATATACAAGGAGATGTAATAATACAAACATATTCTACAAATCATTTTAGTATTGAAAGTGCTAAGAAATACGATTTTAAAAGCTTCTATTTAAAAGAGATTAATGATAGAAAAGAATTAATGTATCCGCCATTTAGTAAATTAATAAATATAATTTTTTCATGTTTAGATTTTAGTAAAGTTAGTAATTACTCCAATATTTTTACTGAAGAACTTAAAAAAAATAAGGATACATCTATAATAAGTATATTAGGTCCAATTCCTTGTATAATATCTAAAATTAAAAATAATTATAGATTTAATACTTTAATAAAAACAAATAATATTGAAAAGACTATGGATATTATAAAGAAAATAAAAATTAATCAGAATGAAAATTCAGTTAAAATTAGTATAGATATAGACCCAATAAATATGTTATAAATCAATTTTTAATTTTTTCCAAACTTTTAATAGACTCTTCAATTAAGTTTATTAAGTTAGGAATAAAAGAAATAAAATAATTTTCTTTAATATCAAAATTGGTAGTAATTATTTTATATAGTAATTTTTCTAACTCATTATTTTGATTATTAATTAAATCTTTTATTTGATTGAATTCAAAAAATTTATAATTATTAATTGAAATTAATGTATAAAAATTATTATTTAATTTATTTAATAAAAAAGAAGAGTTAATAAATTCTTGTTTATTATATGACAATGAAAATAGCTTTAAATTAACTAATATATCTTTATAAACTTTCTCTAAAATTTTATTTCTAAATGTTTCTTTATCTAAAATGTTAATTTCTAAGCCATAAGGATTATAAAGTATATTAGTATCATAAGAAAAATACTCATAATTTATTTTATGTATTTCTTTAAAATTTATAAATATATTTTTATTATCATCACTTTCAAAATATATTTGTCTATTTACTACAAATATATCTTGTTTATTTAGATGACTTTTCATTTTATTTATAAAATCTTCTGAAAAAAAGTAATTTATATTTTCTTCTCTTACATAAATAAGAAAATTAAAATCTGATTTTTTAATTTCCTCAAAGATTCTTGAAAATTTACTTTCCAAAATTAGTTCTACTCTCCTATTTGATATAAAAAGAAATAATATTTTTTCTAAAAAGTTATCTTCTTTATTAGCTTTATCTACTGCTTTATTTATTTCAATTTCTTTTAATATAAAATTTAAAAAATCAGTATCTAATACATCATAAAAAAATCCTGATTTATATTTTTCCTTTTCGTTATTCCAATTTTCAACTAATTTAGAAAAAATTTTTCTTTCTTTGTAATGTTGTTTTATAAGTTCTTTTAATTCATCTGGATTATTTGCATTTTCCTTCATTATATGCTTACATTCTTTTTTTTATAAAATATATATGGTCTTTTATCCAAGTTATTTCTCCTTTTTCAAGTGAAAAAGGCCATACTTTACACACAAGAGGTTTAAAACTATGTATTGAACATTTATTATTTTCCAAAAATATACATTCTTGAGAATCTTTACTTTTCTTTTTTAAAACAAGCTCTTTTTTTCCTGATGTAGAAATAAATGATTCATTATCATTTTTATCTGTAGATATCTTAAAATCCACAAAATCAATTGCTTTTAAATCAGGTCTGTTTTCTAATATCCTCTTTATATCTAAATGAGTTATATTTACTGAAAAAAATCTACAACAATTACCAGAACTTTGACAAAGGAAGTTTAATACATTTTCTTTTTTAAAAAGTTTTTTTAGCATTAATTAAACAATAGTTTCTCTATTTTTTAGTATATCATTAGCATATTTTTCTACTGATGTAGGTATTTTATCAGCTTTATTGACAGCATTTGGACCTATATTATAACTTGCTAAAGATTTAAATAAATCACCATTATTTATTTTTAGTAGCCATGAAAGATATTTTATAGTTCCTTTAATATTTTCTTCAGGATTATAAGGATCAACTCCCATATCTTTTGCTGTTAATGGCATAAGTTGTCCTAATCCAATAGCTCCAGCTGAAGAAACTACACTTTCTCTAAAGTTTGATTCTTTAGCTATTAAAGCTAATATTATTCTTGGATCGATATTATATTCTTTTGAATATTTATCTATGTAAGCTATATATTTATTTATTTTTTCATCTTCTAATTTATAACTATTATTCTTTATAAACTTATAATAAGAATCATTTGACAAATACTTATAACTTGTATCTTTATTGACATTTGAATTTTTAGTATCTATATAAATATTTGGTAAATTTATAGAAACACAAGCATTAACATTTAATAATAAAATTAATAGAATAAAAATTCTTTTTTTTATCATAAGCAAAGTTTATTGTTATCTAAAAATATTATAAAAAATTAATATATTAACAATTAAGCATTTTTTCTAAAAGAAGACAAATCTATAATTTTTCCAACTGATTCTTTTACCTTTTCTATTTTAGGAACAAAATTTTCCATAGTTTTTTCTACACCATCAAATATATCTGAAATACTTTGCTCATAATCTTTATCAGAGAATTTTTTTACAAAAAGTTCAGAATCTTCCTGAATTTTTTTTGCTAGTCTTGAAACTATTTCAGCTTCTATTAATAAAGTATATTTTAAAAACTTTTTAGTTTTATCAAAAAACACATTACTTTCAAACATATTTACACCTAAAAATAATATATATATTTGATTTTAACATATTTTTTTAATTAAAAAATACTTAAAATAATTTCCATAGCTGACTAATCTTAGGTGGATTAGAACCATGCACACAATTATATTTATCAAAGTCTGTTATTCCTTCTAATTTAAGAACTTCTTCATCCATAAGTGCTTTACCTCTAAATGTTTTTGGTTCTTTTTTTAGTATAGCTAAAGTAGCATCTGATAGTATATCAGGTTTTCGCCACATATCTGGTGTTCCCATATTCCAATTTATAGTAGCTAAACTTTCAATCATAGTTTCTGGCCACGAAAGCATTAACTGCTATATTATAGTCTTTTAATTCTTCTGAAAGTCCGTAAGCTATCATTGTCATTCCATATTTACTTATAAAATAAGCTATATGATTTTTTAGGTATTTAATTTCTATTGGAGGTGACATATTTATTATATGTCCCCAGTTATTTTTCATCATGTAAGGTAAAACAGCTTGACAAGCAAAAAATGTTGCTTTTACATTAACTTCCATAACTAAATCGAATTTTTTTTCTGGTGTATTTATAAGAGGTTGCCACCATAAAGCAACCTGCATTATTTATTAAAATATCTACTTTTCCGAATTTTTCTATAGTAGATTTAACCATATTGTTAATATTTTCTACTTTTCTAACATCACACTGAATAGGTAAAGCTTCAGCTCCCAGTTCTTCAACTTCTTTAGCAACTGAATATATAGTCCCTGGTAATTTTGGATTTTCTTCAATTGATTTAGCAGCTATTACAATTTTGCAACCTTCTTTTGCTAAATCTAAAGCTATTTTTCTTCCAACACCTCTACTAGCCCCTGTTATTATTGCAACTTTATCTTTTAAACTCATAATATCTCCTTAAACTAGAAACTATTAAGTTATTATATCAATTTTAACTTAATGTAATACCAATTTTCATAATAAATAATAGACTTGTTTTAACCTTTAAAATAAAGTTTTTAACAAAAATAGAAAATGGTTATAGTGTAATATTTACAATAGTTTAACAATATAGTGTTTTTTTTTAATAAAAATTTATGAAAATAAGTATAAAAGAATTAACAACAGATAGAAAATGGAGAACATCTACTGAATTATCTCAAGCAATTTTTAAAGTTA
>BPII01000012.1 GCA_026004035.1 Candidatus Sericytochromatia bacterium | reverse complement strand
ATGGGTCCAAAACAAAAACAAAAGCTAAAGTAAAAGCATCTTATTATGACAAAAAAAATCCATCTAAAGTATACTTTACAAATGAAGTAGAAACAGAAGAAAGTAAGTTTTTTACAGCTCACCTTATAGCAAATAGTGTTGAACCAGGTAAAGAATACAAATATGATATATACATAAATTCTGAAAAGATAAATTCTACCATATAGAACAGAATTTAAAACGCCTAAATTATGGCAATGGAGAACAGAACCATTTGACTTCAAAGTTGCTGTTGGAAGTTGCTTTTATGTAAATGAAGATGAATATGACAGACCAGGAAAACCTTATGGTTCAAATTATGAAATAATTGATAGTATATACAAAAAAACTCCAGATATTATGATATGGCTAGGAGATAATGCATATCTAAGAGAAGCAGATTGGTATTCATGGAGAGGCATAGGAAAAAGATATACTCATACAAGATCGTTAAAAAATCTTGCAGCCTTTACTTAGCAAGTACACATCACTATGCTATTTGGGATGATCATGATTTTGGTTCAAATGATTCTGATAGAAGTTTTAGAAATAAAAAACAAGCATTAAAAGCATTTAAACTATTTTGGTCAAATCCAAGTTATGGACATGATAAAAATAAAGGTAGTTTTTACAAAATTTGAATGGTCAGATGTAGAGTTTTTTTTATTAGATAATAGATATTACAAATCGCCTAATAATAGAGTAACAGGAGAAAAAACTTTATTAGGTAAAGAACAAATAAATTGGTTAATAGATAGCTTAGTAAATAGTAAAGCTACTTTTAAAATAATTGCTATGGGAGTTCAGGTTTTAAATCCCTGTTGTAAGTGATTATATAGAAAATTATTCTAGATTTGAAGAAGAAAAAAAATACTTACTTAAACAATAAAAAATGAAAAAATAAAAGGAATAATTTTCTAAGTGGTGATAGGCATCAAAGCGAATTAAGTAAATTAGAAAGAGAAAACAATTATCCTTTGTATGATTTTACTGTATCACCTATTACAGCAGGAGCTTATGACTCTTCAAAAGAAAATAATTTTCTTAGAGTAGAAAATACAATATACACAAAAAACAACTTTGGTTTAATTGAATTTTCAGGAAAAAAAGGCAATAGAAAATTTATTTTAATCTTTTTGATGTAAATGGTAATTTAGTTTGGAAAAAAGAAATACTCAGAAAGAATTAGAAAAAGTTAATTAAAAAAAAGATTTGTATTATAATTGATTAAAAAAATGAAAAATATGTTAATATATTATTAATGATTAAACTTTTGCATCTAATAAAACATATATTTTTAATATACAAATATCAACAAAAAAGAAGGAATATATTATTAATTACTATAAGTTAAATTTAGAATGAAGATAAAATGTAATTATTTTTTTAGGTAAAATAAAATATGATCAAATCAATAATTAAAAACTATTTAAAACCAGATAAGAAATTTTCTGATGTTTCAGAAATAACTGTTGAAATGCTTAAAGAAGAAGGTCTTAAAGGTATAATATTAGATTTAGATGATACTCTTTTACCTAGTGATAAAAAAATAAATAAAGAATTTATTGATAAATGGCTATTAAAAGTAAAAAAAGAATTTTCTATATTTGTAGTATCAAATAATGTTAGTATAGATTATGTCAAAAAATTATTGTCAAAAATTTGAAATTCCATTTGTAGCTAGAGCTACCAAACCTCGTAGTAAATTTATAGAAATGGCTATTACTAAAATGAATTTGAAAAAATCTGATGTTGTTATTGTTGGAGACAGAATAACAACAGATGTATTAGCAGGTAAATTAATAGGTATAAAAACGTTTTTGGTAAAACCACTTACTCAAATGCCATCTAAATTACAAAGAATAATATATTCTTTTGAAAATTATCTTTTAAAAAAAATTGAAAGCTAGTTCCTACTCAGAAACACCATAAACATTACGCACATATTCCCTAAATTGCAGTTCTCTCATATATTTTAAATTTTGATGTTCTCTCATTCTTCTATAATTTTCAATAGATCTATCTAAATTATACATTAATTGCTCTAATGGGCTTAAATCAGTAAATTTTTTTCTTACCATAATTTTTTATTTCTTCTTCTATTTGCTTACTTTGTTCTTCTATTTCATTAACAGTTTTTTCTAACTTTTCTATGCCACCATCACCTATCATAGCATTTAAAAAAGCTAAGCTAGGATTACTAGAATTATTATTTACATTATTAACCATAGAAGTCCCTTTAAATGATTTACTATTTTATTATAAATGAGAATTTATTTTAAAGATATTAAATAATAAAAAATTATCACAATTATTTCTATTAATAAATATTTTTAACATTCACTTAATAAAACTTTTTTATCAAAAAATTTAAATATTTGTTTTATAATTTATCCGAAATTAAATTTGTTTTAAAAATGGATGATAATAAAAATCCTTTAGAAAAAAATATGACACTGATAGAGCATTTAGAAGAATTTAGAAGTGCTCTTATTGTTATTGTAATAACTTTGATAATATCTACTATTTTATGTTTTTACAAAAGTGATATTCTTTTAGATATAGCATCGAAACCATTACTTAATAAATTACCAAATGTTAAATTAATTATGGTTAGTCCCGGTGAAGCATTTTTTAATAGTATTAAGATTTCATTCTTTTTTGGATTAATTTTATCCTTACCAATAATACTTAATCGTATATATTGGTTTGTAGCACCTGGACTTACTCTTAAAGAATTAAAATTATTTAAACCATTGATAATTTTCTTTTATATATTATTTATGTTTGGATTATTTTTTTCTTACTTTATATTATTGCCTGTTGGTATTAATTTTTTAATAGATTTTGCACCAAGTAATATAAATCCTATGATTTCAATAGATAAATATATATCCTTCATTATATCTACTTCAGTAGGTGCAAGCATAGTTTTTGAATTACCAATAATACTTTTTGCTTTTGGCCTTTCTAGGATTTGTTGATATAGAAAAATTAAAAAAGTTTAGAAAATATTCTTTTTTAATATCCTTTATTATTTCAGCAATAATAACACCTTCTGTTGATATATTTACACAAACTTGTTTAGCTCTAATGTTATACTTCCTATATGAATTAACTATTATTTTATTAAAATTAACAGGTATTGGAAAAAAGTAATGGATTGTAATTAATTGATGCTTAGGTTATATATTTAACTATTTTTAAAAACATTATCTAAAATAATTAACTTATTACATAATAAAGGATCTATTTTTTTTTAGATAGTTATAAATTTCGTTTTTATAATTTGTATTCATAATCAATATATAGTCTATTTTTTATTAATATCAAACGGTGATATTATCTTATGACCTGTTTTTGGACAATATTTATTTTGTTTATTAGGGTTTATATCAATAATAGCTTCTATAAATTTCTTATCAGAATCAAAAGTAATTACAAAAACTTATTCCTTTAGCTCCAGCTCCCCAAACATAAAATTTATTTTTTGAAAGTAAATCTTTTATTTTTTCTGAAAAAATCATTTTTATTCTCTAAAAACTTATCTATATTCAAAAAATTATCAATAACCTTTGAATTCTGACAGCTATTGTTAAATAGCCAAAAATATTGATTTTTAAACTTTCTTATTATTTTTATATTGTTAAATCCAATTTTTTTTAAAAATGTATAATAACGATTTTTTTGTAAAGTAATTACAGTGTTCATAAAATATATCCCAATATGCATTATTATCTATAATCCACTCAAATGAAGGAGTTTCTATAAAAATAAATTTTGATAAGTCAGTGTTATTTTTCAAAAACTTAAAAGGATTATATATATGTTCTAAAACATGCCTTAGTATTAATAAATTAAAATTTAAATTCAAATTTAAATTTTTATTGTAATAGTAATTATACAAGTTTAAATTACCAATAACTACAGAATTATCTAATGATTTATCAAAGCCATAAAGCTTTAAATTTGGATATTTAAGTGACAATTTTTTAAGAAAATCTCCTTTTCCACAACCTATTTCTAAAATACCAGTTATATTTCTAAAATTATTTACCAAAAAATTTATTAGTCCTTCTATATATTTTTGAAAATAACCTGAATAAAATTGAGTATTTTCATAATTAATGGAATAATCAATTAAATTAGCTTTAAAAGTTGAATTATATATAAATGAGCACTTATAGCAATATACTAGGTTTATATCTCCTGTTTTACAATTAATAGCATCTTTATAAGAAGAAAACAAAAAATTTTGATATAATGGAACATTTTTTTGAGAGTAAAATAATCTAATATTTTTAGAGCCACATGTAATACATTTCATTCTTATAAATTTTACTATTAAAACAATTTTTTAAAGTAATCCTGTTATATAGATTAATATCAGTTATTTTTAATTTTTCAGACATTATTTTATATTTTTTTACTCTATAAACACTATGCTCTACTTTTATTCTCATTTTTATATTTTTTTTGTTATTTAATTTTTGACTTCTTGTTAATTCTTTTTGCTGTTGTTAATTCTTTTATACTTATTTTCATAAATTTTTATTAAAAAAAACACTATATTGCTAAACTATTGCAAATATTATACTATAACCATTTTCTATTTTTGTAAAACTTTATTTTAGAGGTTAAAACAAGTCTATTCTAGCTTTTTTTTTTTCAAATTTAAGGACATTTTCAACTAACATAGATCCACTTTTAAATTTACTATTTAAGAAGTATTCCTGTAATTTGAAGTTTAATATTAACAATACTACTAATTTAGAAAAAGAAATTGATAAATTAGTTTTCAGTTGTTGTATGATTTAACATGAAAAGATTAGTATTGAAGAGATTAGTATTATTCAGAATAATTAGTTTATTTCACATTTATAAAAAATAAATATAATCTATTCCCCAGCTAAAATAACCTTTTATAATTTTATATAGTTTAAAATTTTTTTTTATTTACTTTCTTTGTTACGATAGCAATTTTAGAGTTATTTTTTATTTGTTCTAATTTATCAATAAGTCTATTAAAAGTTTTATCATCAAAACATGTAGCAGTTATAAAAAACAAATTATATTGTTTTATATTTTCTTGAAAAAAATCATTATTTTTAAAGTATATATTTTGTAAATTTAAATTTTTTTTTATTATGTTTGATATTCTTATAAAATTGCTTATTATGTCTATACCTGCACTTTTTATTTTATATTTTTTATTAGCCAAAAAAAACTATTTTACCAGTACCACAACCTAAATCACAAAATACATCATTTGCTTTTATGTCAAATTCTTCTAAAACTTTAATAGCTGTATCCCAATTTATTTCACCATAAGTATCAATTTATATTATCAATTAAATTTTTTTTCTTCTTTTTCTATATAAGAAATATTAAAAGATGAAACCTTTTTTATAAAATTTATTCATTTCATTTACTATTTGTTTCATATCAGGACAAAATTTATATAAATATTTTAATTCCTTGTTTTCAAAATAATTTGGAAACTTTTTTCTTACAAATAAATAAAATTTTGTTTTTTGAATGGTATATAATAGTATTATTTTACTTAGTATTTTCATTATACATTTATGAAAGCAATAATAATAGCTGGTGGTTCAGGAACAAGATTAAGACCTCTTACTTATAATTTACCTAAACCTATTATACCTTTTTTTGATAAACCTTTTTTAATATATCAATTAGAATATTTAAAAAAATATGGAATTAATGAAGTTATAGTAAATACTCATTATTTACATACAACGATAAAATATATATTAAAAGATGGGTCAGATTTAGGAATAAAGATATTTTATTCTTACGAAGAAAAACCAATGGGCACGGCTGGTGCTGTTAAATTAGCTGAAAGTTATTTTGATAATGAACCATTAATAATATTAAATGGAGATGTTTTAACTGATATAAATTTAAGTGAAATTATTTCATATCATAATAAAAATAAATCTGATATTACAATAGCTTTAACAAAAGTAAAAGATCCAACAGCTTTTGGTTTAGTTTTTACTAATGAAAATGGTAGGATTGAAAAATTTTTGGAAAAACCAAGTTATGACGAGGCAATAATAAATACAGTAAATGCAGGTATATATATTATAAATCCAGAATATTTTAAACTAGTGCCTAAAAATGAACCATATTCATTTGAAAGAGGATTATTTCCTTTAATGTTAAATTTAGAAAAAAACTTATATGGTTATATTTCAAATTCATATTGGATAGATATAGGAACACCTGATAAATATATACAAGCTCATCATGATACTTTAATAGGTAAAATAAAATTGAATATTCCTTTTGATAAAATAGAAAATAATATTTTTATAGGAAAAGATGTTGATATAGATGAATCTGTGAATTTGCAAGGACCATTATTTATAGGTAATAAAGCTAAAATACGAAAAAATTCTTTTATAGAAGAATTTTCTGTTATATCTAATAATACTTTTATAGATGCAAAAAAATCAAATATATAAAAGCATAATATTATCAAAAACAAAAATACAAGAAAATTGTAATATATCTAATGCAATTATTGGTAATAATTGTTTAATAGAAGGAAAATTCTAAAATATCAAGTAATGTAGTTTTAGCTGACAATAGTATAATAAAAAAAGGCTCTATACTATAATATTTTTAAAAATTAATCTAATTATAACTTTATTTTTGCTATTATTTAAAACAATATTTATAAATAATTTATGGAGTAATTATGAAACCACTTGTTGCAGTTATAGGTAGACCAAATGTAGGAAAATCAACATTTGTTAATAAATTAGTTGGGAAAAGATACACAATAGTAGACGATATACCAGGTGTTACAAGAGATAGATTATATTTAGATGTTGAATGGTTAAGATATAAATTTACTGTCATAGACACAGGTGGTATTATACCTGATGAAACAGATGATATATTAAAATCTGTTCAAAAACAAGCTCAAATGGCTATTGAAGAATCAGATGTAATAGTTTTTTTTAACGGATGGAAGAGATGGTGTTACTCCAATAGATAAAGAAATTTCTATACAATTACATAAAACAAAAAAACCTGTAGTATTAGTTGTAAATAAAATAGATAATGATAATTTAGAAATCAATTCAAGTGAATTTTTTGAATTAAATTTAGGTACTCCATATACAATATCAGCGATACATGGAACAGGATTAAATACTGTTTTAGATGAAATTGTAAAATATATACCAATAATTGATGAAGAAGAAAACAATAATGTAAAAATAGCAATAGTTGGACGTCCAAATGTTGGTAAATCATCAATAGTAAATGCATTACTTGGAAAAGAAAGAATGATAGTAAGTAATATTCCTGGAACAACAAGAGATGCAATAGATTCTCCACTAAAATATTATGGTAAAGAATATTTATTAATTGATACAGCAGGAATTAGAAAAAAATCAAAAGTAAGTTATGGTATAGAACTATTTTCTGTTGTTAGAGCTTTCAAAGCAATAGAAAGAGCAGATATAGTTTTACTTGTTATATCAGCTGATGAAGGAGTTACTGAACAAGAACAAAGATTAGCTGGTTTTATTCAAGAAAAAGGAAAACCTTGTATTATAGTTATTAATAAATGGGATTTGATAAAAAATAAGGATTCTTCTACACAAAATAAATTTACAAATGATATAAAAAGAGATTTATATTTTATAGATTATGCACCATTATTATTTACATCAGCATTAACAAAAAAAAGATTATTTAATGTTTTCAAAATGATTGATAATATTGTTCAAGAAGCAAATAAAAGAATTAGCACAGGACTTTTAAATAAAGTAATAAATGAAGCAGTAGCATTAAATCCACCTGCATTTAAGAAAGGAAAAACAGGAAGAATTTATTACTCTACTCAAGCTACATCTAATCCTCCAATATTTATATTGTTTGTAAATAATAAAGATTTATTTGATGAAACATATAGAAGATACTTGGAAAATAAATTAAGAGAAAGTTTTGGTTTTCAAGGAATACCAATAAAAATTATTTTTAGAAATAAAGAAAAAGATTAAACAAATTTTATTTTATTCTTAAATTTAAGATAAGAAAAAATGAAAATAATTTTTCTATATACTTAATGTATTATTTTTTAGGAGATAGAGATATGGTAAAAAAACTTTTAATTGGATTATCATTAAGCATATTAGCAAGCTGTGCTACTAATAATCCTATAGATTTAAATTTAGTTAATAATAATATTTCAAATGTTTCAGAAAGCGAAAATTTAGAAGCAAATGCAAGAAAATATAATCTTCTAGAAATAAGAGGTATAGGTGAAGTTTATGTTAAAAAATTAAATGAAGTTGGATTAAAAAATACAGAACAATTTTTAAAAGCAGCAGCTAAAAGAAAAGATAGAGAACAATTAGCAGCAAAGACTGGAATAAGCGAAAAGTTACTTTTAAGATGGGCTAATCATATAGACCTAATGAGAGTAAAAGGAATAGGACCAAAACAATCTAATTGGTTAGAAGCTGTAGGAGTTGATAGTATTCCTGAATTAGCAAAAAGAAGAGCTGATAATTTACACCAAAGATTAGAAATAGCTAATAATATAGATCCAAAAAGAAAATTTGTTAATAGAATGGTAAGTGTAGCTGAAGTTCAAAAATGGATAGATTCAGCTAAGACAACTGAACCATTAGTTGAAGTTACACACTAAGTTTAATTTATAATTAATTTAAAAATAATTTTATTATAACTAAATGTTAAATTTCAAATAGTAATATTTTAATATGAGAAAAATTATTTCAATATTAAGTTTAATAATAATATCTTCAGGATGTGGAAGAACAATAGACAATCCTACTTATTATCAATACAATAATTCAAGTAATGAAATATCGTAATGAAATATCATTTGAAGATAATTTTTCATCGAATTATAGTGTCTCAAGTATAGAAGAGAAAAAAGAAGAAAGAGAAATATTAAATTTATTTTTAAATGCTAATGATAATATAAGTAGTTTAAATACCTTATCTTCAAAACTTTTTGGAGATGAAAAAATATCAGCTAATGATATACAGCAAGGTAAAAGACCTATATGTTACTTTTTATCAGCTTTAGCCGGACTAGCCCATCATAGACCTAATGATGTAAGGGAATTAGTTAAAGAAAATGAAGATGGAAGTTATACTGTTACTTTTCCTGGATTACCTGCTAATAAAAGAGTTATAAAAGTTAATGAACCACCAAAAGAAATAATGGATTTTTACATACATAAAGGAAAAAATAACTCTATTTGGGTACCTGTTGTTGTCTCTGCAATATCTAAATATTGGTCAAAAAATGGATTCTTAAGATTTTTTAGATCTAATTATGATGCTGCAAATTATGGTGGAGCTTGGGAAGGTATAGAAATAGTTACTGGACATGTAGCTGATTTTATGGCTGTTCCTCTAAATAGTAATGATAAAATTTTTACTAAAATATCAACTGCAATAAATCAGAAAAAATTAGTCTCTGTTTCTACTTTTGGTAAAGGAAACATGAATCCTAAAAAAACCGGAGAATTTAGATTATCAAATGTTCATGTATTAACTGTTCTATCTACTGATCCATACAATAAAACAATAACAATAAGAGATCCTTATGGTTATTTGAAAGTAGTAGATAATAATGGAAGTTTAAGAGAAGATTATTCCACTAATGGTATATTCACAGTTGATATGCAAACATTTAGAAAATACTTTATGGATATAGCAATAGAAACAGATAAGAAAAGTAACTTTATAAGTAGGTTAAGATTCTTAAAATAATTTTTATTCTTTTAAGGCATTTTCTATTGCTTCATTCATTGGATCTGTGCTTACAAATGGTGTTGTTAAGGTTTGTTTAAAAACAATTATACCTTTTTTATTTACCACATATATATGTGGATCTTCTAAATTTACTTTATATTTTTCTGATACTTCCTCATCCCAATCCATAAGAAAATAAGGAACTCTTACTTGTCTTCCTGTTTGTCCAGCTGAATAAGCTATAAAAGCATCAGGAACATAGAAAGGAACACATCTTCTACTAAAAATAACAACATATCTAAAATCTTTATTCTTATAAAATTTATAAAATGATGATATTGTCCATGAACCTGCTAAATCTTTATTGCAATAATTACAAAGAACAAGTAATAATACTTTATCTTTATAATGTTCATCAAATTTCATCAAAATATCTTTTTCTGTTCTTAAGTTAAATTTAGGTATTCTATCACCAACATTTAAACCATTTTGAGATTTTAAATCACTTTTTATAGCAAAAGTTGGAAAACAAATTAATAAAATAAAAATTATTGATAATATTTTTTTCATTATTATAAATGTCTTGAAATCATTTCAGCTAACATAGATTTAGGAACAGCACCAACTTGTTGATCAACTACTTGACCATTTTTAAATAGTAATAATGATGGTATCCCTGTTATTTCATATTCAGAAGATACTTTAGGGTTGTCATCAGTATTAACTTTTACAAATTTAACTCTATCTTTAAATTCTTCTGATAGTGCTTCTACAACAGGAGCTACCATTCTGCATGGACCACACCAAGGTGCCCAAAAATCTACCAATACAGGTAATTCTGACTTTTTAACTTCTAACTCAAAGTTGTCATCGTTAACTTCTCTAACATTTCCAGCCATAATAAATTCCTTTCAAAATACAATAATACTATAAATAATATATTTTATCTAAAAATTATAAACTTTTTTCTAATATTTCAACAATATCTAAATTTTCCATTTTTTCCTCTAAAGATTTATTATTTATACCATCTGTAATCATAGTTTTACAGAATGGACAAGCAGTAGCTACAATACTAGCATTTGTAACTTGTGCTTGTTCAACTCTATTTTCATTAACTCTTTCCCCTATAGTCTCTTCCATAAACATTCTACCACCACCAGCACCACAACAAAAACTCTTTTCTCTACTTTTTTCCATTTCAACAAGATTTATACCTGGTATAGCTTTAAGTATTTCTCTAGGTGCATCATAAGTTTGATTATATCTTCCTAAATAACAAGGATCATGATAAGTTATTGTTTTATCAATAGATTTTGTAGGTTTTATTTTTCCTTCTTTTATAAGCTGATTTATTAATTCTGTATGATGTATTACTTCATAATTACCATTTAATTGTGGATATTCATTTTTTATTGTATTAAAGCAATGAGGACAAGCAGTTATTACTTTTTTTATATTATAGCTATTCATAGTTTCTATATTTTGTTTTGCTTGAGTTTGATATAAATATTCATTACCTATTCTTCTAGCCGGATCACCACTACAAGTTTCTTCTTTTCCTAATATTGCAAAATCTATACCCGCTTCATTAAGTATATTAACAAGAGCTCTAGCTACTTTCTTATTTTTATCATCGTAAGAAGCAGCACAACCTACAAAGTATAAATATTCAGCATTAGGATTTTCAGCAAAAGTTTTAACATTTAAGCCATCTTTCCAATCAGCTCTTAAAGATGAACCTATGCCCCATGGATTACCATTATTTTCTATATTATTTAATGTTAAAACTACTTGTTCAGACATGTCAGCTTCCATCATGACCAAATGTCGTCTTACATCTACAATTTTATCAACATGTTCTATCATAACAGGACATGCTTCAACACAAGCCATACAAGTAGTACAAGACCATATTTCTTCTTTATCATAAACTCTATCTATTAGGTTATGATTACTTTCAGAAATTGGATTTTCTACTGCTATACCAGCTGTTATTAATTCCTTTTCTTTTAACATTTTTTCACCTGTTAAATATAGTTCATTTCTTAAATCTACTATTATTTTTTTAGGATTTAATGGTTTTCCTGTATTATAAGCTGGACATTCTTTTTGACATCTTCCACATTCAGTACAAGCGTAAACGTCTAATAATTGTCTCCATGTGTAATCTTCAAACTTATTAACTCCAAATTTAGGTTCTTCTTTTTCCATTTCAGCATCCATATCTATATATGATAATTGACCATATGGTTTTGTTCTTCCAAAAAATACAGTAAATAAAGATGCTAGTAAATGAGAGTGTTTAGACTTAGGTATATACACTAAAAATATTAATACTTGTAATGTATGTATCCACCAAAATAAATTATGAAAAAAATGTAAAGTAGAAGTATTTAAATTTAATAATAAAACTATGTTTGAAATTAAGTATCCTATATACATAGGTTTAAAATAGTTTTCAGCATTTTGTATAGTGAAAACAGTTCCTTCTGTTCTTGCCATAGCTATTTCAAATCCATCTTTTAGTAAAGCAGAAAACATTAGTATTGTTATAAACGATAATATTATTATTCCATCAGCATTTAAACTTAAATTATTAGGTCTTATTACTAATCTTCTGTAAAATGCAAATCCTAAAGCAATAATTACAAGTAATTCTACACTTTCTACAATACAGAGAAAATATGGATTACCTGTAAATGGTAAATGAAAATCTTTGTCAAAGCCTTGAGCTATAAAATTAAAAGTTTCTATTGTTATTATTAAAAAGCCCCAAAAAAATATTCCATGCATTAGACCATAAATTGGTTCCTTTAGTACCTTTTTCTGTAATAGAACATAATCTATAAATAATTTTATTCTCTTATTAATTTCTTTAAATCTATCTTCTTTTTTACCTAAAGTAATAAGCTTTATTTTATATTTTAAAGCTTCAAAAAAATGATATAAAGATACTATTATTATAAAAAATAAGGAGAATTTTTCTACAATACTAAGAAAATCATTAGACATTTTTTTTACCTCATTATATTTTCTTAAATGTAAATTTTAATTTAATTTTTTTTTAACTGAAAATATATATGAAAAAAATTAATATTTTTAGTTATTTTAAATACGTAAAATTTCTATATGATATAATAATTTTTGTATAGATTTATTTTAGGTTACTATAAATGAAAAAAAAGCTGTTATTAATAGTTTCAATTATCTTGTTTTCATGTCCTTCTTATGCACAAAAAAATAAAGGAGTTGTAAAAGCGTTTGGTGATGCTGTAACAAATTCAGTTAAAACAGGAGTCTCAAAAAATGTAAAAAGTGGATTTTATGGTAAAAGTTCTCTAGATTCTCTTAAAGAAGACTCACCAAAAATTTATAAAGCACCTGAACCTATAAATACAGAAGAAATAAAAACTAATATGTCTTTAGATATGAATTTAGTAAAGAAAAATCAACAGAGAGAAAACTATATTATAAATGGATTATTCTATATGAGAAAAGAACTATACGATAAAGCTTTATCAGAATTTAATAAAGCTAAAAATATTTATAATAGTAAATTTATAGAAAAGTGGATAGATATTGCTAGCTTAAAATTAGAAACAATAAAAATAAATAAATTAATAGATGAATTGAAAAGTGAGATAGATACATTAAAAGCTATAACTTCAGACAAAAAGTAGTTTGTAAATTAAATGTTTTTCTTGTTTAATTTTGTAATATAAATAATATTTTAAGGATAATTAATTTATGTCAAATCAAATATCATATCAGCAACCTAGAACAATAGCAAATAAATTTATAGAACAAATTCATAATATAGAAAGTGATGGAGTAAAAAAGATTGTTTTTGATGAAAAAGCGTCTTTAGAAGAACTTTTAAATCAAGGATTACCAAATGAAGCTGCATCTATTTTACAATCACTAATAAGTACAAGTACTCCAGTACTAGAAACACATCTTGTTAGAAAGAAACCTGAATTATTAGAAAAAGCTGAAAAACAAATCAAAGTAAGAAATAGATTTGAATTAGATGTAGAAAATTGTTCTGTGTTAGATTTATTTGTAAATTTGAGTACTAAAAAAAATGTAATCAATACTTTAAAAACTTTAAGTAATATCAATTATGATAATAGTAATGAATCAATTTTTTACTATACTGACATAGGACTTACATTTTTTTTTGATGAAGATAGTATTATTACAGAAATAGAAGCAAACGAGAAATACTTACATCCAACAACTAAAGGATTAAAAATAGGTGATTCTATATTAAAAGCAATAGAAATTTACGGTGTGCCTAGAATGAAGTCAGCTAAAGGTGCAATATGGGAAAATTTTTCTGTAATACTAAGAGATAAGTCAGATGAAATAAGTTTAATTAGACTTAAAAAGAGGACATTTAAATGATTGATAAATTACAAGAATTTGAAAATTTTAGAAATTATTTAAGAAAAAAAGGAATATTAGAAACTGATTTACCTTTTTTACTTTTTAATAACAAAAACAAAACAAGTATATTAATGATACATGGTTCTGAAGCAAGCCCTTGTAATACCATTGATTTAGCTAATATCCTATATAATAGTGGATATAATATTTTAAGTGTATTATTAGAAGGACATGGATTAGATAAATCAAATTTATATTCTGGAAAAATTACATGGCTTGATTGTTATAATTCAGTAAAAAAATATTTAGCTTTTTTAAAAGACTTATCAAATGATATTTATATATTAGGTTCATCTTTTGGTGGTTGTTTAACTTATTTATTAAGTATTGAATTTAAAGAATTTATATCCGGTATTATAACAATTTCAGCACCAACTAATTCTAAAAAAGACTTTTCTGGCAATAATAATTGGGCAAAACAAATTTATTTATCTATAAAAGAAGTAGAAAAAAATATAAATGATGTAAACACTCCTTGCTTAATATTACATTCAAGTGATGATATGCTTGTAAAATCTGATCAAGCATTGTTTGGATTTAAAAATATATCAAGTTACTACAAGAAACTAATATTATACGACAATGTAGGTCATAGTTTAGGTTTTTCTTTCAATAATAATGAAGTAGCAAATGATATAGATAATTTTATAAAAAATAATCATAATCTTGTAGATGTTTTATTTAAACTTGAAAATAATAATTATAAAAATGTTTATATTGCTGGCGATTTTAATAATTGGTTACATAATGATTTAAAGATGTTTTTAGATAATAATATATGGAAAATGTATATAAAGCTTAAACCAGGTAAATATCAATATAAATTTATAGTAGATAATAATTGGATTTTAGATCCTAAAGCTGAAATTACTTATACGCCAAATGGTAATATAAACTCTGTTATAAATGTAAGTTAAATCTCATCAAAAGGTATTAACTTTCTCTGTCTATTTTCATCTAAATAATAAGCATTACCTTGTTCATCCCATTCTATTAACATATTTTTATTATATATAATACTTGCTCTTGTTCTTGCTACTTTATCATCAGTTGGATTTTTATTTAAATTCCACATTGTGTATATTTGACCATTTATTCTGCTTATAGTTCTTTTATCTTTAAATCCCATTCTTTCAGCTATTTGTTCATTTGTCATTCCATAAGCAATCATTTTAGCAACTTTCTGTTCATTAGGTTCTAATAATGCCATAGGAGAATTTTTTTCTTTAATTTTTACCTCTTTAACTTTTACTTCTATATCAGGGTCTATAAAACTAAGCCCTGCTATTGAATCTAAAATTAAAGGTATTAACATTTCAGGTAATAAATAATTAGATTTTCTAACATAAGCATAATGAGTTAAAATACCAGAATTACAAAAATCTTTAAAATAATTTTCATCATCTTGTATTGAATAAAAAATTATAGGTATTCTTGGAAATTCTTTTCTTAGTTCAATAGCTGTTTCTATACCATTCCAAATACCAGCTAATTGGACATCCATAAGAACAACAGAAACATTTAAATTTTGTAAGCAATAATTAAAAGCTTCTTCACCTGTATCACAAACATGTAAAACTTTTATATTATTAATATTAGAAAAACCTTTTGATAAAGCTAATCTTAGTTTTTCATTATCTTCTACTATTAATAAGTTAATCATTTAGAAGAATTAACTAGTTCTTCTTTTTCTTCTTTTTCAATAACAGGATAAGGTGATATTTCACCTCTTAGTATAGCTTCTATTCTTTGCTTTAGTTTTGGTAATTCTTCCTGTAACTTCTCTTTATCTTCAACTAATTCATCAAATAATCTACCATGTAAATGATCAATTTCATGTTGTAAGCATCTTGATAATAGTTTTCTACCTTCTATTACTACTTTTTTACCATAAATATCTACAGCTTCTACAGCTACATAATCAAATCTTTTTACAGGTAAATATAAACCCGGTAAGCTCAAACATCCTTCATCACCTTCTTGATAACCTTTGCTATCTATAATAATAGGATTCATAAGGACATAAGGTTCTTTTTGATATTCATCACCACAATCTACAACTATCATTTGTTTTGAAACACCAACTTGTGGCGCAGCTAATCCTACCCCATGGTAAGTATACATTGTTTCTAGCATATCTTCAGCTAACTTTACAATATCTTTAGTAATAGCATTAATCTTTTTTGCTTCACGATTCAAAACTGAAGAACCTTTATACTTTACTGTTAATATAGACATAATTTTCCTTTAAAAAATAATATATATAAAATTATACCAAAAATAATTTATAATATAAGAATTATGAACTTTTGGATAATAATATTTCTTACTTTAATAATTATAGAAGCAATAATAGGTGACTTTACAGCTTTAAGTATATCAATAGGTGCAATTTCATCTTTAATATTAGCTTATTTTAATTTTAATATTTTTTATCAAGTAATATCATTTGGTTTAGTGTCTTTTTTATCAATTTTTCTTATGAAACCTTTTTTGAAAAAAAAAATAATTCCTGAAGAAAAACACTTTACTCATCAATCTTTTACAGGAAAAAAAGCTATTGTTATAGAAGAAATAAAAGAAAAAGACAAAGGTAAAGTTAAAATAAATGGTGAAATATGGTATGCTAAATCTTATTCTAATATAAAAGAAAATGAACAAGTTATTGTTCAAGATATACAAGATAATATTTTAATTGTTGTTCCTGAAAAGGATATATTTTAAGGAGGTTAAAATGAAGATATTTATTTCCATATTGTTTCTAGTTTTTATTATAATTACTTTAATTAAAACTGTTAGGATTGTTAGACAATCTGAAGAGTACGTAATAGAAAGATTCGGACGATATAGTAGGACTTTGAAAAGTGGATTAAATATTGTATTACCATATATAGATGTTGTATCATTTAAAGCTGACTTAAGGGAACAAGTTCATACTTTTGAAGCACAACCAATGATAACAAAAGATAATGCAACGGTAAATATAAATGCTGTTACTTATTATAGAATAATAGATTCTACAAAAGTTTGTTATTCTGTTAGTGATTTTGAGTCAGCTATAAGTCAGCTTATAATAACAACTTTAAGAAATGTTGTTGGTGAGTTAGAACTTGATGAAACTTTAAGTTCTAGAAATTTAGTAAATAACAAACTACAAAGTGTTTTAGATGAGGTTACTTTTCACTGGGGTATAAAAGTAACAAGAGTAGAAGTAAAAGAAATAACACCTTCAGAAGAAATAGCTGAAGCAATGAGTAAGCAAATGGTAGCTGAAAGAACTAAAAGAGCTGAAATTCTTACTGCTGAAGGACAAAAACAAGCAGCTATATTAAAAGCTGAAGGAGAAAAACAGGCAGCAATACTTAGCGCTGAAGGACAAAAAGAAGCTAATATTTTAATTTCAAAAGGACAAGCTGAATCAGCTATAATAAAAGCAGAAGCTGAAAAAAGAGCAATGGAGCTTCTAATGTATGCTTTTAAAAATCATTCTCAAGAAAGTTTAATTTTATTAAAATATTTAGAAATGTTCCCAAAATTAGCTGAAGGAAAAGGAGTAACTGTTGTTGTTCCTGATCAATTAAGTAATATAGTTAATATAGGAAGTATTGCTAGTAAAGTATTTAACAGTAAAAATGATTAAAAAAGCGATTATTTTAACTATAGGAAATGAAATATTATCAGGTGATGTTTTAGATGAAAACTCTAATTGGATAGCAAAAAAATTATTCAGCTTTGGTGTTGAGCTAGAATTTATATTTACTATTCCAGATAAAGAAAATATAATAAGAAAATTTTTGTTGGATTACAAGGATAAATATAATTTTGTTTTTACAATTGGCGGAATGGGACCTACTCCTGATGATGTTACAAAATTAGCAATAGCAAATACGTTTAATTGCAAATTAGTGAAAAATTCAGAAGTTATAGAATTAATAAAAAATTATTATGGTAATAATGTAAGTGAAGAAAAATTAATATTAGCTATAATGCCTGAAAAATCTAAACCTATATTTACATCTGATAAATTATGGGCAGTTGGTATTATAACTGAAAATGTTTATTCTTTTCCAGGAACACCAAAACTTTTAAAAGATTCTTTTTCAACTATTGAAAATAGTTTTAAAAGTGAATCAATTATTTATAAATCAAAATTAAATATAAATTGTGAAGAGACTAAATTTTCTGAAATAATGAAAGAAATTTGTAATAAATATAATGATGTTGATATTGGCTCCTATCCTTCTATAAATGATTTTAGAAATGTAAAAATTATTTTCAAATCAAGAAGTATTGAAAGTATAAATAATGCTAGACAGGAATTTATAAATAAATTAATAAACAAACTAGGAAATAATATAGAAATAAGCTGAACAATGCAAGAATTTAAATCACATAGAAAATATTATTGGTTTTCACTCTTTACTTTAATATTTTTAATACTCTTATTTAATATTTTTTTTGTAAAAACTAAAAAAAATTTTTATTTTGAATTCTATTTTTTAATAGTAATACTTGTTTGGATTGGAACATTAACCTTAAATGGTATAGAAACAAACAGAATAAAAGTATATTTAGAAAAATATTTAAGTGAAAAATATCCAAATAAATTAAAAGAATTTAAAGAAAAACCTATTGATTTATTAAACTCTGAAAGCGAACAAATACTTGATTTATTAAATGATAATGAATTGCTAAAAGATGAAAATATTTTAATTTTAAAAAATGAATCTAATGATATAACAAAATTTATGTATGCAATATTTTTTACTTTACCATCTATGTTATTTATAATATTTTTTTTAATTTTAAAATAAAAGTTGTATTTTTATTAAAAAAGACAAGCATTTAATTCACTAATTTATAAGAGATTGTGATTTAAAATATACTATTAGCGAGTAATTTATGATACAATGAAGAAAGCTGTTTATTTCTTCTGAAAAAATTTATGAAAAAAAAATCTCTAAAAGATAAATTATATGTTTTAAACGAAGATAATCATTATAAAATACTTGGTATAGAACAAAATGCTACAACAGAGCAAATACATAAAATATATAAAGAATTAGCTATATCCTTACATCCTGATAGAAATCCTAATTTGTCTCAAGATGAAAAAATTCAATTAGAAAAAATATTTTCAAAAATTACTTCATCTTATAATCTTTTAAAAAATGAAGATGAAAGGAGAAAATATGATGAAGAGTTAAGAATAAGAAGTGAAAGAGCTGAATTATTAAAAAAAATTCAGGAAGAAAAAGAAAACACTAAAAAACAAGAAAAAGTATTTGACATGACTAATATTATAAAAACAGCGAAAACTGTTAATGTTGAGGAACTTAAAAAAGAGAAAGCAGAGGATTTTTTTAAGAGAGGCTTGGATAAACTTAATAAGAACGATTTAGATAGTGCAATAGATTTTCTAAAAAAAGCAACTGAAATAAATCATAATGTTGCTAAATATCATAGTTATTTAGGACTAGCTATGGAGAAAAAAGGCTGGCATGGTTATGCTCAAGCTGAATTCAAAATTGCTTTAAATTATGATAAAAATGATCCAATAGCCAATAAGCATCATATTATAAATATAAATACAGATAATAAAAAAGAAGAAAAAATAAGTATAATGTCAAGAATAAAAAGTTTATTTACTAAATAGATATGGTAATATATTTAAAGTTATTAAGTTTTTTAGGTAATATATATGTCAAATGATAATCAATATAAAATAGGAGATATTCTTTTAGAAAATAAAATTATTACTCAAGAACAATTAAATGAAGCACTGCAAGAAAAACAGAAAAACCCTTATAAATTAATAGGACAAATTTTAATAGATAAAGGATTTTGTACAAGAGATGATATTCAAAAAGCTCTTGATAGACAATATAAAGAAACTAGATTAGGTAGTATTCTAATAAAAAAAGGTATTATTACTCAAGAACAACTAGAAGAAGCACTATTAGAACAAGAAAAAACAAATTCATTGTTAGGTTTTATTTTATTAGAAAAAGGATTTTGTACTAAAGATGATATAATAAGTGCATTAAAAACTCAAAATAGAGATAATAGATTAGGGTTACTTTTAGTAAGATTAGGTTATATAAATGAGAAACAATTAGAAGAAGCATTAGAATTACAATTTAAAGAAAAAGAGCATATACTTTTAGGCGAAATTTTAATAAGAAAAGGTCTTATTTCTTCAGATGATTTAGCTAATGTTCTTATATTTCAAGCCAAACTTAATGTTGATTTTGAAGTCTAGTTTTAAGCTACTCCACATTATAGAAGGTAAAGCTTTCTACTTCACAGAGTTCTTTGAACCTTCCACATGCATAAACTAGGACAGTCCTTGTTCTACTACTTGTAAGGTAAGCAAATCAGTAGAGACTTAGTTATTATCTCTTATTATTTATTATTAAGAAATACAAAAAGTGGTATTCTGCCAACATGCAATTAATTTCGAGCTTGTAGAGGATGGAAACCTATTACAAAACATAGTTAAACTTTAAAAAAAGTACTAAATTATACTTAATTAAATCTATGATTAACAAAAATTAATTTTTATTTTCTCTAGTAATATAAAGCTTATTATTTAATTATTTAATTATTTAATTCCTAATTTCTGTTATTGAATATAGAAATTATTAGATATAATTAGAAATTATGTTTATAATTATAATGCTATTATGAAAAAAGTTGAATTATTATCTCCCGCTGGTAATTTAGATAAATTGAAATATGCAATTCATTATGGTGCTGATGCTGTTTATATGGGATTACCAACTTTTGGTTTAAGATCAAATAAAAAAGCATTTACTTGGGATGATTTAGAGTATGGTATAGAATATGCGCGTAATCATAATGTTAAAGTATATATAACTACAAATATTTTTCCTAGAAATCACGAATTAGATAGAATACCTGATTATTTTAAAAAGCTTAGTAAGTTAAATCCAGATGGTTTAATTATAGCAGATATTGGTATAATGGAATTAGCAAAAGAATATTTACCAAATGTTCAAATACATGTAAGTACACAAGCTAACACTATGAATTGGCTCACAGCTAAATTTTGGTATAATTACGGAGCATCAAGAGTGGTTTTAGCTAGAGAATTATCTTTAAAAGAAATTAGTACTATAAAAACTAAAGTACCTGATTTAGAATTAGAAACTTTTATACATGGTGCTATGTGCATGGCATATTCAGGAAGATGTCTTATAAGTAGTTATATAAATATGAGAGATGCTAATCACGGTGATTGTACAAATTCTTGTAGATGGAATTATAAACTTGTAGAAGAAACAAGACCAGGTGAATATTTCCCAATAGAAGAAGATGAAACAGGAACATACTTTTTTAACTCAAAAGATTTATGTTTAGTTTCTTATATACCAGATTTAATAAATTCAGGTGTATGTAGTTTTAAAATAGAAGGTAGAACAAAAAGTGAATATTACTTATCTATAGTAACAAGAGCTTATAGAAAAGCTATAGATAATTATTATGAAAATCCTGAAAGTTATAATCCTTTACCTTTTTTAGCTGAAATATTAACTACTAGTCATAGAGGTTTTACAAGTGCTTTTATAGGAGAGCATCAGAAGGATTCACCAGAACTACAAAACTATGAATCAGCAGGAGCTACACAATATTATGATTTTGTAGCAGTAGTAAAATCTTATGATAATAAAAGAAAAGTTGCTCTAATAGAAGGTAAAAATAGAATTAATCTTGGTGATGAATTAGAGTTTGTTACCAAAGATAATGTTTTTAAAAAGAAAATAGATAAAATTATAAATATTGACAATCAAGAAGTTAATAAAGTTGATCCTAATAAACTTTACTATTTGGAATTAGATTTTTCTATTGATGAATATACTATGATAAGAAGAAGAAATATAAAAATTTCTGAAGAAGAAATGAAAAAAATTATAAAAGATGATTATATTTCTTTAGGACAAAATTTAAAAGTATTAAAAGAAACTTTTGTATAAAAGATTTTAATTTTCTTTTTTAATACACATTTTATTTCTCTTTTTATAGTAAAATAATATAAAATATTATTATTTTAAGTAAAAAATTATGATTAATTTTAAAAAATTATTTTTAAATTTTACTATTTCTCTATTTTTTATTAGCTTTATAAGTAATGTTTCTATAGCTAAAGAAATAGATGTATCTAAATATATATTAGAACCAATGCCTAGTTGGTATAATGAAAGGTATTATAATCCTCATTTAGATATAAATTTAATGATAAAAGATGGATTTACAAGATATGAAGCTTTAGAAATTCAAAATCAGATGAAAGATATATTAGATAATGATAAAGAATTTTTAGAAATGGAAGAAAATTCAAGACTTAATGATTACAAAATAGAAAAAGTTATTTCATCACTAAATCAAGCTATTAAAAATGTAAAAGAAAATAGAAAGTTTGAAAATAATTTTAAACCTGAAAAAAACTTAAAAAATTATGAATTTTATGTTGTTTTTGATATGGATGAAACTTTACTTGTTCAATGGTACAAAATGGGTGAAAAAGGTAGTAAGTACTATACTTCAAAAGTTTCTCAAAATTGTTTAGATAATATAATAAAACCAAAAATAGAGGGGCCTAATTACTTTTTAATGATACCAAAATGGGAAGAAGCTTTTGATAAGATATATAAAATACCTGGTAATAAAGGAATAATTTTATTTTCAGCAAAATTAGATATAGCAACTCATTGCATTATAGATAAATTAAAAATAAAAGGAAAACCATTAAAAGACCATGTTAAGGCAATATTTACTAGAAATTACCTTATAAGAGAAGTAGAACCAACAAAATTGTCTAAAGATTTAAGAATGATTGATGAAACATTAGAACATGTAATTATTATAGATGATAATCCTACAAGAATATTAGAAAAACAAAAAAGAAATTTAAGAAAATTTCCAAAATACAATGCTGATGAATATTTGTTATCAAAAGATAAAAATAATCAAAAAGTAAAAAAATATTTTGAAAATCTTTTAGATGTTATTGTTGATGAAATTCAAGAATCAGCTGAATATGCTAGAAAAAATAATGTAAGTTTTGTTGAAGCATATTTTCCTTATAGTGATGATGGAAGCGATGAGTTAATTATGTTACAAAAGCAGGGAATGACATTAAATCAAGCAGTAGACTTTATTAGAAATAATAGAAAAATATTTGAACCAGAATTTTATGTACCCGCTGAGCATAAGAAATAGATAAATTAAAATTAAATTTTATTTAATTAAAACAAGAAAAAACATATTAACTCTATACTATAAAAAGGGAGTTTTTGTAAATGCTAAAGAAACTTTTAAATATATCATTGTCAGTTATATTTAGCTTTTCTGCTTTTTCATGTAACAGAACTCCTTTAGAACTAGAAACATCTACTATAACCCAAGAAACTAATAATTTAGAAGTTCAAAATATTTCAAAACAATTAGTTGTTAGATTTAAGTCAAAAGTAAATGAATCATTTATAGAAAATTTTGCAAATAGTATTAATGCAAATGTTGTCAATTTTTCAACAAGAATAAATACAGCTGTTTTTGGGTTTAGTTCAAATCTTGAAGCAAGTCAGAAAATAAATGAATTATCTTCTAATAACTTAATTGATTATGCTGAACCTAATTATACATATACAAATAAATATACAGTAAGTGATCCTAAATCAAAAGAACAACAAGGCTTAGCAATTGCTGGGCTTGCAAAAGCATGGGATATTACTTTTGGTGATCCTAATATAATTATTGCTGTTATTGATACTGGTGTTGACTTAAAACATCCTGACTTAAAAAATAAATTAGTTCCTGGGTACAATGTTTTAACAGGTGGAAAAACTCCACCATTAGATGATAATGGTCATGGTACTCATGCTGCAGGTATAGCAGGTGCTGAAACAAATAATAAATTAGGTATTGCTGGAACGGCTCCAAGATGTAGGATTATGCCTATAAAGGCACTTGATAAGGTTGGAAATGGAAATTTATTTGATGTTTCATTAGGTATAATTTGGGCAGTTGATCATGGAGCTAGAGTTTTAAATTTAAGTTTAGGTGGGCCAAATGGTAAAACATTAGAAAGAGCAATTCAATATGCACTTATGAAAAATGTTGTTGTTGTAGCTGCTATGGGAAACGATGGTAAAAATAAAAAAGCATATCCTGCAGCTTTTAAAGGTGTTATCTCTGTTGGTTCTATAGATTTTGATAAAACTAGGTCTAGCTTTTCTAACTATGGTGATTGGATTTCAGTTGTCGCACCAGGAAGTAATATATTATCAACAATGCCTACTTATGAAACAACAATGACAGAATTTGAAAAAGAAAAAGAATATGATTACTTAGATGGAACCTCTATGGCAACACCTATAGTTTCTGGAATCGTTGCTTTAATGTTAAGTAGAAATCCAAACTATACTCCTGCTGAAGTAAAGTCAAGACTAGAATCTACTGCTATAGATTTAGGTAAAAAAGGCTATGACATAGAATATGGCTATGGTTTAGTTAATGCTGCTAAAGCTGTTCTTTAAATTATAGAAATTTATTTATGAAAGAATATAAAATTGCAATATTAGGTGCTACTGGCTTAGTAGGTCAAGAATTTTTAAAAATATTAGAGGAAAGAAATTTTCCTATATCAGACATTATTTTAACGGCGTCATCAAATTCAGAAGGAAAAAAAATTTTATTTAAAGGTGAAAATTTAACAGTAAAAGAAGCTAAAAAAGAAATTTTTAAGGGTGTTGATATAATATTTTCATCAGCTGGTGCATCTGTAAGCAAAAACTTATTACCTGATATAACAAATAAAGAAACAATAGCAATAGATAATACTAGTGCTTTTAGAATGTATGGTGATGTTCCCTTAGTTGTTCCTGAAGTAAATTCAGAAGATTTAAAAAAACATAATGGTATAATATCAAATCCAAATTGTTCTACTATACAACTTGTTGTAGCTTTAAAACCCTTGAATGATTTTATACCTATAAAAAGAGTTATTGTATCAACATATCAAGCAGTTTCTGGAGCGGGAAATAAAGCAATTCAAGAAATGTATAAACAAATAAAAGATAAACTTGAAAATAAACCCTTAAATTATGAAAAAACAATTTTACCTCAAGTTATAGCATTTAATGTTATACCTCATGGTGGTAATTTCTTAGAAAACGATTATACTGAAGAAGAAATGAAAATAGTAAATGAAACAAAAAAAATAATGAATTTACCTAATTTAAAAATAACAGCTACATCTGTAAGAGTTCCTGTAATTAATGGGCATTCTGAAAGTGTAAATATTGAATTTGAAAAAGAGTTTTCACCTGAAAAAGCAAAAGAATTATTATCAAATTTTAAAGGAATAAAATTAATTGATAATCCTAAAAATAAAGAGTATCCTATGCCAATTTTTATTTCTGGAAAAAATGATGTTTTTGTTGGTAGAATAAGAAAAGATACTTCTTGTGATAATGCTTTAAATATGTTTATTGTAGCTGATAACATAAGAAAAGGTGCTGCTTTAAATGCAATTCAAATTGCCGAAAAAATGATAGAAATGAATTTATTATGAATAAAAGATTAATTGGTAAAGAAGCCGAAAATTTTGCTATCAATTATCTTTTAAAAGAAAATTACAAAATATTAGAAAAAAATTTTTTTTCAAAATTTGGAGAAATAGATGTAATAGCTGAAAAAGATAACACTATAGTTTTTATAGAAGTGAAGTACAGAAAAAATTCAAACTATGGATTGCCCTATGAATCAATAAATAATATAAAAAAAGATAGAATAATTAAAACAGCAAACTTATATTTAAATAATAATTTAGATAAAAATATAAGATTTGATTTAATATCAATTTTAAATAATAAAATAGAACATTTTAAAAATATTTTTGACTAGATAACATTAACAATAAAATTAAAAATTTGTACTGAGCTAATGTTATTTTTTGATAAGCTTAAAATCCCTTAATAATAAGCATTTTAAAGATTTATATTAAAATATACTTTAAATTTACTATATTATTAGTGTTTGAAAGTAATTTTTTCTATAACTCAGTTCCAGTACCTCATTGTTAAGGTTATATAATCTTACACATTTTTTAAACTTAAATAATACATATATTTACCTAAATTTAATTTTATTAGCAAGTTTTTTATTAGAATTAATATAATACTTTTAGTTAAATTAATAAAATTAGGGTAGTCTTATGGAAGTTTTAGCAATAAATGGTGTTCAAATACAGGTTCAAGGTATAAAAGAACTTAAGCCTGGTATGACTATACAAGAAGCTACTTTAAAAACTAAAAAAAATGGTTTTGATGAAATATATTTTACTATTGATGGAAAAAAATTATTTAGCTTATGGTGATTCTTTAAATTTAAAAGAATTATCAAAAAAGCAAATTGCAACTATTACATATAACAATAGACAAGCTACATTAGTAGCTTACGAAAATGAAATGAATTCTGTTCGCGAAGGAATAATACAAGGTGCTATCAATGGATTAAAAAAGACAAGAGATGCAATTTTAGGTGCAGTTTCCAATACAGTCACATCTGTTGGTCCAACTAGTGTTGTTTTAGCGGGTGGAGCAATGGGAATTGCTGCTTATGCAATGATGAGAAGTGCTGGAAATGCAACAACTGCTACTACAATAGGTGCTTCATCAACTTTAGGAAATGTTTTAAAAGATATACTAAAAAATGGTTCTATAGGTGCATTAAAAGTTATAACAGTTGCTGGTGCTATTGGTTTTGGTATTACAGCTGCTGCCGGTGCTATTGGTGGTGTATCTGAAGCTTTAGGAACTGAAAAAGATTTATCTACAATAGCATCAGTTACAAAAGATGGTAATGAAAATTTTGGTATAATAGGAACTCCACCTACTAATACATCACCTGTAAATAACACTCCTGTAAATAATACACCTAATCAAACTCCAACTACAAATGATGGTCAAATTACACCTTCCCCTATTTTGGGTCCGCGTATATTTTCTAGACCTGAAATGAATAATCAATTTAACTATGTAAGTGGTTATTTATCAAGCCGTAACTAATTGAAAAATAATAATATTTCTTTAAAAAAATTATTTCAAAAAGAAGATTACAATTCAATATTTAATTATATAAAAGCTAATGGATTTAATAATGTTTCTTCTGAATTAGTAGAAATATATCTAAAAACTCTAGAGATTCTAAATAAGAAATTTTTATTACTAGACTTTGCTGAATATTTAAGATTAAATTATAAAAACTTTGATGATAAATATTCATTAGAAGAAATAAATTACTTATTACTAAAATCTTGTCTAGATTGTGCTGATATAGATAAATTTAAATACTACAGAGAAAATATTGAAAATATTAATTATGCACCTTATGAGTTCAGAGTTCTATATCAAAATTTTTTATCTGATAAATATATAGAGAATATAGAAAATTATTTAATAGAAAAAAAATCTATTGACTTTTTTATAATTCTATCAAGATTTTACATTTTAAAAAATAACTACAATTTAGCTTTTGAAAATTATATACATTCATTAAAAGAAGCTTTTATTTTAAATGATAATTATTATATAGAAATAATATATTCAGATTTACTTAAGTATTATAAGCTTTTTAATATAGATAATGAATTATATTTTGAAATATTAAGTGAAATAAATAATTTAAATAATCCTATTTTTTATTATTTTATAGCTTTAAACAATTTTTATAATTTTGATTTTGAAAGCTCATATAAAAATTTAGAGAAATTAATGAATTTAGATGAATGTAATAATTTAAATTTAGATTATTTTAAATACAAGTCTGAATATATTTTAAAAATAATAAGATATTTGAAACATAACGATCATAGAGTTTTTGAAGAAATAACTAAACTTATAATTATCACATTTTCTTATATCCAAATAAAGTTAATTTTGGAATCTTTTTTTGAAAAAAGACACATATTATTTTTAAAGATATTAAAAAAATTTTTAACTCATAACTTTAATTTAGAAGATTTAGAACTATTAAATTCTGATGAAAGTATTTTTTATAGACCTAAAATCGTTTTATCAATAGAAAATATATTAAATATAGAAGATAAACTAAATTCTCTTTTAGAGAAAAAAAATCATTTTAATATTTATTTTGAAGGGTTAGGATTGTATGGGGAAATATTTTATATAATAAGTTATTTTCTATTTAAAAATAAATCTGTAAATGTTTATTTTAATTCAGAACAAAATAATTTTTTATCAAAAAAATCAAAAAATTTTTTTAAATACATAAACATGTTTAATTTTATGAAAAAAGTTTCTTTTTATGAAAATAGTGAATTTGAAAATTTAGACTTATCTTTTATAAATTTAGATTTTATAGATAATTTTGATAAAAGCAAGCTTAAAAAAATAAGTAACAATTTAATTTATTCATCTGCAAAAGGATTACACTAAATAGAAATAAAATGTTCCACTTTATTTTTACTATAATCAATACTTGATATCCCATTACAAGTAGCACATACTTGATTATTTTCATCTATTGCTTCAGCATAAGCAAATACTAATGATTTACCTTTTTTTACAAGTTTTGATATTATAGATAATTTATTACCTCTCAATGGTTTTAGAAAATTCATATTAAGTTGCACTGTTCCTGTTCTATGAAAATCTGCATTTACAACTCCAACTAATCCTATTGCTAAATCAAAAAGAGCTGATATAATAGCACCATTTACTGCATCTGTCCCCATGCCTCCTCTGTGAAATTGTTGTATAGGATCTATATATACTTCTATGTACTCTGGATTAGAAAAATTTACTTTTACCCCCATATATTGTAATATATAATGAGAATTCCATTCTTCCTGTATCTTTTTCCTTTGTTCTTCATTTAAAGGATTTGTTATAAGCATAAAAACTCCTAATGATATTTATTTGAGTATTATAGAATAATTATTATGACAAATTTTTATTTAAACACTTAAAGTTTATAATTTTTAAATTTTGTTATAGTCCCTTATTGTAAATATCTATTACTGACCTATTTCTAACATATTTTTTCAAGGTTTCATTATATTTTGTTTGTAATAAAACTACTTCAACAAAGGAACTTTTAAGATTATTAAGACCACCATCAGCATAGTTATATTTTTTTGCAATTTTAAATTCTACTCCAAATTTTTCTCTTAACTCTTTTTGTGCATATTGAGGTAACAGTGATGTTTCAACTATACCATCAATATATGGATTAGACTGAGAATTAACTGTAGCTACCTCTGGGTAAGAAACTGCACCTGCAGAATCTTTACCTGTAATTATTTCATATTCACCTAAGTTTTTGAAAATAGTTGAAACATTAAACTTTTGGTCAGTTAAATTTGCAGGTATAGGTATAACAGCCATTGATGAAGAATCTGGTTTTATCCAAGGTATATAATCTTTTTTTTCTAAAGCTTTGTATATGATATTTCTATATTTAGTATAAATTTGTTCATCAGATAGAGAACTAAGTATAGGTGTTAAAGGTATTCTTTGACCTGTCGTAGGGCTTGTCAAAGATGGAAATATTATACTATTTTGATTTTCTTGACCTGTTACAACTTTATGATAAATTTTATATTGACTTTTTGCTTTAATTAAATCCAAATTAATCTTATTGATTCCATATCCATTTGATCTTTTTAAAAATAGCATATTTAAATATAATTCTCTAAATTGAGATTTCTTTATTATTTCAAAAGAGTTTGGATCAGCTAATATCAAACTTTCCTCAGATGTTAATAAACCTGTGAGTAGATTTGTTAAAGCTCCTATTGTAAGATTATTTCCAAATAGTGATTCAAATGGAACAATTTTGTCAGTTATATAAAGTATCTGACTACCACCATTATAATAAACATACTTTGTTCCATTTATAGTTTTAGTTTCAGTTATATTAGAAATATTTGAAGCTGGAAAATGTTGAGGAGCATTTATTCCACCAAATAATGAATTATCATAAAGTAATTTTGGTATAGGAGCAGAAATATTTGTTTTATCTCTAGTAAAAATATAGAAAGCATTTGAAAGCTCTTTATTCAAAAGAATTTCATTTAATTTATTATCTAATCTTCTTTTAGTATCTTCTATTATTATTGCATTTGTTCTATTTGTAACGGACATTACTTGAACAAATACTATTAGCAAGAATGAAAATATAGCTAAACTTACAACACTTTCAACAATAGAAAAACCACTTTTTTTATTTTTATAATTCATTTTTAACCTCCTAATTTAGGTAAATAACATATTGATCTAACACTTGAGTAACTCCATCACTACTAGATACTTTTTGATTATTTCTATCTACTTTATAAGCTATAACTTGAACTTTTTTTAAGTTAATACTTGGATTAGGGTTAGATGAGACAATAACATTTATTTTTATATTTTTATAAATATTTTTCACAACATTTTCATCAGAAGGTAATATACTATTTGGTTCTATATCATATGTTCCTATAGGTGGAGATCCTAAAGCTTTGTATTTTTCTATTTGAACTTTAATAAGTTGACTAGCAATAAACAATTCATTATTACTTTTATTCATCTTCAAAAATCCTGTTAATGAGCTTATAAATGTTGCAGCAATAAAAACAACTAGTCCTAAGCTAACTAGTGTTTCTAGTATAGTCAAACCATTTTTCTTATTATTTGTTTTCATAAAAATTCTCCTTAACCTAATTAATGAACAAGTCTTTCTCCTTTTTCAATTTCTTCTTTAACTTTCTTTTTTTCTTCCTCACTTAATTCATTTGAAGTATTTTCTTCTACATTTACATTTTCATTAGATAATACTTCAGAATTCTGGATATTGTTACTAGCGTTAGTGTTATCATAGGTATTTGCAGAACTATTACTATAATTATTGTTTTGATTATTATTCTCTTTTTCTTTCATTTTTTTATAATACTCTTCATAAGACAAATTATTATTTTTTGATGAATTATTACTTAATGAGTTATTATTTGTATTGCTACCTGTACCTGTATAGTGTGAATTGTTTATTGTATTATTTTCATCGTTATTTTTCTGAGAATAAATTTGTTTATCAGAATCCATATTTATATTTACTTTATCATTTTCTTGTTTAGAACACGAAAATAAAAAAATATTCAAAGATAAAATTATACTTAATAATTTATTTTTCTTCATTTAATGTTTCTCCACTTATAACTGGCTCTTTATCAAACTTTAAAGCACCTGCAGTAGGAAAAAATGGAGGTGGATTATTCTTTAATCTTTGGTCATAAACAAAATTTCTACCATAACCTGTCCTACTTCCATATCTACCAAATGTTCCAAAAGCTCCATAAGCATCGCTTATGATACCACCTAATAGATTCACTACGCCACTATCTGCTCTACTATCATAATTTTGAACAGTTACAACAGAATTACTACCACTTGTCATTAATGAGCCATGTATTTCTATATTTTTAGGTGCTGCTGTTCCAATTGTAATATTTCCATTTGAAGTATAAACTCCAAAAACGTTTTCTACATTAGGATTATCATCAGGAGTATTATTTATTCCATCAGGACCTAATGGATTGTCAGAATACTTTATATCAGAATCTATATTAATAGAATTATTTGCAAAAACTGTTAATTTTGTTCTAGATGCAATAGCTGGAGGTGCTGCTGTAGGACTGGTAGAATTTGAAGGAGTTCTAGCTGGCCCCCCTAAACTAGTTATTGAACCATCAACATATAAAGCACCATTAGGAACACCATCATATATTTGCGATGGTGTTGGCGTACAGTTAGCACCATTACACATAGAAGTTTTATTGTTTGTATAATCTACTTCTATTCTAGTAATAGTTGAACCTTGAGTTAAAGTATATACTTGTTTTCCACTATTTACAGATAGTCTAACTGATACATCTCCTTTTACATATATACCTGCGTTTAATGAATTACCTGATTTTGGCAAATAAACACCTGTAGGTACTGGCGAGGTGCTAGGTGGGAGCCCTAAAGCAGATCTCTTTTCAGCATTTGTCATAGCTGTTTCTAATAAAGAATTATTAGTCAAAGCTGCTCTTTCTTGATTAAAAGAATTAGTTGGTAATGGTATAGCATTAACTCCTCTTTTATATCCTTTTTCAAAAACTGGTTTATCCTTAGTTTCTGTTGGATTAAGATTACTTACAGGTGGAGTAGTAGTTTTTCCTGTATTATACCATTTAATACTTGTGGATACACTTGATATTTCATCTTTGAAAGTAGCACTTGCCCAGTTAGTCCCAGTTCCAGCAAATCTAAACATACTACCATTAGAGCTATTTGAATGAACAGGACCATCAAAATTTGTATTTGCAGTAAACCATATTTCACCATTTGTATTTGTTAAATGTTTATTAGTAAATAAAGCATTATCAGCAAAAGTACTTGATTTAAATGAAAATTCTAAATTTGCATTTTTCACAAATTTTTTATAAAATTTGTTCTTTTTTAATGATTGTACTTCTTGGTCATAAGTAGGTGATGCACTATTAGGAATATTTTTTGTATTAAAAACATATATAGTATATTTAACATTATAAGAATATGTTTGCTTACCGTTATCAATATTTACTGTTCTTATAAATAAACTATTGTTTTTTTCAACATCACTACAAATTAAATTATTATCTTTATCATCGCAGAATAGATATTTGTATGAAATGATAGAGTTATCATTTCCTTGTATTACTTCTTTTTTTTCAAATTGTTGATTTGAAGTGTTATAACTTGATGATACTTGATAAATTTTATCATTCAAAGAAGCTGAAGTTTGAAAATTTCCATTATAAAAAGACCCCTTTGTATAGTTATTGTTATATAAATCTTGAAAAAAAAGCTGGGGATTTGATATAACAGGATTACCACTTTGTCCATTAAATGATTCTAAATATTGTGTAGCTTTAGCTTTTACATATTCAGACAAATGTATGTCAGCTAATTTTTCGGCACTGTTTATAGCATATTGAAAATCTGTATTTATTTTACTTGTTTTAATATTTTTATTTTCTAACGTAATAAGATATGCTGTTACACCTGTTATTAAAGTTGTTACTACAAAAAGAGTTAGTGCAAAAACAATACTAAATCCTTTTTTTAATTTTCTTAAATTTCTTATAAACATAAAATACTCCTAATAGTTACCTCTACTCTAATGTTAATTAATAGTAAATATATTGTCAATATAACTTTGGTTATATTTTATATATAACTTTAGTTATATTTTGTATATAAATAACTATTATTGTTAAAAATTGATTATTCAAAAACTAAATATTGATTATTAAGTTACTTAAAAAAAATAACTCAAAGATTTTTTTTATTATAAACTTAATTAATTGTATTTTATTAGTTATATATAGGAGTATAACTGTGAAAGCTAATATTCATCCAAAATATTATTTAGCAAAGGTTACATGTGTATGTGGTAATACTTTTTATACAGGTTCTACTAAACCTGAAATAAGAGTTGAAATCTGTTCAAATTGTCATCCTTTCTATACAGGGCAACAAAAAATTGTTGATAGTGAAGGAAGAGTTGATAGATTTTTGCGTAGATATAATAAAACTAGCAAAAAATAAACTTCACTAAAAGGACTTAGTTCCTTTTATTTTTTTATGCTAAACAAAAAAATTTTACTAATACTTATATTTATTTTTCTTTGGAGTAGTAATTCTTTGGCTTATAAGTATCCATTTACTAAAAAAGTTGATGTTATAGAAAATTACCATGACATAGAAATTAAAGACCCTTATAGATGGCTGGAAGATTATAATTCTAAAGAAGTAAAAGAATGGGTAGAAGAGCAAAATAAATTAAGCTTTGAATACACTAAATCTTACTTATACTATACTAAAATAGAACATAAATTAAAAGATTTGTGGAATTATCCAAAATATTCAGTGCCTAAAAAAAAAGATAATTATTACTTTTATTATTATAATGATGGTCTTCAAAATCAAAGTATATTATATATAAAAGAAGGATTAAATAGCGAACCTAAAATTTTAATAAATCCAAATGAATTAAGTTCAGATGGGACAATTTCATTAAATAAATTTGAAGTAAGTCATGATAACAAATATATTGCTTATTCTATATCTAAAAGTGGAAGTGATTATGAAGAAATTAGAATAAGAGATATAGAAACAGGGATGGATTTAATGGATAATTTAAAATGGTGTAAATTTGTTGGTATTGGATGGAATAAAGATAGCACAGGATTTTTTTATAACAGATTTCCTTCAAATCAGGAAACTAAAGAAAGTGAAGTAAACTTGGACAATAAAGTTTATTTTCATAAATTAGGAACAAATCAAGAAGAAGATAAACTTATTTATTACGATGAATATAAAAGAGAAGATTCATATTTTCCTTATGTTGCTGATAATGGTAAATATTTGTTCATATATGCATTTAATAGTTCAAGTAGTAAAAATAAGCTTTTTTTCAAGAATTTAGAAAAAGATTCTCATTTTTTTAAGCTTTTTGATAAATCAGATGCAGAATATAGTCCTATAGAAGTTTATAATGATATTTTATATTTAAAAACAAATAAAAATGCTCCAAGAGGAAAAATTGTTATAGTTAATTTAAAAAATCCTCAAAAAGAAAAATTTAAAGAATTGATACCTGAAACTGAAGATATTTTATACGAAGCTGATATTATAGGAAAACATTTAGTAGTTTCTTACCTAAGAAATGCTAGTCATAAACTATATATATATGATTTAGAAGGAAATTTAAAAAAAGAAATAAAATTACCTAGTTTAGGCTCTGTTTCTAATATTTCAGGTCAGAAACATGATAATAACATGTTTTTTAGATTTAATTCTTTTATACAAGCACCAACAATTTATAAATATAATCTAAAAGAAGATAAATTAGAAGTATATCAAAAATCAATGGCTAAATTTAATCATGAAAACTATGTAACAGAACAAGTATTTTATACATCTAAAGATGGAACAAAAATCCCTATGTTTATATCATATAAAAAAGATTTAAAATTAAATGGAAATAATCCAACTATTTTATATGGATATGGAGGATTTAATGTAAGTTTATTACCTGAATTTTCTATATCAAGAGCATTTTGGTTAGAATTAGGCGGGATATATGCAGTAGCTAATTTAAGAGGTGGTGGAGAATTTGGTGAAGAGTGGCATAAAGCTGGCATGCTAGATAAGAAACAAAATGTTTTTGATGATTTTATAAGTGCAGCTGAATATCTTATAAATAAAAAATATACTAATAATTCTAAATTAACAATAATGGGAGGAAGTAATGGTGGATTATTAGTTGCAAGTGTAATGTTACAAAGACCTGATTTATTTGGTGCTGTTGTTTGTAATGTTCCTGTTATTGATATGTTAAGATATCATAAATTTACAGTGGGTAGATATTGGATTTCTGAATATGGTAATCCTGAAAATTCAGAAGATTTTAAATTTATGATAAAATATTCACCTTTACATAATGTCAAAGAAAATATTAATTATCCCCCTTTACTTGTAACAACAGGTGATACCGATGATAGAGTTGTACCATCTCATGCATATAAGTTTGTTGCTACATTACAAGAAAAATATAAAGGTAGAAATCCTATTTTATTAAGAGTAGAAACAAAAGCCGGACACGGTGCAGGAAAACCAACTTCAAAGGTTATAGAAGAGCAATCAGATATTTATTCTTTTATATTGAAATCAATAAATTTTGATTTAGAGGACTTGTAATAATGAGGTATAATCATAGGGAAATAGATTCTAAATGGCAAAAGTTTTGGGAAGAAAATAAAATTTTTAAAACTGATAATTATTCAAATAAACCAAAGTACTATGTTTTGGATATGTTTCCTTATCCTTCTGGTAAAGGATTACATGTAGGACATCCAAAAGGATATGTAGCAAGTGATATAATAGCAAGATATAAAAGAATGAAGGGTTTTGAAGTTCTTCATCCTATGGGCTGGGATGCTTTTGGCTTACCAACAGAAAGACAGGCTACTAAAGAAAAAAAACATCCTTCTGTAATAACAGAAAGAAATATTAATACATTTAGAAATCAATTAAAACTAATAGGATTAAGTTATGACTGGGATAGAGAAATATCTACAACAGATCCAAATTATTATAAATGGACACAATGGATATTTTTAAAACTATATGAAAAAGGATTAGCTTATCAAGCTGAAATTCCTGTAAATTGGTGTCCTGCTTTAGGCACTGTTTTAGCTAATGAAGAAGTTAAAGATGGAGTATATATTGAAACAGGTGATCCAGTAGAAAAAAAATTAATGAAACAATGGATGTTAAAAATTACAGCTTATGCAGATAGATTAATAAAAGATTTAGATTTAATAGATTGGCCAGAAAATATAAAAGAAATGCAAAGAAATTGGATAGGTAGGTCAGAAGGAACTATTATTAAATTTAAAGTTGAAGATACAAATGAAATTATAGAAGTATTTAGTACAAGAGCTGATACATTATTTGGTGGAACATATCTTGTTTTAGCTCCTGAACATAATCTAGTAAAGAAAATTGCTAAAAATAAAAAAGAAGTAGAAGAATACATAAATCAAGTTTCTAAATTATCTGAAAGAGATAGAATTAGCAAAGAAGACAAAACTGGTGTTTGGACAGGTGCTTATGCTATTAATCCAGTTAATAATAAAAGAATACCTATATGGATATCTGATTATGTACTTGCAAGTTATGGAAAAGGTGCTGTTTTTGCTTGTCCTGCTCATGATGAAAGAGATTATTATTTTGCAAAAAAATTTAATCTTGAAATAATAGAAGTGGTAAAAGGTGGTGATATTTCAAAAGGAGCTTATACTGGAGATGGAATACATATAAACTCTGATTTTTTAAATGGATTAAATATAAAAGATGCAAAGATAAAAATAAATGATTGGTTAGAAAAAAATAATTTAGGCTACTCTGAAATTAACTATAAATTAAGAGACTGGTTATTTAGTCGTCAAAGATATTGGGGAGAACCTATACCTATTTTATTTTCAAAAGATAATAATGAAATCAAACCTGTTCCATATGAAGAATTACCTGTTTTATTACCATATCTTGAAGATTTCTCTACTTCAAAAGATGGATATTCACCACTTACAAAAGCTCAAGAATGGTTAATTTATAAAGATAAAGAAACAGGTAAAGAATATATAAGAGAAACAAACACAATGCCACAATGGGCAGGTTCTTGTTGGTATTATTTAAGATTTATAGATCCTAATAATGATAAAGAATTATGTAATAAAGAATTAGAAAAAAGATTTATGCCAGTTGATTTATATATAGGTGGAACTGAACATGCTACATTACATTTATTATATGCAAGATTTTGGCATAAGGTACTTTATGATTTAGGAGTAGTATCTACTCCAGAACCTTTTTATAAATTATTTAATCAAGGTATGATATTAGCTAGAAGCTATAAAGATGAACAAGGTAAATATTATTATCCTAGTGAAGTAAAACAAGTTGGCGATGAATACTATTTAAAAGATAGTAATAAAAAACTTATAACTCAAATAGAAAAAATGAGTAAAAGTAAATATAATGTAGTTACTCCTGATGAAATAATAGAAGAATTTGGGGCTGATTCTTTAAGACTTTATGAAATGTTTATGGGCGACTTGCAAGACACAGCTGTATGGCAAACTGAAAATATTCTTGGTATAAGAAGGTTTCTTGACAAAGTCTGGCGATTTTATAATGGTGAATCAAGAGGTGATTTAAATTATGAAGAAAATAGAAAATCATTTGAAGTATTGCTTCATAAATCTATAAAAAAAGTAACCGAAGATATAGAAAAACTTAGTATGAATACTGCGATAAGTCAAATGATGATATTAATTAATGAAATGACAAAGTATAAAGAATTACCAAACGATGTATTAAGTATTTTTATAAGACTATTGGCTCCTTTTGCACCTCATATATCAGAAGAAATTTGGTTTAATTTACTTGGTAATAAAGAAAGCATAGCATATGCTACTTTTCCAGAGTTTGATTTAAGTAAAATATCTGAAGACACTATTAATATACCTGTTCAAGTAAATGGTAAATTAAGAGATAATATAGATATTCCTAATAATTGTGATGAAGAAACAGCTAAAAACTTAGCTTTATCATCTGAAAAATTAAAAGCTCATTTAGAAAATAAAAATATATTAAAAATAGTATATGTAAAGAATAAAATATTAAATATTGTTGTCAATTGAATTATAATATAAATTTTTATAATAAATGATGCATAATTAATAGTTAAAATAAAGTATAAAAAATTAAAAAAAAACTATAAGTTTTTAATAAATTACTTGGCATATAATAATTTTAGTATAATTATACAAAATTATAACTATAAAAAACATTTGATTTTTAATGCACTATCAATTTAATAAATTGGCATAACAAGAAGTCAAGAATTAAATAACAAAAGAAAATGTCTGAAAAATTAAAAATACTGATATTAGTTTTTATAACATGATTATAAGCATATATTGTGGGTTACTCAATCTATATATAATAAATTAATTATTAGCTTGCAACAAGTCTAATAATTATAGTTAGGTTGATAAAGATCACTAGCTTTTAATCCTTTATCAATTATATCTATAGTCTTACCTGTTATTAGACCTGTAGCAATAGGATGCTGTTTTACAAATAAAGCTCCTGCTTTAATTTTACTTACACCATTTGCAATACCATTCCCTATTTGAGTGGCCGTTCCTTCACCTATTATACTCTTAAGACCATTTCCTATTGGCTTAAGTATTCTTTGTGCTCCTTTACTTATTAAATTTCCTAAATCTGATAAACCTAATGATATTTTACCAGCTGTCTGAACTGTTTCAGCTGTTGCAACTATTGCTTCTGTAGCTCCAACAACTCCTTTTGCACCATCTGTAATATCTTTTACAGTTTTTGTTGCTCTAGAAACTTTACTTGCAGTTGTTGTTACATTTGCTGTAGTATTGCCTATATTTATTACAACATTACCTTTTACATTACTTATATTTATAGCTTTTTCAGCTAGTTTAACTGTGCTACCTTTTGTAACAACAGAAGCAGCTTCAGTAGCAGTTTTTACACCTTTAGTTGTCTTTGATACTTTATCAATAGCCTTTGCTGTGTCAGAAACTGAATCAATAGCTTCTACAACAGCTCCAGTTTTGCTTGTTTGAGAACTTTCACCTAATCCAGCAGTCATTAGTATGAGACCAATATCAAAAATTGCTCTACCAGTAGCTTCACCATATTTTCCTTGTTTTATTGCATCTCCATAAGGTTTAACTATTCCTTTTACTATACCAACAGGTAAGTCTATCACTATGTTTTTTATTGTTTTTCCTGGATTATCAATAGCATTTTTTATTCCAGCACCTACATATTGTAATGATTCTTTAGGATGAGTTAATCCAACTCCTACTACTTTTGCTAATGTGACTACACCTTTTACGGTATCAATACCAGCTTTTCCAAAACCTTTGAAAACACCACCAACAAAACCACTTATACCTCTTTCTCGTGTGTCTTCATAATTTTCTTGAGGAATAGAAGGACTTATATAATCTATAGGTGCTAGCAAATCTTGACTAGGTGGTATATAAATATTAGTATCATAATAATTATTTGAGCTAGATTTTATAGAATCTAAAGACTCAAGAGTTGTTGAAAAATCATTATCAGAAATATTATTAAAATTCTGATAATTACTATTTCTTATTGCATCTAAAGATTCTAACTGAACTTGATTTATAGAATTTATATCCATTTAAAATTTTTAGCCTCCTAGAGATAATATAATTATATTTAATTTATTCTTGCTAAATGTAAGTTAAAAATAATATAATTTACAGTTATTTTTTTATTAAAAATTAGATTTTGCTAATTCTAGCAAGCCTTGTCTATCTAGTCTGTAAGTAATCCATTCTTTTAAAGGTTTTGCATTTAGTGAATTATAAAAATTTATTGCTAATTGATTCCAATCTAGGACCTGCCATTGAAATCTACAACAATCATTATCTATAGCAATTTTTGCTAACTCTTTCATTAATTTTTTTGCAATACCTTTTTTTCTGTATTCTGGTAAAATAAATAAATCTTCTAAATGTAAAACAGGCTTTCCTAACCAAGTTGAATAAGTGAAAAAATAAAATGCAAATCCAACAGGATTATTAAAGTATTCAGCTATTAACACTTTAAAAATAGGAGTATCCCCAAAACCATATTTTATAATATCTTCTCTTTTCAATATTACAGATTCTGCTTCCTTTTCATAAAAAGCTAGTTCTTTTATAAAAAAAATAATTATATCTACATCTTCTATTGTAGCATTTCTAATATTTATCATATTTAATTATATTGCAATAATTGATTTATTATTTCATTTAATATTTCATCTGATTTTTCATTTCCTATTTGACAAGTACCAGCTGAAGAATGACCACCTCCACCATATTTTAGCATTAATAAACCAATATCACTTTCACAAGTTCTATTAAAAATAGATTTACCTACTGCAAATACATTAACTTTTTTATCTAGTCCCCACATTCTATGTATTGAAACATTACATTGTGGATATAATCCATATATAGTAAATCTATTTGTAGGATATATTATTTCTTCTTCTCTTAAATCTAAAATTACTATATTGCTTACAATTTGTGAGCATCTCTTTATTTGTTCTTCAGCTAAGTCTTGATATTCAAAATATATTTCTACTCTCTCTTTTACATCAGGTAGATTTAAAATATCATCTATTGTCATTTTTCTACAAGCATCTATTAAATTCATCATCAATTGATAATTAGAAATTCTAAATTCCTTAAATCTTCCTAATCCCGTTCTAGAATCCATTATGAATGATAATAATTCCCAGCCTTTTGGCATTAAAACATCATCTATAGTAAATTGTGCAAAATCAGCTTTATCAACAGCTTCCATCATGTCTTTTGATATATTAGGAAAATTACTTTCACCACCATAGTAATTATAAACTAGCCTTGCAGCTGAAGGAGAATAAGGATCAATTATATAATTTTCAAATTTTTTATCTTTATTTCTAATTATTTCACTTTCATGATGATCAAATGTTAAATAACAACCTTCAACATATGGTAAGTTGGTAATAATATCATTTGAATTAATTTTAATCTTACCATCCTGCATATCTTTAGGATGAACAAATAGTATTTTATCAATAATATCAAGTTCTTTTAATAAAGCAGCACATACTAACCCATCAAAATCACTTCTTGTAACTAATCTGTATTTACTCATAATAGAAAATAATATAGATATTATAACATAATAATAACAATTTACGTAATTTTTAAAAGTTTAATAGTTTTTCTATTAAAAGTTTTATTCTTTGAACATTTATGAGTTAAACTTGAATTATTAAACTAATTTTTTATTAAATTCAATAATCTAATTTTTGTTATTTTAGATTGTTCTTTACAAGCTATTTTTATTTCATCATCAGGATTATTATTTTTTCTATTATTTAGAATATCTAACATTTCTGTAGCTGTTTTTCCTGAAGCACAAACTATAAAAATATATCCAAATTTATTTTCATAATATTTATTTGCTATAGCTAGTTCTTCAAGAGTTTTTTTATCAGCATTATTTACTCCTGCTTGTTCATTTTTAGATAGACTTGCTGTATTTGGAAATTTTTTTGATAAATTTTCAATATCACCTATTTTTGGATGATGAGAAAATGCTTCAAGCCAGTCTTCCTTATTAAGAGAAAACCATATATTATCTGATTCCTTTATTAAATCATCAATTGAATTAAAAGGAAATTTATTATTTAAAGTAATTGCCCATTTTCTAGAACCACAACACTTTAATAATTCATTTAATCTTTTTTCGTCATCTAGATTATTTAATTTTTCTATACTCATTATTTATTCTCACAAATAATATCTTGATACTTACTATTATAAAATGGAATTGGTATTAAGTAATATGATTTAAAAATATTTCTTGCTATTCCAACAGAGAAATCTTCTAATTCTTTATATTTATTCATATCAAAAGCGTAAAACATTATAACTGCCCATCTAAAAAACTCAATGTGTTCTATTGGTTTTGAACAATATTGAACTGCTCTACAAGGTTTATTTGTACTCATTGGATATTCTTTACAAGCATCAGGTCTATTTTCATAATCATTACAATAAAATTTAAGTATTAGAAAATTATTTTCAATTTTATATTTCATTTTTAAATTTATACAAGATTTTGCTTCTGTATATATCTTTATATGGTTTGTTTCTATTATTTCTTCTAATGATTTATCTTCTTTAAATTCATTATCTAGCGCACAACATATAATTAATTTATCATTTTTTCTTGGTAAATTAACAGCATTATCTTTTTTTGTCAAAAAACAACATAATGCATCTGTTCCTAATTGTCCTTTTGCAAATTTTATTTTGTTTATTTTTTCCCAATATTTATCATAATCAATATAAAATCTTAAATTTAAAAAATATATTATTATTCCAAAGCACAATATTACTAAAAATAGTATATCTCTTACAAAAATTATTTCTGTGTTTATCTCTGATGATATGTTTAAAAATAATTCTGATATTATTTCATAAAATAAAATTAAAAAACCTATTATAATTATAATAGTTCTTGCTGATGTTTTTACTTTAAAAATATCTATTATGCTCTTTAGCATGATTAATAAACTTTAGCAATTTCGTGCCTATAAAAAATTAAAATATTTTAGAAACTTAATTAAAAATGTAATTTTTTATTAAACTTTTAGTTTATATAATTACCATTTAATTTATTTAATTGATTTTAGATATTGTTTTGCTCTATTTATTCCCATTGAATTTGCTTGCATGTCATCTTTCCCATATCCATTGCCAGGTATTGATGCTACTTCTTTTAAAAATCCTATTGTCCAAACTATACCACCTGCTATTTCAGCTTTAATATTTCTTGGTAATAAGGGTATTTTATTATAAATTTCCGTAGTCATAGATGCACTTACAAAGTAATGAAATACCTTATCTTTTTCTCCATTAAAAAAGTTTTTATCAGAATATTTATTATGTATAACAGATGCTAAAGTTGATTTATAAGCTTTTTCTAAAGCTTTTGAACCTGAAGAATTTTCTAATGAAGATTTTATAGCTTCTGCCTCTAATTGATAAATATTTGCACCATTGATAGCTAAATTATCAAGTTTATTTACAATAGACTTATATTCATTTTTATTTCTATAAGATAAATAATGCTCAAGTATAGGCTGATTGACTAATTTTTCACCTAAACTTGTTAAAGAATTTTTTTGTTCTAAATTATTAGGAATACCTTTTTGTAAATTATTTATTTTTGTAGAATCAGTAAATATTTTATTTGCATCAATATTTGTTTGATTTGAACTATTTTTCAAAGTTTTATAATTATCATTGTTATTTACAAAGCTATTATTACTTAGACCTTCTAATTTCATTTTATATACCTCTTTGAGAAGATTATAGTAAAAAACAAAGTTTTTTTTCTTATTTTAAACTAAAATTATAAAAAAAATAATCTTATATTAAAATTATGCGTTAGATTTATTCTTTTGCTTGAGTTAATATATTTTAAGAAAATCAAGAATATTTTTTTTAGGAATATAAACTTTTATTTATCTTATAAGTTTTTTGGGAGTAAATATGTTTGAAGAAAGAAGAAAAATTTTTTTAGAAAAAATGAATGGTGGTATAGCTATTTTAAGAAATCCTAATGAAGTAATAAGAAGTCATGATACAAATTATAGATATAGGTCTGACAGTGATTTTTATTATCTTACAGGATTTAATGAACCTAATTCAATAGCTTTATTTATTCCTGAAAATGATAAATACAAGTATATTTTATTTGTAAGACCAAGAGATCCAGAAAAAGAAACATGGGATGGTAGAAGAGCAGGAATAGAAGGCGCTATTAATGACTATAAAGCAGATATTGCATATGATATAAATGACTTTCCTAAAAAAATATTAGATTATTTAAAAAATAAAGATAAATTATATTATACATTTGGAATATATCCTGATATAGACAAAATTGTAATTGATGCTATTTCTAATTTAAGAGGAAGAGTTAGAAATGGTGATTTTGCACCTTCAACAATTATAGATATAGGAACTATATTACATGAAATGAGACTTATAAAAAGTAACGATGAAATAGAACTAATGAAAAAATCTAATTTTATAGCACAAGAAGCTCATATACAAGCAATGAAAAATGTTAAGCCAAACATGTATGAATATGAAGTTGAAGCTATAATAGAAAATGTTTTTAAGAAATACGGTGCATGCTCATCTTATAACCCAATAATAGGAAGTGGTATTAATTCCACTATACTTCATTACAATGAAAATAATTCTTTAATGAGAAATGGAGATTTATTATTAATAGATGCTGGAGCTGAATACAACTATTATGCATCAGACATTACAAGGACTTTTCCAATCAATGGAAAATTTACACCAGCACAAAAAGCTGTCTATGAAGTTGTTTTAAAAGCACAATTAGAAGCTATTAAAATAGCTAAGCCTGGTATCAAATTTCATGATATACATGACTTAGCTGTAAAAATATTATCTGAAGGTATGATTGAAATAGGATTGTTAAAAGGTAGTTTAGATGAGGTAATAGAAAAAGAACATTACAAAAAATTTTATATGCATAGGACAAGTCATTGGCTAGGTATGGATGTTCATGACAGAGGGCTTTATTATATTAATGGTAAATCAAGAGAGTTACAAAAAGGAATGATTTTAACAATAGAACCAGGAATTTACATTCAAGAAAATATTACTGATTTACCAAAAGAATTTATAGGTATTGGAATAAGAATAGAAGATGATATTTTAATAACTGAAAATGGTAATGAAAATCTTTCAGAAAGAGTACCAAAATTTATTGATGAAATAGAAGATTTAATGTCTAACTAGAGGTATTCAATGAGCTTAATTGAAGAAATCAATAAAAGAAGAACTTTTGCTATTATATCTCACCCTGATGCAGGTAAAACAACATTAACAGAAAAACTATTACTATATGGTGGAGCAATACATGAAGCAGGTTCAGTTACAGCAAGAAAAAACCAGAGAAAATCAACTTCTGATTGGATGGAGCTGGAAAGAAAAAGAGGAATATCTATTACATCTACAGTCTTACAATTTCAGTATAACGGTTATAATATAAATCTTTTAGATACACCAGGACATGAAGATTTCTCTGAAGATACTTATAGAATACTAACTGCTGTTGATGCTGTAATAATGGTAATAGATGGTGCTAAAGGTATAGAAGCTCAAACAAAAAAATTATTTCAAGTTTGTAGTCAAAGAAATATTCCAATTTTTACTTTTATTAATAAACTGGATAGACCAATTAAAGAGCCATTATCGTTACTTGATGAAATAGAAAAAGTTTTAGGTATAGGAACATTTTGTGTAAATTGGGCATTGGGTTCAGGAACAGATTTTAGAGGTATTTATGATAGATTATCAAAACAAGTATATCTATTTGAAAAAGTTTCTGGTGGTATTTATAAAGCTCCTGTATCAATTCATAGTATTGAAGATGAGTTTGTAAAAAATATTTTAGGAGAAAATTTATATCCAATCATATTAGAAGAACTACAAATACTTGATATAGCAGGTGAAAATTTTAATATAGCAGAAGTAGAAAAAGGTAAAATAACACCTGTTTTCTTTGGTAGTGCATATAATAATTTTGGAGTTCAGTTGTTACTTGATTATTTTCTAAAATATTCATTACCACCAGGACCTCATTATACTGAAAAAGGTAAATTGATAAATCCTGATTATGAAAAATTTTCTGGTTTTATATTTAAAATACAAGCAAATATGGATCCAAAACATAGAGATAGAATAGCATTTTTAAGAGTTTGTTCAGGTAAATTTACAAGAAATATGATAGTTAATCATTTTGGTAGTGGTAAAAAAATAAGGTTATCTAGTGCTCACTCTGTTTTAGGACAACAAAGAGAAACACTAGAAGAAGCTTACCCAGGAGATATTGTTGGATTGATAAGTAATGGTAATCTTAGTATAGGTGATACACTAACAGAAGACAATGAAATTATATATAACGAAATTCCACAATTTGCACCTGAAATATTTTTTATAGTTAGTAACCCTAATCCATCAAATTATAAGCCATTTAAAGATGGTATAGAACAACTACTACAAGAAGGTGTTGTTCAAGCATTTGAATTAATGTTTAATTATGAAGGCAATACTTTACTTGGTGCTGTTGGACAACTTCAATTTGAAGTATTTCAGTATAGATTAAAAAACGAATATAACTCAGAGTCTACTTTGACACCTACAAATTGGAGTTTATTAAGATGGATTATTAATGACGTTAAGGAAGAAAAGTTAAACCAAAAAAGCTTACCTATTGGAGCAGCTTTAGGAAAGGATAGAAAAGGAAGATTTGTTATATTATTTCCAAGCAAATGGTCATTAGATAATTTTCTTGAAAAAAAATCTGACTTTAAATTATCAGAAGTACCAAAATAAGGTATCTTTTAAGATATATCAACTTTTATTTCATCTTCTGAATTATCGTATTTCTTTTTCTTTCTAGTTTTAAATGAAGATTTACTAGAAGATGTATCAGAGAAAAATGAATCATTTTTAAAGTTGCTTGATTTTTCTTTATTAACTATTGGTTTAAAATCTTGTGAATATGAAATAGATAACTCATTTAATACTAAAGAATTATCTTTTACAATAGATTTAAAAATATTAAAATAAGATTCTATAGCCTTTTGAGCTGCTAGTGTGGATGTTTCAAATACTATACTCATTCTATTTCCTTCAGTTAATGAAAAACTTACATTTACATCACCAAGATTAAAAGGTTTTAATGTCATGTTTATATTTATAATTGTATTATTTTTTATATTTTTAGATATTTCTTGAACAACTTCTGTTATTTCTGAGAAATGTATAGGTATTCCTTCATTTATATATTTAATAATAGAAGATGAACTAATAAATGAGTAAATATTGCTAGTATTCTTTTCATCTTTAATACTTTTTTCTTTAATCAAATTATTTTCTTCTATTTCTTTGTTTTCTTTTATGCTATTTATTTCTTTATAATTTAATTCATTATTATTTTTAATATGAAAATTGAATTTGTTCTTTTGATTATTATTTATCAAATTAATTAAATCATTATTATTACTTGATTTAGAATTAATTTCTAAATCATTCTTATCTAAAAAATAGTTTCTTTGATTATAATTATTATTTTTCATAGAATTATTTTTTAAAAAATTGTTACTAACATTTGAAGATAAATTTATAGTAATAAATTTACTAGTTATTTTTGAAGTATTTTCTTTATCTATTTTTTTATTATTTTTAATATCTTGTAAAAAGATATTTTTAGAATATATAAAATCTACTTTTTTATTGCTTATAAATAAATCAGTTACTTTATTTAATCTATCTACAAGACTACTTGATTTAAAATAACTATTTTTATTTTCTAATAGCACTGGTTTAAAATGATTTATAACATTAAACTTTGTCTTATTATCAACATTTTTTATGTCATTTTCTATCTTAAAATTAATTATTATATTACTCTTATAAATATGATTTATTATATTTAAAATATGCTTATTATTGTTATCATTCTCATTTTCATTTGAAATATTTAAAATATTTCTATTTTCAGATAATTTATTATTTTTATCATTATTATTAATATTTTTAGTATTTAAATTATTAATTTCTAAGTTATTAATTTCTAATTTATTTTTATTATTTTTTAAATTATTATTTTTTAAACTATTTAAACTATTTTCTTCTGTAAAGTTTATATTATTAATTTCTAATTCTATATTATTTAATTCTGTATTATTACTTTCTGAATTATTAATTTCTTTATCAAATCTATTTTCAATTTTGTTTTCAGATTTAATTTCATTATCAATTTTAACTTCTTGTTTAACTTGTTTTATTTCTTGTTTATTTTGATTATTTGATTTATTAGTTTCTTTCTCAAGATTAATATTATTATCTTCAGGATTAATATTATCAATATTTATATCATTTATATTATTATCAATATCTATATTTAATTGATTTAATAATAGTTCTTCTTGATTATTTGTTTTATTTTCTGATAAATCTTTATCTAAATTATTATTTAAGTTATTCAAGTTATTAATGAATTTATTATTCAAATTATTATTTGTTTCTTTTTCATTACTATTATTGTTATTATTATTATTATCATTTTCATTTTCATTTGAAATATTTAAAATATTTCTATTTTCAGATAATTTATTATTTTTATCGTTATTATTAATATTTTTAGTATTTAAATTATTAATTTCTAAGTTATTAATTTCTAATTTATTTTTATTATTTTTTAAATTATTATTTTTTAAACTATTTAAACTATTTTCTTCTGTAAAGTTTAGATTACTAATTTCTAATTCTATATTATTTAATTCTATATTATTACTTTCTGAATTATTAAATTCTAGTATATTAGTTTTATTATCTTTAGTATTAACTTTATTTTTAACTTTAGTATCATCAAATTTATTATTATTAAATTCATATTCATTATTAATTTCTTTACCAAATCTATTTTCAATTTTGTTTTCAGATTTAATTTCATTATCAATTTTAACTTCTTGTTTAACTTGTTTTATTTCTTGCTTATTTTGATTATTTAATTTATTAGTTTCTTTCTCAAGATTAATATTATTATCTTCAGGATTAATATTATCAATATTTATATCATTTATATTATTATCAATATCTATATTTAATTGATTTAATAATAGTTCTTCTTGATTATTTGTTTTATTTTCTGATAAATCTTTATCTAAATTATTATTTAAGTTATTCAAGTTATTAATGAATTTATTATTCAAATTATTATTTGTTTCTTTTTCATTACTATTATTGTTATTATTATTATTATCATTTTCATTTTCATTTGAAATATTTAAAATATTTCTATTTTCAGATAATTTATTATTTTTATCATTATTATTAATATTTTTAGTATTTAAATTATTAATTTCTAAGTTATTAATTTCTAATTTATTTTTATTATTTTTTAAATTATTATTTTTTAAACTATTTAAACTATTTTCTTCTGTAAAGTTTAGATTACTAATTTCTAATTCTATATTATTTAATTCTATATTATTACTTTCTAAATTATTAATTTCTTTACCAAATCTATTTTCAATTTTGTTTTCAGATTTAATTTCATTATCAATTTTAACTTCTTGTTTAACTTGTTTTATTTCTTGTTTATTTTGATTATTTGATTTATTAGTTTCTTTCTCAAGATTAATATTATTATCTTCAGGATTAATATTATCAATATTTATATCATTTATATTATTATCAATATCTATATTTAATTGATTTAATAATAGTTCTTCTTGATTATTTGTTTTATTTTCTGATAAATCTTTATCTAAATTATTATTTAAGTTATTCAAGTTATTAATGAATTTATTATTCAAATTATTATTTGTTTCTTTTTCATTACTATTATTGTTATTATTATTATCATTTTCATTTTCATTTGAAATATTTAAAATATTTCTATTTTCAGATAATTTATTATTTTTATCATTATTATTAATATTTTTAGTATTTAAATTATTAATTTCTAAGTTATTAATTTCTAATTTATTTTTATTATTTTTTAAATTATTATTTTTTAAACTATTTAAACTATTTTCTTCTGTAAAGTTTAGATTACTAATTTCTAATTCTATATTATTTAATTCTATATTATTACTTTCTAAATTATTAATTTCTTTACCAAATCTATTTTCAATTTTGTTTTCAGATTTAATTTCATTATCAATTTTAACTTCTTGTTTAACTTGTTTTATTTCTTGTTTATTTTGATTATTTGATTTATTAGTTTCTTTCTCAAGATTAATATTATTATCTTCAGGATTAATATTATTATCAATATTTGTATCATCTATATTATTATCAATATTTATATTTAATTGATTTAATAATAGTTCTTCTTGATTATTTGTTTTGTTTTCTAATAAATCTTTATTTAAATTATTATTTAAGTTATTCAAGTTATTAATGAATTTATTATTCAAATTATTATTTGTTCCTTTTTCATTATTGTTATTATTATTATCATTCTCATTTTCATCTGAAATATTTAAAATATTTTTATTTTCAGATAATTTATTATTTTTATCATTATTATTAATATTTTTAGTATTTAAATTATTGATTTCTAAGTTATTAATTTCTAATTTATTTTTATTATTTTTTAAATTATTATTTTTTAAACTATTTAAACTATTTTCTTCTGTAAAGTTTAGATTACTAATTTCTAATTCTATATTATTTAATTCTATATTATTACTTTCTAAATTATTAATTTCTTTACCAAATCTATTTTCAATTTTGTTTTCAGATTTAATTTCATTATCAATTTTAACTTCTTGTTTAACTTGTTTTATTTCTTGTTTATTTTGATTATTTGATTTATTAGTTTCTTTCTCAAGATTAATATTATTATCTTCAGGATTAATATTATTATCAATATTTGTATCATCTATATTATTATCAATATTTATATTTAATTGATTTAATAATAGTTCTTCTTGATTATTTGTTTTGTTTTCTAATAAATCTTTATTTAAATTATTATTTAAGTTATTCAAGTTATTAATGAATTTATTATTCAAATTATTATTTGTTCCTTTTTCATTATTGTTATTATTATTATCATTCTCATTTTCATCTGAAATATTTAAAATATTTTTATTTTCAGATAATTTATTATTTTTATCATTATTATTAATATTTTTAGTATTTAAATTATTGATTTCTAAGTTATTAATTTCTAATTTATTTTTATTATTTTTTAAATTATTATTTTTTAAACTATTTAAACTATTTTCTTCTGTAAAGTTTATATTATTAATTTCTAATTCTATATTATTTAATTCTGTATTATTACTTTCTGAATTATTAGTTTCTTTATCAAATCTATTTTCAATTTTGTTTTCAGATTTAATTTCATTATCAATTTTAACTTCTTGTTTAACTTGTTTTATTTCTTGCTTATTTTGATTTTTTAATTTATTAGTTTCTTTCTCAAGATTAATATTATTATCTTCAGGATTAATATTATTATCAATATTTGTATCATCTATATTATTATCAATATTTATATTTAATTGATTTAATAATAGTTCTTCTTGATTATTTGTTTTGTTTTTATTTAGATTATTATTTTCATTAATAATTGATTTTTCAATATTGTCGTTGTTAATTTTTAAAATAATTATATTATTATTATTGAAAGGCTTAAAACTATTTTTTTTACTGTAATCAAAATTATCATATAGTCTTAAATTATTTTTAATAGAATCTTCTTCTATATTATATGATATTCTTTTATTTAATACATTACTAAACATAACTATTGATTGTGACAAGTGGTTTGATACAGTATCAAATTTTATTTCTGTAATTCTTTGAGGTTTAATATTAAAAATATCATTTAAAAAATTATTTAAGTCATTAAGATTATTTTGAATTTCTACTTCAATTTTAATTTTCTCTTTATAATCAGTATTAAATCTTACAAAGGAAGAACCTATATTGATAGTTTCATTATTATTTAATATCTTAAATTCAAAATGATATAAATTTTTTATAAATAAATTATTTGAATTATCTTCTTTTTTTATATTGAATTTTATTCTTAAATCTTCAAACAAAGCTTCTTTAAATTCTAGTTTATTTTCTAATTTATTGTTTATTTTGAATAAATTATTATCGCCTAAGCTTAGAAACTTATTATCGTTTTTGTTATTAACTTTAGAAAAGGATCTTAATAAGCTACTAATAATTGATACATTCATATATCTAACCTTTTTTCTTCTTCTTTGCTACTAAAGCTAACATCAATTGTCTTTTTTCTTTCATTTGTTGATATCTTAACTCTTCTTCAAGCAAATCTTCTTTTGCTCTCATTTTTCTACTAACAATTTGAGTTGCTATTTCATCCATTTGCTTTGCTTCCCACTTTTTAAACTCTTCTTTCCATTCCTCATATTTTTTCTCTTTATGTTTTTCTATTATTTTTTTTTCTTTTGCTGCTTGTGTTAATTTCTTTCTAACTTCTTCAACTTTTTGATTTGACTTAGCAACTACTCTATTTTGGTTATCAATTTTTGAAGCCATGTTTTGTAAGAATACATTTGTATTTTGTACTTCAGCAACTTCACCTCTTGCTAAGTATCCTTCAAGTGCTTTTTGTGCTTTTGCTCTTTTTTCAACAAGTGTATTAAGAGCTGCTACTTCTAAGTCTCTTGTTCTAATACAAGCTGCTAGTTCAGCTTTTAATTGATCTTCTTTTCTAATCCTCATATCAAGGATTTTTTGCAAAGAATATACAAATTTTTTGGAAGGAGCCAATTAAACCTCTCAAATACAAAACATAAAAACCTTAATTATAATAGTTTATCTTAATTTTTACTATATATTGACTTATTTATTATTTTTTTTAATTATTTATTAATAATATTCTTTTATATTTAATAAATATTTAATATATAAAAATTAAAGCTAAATTTATTAAAAAATTATTGTTTTATGTTTATAATATAATTCTATTTATTTTTTTAGGTATTGTTTTATGTGTGGTATAGTAGGTTATATTGGATATCAGTTAGCAAAAGATATTATACTAGATGGTTTAAAAAAACTGGAATATAGAGGTTATGATTCTTCTGGTATATCAATAATATTTGAAAAAGGTAAATTAGAAACTATTAGAAAAGTTGGTAAATTAAAAAATTTAGAAAATGAATTAAAAAATTTAAATTTAAATGGTAATATTGGTATAGGACATACAAGATGGGCAACTCATGGAAAGCCTTCTGAAATTAATGCTCATCCTCATACTGATGAATCAGGCAAATTAGTTATAGTTCATAACGGAATAATAGAAAACTATATGTCATTAAAAAATGAGTTAAAAAGCAAGTATGAATTTAAGTCAGATACAGACACAGAAGTTATAGCTCATTTAATAATGGATAATTATAAAGGAGATTTATATCAAGCTGTTAAATTAGCTTTAAGAAGAATAGAAGGAACATATGCCTTAGTAGTTATGCATGCTGATAATACTGATTATATTATAGCAACTAAAAATAGTAGCCCTCTTATAATAGGATTAGGTGAAAATGAAAACTTTGTTGCATCAGATATTCCAGCTATATTAAATCATACTAGAGATATTATTTATTTAGATGACCAAGATATAGCTATTGTTTATAAAGATAAAATAGATCTTTTTAATAAGGAAGGAAATAAAGTTAGTAAAAATATTTCAAAAATATCGTGGAGTATATCAGCTGCAGAAAAAGGTGGATTTGAACATTTTATGCTTAAAGAAATTTATGAACAACCATTTTCAATTACTCAATCTCTTGCTGGTAGAGTATCGGAAGTAGAAGGTAAAATTTATATAGAAGATTTAAATTTAAAAATAGAAGACTTAAATAACATAAATAGAATAGTTATTCTAGCTTGTGGTACTTCTTATTATGCTGGAATAGTAGGAAAATATTATTTAGAAAATATTCTTAAAATACCTACTGATGTAGATTATTCATCTGAATTTAGATATAGAAATCCTGTAATTGACAATAAAACTTTAGTTATTGCGATAAGTCAATCAGGTGAAACAGCTGATACATTAGCAGCTATTAAGTTAGCTAATTCTTTAGGAGCAAAAACTTTAGGCATCTTGAATGTTATAGGTAGTGCTATAAGTAGAGAAACAATAGGTAATATTTATATACATTGTGGACCAGAAATTGGTGTCGCTTCAACAAAAGCTTTTACATCTACATTAACTTGTCTTTATTTATTTGCATTATATTTTGCACAAGAAAAAAAGATGATAAATAGTGATTATATAAGAGAAAAGATATCAAATTTAAAACATGTACCAAAATTAATTGAAAAAATATTTTCACCCAATAGTATAAAAAATATAAAAAACATATCTAATAAACTAGCAAACTTTAAAGATTGTCTGTATTTAGGAAGAAATTACAATTATCCTATTGCATTAGAAGGTGCTTTGAAATTAAAAGAGATATCATATATACATGCTGAAGGATACCCAGCAGGTGAAATGAAACATGGTCCAATTGCTTTAATTGATAAAAATACTCCTGTGATAGCAATATGTACTGAATCATCAACTTATGATAAAGTATTTAGTAATATAAAAGAAGTAAAAGCAAGAGATGCTTTAACAATAACTATTGCTACTGAAGGTGATTTAAATTTAGCTACTGAAGTTGATTATATAATAAATGTTCAAAAATTAGTGAAGAGATTTCACCTATTATAAATGTTGTTCCACTTCAGTTAATTTCATACTATGTAGCACTAAGTAAAGGGTGTGATATAGACCAACCAAGAAACTTAGCTAAGTCTGTAACGGTAGAATAGTTAATATATTTGCTATAATTATAAATTGTATGTTATTTAAAGTAATATGAATACAGAATATAAAGTAAAACCTGAATGGTTAAAAATAAGACCACCGGCAGGAGAAAATTATAAAAGAATTAAATCTTTATTAAGAGAGCTAAATCTGTATACTGTTTGTGAGGAAGCTCATTGTCCTAATGTTCATGAATGTTGGGGTGGTGGAACAGCTACATTTATGTTAATGGGAGATACTTGTACAAGAGGTTGTAGATTCTGTGCAGTTAAGACAGGTAATCCAAAAGGTTTTTTAGATAAAGACGAACCTATTAAAATATCATCATCAATTGAAAAACTTCATTTAGATTATGTAGTTTTAACATCTGTAGACAGAGATGATTTACCTGATGGTGGTGCATCTCATTTTGCACAAACTATAAAAGAAATAAAAAAGAGAGATTCTAAAGTTATAGTTGAAGTTCTTATACCTGATTTTAAAGGTAATACTTCTTGTATAGATAAAATAATTGAAGCAAAGCCTGATGTTATAGCTCACAATATAGAAACAGTAGAAAGACTTACTCCAAAAGTTAGAGATAAAAGAGCAACATATATTCAATCCTTAAATGTTTTAAAAAGAGTAAAGATATAAATAATAAAATTTTTACAAAATCATCTATTATGCTAGGTTTAGGTGAAACAGAAGAAGAAGTAATAAAGTCAATGAAAGATTTAAGAGATACTGAAGTTGATATTTTAACACTTGGACAATATTTAAGACCTACAAAAAAACATTTGCAGGTTATTGAGTATATAACACCTGAAAAGTTTAAGTATTATGAGAAATTAGGTTTAAGTTTAGGATTTTTATATGTTGCTTCTGGTCCTTTAGTAAGAAGTTCATATAAAGCTGGTGAATATTTTTTAAAAAATAAAATACTTAATAAATAATGCACGGTTGGTTAAATATAAATAAACCTTTAAACACTACTTCTCATGATATTGTTTATAAAGCAAGAAAATTATTAAAAACAAAAAAGATAGGTCATTGTGGAACTTTAGATCCTTTAGCTGAAGGTGTTCTCGTTCTTGCTATTGGTAATGCAACAAGATTAATACAATTCTTAGATGATACCAAAAAAATATTTAGCAAAGATAAAATTTGGGTGAGCAAACAAATACTTATGATAGAGAAGGAAAAATAATAAATAAAAAAGAATTTAATTTTTCAAAAGAAGATTTTAAAAACTGCTTGAAAAACTTTATAGGTAAAATAAAACAAAAGCCACCTATGTTTTCAGCAGTGAAGGTAAATGGTAAAAAATTATATAACTTAGCTAGAAAGAATATTCAAATTGATGTTAAAGAAAGAGAAATTGAAGTATTTAATATAGAAATATTAAATTATGAACTACCTTACATTGATTTAGAAATACATTGTAAAAGTGGAACATATATAAGATCATTAGCAAATGATATAGGGAATATATCTAAATACTTTTGCTTACCTTTATTCTTTAAAAAGAATAGAATCACATAGTTTTTTTAACATAAGTGATTCAATAAATATAGATGAAATTTCTGAATGTAAAATAATTGGTATAGATAAACCACTTATAAATATGGATAATATTATTTTTAGATAAAAAAAATTTATTAAAATGTTTAAATGGGCAAAAGATATTTATTGATAGTAAAATAAATACAAAATTAGTTAAAATTTATGATGAAAGTAATGTTTTGCATGGAATAGCAAAATTTTAACGAAAAATATATCGAACCAAAAATTAATTTTTCTATTTAAAAATTATGTGTTAAAATCTTTATTGTTATTATATTTTTTAGGGTATTTTTATGGGTAGTAGTAATCATTCTCATGATTATTCTGATGAAATTGTTTTAAATCAAGAGAAAGTTTTACCTTATGGAGTTATAGCTTTTGTGCTAGCTTTAATAACAATATTAGCTTTAGCACAAGCAGGTAAAACTAAATTTGATTATAATTCTGGTGAAAACGCTTATAAAATGATAGAACAAGACAAATTAAGCTTAAAAAATTATAATTTCAAACCAAATAAGGAAAATAAAAATAATAATAATAATGAAAAAAATAAAGTAGAGCATAATGAAAATCATAATCATTAAAAATGAGAGATAAAATTAGATTGTGTGAAAGATGCGGGCAAAAATATAATTTGAAAGATGCTTATTTTTTTAGAAAAGATTCTAAAGGTAGAATTGTTAAAATATATAGTGAGTTAAGTTATAAATATTGTAATGAGTGCATACCATATTTTGAAAAGGAAGCATTAAAGTTAGATAATATTTGAAAGGTGTAACTTGTTAAGAAAAATAATACTTTTCTTTATATTTTTAAATTTATTTATATCAGACTCTTTTTCAACTGATTTAGACAAAAATATACCTAAAAATGTTATAGAAACAACTGATTTAGGTTTGTACATATACATAAAAGTTATAGATGAAAACAATAAACCTTTATCAAATGTAAAAGTTAAATCAAGTAATAGTGAAACTATAACAGATAAGAATGGTGAGTTTATACTAAATGTAAATGAAAATGATACAATATTTTTTTATTTAGATGGATATAAAGAAGAATATATAAAAGTTTCAGATATAAAAGGTAAAATAAAATTGTATAAAGAACCTGATATATTGTTAATATATCCAAATTTTACTTTTGATGTTAATTATAAAAATGTTTATTTAAATGAAAAATATCAAGATATTTTATCTCAAGGTAACATTAATAATAGCTTTGAAATTACTTCGTCTTTAAAATTATTTAATAATCTCTTATTGAATTTGAGTTATGATAATTTAATTGGTAAAATTAAAAAACCTGAAATTACAAATGAATTTCATTCTCATAATGTAAATTTTAAAGCTAATTATATACATAAAATAATAGAAAATAGAATTGAATTATTATTTGGTATTAATTCTTTTTTTAATGCTATAAATATAAATAGCAATGATTCTGATGATTATTTAGATTTTAATCATTCAAAACTAGGCATAGGATTAAACTTATCATCTGGAATAAGACCTATAAAATATTTTCCATTAGTTATTAATGCTTTTATATCTTATTCACCTTTTGTTATAGTAAATGATGCTAATAACTTTTTACCTAATACTTTACAATCATTAGATTTAGGTATAAATTCAAGATATGATTGGAATAATATATATTTAAAACTAGCTTATATCTATTCAAATATATATGGTAATTCTTTTTATTCTTTACAGAGTATTATAAAAACAGGTATAGGATATGCTTTCTAATGTTTAGTAATGATGAAAAAAGAATTACTTTAAATGTTATTGCTTTAAATGATAAAGTTGAAGAATATTTAAGAAATAATATAGTAAAAGATGAAACAGGGACTAAAATAATTTTAGATTCTCATATAAGTGCTATTATAATGAATGAAATAGATGAAAAATATAACTGGTGCAAATTAAATGGCTTTAATAATGTTCCCATAATTTGTAGACCTGATTTAAGATTATATTTTAGAAGATTAATAGAGAAAAATTTTCCCAGAATACAAGTTATTTCTTATATGGAAATACCACCAGATTATAAATTAGAAGTATTATGTAGCATAGAATTTAAAGGATATAGAAATATTAATTTATAAGAAATAGACACTGGGCTAATGTTATTTTTTGATAAACTTAAAATCCCTTAATAGTAAGCATTTTTAAAGATTTATATTAAAATATACTTTAGATTTAGTATTTATAAGCTTTTGAAGGTAATTTTTTTCTATAACTCAATCCCAGTGCCTAATCCCAGTACATCTTATTTTTCTTACAAAAGTTAAAAAAATTTTGAAATGACATTTTTTTATTTTTTTGATATAATATGCAATATCGTATTTATATTTAATATTTGACATATATGGAGGTATAAAAATATGTTGAAAAAAGCTACAATTATATTAGCTTCATTAACAATGTTTTCTTTTGGTGCATTAGCTTCAGAAACTTATGACATAGATATGTATCATTCAAGTGTGTTATTTAAAATAAGTCATTTAGGAGCATCTAATTATTATGGTAGATTTAATGATGTTTCAGGAACAGTTGTTTTTGATGAAAAAAATCCTTCTAAAAGCTCTGTAGATATAACTGTGAAAGTTGATAGTGTTGATACTAATTCAAAAAAGAGAGATGATCATTTGAAAAGCCCTGATTTTTTTAATTCTAAACAATTCCCTGTAATAACTTTTAAAAGTAAAAAAGTAGAGAAAGTTAATGATAAAACTTTTAAAGTTACAGGTAATTTAACAATACATGGAGTAACTAAAGAAGTATCATTTAATTTCAATAAAACAGGAGAAGGAAAAAATCCTAAAGGTCAAAAGGTTGTAGGTGGTGAAACAACATTTACAATAAAAAGAAGTGATTTTGGAATGAACTATATGCAAGGTCCAGGAATGTTAGGTGATGAAGTTACACTAATTTTAAGTTTTGAAGGTGTATTAAAAAAATAAAGTGTTTTTAATAATAATTAGTATATTTATACCTTTAATATTATCGATAATATTAGCATTTTATATTTCAAAATCTGAAAAAAAAAACTTTTTAATTACTATTGGCTTATTTCTTTCTTATGTAATTGCTCATCTAAGTATATATAAAAACATTCCATTATCACCTGTACAATCAACTGATTATATACCAATAGCATTATTTATATCCTTATTATTTTCTTTTATTTTTGAATACAAAAAACTTGATAATTTTCCTAAACTAATAATAAAGGTATTGAATTATTGTATTACTATAGGCATAGTATCTGTTCCTTTTATTAAATTTACATGGCAAGATAACCAAAAAATACTATTTCCTACTATATTTATATTTTTAACTTTATTATTTGATTATTTAACAAATAAAAAACAAGAAAATAGTAAAAATTTTGATAACTTTTTATTTATATTTTTATCTAGCTTATTAGGTTCTATAGTAGCTGTTTTTGCTAGTATAGCAACGTTTAGTCAAATATTAGGTGCTATATCATCCTATATATTTCCATTATTGTTACTCTTTCTATTAAAAGAAAAAGATATTAATATAGATAGTATAAACTTGATTTTTAATTCTTTCTATAGTATTATTCTAATTAACTTATATCTATTATCACCTAATGAACCACCTTTTTATACAATGATAATTATAACTTTATCACCATTAACATTTATTCTAGTTAATAAATTATTTTCAAATTCAAAGAATTTAACAAAAATTTTTATAAAATCTCTCTTGACAGTAATATTATTCTTAACAAGTGCAATATTAATAGATAATCCTTTTTCTTCTGTTCAAAATGAAGAGACATATAACTACGATTATTAATTAATTTACTACTCTGTTAAATAATCTTTTAAAATATCATACAAGGTATTTGGATTATAAAATACAAAACTTATATTTGAAAATGTTATTTTATCAGAATCTTTAATTAAAATAAAATTATTACTTGAAATTTCTTTATCATTTACTTTAGTTCCATTTGTAGAGTTATTATCAACTAAATAGTAATTATTACTTTCATCTATTTGAAAATATGCATGGAATTTACTTATTGTTCTTTTTTTAATAATAATATCATGTATTGATGCTCTACCAATAGTTATTTTTTTTTGCAAAAGGATTATTTCTTGTTTTAGTTATAGGAAATATAGAAATAACTTTATTATTTGTAAATATATTATCATTGGAAAGAATGTCTTCTAAAGTTATTTTAGAGTTATTTATAGTTGGTGATTGAGTATCTATTAAAAAGCTAATATTATGATTAGAATCATAATCAAATCTTACCAAAAAAGGATATTTATATATACTACAAAATGTTTCTTTATCTAAAAATTTTATATCATCTAAATATTTTTCTTTAAGTAACTGAAGTTACGCATAGCTAAAATTATCTAAACTTTTAAATACCTGAAGTTCATTCATAGCAATTTTTAGAGCATTGAGATAAATTTTAGATTTTAAAGCAAAATGATTAAGATTTGTATTCAATCTTATCATTTCGTATTTAAAAACTGCATATACAGAACAAAAAAAATGATTACATTGAGTTCTTACTGTATGTGTAGGTGATTTAGAATAAGAACAATTTGATTTCATTGACTTATAAAATGTCTCAATATTCCATCTTTTTTGATAGATTTCAAACATCTTATCTTTATCTAAGTTTAAATCATTTGTCATTAAATAAATAGCAACTTCTTTATTATTCTTGTCTTTTAGAATTTTCTTACAAAGTTTTAATGAAAAATTTAAACCTTCAATGTAAACTTCAGTTGCTTCTTTTAAATCCAAATTCTCAATACTAATATAATTTTTTGTTTTCTTATCCTCCATACTTAAACATACTTTCCTATTTGATTTTACTGACATAACAAATTTCTTTTCCAATTTTTCATCAATAAATTTCATATTCTCACTACTTGCAAACCAACTATCGTTGAGTATATAACTAAACTTAATTTTATTCATATCAGCTGTTATTAGCATCTGTCTGTATTGTTCATTCTTTGTAATTTTACTTACTCTTATATCTCTACCTTTTTTTTTATCAAATACTATCTCTGTTTTTCTTACAAAATCTAAACATATTGGTATTGTTACTCCTTTTGTGTGATAAATTAGTGTAAGTTGATTTACTCCTTTTACCACTCTATTTACACTATGATCATAATGCCAACAAATTATATCATTCTCTCTACTAAATGCTTTCTCTTCAACAGAATCATCTAAAATTAATAAACCTTCATCTGATTCTAATTTCCTAACTACAGGTTTTACCTTATTCCATAACTCCTTAGATGTAAAATCTTTACTACTAAGAAAACGTGTTATCTTATCATGGCTTATTTGTTCGTCTAATATCTTTGAAAGACCTGTAGATGAAACAAGTGATGTAGATATCATTAAATAATCTGTATATAAATCTAAAATATTATTGCTCATTTTTATATTTTTTCATATATTTTTTATTTTAACACTAAAAAAAGTTTTTATAACTTAACTTTTTTGCGTAACTTCAGTAAGTAATTCAGATGTATTCATAATAAATTCTCCTTTTATGTATATTCTATTACAGAAATATTTTTTAAAGTGTGAAATATGATATACTTTTTGTGATTATTTTGTGAATTTTCTTTTTTTTATTGTTAAAAAATTATTTTATTTGTATTAATAAACTACAAAAATTTTAAAAAAACTCTAGTAATATATTGTATAGTAAGAAATTCTAGGAGAATAAATATGAGTGATGATAAAATACAAGCTATAAAAGGTATTTCAGCACTTTCAAGTAGTGCATTTGAGCAAAAAGTTAAAGCTGAAGTTGGTTTAAAAATTGCTGAATGGAAAGATAAAGGTGTTCCTTTAGAAAGGATAACATTTGCTGCATCTAAAATGATTGAAAATTATGGTTTTAATAAAGAACAAGCAGAGAAAATGATAACAGAATTATTAAGTGGTTATCATTTTGACGGTGCTATTGGTTCATTAAAACAAGTAAAATCTTCAGGTGATAGCTCAAGTTCTGGCTTTGGACAAGATAGTAGTTCTAGTTCTTCAGATAAAACAGAATTTATAAAACTTTCAACAGAAAAGGATATAGAAGTTCCTGTAAGTATAAGTTTTACAGTAAATAAAATGAAAAAACTTGGTATAACAGGAAAAGATGTTATGGATACATTAAAAAATATAGATAAAAAAGCTAAAGAAGGTGACAAAGATAGCAAAATAGCTTTGCAAAATTGGAAAAGTGCTGTTGCAAACACAAATAAAGAAGATATAGAAAATTAACGATTTTTAATAGTATTCACTTTAAATATTTTGACTTCTTTTGGTTTTAATTCAACATTAATCCTTCTATTATTAACTGTAATAGAATCTTTATCTAGTAGGTTATTTAAAATTGTTCCATCTTGCATTTTACTTTCTGCTCTTATTTGAATGCTCCTAATTTGCTTATTATCAGAATTATTCATAACAACAATTATTTCAGAATTTGGATCATCATTAGTTCTTAAAAAACCAAAAACATTTTCATCTTGCCACATTTCAAGTTGTTTTCCTGTATATAAAACAGGATTAGATTTTCTTATTGATATTAATTTTTTCAAGTAGTTTCTTAAATCTTGATTTCTATTATCCCAAATCATATCTCTTCTATTATCAGGATCTGACCCACCTTGTAATGCAATCTCCGTTCCATAATATATTGTTGGTATTCCTCTTATAGTCATTATTAAAGCCATAGCTAATTTTAATTTACTTATACTATTATTTCCAGCTTCAGTTACAAATCTAGGAACATCATGATTATCTATAAATGGTGATACCATATTTGGATTAGGATATAACCTGTCTTTTTCAAAGAATCTAGCTAAATCTCTCATATTTCCATTTTGTCCTAAGGTATTTTTTATTACATAATAAAGCGGAAAGTCAAAAACAGAATCAATTCCATCATTTATATAAGAAACCATTACTTCTGTATTTGGATCATAAACTTCTCCAAGCAATAAAAAGTCTTCTCCAGCAAAGTTATGGATTTCTTTTGAAAATTCTTTCCAAAAATTATGTCCAACATGTTTTACTGTATCAAGTCTTAATCCATCACAACCAGTTTGAGTTATCCACCATTTAGTAGCATCTAACAAATATTTTTTTACTTCAGGATTATTTTGATTTAGATCAGGTAATTCAGCTAATTCTCCATGCTCTACTTTCCAAGGATTATTCCAATCACTATCTTCTATCTTTCCATAATGATTAAACCAAGTATGATATTTACTATTGGGATTTTTTCTATCTTTAGCAAATTCATGGTCATAGTCTAAATGATTCATCACTATATCTATAATAACCTTTATACCTTTAGAGTGTGCTTTTTTAACTAATTCTTTCATTTTTTGGATATTTCCTAAATGTTCATCTACAGCATAAAAGTTTTTTGTCCAATATCCATGATAAGCCCATATATCCTGATACTTACCACCACCGAAGTTAGCTTTAAATGCTGTATCTCTATTATCCATAGGTGGGGTTATCCAAATTGCTGTTGCTCCTAAATCCTTTATATAATCAAGTTTATTTATTACACCTTGCAAATCACCACCATGATAAGCCCAAGGATCTTTAGAATTTACATTAAAATCATTACTTTTATTACCATTAGAAAATCTATCAGTGAATATAAAATAAATTATTTGATTTTGCCATTTATTATTTATAGTTTTCTTAGATAGCAAAGAAATTTGTTGTTCATTATCTATTAAATTATTGACTTCTAAATCATTTGCAGCACAACCTATTGACAAGCTAGAAATTATCAAAGAAAAAAGAAACTTTTTCATTAAAGGACCTCTTTTAAATTTATTTTAAATAAATTATTATTTATTATTATACTATTTTGTAACAAACTTGCTAAAACTTTTTTGATAAAAAATACCTATTTTAAAAATTTTTAGTTTTAGAAATACTATAGTTTTCTAAGAAATTTTTATATCTTGAAATAAAGTCATTTATAATATCTTCTTCTGTAAGTGAAAAAATATTTAAAGTTTGTATATCCCCAAATATATCTCTAGGCTTAAAAGCGTTAATATCAGGATCATCATTAATTGTATATACTGTTAAATTATTTTCATCTTCTATTTTTATTTTATACACAAACAATGGTAAAAATAAATTCTTATCTTCTAATATATGGAATTCTAAAGAGTTGTCTGATAATTGGTAATAAGAATTTATGTTAAAATCTTCTTTTAAAGATTTCTTTATTTTTTCAAAAGAAAGTTTTATTGTATTATTAAGAAAAAAATTTATTTCACTTAACTTTGATTTTTCTAGTTCTAATTTTGCCTTAAAATTAGAAAATACATTTTCTAATGAATTTTTTATATCCATTAATTACTTACATTTTCTCTTTTATTCTTGCAGCTTTTCCTTGTCTATCACGTAGATAATATAATTTAGCTCGTCTAACATCACCTTTTCTAACTACTTTAATAGATTCAATTTTGGGAGAATGAACAGGAAATATTCTTTCAACACCAACACCTTTAAATACTTTTCTAACTGTTATTGTTTTAGTAATTCCAGAACCTTTTTCTCTTATTATAACACCTTCATAATTTTGAATTCTTTCTTTACCACCTTCTACAATTCTAACAGCAACTCTAACAGTATCACCTACATTCATTTCAGGTAAATCTTTTTTTAGAGCATCTTTATTAATATCTTCAATAATTTTTTGACTCATAATAACCCTCTTAAATTAATTCATCAATAAAAGCATAAGAAAGTATAATATATAATATGAAGTTTAACTTAGTATTTAATAAAATTTATAAATCAATTAATTTGAGAGACTATTTTATTATTAATTAATTTTATTAATAAATTTTTCAAATGCTTATTTTTAAAAGTGTTAGATAATTCTTGAAAATAGTTAATTTCATTTTCTTGTAAGTTTTTATTTGTAATGTATTTCTTTATTAAATTTAATATATACTTCTCTTTATACTTATTTTTGAGATAATCCCCAAAACTTCTATTATAATTAAAATCTTCTAAATTTTTTATTTGAATTGTTTCTAAATATAAAAGATATAATAGATATTCTTTTTTATTTAAATCATTTATTTTATTTATCTCTTCTTTTATAGATGTAATATCATAAGACGAAGAAGTACTTAAACTTGCAATTTTATTTTCAATTTTCTGTTCAATATCATTGTCTTTTAAATGTTTTCTATAATCTTTTAAATCTTGATATAAAACAAGTAATTCTTCAGGCATAAAATCTTTTTTATGTCTTATGTAATCACTATTAAATAATAATGTATGTTCTATAGCTATAAGTCCATGACCTTTTATAAAATTACTTAGTGGGCCATTTAAATATAAAATACCTTTTTCTAATAAATTTTTATCTATTTCATTTTCTCTTTGAAATTCATCTATTATTTGTGAAAAATCATATTTTTCAGCTAAATAATTCAAAAATTTTATAACTGTTGAGTAAATTTTGTAATTATTATCAAAATTATCAAAATTTCCATTAAAATTTTCTCTTATTCCAACTTTGCCATATTCACCATAATCATTATTTTTTCCTTTATTAGAATTAAAGAATCTCCAGCCCATAATTTCTATATTTATAGCTTTATTATATTTTCTATCATGATGTTTCATTTTTACTTTATCTTTATTAGGAACATGAAACCATGTTGTAGCTACTTCTCCACCTGATAAATCTACAATATATGATTTTTTATGCATATAAGGATTATCAGGATTATATAAAGGTTCTGTTATTAAATAATCTACACCTATTATACCTTCTTTCATTGACTTTCTCTCTTGGAAAAGAGTTTTTATTGCTCCTAAAGAGGTCTTAGATGCTGTCCAATGAAGTATTATAGGAGGTTTTCTTTCACTTTTCTTTTTAGAATATTTCAATAAAGAAAGTTCTTTATTTAGATTAACTAGTAAATTATTTTTTTCATAATCTTTCTTATCTTTTAAATAATTGAAATAATAAATTCTCAAAAATTGATTAAAGTTAATAAGTCCTATTTCTTTAGCTTCATCTTCTATTTGTTTATTTCTTATTGTATTAAAAGAAACTAAATCATATGATTTAACATCAAAGCAAAATAATAAAATAAATAATATTAGAAAATTAACGTTCTTTAAGAATCTCATTTAAATCAGACTCTCTAATATTATTATTAATAATTTCTTTTACTTCGAAAGATTCTGTATTTACATTATATTCATTTAAAGCATTAAATATATCATTTATAGGCAAGTTTTTAGTAAAATCAAGACTATAACCATTATTGTTTTTCATAGCATAAAATAAAATAATTAAAATTGTAATTTCTTTTTCTGCTTTGTTTAATTCTTTTTTTAAATTTTCTAATTTTTCTGTTTCCTCTTTTGCTGTATCTTCAGTTTTTTTTATTTGTTCTTTCATAGAAGGAGGAAAAGATTTAGCTTTATTATTAAGAGATTCAATTAAGTTTTTAGATGATTCAATAGCTCTATATTTAAGTTGAAATTCTTTTTTTATAGTTATTAAATTTACTTTACTAAATGGATCAACAGAATCTTTTTTTAAATATTTAATCATTAAATATTTTAGAACTTCTTTACATTTGAAATCAATTAATTCTTTTATGCCAGAAACATCTATATTTTCTTTAGTAGTTATTTTATTAATTAAATCCACAGTATTATTAAATTCAGAATCAGATGATATATATGTAATCATTCTTTTTAAATCTATTGTTTTACATTTTGCACCAACTTGAGAATTTCTATATTCTATTTGTTCAAAAGTATCTTTTGTAGGAAATTCTTCAGGATTTTCTAAAAATAATGATAAAAGAAAAATTCTTGATGTATCGTATTCATCAATTGATTTTTTAGAAAATAAAGCTCTTAAATTATCTGGTGCTGAAATATTTATATTTATTTTTGGTAAATTTGCTTTTTTTTTCGATAAATGACGATAAATTTGAAAAAGTATTTAAAACTAATGATATTTTTATATCTAATCCATCTTTAATATAACTGATATTTTCTAAATTCTTAATTTCTTTTTTAGGTAAATTGATTTTATCTAAATCTAAAGGATTTTCTTTTAATTCTTCAATTATATCATCTTCAGTTTTAAATTTAGAGATTAGTTCTGATAAAGCTTCCATTTTTACTTCTAACCTTCTTTCCTCTATACTTTTTCTTTTGACAATATTTTTTCCTGGTTCATGATAAACAACATTTAAATTTCCATCTTCGCCAATAAATTTACTTTTTACTTCTTTACCTTCTAAATCTTTTAATACCCTTATACTTTTTCTTCCTGCAATTGTTATTAGTTTTGCTTCTTTTTCAGAAGTTGCAAAATCATTACTTGGGTCACTATTTATATATCTTGTTGGATCTAATTTTTTCTTATTTGATAAATTATCATTTATAAATTCTGTAATATTTTGAAGATTATTATTTAAAACTTCTTCTTCATCTTCATACTCATAATACTCATCATCTTGATATTCTTCATTATTTTCATAATCATTATAATAATCATCATCTCTGGGCTTTGAAATTTCTTCTTGAATGTCTTCTTGTTTTTGAACTTTTCTTCTTCTATCCACTTTTAATTTGGATAGCTCATTAAACATATTTTGGTCAAACATAATAGCTCCTTAGTATATAATTAAATTATATACTCAAAATCTACTGAACTTCTTCAAAGTTACTTACTTTCCAATTATTATTTTCTTTGTATAAACTTATAAATGCTGTTTTTTCAAAAGGTTTTATATTTTTAGGTTGTATGATAATTTTATATGTTACTAATGCTATATCATCTTTTATTTGAACATCTTCTTTTTTTATTGAAATTTTAGGTATATCATTAATAAACTGACTATTTCTTGATTTTATTAAGTCAATTTCTTTTTCTAATTTTTCCTTAGCATTCATTGTAGCTATTTTAATAGCTTCAATTTGATTCATTTCTTGATAATAAAGTCTTACAAATTTATCTGAAACATTTTCAGTTTCATTTACAGAGCTACAAGATAAAACTAATATAAAAATTATATATGCTAAAATATTTTTCATTAGTGAATCCTTTTAAATATATTTTAGTATATTTTAGTTTAATAGATTTGTGGTAATTAATCAACCATAAAGAATTGTCAAGAAAGTTGTGTTTAGTAGTAAAAGGTAAGAATAAAGAAATTTTACCTGAATGAATAAGAGTAAGAATAAAAAACAAAGGTAGTAAAAAACTTCAAAAATATGAAAAGCAAGTTTTTGAACATCCTAATACAAAAGATATTGATAAAAATGAAATTCATGCTAATCATCTTGAAGCCAAAAATAGTTCTTTAAGACGTACAAATTCTGTGTTTTTAGAGCACTAGGCTAATATTATTTTTTGATAAGCTTAAAATCCCTTAATAGTAAGCATTTTAAAGATTTATATTAAAATATACTCTAAATTTAGTATTTATAAGTTTTTGAAGGTAATTTTTTCTATAACTCAATCCCAGTGCCATACACTTTCTATAAAAGGAAATTTTTCTATTTTTTTAGCTTTTATTATAAAGCTATAAGCTACTACATAAGGATGTTTTATAATTTTTATCAAATGTTCAATATCTTTTTTATTATGAAAATAGACATATATTTCCTCTGAAATCACTTCAAAACCAGTATCATTAATAATATTTTTTAATGAAAAGTAATTAAAATGGTTACAGTAATTTTTAGATAAAGCATCTTTTGACTTATCATTAAATATATTTAAAATGTTTAAAAAATGAGATATATTATAAACTACAAATAGTATATTACTATTTTTTGCCAAGTTTTGTCTAAGTCTTAATAAAAACATTTTAGGATTTATAATTTTTTCTAATTCATGATAAATTATTATTTGCTCAAAAATATTTTTATCTAAATTTAAATTAATATCATTGAAATAAAAAACTTTAATATTCTTATTTTCTATATTAAGTTTTTCACCAAATATAAGTATTTTTTTAGAACTTGATTCTATATAATTTTTTATTTTTTCTTCTATATTTCTTTTATAAGTATTAAAATCAATCATGATAAATATTATACAACTTTTAATATTAATAATATTTTTTTTTATTTTTTAATTAATCATTAATTATGAATGAAATTAAATTTAATTATTTACACTAAAATTAATTTAGATTTTATAATTGTTTTATAATAATTATGGAGTTTTAATTTTTATGAAAAAAATTACATATTTTCTGTTATTGCCTTTGATACTATCATGTTCTTTAAATAATAATTTAAATACAAGTAGTGTAGGTGTCAAAAATTCTTTTAAACTAAAAGGTTCTTATTTAGTTCAAGATAATGAATTAACTTATAAAGGTAATTGGAATAACTATACTTCATCTAATTATAATGGTAATAATATGACTGAAGCAAATAATGTTATAGAAAATACAAACTCATCTTTAGTTTATAGTGGAAGTTGGACAAATTATTCAAATGGTGCTGCAAGTGCAAGCAGTTTTCATTATACGAAATAGTGAAGCACCTTTTCAAATGGCTAATGATACAAGTTCAAGTATTACTATACATAGGTAGTGGTTGGCTTACATATTCTCATCTATAAATATAATGAATTATATTCTTCAAATAAGTATGTAGTAACAAATCAAGAAACGGATATAAATAAAATAAAGTACATTTATAATGGTAGTTATAATGATCCTCCACAAAGTCCATCACCAAAAGAAGAAGCATGGTCAAATAGTATGCATCTTGCATGGAGAACACAGACGAGTAGTGAAGGTATAAGTTATACACATAGTAGAGAATCAACATCAAAAATAGAGATACCATTTAGAGGAACAAATATACAAGTTTATCAATTCAAAACTCCTGTTATGGGACAGTGTAATTTAAAAGTTTATGATAGTAGTAATAATTAAATAAGAAATATATCAGTAAATAATTATAGCTCTACTTGGCAATTATCAAAAACAATTATTACTGGATTACCTAATGGAAGTAATAAGCTAGTAATAGAAGGTGTAGATGGAAATAGATTTAACTTTGTAAGAGCTGAAGTACTACCAAGTATAGAATACAAATTTTATGGAAATAATATTATATACAATGCTTTAAAATGGAATAATTGTGGTAAAATTGCTGTAACTATAGATAACTCTGATACACCAAAAATAATAGATTTATATAATGCTACAGCTGTATATGAAGATGTTTTTAGTAGCTAGAGATTTAGGTAGTGGAGAACATACTATAACAATAGATCCATTAGAACAAAGAAATCCTTCTTCATCAGGATTTAGATTTAGCGTAAATGAATTTAAAGCTAGGCCAGCAGTAAGAGGAACATTTACAGGAGATTACTTAAATTTAAAATTAGTAAAATTATCAAATTATGGTAAAGCTGATTTATATATTGATGGGGTATGGAATCAAGAAATAGATTTATATAATCCTTCTACACAATTCTTTGATTTAGAAATTTACAGGACTTACAAATACTCAACATTCATTTTATATAGAAGCTAAAAATACTAAAAATGCTTCATCTTCTGGAACTAGAATAGCTTTTGATTCATTTACAACAAATAAGGCTGAATATGAATTTCAAGGTATTTCTTTATATTACTATGCTACAAAGGGATCAGATAGAGGACAAGTAGATGTTTATATAGATGGAAATTATCAAGGTAGGTTTGATTTATATTCATCAACAGAACAATATCAACAAGAAATATTTCATATTACAGGATTATCAAATACAACTCATACTCTAAAATTAATACCTTCAGGTAGGAAAAAATGGAGTTCTACAAATTACAAAGTAAATATTGATTACTTACAAGTAGGTTCTACTCCTAGAATAATTTATTCAGGATATAATGGTTCAAATTATCATGTATACGTTGCTTATGAAGATAATTCATCATCACCATTACAAATATCTGATGGATCAGGTAATGGGGGAAGTACTGCTATTGCAATAAATGGAAATCAAGCTGTTTGGACAAGTACTGATGGTACAAACTATTATGTAAAAGTTGGAAGTACAACAAATTCATTTTCTCCTATAACAATAGATACAACAACTGTTGTAGATCCTACTCCTGTAATATCTCAAGATGGAACTAAAGTTGCATGGATAAAAAATTCAAGTGGAGCTAAAGTTTATGTAAGAAATAGTGATAATTCTAATTCTCCAATTCATATATCAACAACATCTAGTAATAATAAAGAAGTTAGTTTTTCTCCTGATGGTAATAAGGTAGTTTGGGTCGGTACAGTTGGTACACCAAAAGTTCTTGTTGCAAGTTCAGATGGTTCTGGAACACCTATTTCTATATCAGGTAGTTTATCAGATAATCAAAAACCTTTCTTTTCTTATGATGGGACAAAAGTAGTTTGGAAAGGAACAACAAGTTCTAATTATAATATTTATGTTGGAAATGCTGATGGTAGTGGTTCACCAATACAAATATCTACAAAAATATCTAATGGCTCTGATTATCCAATGTTTTCTCCTGATAATAGCAAAGTAGTTTATAGTGCTATATCAGGTAGCACATATCATATATTTACAAAAAATTCAGATGGTTCTGGTAGTGAAATACAAATTTCTGATTCATCTACCACATTGAATCTTTCACCAACATTTTCACCTGATGGTAGTAAAATAGCGTGGTATGGTAGAGACACAAACAATATTTATCATATATATGTAAGAAATTCAGATGGTTCTGGAACTATTACAAAAATATCAGGAACAACTACAAATAACTTTAATCCTTCATTTTCACCTGATGGTAGCAAAATTGTTTGGCAAGGTGAGGAATCAGGAGTTAAACATATTTATGTAAGAAATTCAGATGGAAGTGGTACTATTACAAAATTATCTAATACAACAACTGATAATCAAAAACCGCTTTATGAAGGAGCTAGAAATATATTCTAATTTTACTAATTTATAAAGATTTATAAAAATAATCTTACTTAACAACACAAATTATAACAACAATTCATATCAATTTACATAATGTTTAAAGATTTAATAACCTTAACAATGAGATTAAAAATTAGCTAAAAATATTTTCTTTACTTGATAAGATAGTAATACTAATAAAACATGATTAATATAACCTTCAACAGAAAAATAAAGAGTAGTTTTTAGGTTATAAAATCTTTTAAGAGTTAAAAAAACACCTTCTATTTTTCGTCTAAGTCTTAAAACTTTTAATTGAAATAGAGTAGCTATTTTTTTCATATTTTTTTCTTATACCAATTTTTATAATAAATTATGCATAATTAATAGTTAAAAATAAAGTATAAAAAATTAAAAAAAAACTATAAGTTTTTAATAAATTACTTGAAATATAAGAATTTTAGTATAATTATACAAAATTGTAACTATAAGAAACATTAACCTTTAATGTACTAACAATTTAATAAATTGGTATTATATTTTCACATACTTTTAAAGATGTACAATCTATTATATAATATCCTTTCTTTATTCTTGTTTTTTTTTTATCAATAACATTAATAATTGAAGTATTAAATTAATATATTTCTTTAACAAAAATATGAAGTTATTGCAATGTGATAAATCTAAAAAACATACTCTATAATCCCTTTCTATTGCTCTTTTGGCTTTTTTTGCAAGATGTTATAATTATACTATAATATTATATTTATTATATCTTTGAGGTAATTATGGAAAATAAAGTAAAAAATATTGTAACTCTTACAGATAAAGCTGTAGAGGAATTAAAAAGAATTTTATCAAAAGAAGAGAATAAGAATTTATGTGTAAGATTAGGAATTCAAGGTGGGGGGTGTTCAGGACTATCTTATAAACTAAGTTATGATGAACCAAAGGAAAAAGATTATGTAATAGAACAAGACGAAGGTAAAAGTCTTGGTAGATAGAAAAAGTGCTATATACTTAAAAGGAATGACTTTAGATTTTAATGACGGTCTTAATGGTAGAGGTTTTTATTTTTAAAAATCCAAATGCTACTAATACTTGTGGTTGTGGAGAATCCTTTTCAGTATAAATAAGAATATTAAATGGAGAATATATGGAAAATACAACAATAGATCCATCAAAAATAAAAAGAATTGCAATAAATACAGGTGGAGGAGATGCGCCAGGTTTAAATGCGGTAATAAGAGCTGCAACTTTATCAGCTCTTTTTACAAGGATGGGAAGTTTATGGTATTAGAAATGGATACAGAGGTCTCATAGATACAAATTATATAGTTCCTTTAACAAAAGATAAAGTTAAAGGTATAACTCACTTAGGAGGAACAATATTAGGAACAGCAAATAAAGGTGATCCTTTTAATTATCTTATTGAAATGGGAAATACTCAACAATTTGTTGATTTATCTGACAAAGTAGTAGAAAATTTTAAAAGATTAAAATTTGATGCTCTTATAACTATAGGTGGTGATGGTTCTCAATTGAA
>BPII01000011.1 GCA_026004035.1 Candidatus Sericytochromatia bacterium | reverse complement strand
TACTAGTATAAATTCATTATTAAAAAAACTTGAAGATAAAAAATTAATAAAAAGTTTTTATTCAACAAAAATTTATTCAATTCTTTTAGGTAAAAAGCTAAATAATATGAAGTATGGTTATTATTTATTATCTCCTTCTATGTCAAGTATAGAAATAATAGATAAGATAATAAAAGGTGATATATATAGATTATGGCTTACCATTCCTGAAGGATATAATATAAATAAAATAGCAAAACTAATTTCTAATAAAGGTTTATCAAGTGATAAATATAAAAATATTGCTTTAAATGTTAGTAATGAGCTAAAAGAAAAATTTTCATTTTTAAAAGAATTACCTAAAAATCTTAGTTTAGAAGGTTATTTATTTCCTGATACTTATGATATAACAGGTTTAAATGAAGAACAAATAATAAATTTACAATTAAAAAGATTTAGTGAAACAATATATGATTATTGGCTTAAAAATAAAAGTAGAAGTAAATTATCTTTTTTAGATACTTTGAATTTAGCATCAATCGTTGAACTTGAAACTCAAAATCCAAATGAAAGAGAATTAATAGCCGGTGTTTTTATAAAAAGATTAGAAATTGGTATGAAATTAGGAGCTGATCCAACAGTAGAATATGCTTTGGGAAAACATCAAGGAAATAAAGGGCTAAGTTTTAAAGATATTTTAGTAAATTCTCCTTATAATACTTATATAAATAAAGGGTTACCACCAGGTCCAATATGCAATCCAGGTTTATCATCATTTAAGGCAGTAATAAACTATAAAGACACACCATATTTATATTTTGTTGCTAAAGGCGATGGTAGTCATGTTTTTACAAAAACATATAAAGAACATTTACAGGCACAAAAAGAGATAATTTCCAAAAGTTTTAAATAATAAAAGATTAACTAGTCGTAATTTATCGATATAAGCATTTCATCCAATTTATATTCAGGAAAATCCTTTCCTATTATAAAATTAGAAGCTTTTTGCATACTTACAGGAATTTGATAAGGATATATAAAGAAGTAATCTGGTATATTATAATTTAAATACTTTTTTATAAATTCTATATTTTTAAAGCTTTCAATTGCATTTTTAATATCATAAACTCTATTGTATAAAATAGAGTTAAAAAGATTATCATCAAAATTTATTAATTCATTTTTTAAAAAGTTTTTAATCCATAACTGATTAACATTCTTATCAAGGGCATAATTTATAAAAATTACTAAGTGATATATACTTAATACTCTTTTGCTTAAAATAGCTTTTGAAATAGCATTAATTAAGACATTATTTGTGTTTGAATTAATTAAGGATATAAAAAAAGAAAAATTATCATAATGGTTATTTTTTATGTCAATTTCTTCTTTAAATAGTTTTTTATATTCATTAAAATATATATAATTGAAAATAAAATTTTTTATAAAATTACTTTCATATTTAGTTTCTTTTAAAAGTTTTATAGGAGAAATTAAACCTGTTTCTATATGTAAAATTAAATCTTCATAATTGTTAATATTTATTTCTTCTGGTTTATCATAAGATAAATTGAAGTTATAATCTCTAAACTTTTTATATTTTATGCTTTCAAGATTTTCTGAAAATAAATTTTCATTATTATATAGTTTTGATATTTTATAGTTACAATCATTAAGTTTGTAATTCAATTCAAATTTATTCTTATAGTTATAAAATTTTTGTTTTCTTATTTTCTTTAAACTTTCTAAATCATCATAAAAAAACAACTTGTAATTATATTCTTCTAATAAAAAATTTATATTATCAGTTTTATTATAACTATTTAGATACATAGAATTTACTTTTGTTTCTTGTAATATTTTCAGTAATTCTGGTAAAAATTTCCCATATCTTATTATCAAATTAGAGTTATATTTTTTAAGTTCATCATTTAATAATTTTACGGAATAATATATTAAAGACTTTTTATAAATATTAATATTATTATTTTCAAATACATCTTTATCAAATATAAATAACGGAATTACTTTTTCACTATTTATAATAGCTTGATATAGAGGATAATTGTTTTCTAACCTTAAATTATTTATACTAAATAAAAAAATTGACTTCATTATATTTTTATTACACCAAGTCTTTTTAATTCAAAAAATGCTCTAGTACAAGCTCTAACATCAAAAGAAGCATTATGTTGATTGTCAAAAGTTTCTTGAAATAAAATTTGATACAAATTATTTAAGCTTGGTCTTGCATACTTTCCAGATTTACTAGGTATTTTACAATAATCAATTGATGATTCCATAGTACATACTTTCTTTTTATTAATCATAGGATTTTCCATTCCTAGTCTATGAAATTCACAAGCTATAACATTTTCATCAAAAGCTATATTATGAGCAACTAAAACATCAGCTTTTTTTACTGATTCAGAAAAAATTTGTAATGCATCTTTTAGAGGGATACCTTCTTTTTCTGCTTTTTCTTGAGTTATTCCATGGATTTTTAAGCTTTCTTCGCTAATATTAAATCCTTCAGGTTTTATTAATATATCTTTATGTTCTATTTCTTTACCTTTATCATCATTTAAACTCCAAGCTATTTGTATAATTCTTGGCCAATTATCAACATCAGTAATAGGTGCATCATCTTTTTTAGCTAATCCATTTGTTTCAGTATCAAAAGTAATGTAAATTCTACTAGTGTTTATTTTTGATTCTACATAGTCACTTTCATAAAGGATACCTGGACCTTTAAAATTCCTAACTTTGTATTTTGAAAAAGTATAAATTTTACCATAAATTGACTCAAACTCAAAAGTTTCAGAATTTACATTAATTATTCTTCCAGAATACCATAAATCTAAATTTTCATCATTAGAAATAGTAAAAAAAATAATATCGTTATTATCTAAAGCTGTTTTTAAAAACTTATCTATCATTTACCAAAAAATTTAATACTAGATTTACCTTTATCCTTATTTAATTGTTCTTCTAAATATTTTATTCTATCATTTAATTGATTACATTCAATAGATTTTCTTTCTATTTCTTTATTTAAGTTTTCTATATCTTTTTGAAAAGATTCTTTTGAAATTTTTATTTTTTCTTCCTGATGTTCTATTTTTTCTTTAAGTTTTGAATTTTCAGCTACTAATTCCAAAGATTTTTCTAACATTTCATAAATTTTGTCAATTTTAAAATTTAAATCTAAAATGTTATTTTCTATATCAGAACTTAATTTACTGTCAAAAACTTTTATTTCAGGTTCATAAACATAATTATCTGGAATTTTTTTAAATAATGTATCTTTTACATCATCATAATAAGATTTATCATTTTGAGATAAAAAATTAAGTTCATGAACATTACCTAACATATTTTTTATAGTATTAACACCGTGGTCTTCTTCTTTTAATTTAATAACATTAGCTATAAAAGCCACATCTTCCTCTGAAAAATCTAGTTCATTATTTGAATTCTTTTTTATTTTTATTCTAAAATCTTCTATGCATTTAAATAATTCATGTTTTGTTAAATTTAGTCTTTGAAGGACTTCTCTTGTTCTCATACAAAACCTAAAAGCTATATATAGTTATTTTATCATAGATAAAACAGATAAATTAGTAATACTTATTACACTTAGAAAAATTATCTTGAAAAAGTTATTATAGATGAGTAAAGTTTAGTAGGTTTTAATTGATCTTCTATCCAAGAGTAATAATTTTCTTTTAATTCAATATTAATTTAATAGATTGGTATTATTTTTTCTGATTAAACTTATTTCTATAAAAATCAATTTTTAAGTTTAGCTAATATGTTATCTATACTATTAATATAATTATAAATCTCTTGAGCTGATTTATCAATAACTAAAGGTGCTTCATCAGCTTTAACTATAGAACCTTGCCATTCTTTTTGAAATCCACCTTCCCAATGTTTCCATGTTTTATCCAACTCATCTTCTACAAATTTTCTATCATTATCATTTAAAATTGTAGTATATTGTCCATTTTCAGTGAAAAAGTGATTATATAATAGTGTAGCTTTTAATGCTTCATTATAAGTATTTATTGCTCTTTTTTTAGCTTCATTAAGTAAGCTAATAGATTTTATTTTTAAATTTTCTATATTCATTATTAGAGAGTTTATTTGTGATTGATTCATATTAACTCTATTTCTTTCGAGTTCTTGAGCTAGTTCTAGTGCTTTTTTAGCATAAAATCTTGCTCCCCATGATATATTATTAGCCATAGTTCTTTCTTGTCTTGAAATCATAGCATGTTGTGCAATAGTTTCTATTGCTTTTTGAGGAGTGCTTATTTGTTTAACTTCATTTTGTAATAACTCTTGAATATTAGTCAAAGCCGGTCCTTTAGGAGTAATTTTTTTTGGAATAACAGCAGGTATTGTATTTTGTGTGTTAATAACAGGATTATTACTCATTGTATTTGCAGGAATATTATTTGTATTTGTTTGTGTAATTACTTGATTGTTATTATTACTAGGAATATTATTAAAACTACTGTTATTTTGATTTCCCATTTTTCCATAAAAAGGAGAAAATCTTGATACAGAAGTATCAAAATTTGAATACATAGTTTTAAAACTAGCATATTGCCCTGAAAAAACATCTTGGCCGTAAGGATAAGATGCTAAAGGATCGCTAATATTACTATATTGTTGATTTGAAACATTACTCTGAACTGGAACTATATAATTTGTATTCTGATAATTTCCTACTTGCATAATATTTATTTATCTCATAGGTGCTAAACTTTGTAATACTTGTGTAGCTCTTCCTATATTAGCATTTACAGCATTTAAAGCATTCATAAATACTTCAGGTGCTGGTTTAACTTTATCTTTAAATATTAGGAACTTTCTTTCTTCATATCCACCAATCCAATTTTTCCAAGCATCAAAAACTTTTTGAGCTCCTGTTGTTCCAAAAGCTGGACCAAATCTTTGACTTAATATATCATTTGCAGCTTGAGCATATAAAGCTTCATCATATACAGCTTTTGTGTATTCTTGAGAAGTTTTAAGTAATTCCATAGCTTTTGATTTATGTTGTTGTATTTTTGCAACTAAAGTGTTTATATCTCCTGTTCTTTGTGCTATTCTCCTTTGTAATTCTTCAGCTGCATAAGCTGCTTCTCTTGCTTCTTTTTCAGCTTCTTTTGCAAATTGTTCAGCTTTTTCTCTATAATCTTTAGCTTTCAATGCATGAATATCTACAATTTGTATTCCTTGATTAGGATCTCTTACATTTGCTAAATCTCCTGCAACTATATTATATGCTACATTTATATCTGTTCCTGGTGGCGGTGGTGGAACATTAGATCCTGCTGGTGTTCTAATACCCTGATAATTATGATTTGGCATTGTCATATTATTCATTTGCATATTTGGATTCATTTGCATATTCATAGGCATATTTTGGTTTCCTTTATCTTTACCTATTCCAAATAAACCTAAAACTCCTTTTACAAGACCAACTACTAAATCTATAACTGAATTTATTATACTAGCAACTAAATTACATATAGTACCTAATATACCACCTATACTATTTGTCATGCTACTTATTCCTGTTACCATAGAGCTTATGCCCATAGCAGGACCAGCAATAGCGTTTGCTCCTTGCATATAACCTGTTGCATAAGGAGAAGCCATGTAACCATCAGTAGTCCCATATGGATTGACACCTGTTGTAGCATAACCTTGATTATATTGATTATTGTAGTTTTGATATTGATAAGGATTATAACCAGCAGAGCCTACACTTGTCACTTATTTACTCCTAATAATTTAGCTATTCTAATAAAAATATAGTATTTACTATATTTCTCTTGCTTGTCTTAAACTAAAATTATACTAAAATTAAATAACACTTATCTATATACTGAATAATCTATTTCAGGAAAAATGTTATCTATATATTCAATTTTACTCAACCAATTTTCATTTATATTGTCATTAATAACCATTTTTGATAATTTTTCAAATCTATGAAAATGGGTTTTTATTCTTTTCTCAGCATATTCAGGCATAGTTCCAGTCTGTATTATAAATGCCCAATCACTACTTTGTAAAAGTAGTAACTCTCTTGCCATTTGATTTAAAGCTCTTTTTTGTAATGGATAAGGCTTTTGGTAAATATAAGCAAACTCAACCATTTTTTTAGCACATTTATGTAAGTACCTATATATATAATCATTATTTGGATTTAACCAAAAACTATTATAACCATTAGCTCCCCAACTTGATTCAGAAGGTTGTGATAACTGATTTACAGGATTTAAATATAAATATTCACTAGGAGTAATTAGTTTATATATATTTTGTTCATTTACAAATCTTATAAGATAATTTAAAAATAAAGGACCTTCAAACCACCAGTGCCCATAAAGTTCAGCATCATAAGGTGATACTACAATAGGACTTCTTCCCATTATAGAATTTAAATTTATAATTTGATTTTGTCTTTTTACTAAAAAATCTAGTGCATGTTCTTTGGCAATTTTTTTTGCCATTTCTAAGTTATATGGTTCTTTTTTGTCTGTTTTACCTGTAACTCTATAATATTTTATACCTGTATTTTTTCTTGCTCCATCTGGTTGAATATAGTCTTTTATATATTCGAAAGGTAAGTCATAACCTATATCTCTATAATATTCTCTATAATAAGGATTTCCTGGATAACCTATTTCAGAACTCCAAACTTGTTCGGATGATTCTTTATCTCTACAAAAAACTGCTACCCCAGAATTTGGGCATATAATAGGTGCATAAGCACCATACCTTGGTCTAGGATTTGAATTTAATATACCATGAGTATCTGTAAAAAAATAATTTATATTATTTTCTCTTAATAAAATATCTAAACCTTGATAATAACCACATTCAGGTAACCAAATTCCTTTTGGTTCTCTTCCTAAATTCAATTTATAATTTTCAACAGCAACAGAGATTTGAGCTTTTACAGCTTGAGGTATATTTTGCATAAGTGGTAAAAAACCATGAGTTGCTCCACAAGTTATAATTTCTAAAACACCGTAATCTTGTAGTGATTTAAAAGCATTAACTAAGTTTCTTTTATATTTTCTTTCAAAGATATCATAAGTTGCTAAAAATCTTTGATGATAATATTTAGCTAAAGGCTCAAAATTAATATCCCCCTTTGTTCTAATAAGTTCTTTTTCTGATAATTCTATTAATTTTCCTATATAAACTAAATATCTTCTTTGTAGTAAATCATCTTTAAGCATTGCTATTAAAGGTGGTGTTAAAGACATAGTTATTTTAAAGTCTATACCATCATTTATTAAACCTTCAAATACAGTAATTAAAGGTATATAAGTTTCTGTTATAGCTTCAAATAACCAATGTTCTTCTAAAAAAAAGTCATATTCAGGATGTCTTACAAAAGGTAGGTGTGCATGTAAAACAATTGAAGAATAACCTAGTGACATTTATTCTAAACTTTCTAAATACCTTTCTGTATCTATTGCAGCCATACAACCACTTCCTGCTGCTGTTATAGCTTGTCTATATGTATGGTCTTGAACATCACCACAAGCAAAAACTCCTTCTACATTTGTTTTAGAACTTTTACCTTTTGTTATTATGTAACCTTGCTCATCTAATTCTAAAAAATCTTTAAATAATTTTGTATTAGGTGTATGTCCTATTGCAATAAATACTCCGTCTAATGATATTTCTTTTAATTCATTATTTTCAACATTTCTTATTTTTACAGAAGAAACTTTTTTTTCACCTAAAATATCTTCTATAACACTATTAAAAATAAATTCTATTTTAGGATTTTTAAAAGCTCTATCTTGCATTATTTTTGAAGCTCTTAATTTATCTCTTCTATGTATTACATAAACTTTATTTGCAAATCTAGTAAGAAAATTTGCTTCTTCCAAAGCTGAATCACCACCACCTACAACACAAACTATTTTATTTCTAAAGAAAGCACCATCACATGTAGCACAAGTTGACACTCCATGTCCCATTAATCTTTTTTCTGAAGGTAACCCTAATAATTTAGCACTTGCACCTGTTGAAACTATAATAGCTTTAGAATAAAAAACTTTATTATCTACTTCTATTTTAAAAGGTCTCTTAGAAAAATCTACACTTGTAACATCTTCTGTTAAAAATCTAGCTCCAAATCTTTCAGCTTGTTTTCTAAAATTCATCATTAAATCTGGTCCCATTATTCCTTCAGGAAAACCTGGGAAATTTTCAACTTCAGTTGTGAGCATTAATTGACCACCAGCTCCATAACCTTCTATTATTAAAGGATTTAAATTTGCTCTTGCTAAATATATAGCTGCTGTTAATCCTGCTGGACCTGAACCAATGACTATAATATTTTCTACATTCTCATTCATAATAAATCTCCTATTCTAAAAATATATTTACCTATAAAGGTATTAATCTTAAAGTATATCATAATTTTTCTTTCTAATTTTCAAGTCTAACTATAATTGAGTTTGTAACAGGTCTATTGTTATTTGTAATATTTTTACCTTTCATATATAAATCTACAGAACCACCACCATCTAAAGCTAAAGCTTCTATACAACCTAATCTTTTCATAATTTGAGCAAGTTTTGTCAGTGTTAATTTTCCTATAGCAGTAAGCATAATAAATTTATTATTATGTGTTAAACCAATAGCACTTCTTTGAGCTGGATATTTTATAGAAGGATTAAGTTTTTCTTTAAAAAATGTGTTATAAATTTTACCATTTTTAACTAATTGAGGACTACCTGTTATAAGTGTTCTAACATTTTTCCATTCTGCTTCTCTTATAGAATCAATATATACTCTTGCACCTAATGGAAACTCTTCTGCAATTTCAGAACCTGCTTTATCTATTGATATAACAAATCCACCTTGAGGTATCGGAGAATTTTTTATTTTATAAGCAACTATCATATTATTTTTATCTACCAATATTTCTCTTCCTAGTTTATTAGTTCTTGTATGAGTACCAAAATATCTATTATATATTGTTAAGTGTTTATTACCTCTAATCTGATTTATACCATTTATTTTAAAAACTTTACCTAATTCAGGTAAAACTAGTATATTTCTTATCTTTGGTATTCCAATAATTATTTTTCTATCTTCTGTTATTCCTAAAGATGTTCTTCTATGACCTGAATCAGCTAAAACAATATTATTAGAAATAAGTAATCCGACAACACTATCTATTCCTCTTCTAGAATGAAAAAAACTTCCATTAATAGCAACTAAAGCCCCTGTTCTTTTAGCCATACTTTTTACGGTTTCTCTTCTATTTGTATTATTATATGCTAAAGCTAAATCTATTTTTACAAAAGGATGATTTAAATCAACTTTTATAGCATGACAATTAATTTTTTTTCCGTTAAATGTATCTTTAAAAAATATGTAATCAATTAGTTTTGCATTAGCAATTGAATTATTAGTTATTAAAAATAAAAATACTATTAATAATTTAAATAATACTTTGTAGTAATTTTTGTAATTCTTCTTTATCATCATCAGAAAATACTTCTTTAGTGTTTAGCAATTCATTAATCATTTGATAAATAGCTTGCTTATATTTATTTTCACTTAATAATTTGTACAATAAATCTTTATTTTTTTGACTTATTAATATGTTTCTAAAATAAGCATTTGCAGAATTTTTTAAATCTCTCTTTAAAAGAAAATGTTTTATTACATACATATTAACTAAATAGTAATTATTCTCATTACCTAGTAAAACATTTAAAGCTAAGCTTTCTTTATTAAGAGTCATATAAAGCTTATAAAGTTGTATTACTGTAAAAGGATATAATGTTTTACCTTTTGAACTTAAGCCATAAGAACTTTCTTTATCAAAATTACTACTTCTAAAAAGATTTATTAGTTTAATGTATAAATCAATAGCTTTTTGATAATTATTTGTATTATGTTCTATAAGAGCTTTTAAATAAAAAGCATCTGTAAAGTTATGATCTTCTATTAACTCAAGAGCTTCATCAACATATTTTCTTGCTTTTTCAAAATTAAGCTGATTAAATATTAAATTTGCTGATATACTTATTAAATTGGAAATATATGTTAATGTAGATTTTAATTCTTTATCTTTTTGGAACAAATTATGACATTCTAAAAGAGTTTTAAATGCTTTATCAGAATCTCCTACTTTTTGATATTCATTAGCTAAATGACTTAATATAGATATTTTACCTTTTAAAGTTTTTTCAAAATTTAACTGATCTTCTAGAATTTGTAAATAATATTTAGATTTTTCTTTGTTTTTTTCAGTATTACAATAATGATTTACTGTGAATTGATGTAGATGTTTTTTTAAAAACTTTATCTTTCTCTTTTTGATTAGGATTAACCAAATATTCATGAACTTTTCCTTCAAATACAAATCCATGTTTTTTATTGAATAAAAAGTGTTTAAAGTAAAAAGTGCTTTCTTGTTCATTTGGATATTTATTAAAACATTTAAACCAAAATACAAGTTCTTCTTTAAATAATGGTTCATCATATATTGTTATTAAAAGATTTTTTTGAGTATTTTCTGTTAGCTCTTCGTCAGCATCTATTATTAGTATCCAATCATTTTTTGCATAAGAAATACTTTTATTTCTTGCATCAGAAAAATCGTCTTTCCATTTATATTCAAAAATTTTTGAAGTATATTTCTTTGCTATATTAATGGTATTATCTGTTGAACCTGTATCTAATATTATTATTTCATCTACAATATTTTTTATACTATTAAGACATCTTTCTAAATTTTTCTCTTCATTTTTAACTATCATACATGCACTTATTTTTACATTTTCTTTTGCTTCTTTGCTCTTTTTATCTAATTTATTATATATTTCTAAAACTTTATTTTTGATAATATTAGATTCTTCTTCTGTCCAAAAATTTTGTTTTTCTAAATCTCTAAAAAATTTAAAAGTTTCAACGTTATTAGAAAACAAGTCATGATTATACTTAACGATAGCCTTTAAAATTTCATTTTTAGTTCTAGCATAAATAATTTTACTAATTTTTTGGCCATTAATAAGATATTCATTATCAATTTTTTCTAAAAAAATATTGTAATTTAATTGTTCATTAGTTTTTGCATTGTAAAAATATAAAACATTATTATCTACATAAAAAGTTATTGTTTCAATATTTTTGATTAAAGCAAGTTCTATAATCGGTAAGTAAATTATACTATTATTCTTATATATATAAAATTTATCAGGTTTTATATTATCAATAATATTTGAAATTTTATTATAAAAATTTATTGCTTCATTTATTATATTTTTTATAAGGTATCTTACAAATTTAATATTAAATTTTTCTTTCTTTGTAATATTTACAACAGATTTATAAGCATATAAACCATAATTTATATTATTATAAGTAAATGATTTTAAATCGTCTATACTATCAAATAAAGGAATATCAACATTTATTTTTTCATAACTATCAATATCAATTAATTTTTTTTCTTCAATATTAAATAATCTAAACAAAAAAAATTTGTCAGCAATACATTCAAAACATTTTTGAAAATAATTATCAGAATTAATATCACAAAATTTTAAAGAATTTGAACAATTTAAAAAATACACATCTTCATTTTTATTACTTTCATATACTTTAAAAGAACTTATTAATTGTTCAGGTTGATTATATATTGAAAATATTAGTATCTTCATTTTTTTTATGAATTAATTTCATGCCAAAATCTTGAAACTTCATATTTATTTACTTTTCCAAATGAGTTTTTCTGCTTTGCTCTTGTTATATGTAAATATTTTCTAGCTCTTGTTAAAGCAACATAACATAATCTTCTTTCTTCTTGTATATTACCATCAGCTATTGATTTTCTACTAGGTAGTTTATTTTCTTCTAATCCTATTAAAAATACAACGTCAAATTCCATACCTTTAGAATTATGTATTGTCATTAATTGAACTGCATTTTTCTTATTTTTATTTTCTTTCTTTTTTATTTCTTGAGTTTGTATTTCTTTAAAAAAATCATCTATATTTTTAGATTTCCATTTAATAGCTTTATCATACATAGATTCTAAAATATTTAAAGAATTTTCAGCTGATTCAGTATGTTTATTTTCTAGTCTTTTCTTATATCCTGAACTTTCTAAAATATAATCTATAACATAAGCAACATCATTATTTTCAGCAATTTTTTGCCATCTTAATATATTATCTATCATTTTGTTTAGTAAAATTCTTTGACCTGGATGTATATTTGAGTAAGATGTTTCTATAAAAGCACTCATTAAATTACCACTACTTTTAAAATTATTTTTTATAAAATCATAAGTAATCTTATTTAAATTGAAAAACTTAAAAAGTCTTTCAAATCCTATTTGTAAATCATCCTCTTTATTTCTAGCTAATCTTAAAAAAGCTAATAAGTCTTGAACTTCGTTCAAATCATAAAAACTTGTATTTTTATGTATAGTATATGGTATATTCCAAGCTACTAAATCTTCTTCAAGATAAGCTGATTGAGAATGTGTTCTATACAAAACAGCTATTTCTTCAGGTTTTATACCTTTAAAAATATAGCTTCTTATTTGTTTTGCTACATAAAAGCTTTCATCATATATATCTTCAGCAACATAATAATTAACAGAATCTGCAATGCTTTTATTTTCAGATTTTACATTTTTTTCTATTTGTCCTAAATTATTTTTTATTAATTTATTAGAAATACTTATTATTTCTGGTGTTGATCTATAATTACTTTCTAGTTTTATTAATTTAGTATTTTTATAATCTTTTGAGAAATTTAGGATTATATTAACATCAGAACCTCTAAACTCATATATACTTTGATAATCATCACCTACTACAAATATATTATTTTCAGGAGAAGCTATTATTCTACTTATATCATATTGAACTTTATTAACATCTTGAAACTCATCAACAAGGACATATTTATATTTACTTTGAATTTCATATCTAACTTTTTGATTATCTTGTAACAATTTTCTTGTTAATAATAAAATATCATCAAAATCTATTAAGTCATTTTCCAATAAATAATCTTGATACTTTTTATAAATATTAGAGATATCTAAAATGTAGTCTTTACCTATATTTATTGGATTAATATTTTTATTTATCATATTAGAAAATTCACTTGAAAAAATTCCCATGTTTTTTAATTTTCCAATATATGAAATTGCTTCTTCCTTTAATATTTCTGAATTTAAATCATCTATTATAGTTTTAATAATATTCATTTGTCTATTTTCAAGACATAAAGTGGGTTCTTTTGTAAAATTTAATTCTTTAAAATATTTTTTTATTATCTGTAAAAGTAACGAGTGATAAGTTCCTATTGAAATTTTTTCAACTAATTTTTTATTATTAACTAAAGATTTTAATCTACTAATCATTTCATCAGCAGCTTTCTTTGTAAAAGTTACAGCAAATATATTTTCTGGTTTTATTCCTTCATTTAACATATATGCTATTCTTCTTGTTAGTACCGTTGTTTTTCCACTTCCTGCACTTGCTACTAATTGTATTGGTCTTTCAACAGATTTAACAGCTTCTATCTGTTGATCATTTAAACCTTCTAATAAAGGATCAGTGAGAAATAATTGCATAATTTTAAAAAAATAATATTATTTATAAATTAGCATATAATTTTTAATTACTCAAGGTTATTTAAAAAGTAAAAATATTTACAATACCTTAAACATTAACATAATTCAACAAACAAGATTAATATGATATCCCCAAATTTTGCTAATTTTGATGACAAAAAATTAAATAAAACTCAAAGAAAACTATTCTCAATTATCAATTATAAACTTAGAATTCATAATGAAAAACTACTTCATTAGTTGAGTTAGAATTATCAGGATTAATAGAGTCAAAATATATATTTCTTGCTGTCCAATTGTTTTCACTTAGTGTGAAATGATTGTCAGAAGGACAAATAATTTGTCCATTATTAGTTTTAACGAGATATATCCATTCCCAGACATTTCCGACTAAATCAGAGATTCCAAAAGGAGTATTATCATGATACCAGCTCATAGGTCCGGAGCCTGATAAAACTCTAGCTGTACCATTTATCAGTACATCTTGCTTTAGCGTTATCGAAATTGATAGAAACAATTGGTGATTGATTAGGTAATGATAAAGCTACACCATCATGAACAATAGATTGAAATTTTCCTATAAAGATTTCAGATTTTTCTACACCATTAACAAGGAAAGCTGGATGAACACCTGTACCTAATGATGGATCTATATGAGAGTTATCAAAAAAGTTTTGTTTATACATATTTGAAATCAATCTATAAAATGTTTTTGGGATTTTCATACAAAAGATTTAAGACAACTCTCTGTTTTTTTTTAGATTTACAACTACCATTACTACCAAAAGCACCTTCTGAAACTGAATTTGAGTATAGGCAAAGATTACAAAATGATATACAAAATATTTCTACAACTCTTCAAAATAACATATCTAAAGGAATTGTCGTCCATTATGAAGGTACTCAACTAACATTTAAAGAACTATCTAACTCTATGACAGGATTATCAGAACTATCTACTATGATTTTTAATTCTTATAAACTTCTACTATAGAATATTTGAGTTTTAGAAAAAAAAAATGCAAAATACAAAAGTTTGAGTATAGATAAATATCAATAAATTCAAATTATTACTAAAAATCATTGATTTATATCAATTTATAAAATGATTCTAGTCATTGATTTATTATTTTTAAATAGAATAATATTTTGTTAGGATACCTAACATAAATAATATGAATATAGATGAAAATATAATAATAGCTTTGGAAAGAATATCAGAAGCTTTTAATGTTATGATGTGGGAGTATAACAAAAAGCAAGGCTTAAGTTTTATACAGCTAAAAATACTAAATTTTCTTATGTTTAATTCAAATGAAAGTAATCGTAATGTTTCTTTTATATCAAGAGAGTTTAATATAAGTAAGGCTAGTGTAAGTGATTCAATAAAGAATTTAGAAAAAAAAGAGATAGTCTTTAGAATAAAAAATAATACCTCAAAAAAAGAAATACTAAATTTAACAGAAAAAGGAAAAAATATTGCATCAAATATTATGGGATTTACAAATCAATTAAAAGATTTAATTTTGAAAATTGAATATGATAAAAAAAAATATTTTTTGAATTACTTATGTATATTTTACACAGTCTTTTAAATAAAAGAATTATTTCAATACAAATTATGTGTTCAAATTGTAAATTTTATATAGATAATGGTAATGGTTCTTTCAAATGTGTTTTTTCTGAAAATATTGGAGAATATAACAAATTTGAATTTATGGAGATAATTAAATGAGTATTTTTAAATTTATTAAAAAAGAAAAAACTAAATTAAGTAATATAACAATAAAAGATATTACTAAAGTTTTAAATGAGGTAATTGATCCTGAAACTAATATAAACATTATTGATTTAGGTTTAATTTATGATATAAAAATTTACAAGGAAAAAATAAACATAAAAATGACAATGACAACACCTATATGTCCTATGACTTCATATCTTATAGATAGTGTAATTCAATCTATAAAAGAAATTGTAGATATACCTGTTGATGTTGAGTTAGTATGGGAACCAAGATGGAATAGAGAAATGATTTCAGAAGAGGTAAAAAATCACCTAGTATGACTATTAACTATAAGCTCATACCTTTTTTATTATTGGCAATATTTAACATTGTTATTGGAATTTTAATTGGACTATATCGTAGTGGTTGGCAAATCAATTTTGTAAATCAGGATATTGTGTACTTACATGGTCCAATAATGATAAATGGTTTCTTGCTTACTCTTATAAATCTTGAAAGAACTGTAGCAATTAGAAAAAAAGTAGCTTTTATTGGAGCCTTTTTATCAGGAATATCATTTTTTTTATTATTTCTTGAGGTAGATCAATTAATAATTAAATTTTTAATATTATTATCTTCATTTAATTTAATATTCATTTATCTTTATGCTTTGAAAATAGATAAAGAGATTCATATTTATATTCAAATAATGGGAACTTGTTTTCTAATAATTGGTAATATACTATGGATTTATAATTATTATTTTACTCATATATCTTTATGGTGGATCTCTTTTCTATTATTCACAATTTCAGGAGAAAGATTAGAATTATCTAAACTAAAAAATTTTTCTAATACTAGTAAAAAAATTTTTATTTTATCAATATTATTAACAACATCTAGTTTATTTCTTAGTTTTTATTCTTACAATATTTCTACTCGAATTCTAGGAATAAGCTTTTTTATAATCATGTTATGGTTTTTCAAATATGATATTGCACTAAACATGCTAAAAAATAACTCACTTACAAGATTTATAGCAATTTGTATTATAAATGGTTATTTATGGTTAGGTATTTCTTCAATGATAATTATCATTAATGGTCAGTTTATAATTGGTAATTTTCTTTATGATGCTTTTCTACATTCATTCTTTTTAGGTTTTGTTATTAGCATGATTTTTGCTCATGCACCAATTATATTTCCTGCTATTTTGAGGATAAAGATAAATTATAGTCATATATTTTATACTCATTTAGTATTTTTAAATATATCTATTATTACTAGAATAATAGCAGATATAATGAATCTATATTATCTTTTGAAAATATCTACAATATTAAACTCTATGGCGATTTTATTATTTTTAATAAATACTCTTATATCAATAAAAATTAATTATCAAATAAGAAAGGATGTTATAAATGAAATTTGAATATATTATTCCTACAAAGTCTTTATGGCAAATAGCATTTAGGCCATTTTTTTTATTTGGTAGTATTTATAGTATATTTATAGTTTACTTTTGGATAAGTTTTTATTCTGGAAATTTTAAAATAAATAATTATTATAATGTTGTCAATTGGCACGCTCATGAAATGATATTTGGATTTGTAATTGCAATAGTTACAGGCTTTATATTTACAGCCTCAGCAAATTGGACCGCTAAAGAACCTTTGAAATTTTTTAGATTAAAATTATTATTCTTTTTTTGGATTGTTCCTAGAATATTATCTTTTATTTGTAAAGAAAAAAATATAATAATAATGTTTTTTGATTTATTTTTTTATTTATTACTAATATATTATTTATACAATTATTTTTCAATAGAAAATCAAAGAAAAAATAGGATATTTATTTTATTATTCTTTTTTATATTCATATCTAACTTTATTATACATCTAGAAATATTCGGTTTCTTAGAAAATTTTAGCAGAAAAGCTATTATGATTGCTTTGAGCTCAATATTAATGATGATAACTATTATAACAGGTAGAATTATACCATTTTTTACAAAAAAAGCTATTTTAGAAGAAAAAATTGAAGTGAAAGAATGGATTGAAAAATATTTATTTATACTTAGTTTTTTATTTATAATAACAAATTCATTTTTTGAATCAAAAGTCATAAATTCATTGGTATGCTTCTTATTAACATTTTTACATTTTGAAAGATTTAGAAATTGGCATCCAATTCAAACTGCTAAAATACCTATATTATGGATATTATTTATAGGCTACTTTTGGTTTATATTAGGATTTTTTATGAAAGGTATAAGTTTATTTTTAGACATAAGCTATTCGTTATCAACACACTTACTAACATTAGGTGGAATGTCAGTAATAATATATGGGATGATTACAAGAGTATCACTAGGACATACTGGCCGTCCTATAGTAGCTAGTAAAGTAATAGTTTTAGCTTACTATATAATAAATTTGTCTGTTTTTATAAGAGTTTTTATTCCGTTATTTTTGAGTAATTATACTAAATTAGCAATTAATATATCTGGATTTCTTTGGATATTAGTATTTTCTATTTTTATATTTAAATATTGGAAAATACTTGTAAGTCCTAGAATAGATGGTTTAAGTAATTAAGAGGTGATATATGAAGAGTTGTATCTCTGATTGCCGTGAATGTGTAAATTTTAAAAATGGTGTATTTAAAAATCTTTCAAATAAGGCATTAAAGGAAATATCAAAATTTAAAGTTAATAATTTTTATAAAAAAGGTCAAACTATATTTCATGAAGGTAGAGTATCTTTTGGCTTCTATTGTATAAAAAGTGGCAAAGTAAAGTTAGAAAAAATTATGATGTTTAATGATAGAAGATTTATATATAAAATAGCTAACCCTACTGAATTAATAGGCTATCAATCTTTTTTTATGGGAGAAAAATATTCTGAAACAGCTGAGGCTTTAGAAGATACAACTGTTTGTTTTTTTAATAAGGATTTATTTTACTATTTTATAAATGAAGAAAAAAACTTTGCTTTTGAAATATTTAATCTTATGACAAAAAATCTAAATTATTTACTTAATAAATCAAGAGATTTAGCTTGTAAGCCTGTAAAAGAAAGGTTTATAGACTTATTAATAGAACTTCAAAAGCTTTATGGTGTTAAACAAGCTGACGGAACAATAAAAATTAACATATCATTAACCAGAAATGAATTATCAAGTATGTTAGGTGCAACTACAGAAACTACTGTTAGAGTTATTAGTAATTTTGTTGCAGAAAATATTATAGAAACTAGAAAGAAAAAAATATATATAAAAGATTTAAGAATAATATTTGATAACCTTAACTAATACTTTATATATATTTTAAAATAAAAATTTTTTTCCAAAAAATTAAAATATGTTAATATAAAGTATTTTTTGTTTAGTTAACGGATTGAATAAAGTATTTCTAATAGTTTCAAGTCCTAATTTAAAAATACTTTTTGAATAATTATCTACTATAAAACACTAACAAAAAGCAATTGATATTAGAACTATTAATTTATTAATTTTTTTTTAGGTTCTGTCATTTTTGTATCTTCTAAATTAAATCTTTTGCTTTTAAAACACAAAAACATTTTTTCAATTGATATCTTTTGCATATATTTTTAAATCTGCTTCTTGGAATATTGTACTATAACTTGAACATTTATTTCAAATAATCTATTCCAAGGAAACTCAACTTTTTTTATTTTTATTTTAAGTTTATTATTTTTACTAATATTATCTATAAATTTATTTGATTCTTTTATAAAATAAGATTTTAATTCTTCAAGTTTGCTTTCACTTATTGGATATAAATATTTTTTAGCATATTCTAATCTTAATTTGCTTTGATATAGATAATCATCTAAAAATCTTTCAATTAAGAATTCTAGATTTATTAATTTGTTCTTATTATTAAATTTAGCTATACTAGAATGAGAAATTATCGTTCCTATGGTATTTCCAGCTGTATTCCATGCTGAATAAGAAATAAAATTTAAAGGATTAATTTTTTTTAAAAGACATTCTGTGAATTTTTTATCTGCGCCATTTGCATAAGCAATATCAACTATTGCTAAGTCTTTTAATTTTGTAATATTTTCTATATTTTCTATTTCATTCTTTATAAATTTAGTGGAGAGTTCATAACTCTTCTTTTTATAAATAGAATTTAAGTATTGATCTTCTTGTGATTTATTAAGTAAATGAAAATACAAAACTATATCACATTTATTTATATCATTAACAATTTTACCCCCTATCACTTTTAATTGGCTTTTTAATGTATTTTTAATACTAACACCTTCATAAATAGTTATTGTTTTATCTTTTTTTGTTCTACAATCAAATAAGGTAAAAAATTTTGGTTTTATTTTACCTTTATGATTTATAAATCTAGTTAATAATATCAATAGTGCTTCATCAGCTCCGGGATATATAATTATATTTTTAAAATTCTTGCAATATTCTTTTAAAATTTTCTTCTCTAGTACATTAAAACCATATTTACCTGAATCATCACAGGATATTGATAAAAAATCTATTTTTTTATTAATAGCTAAATTAATTATTTCTTTGTTGATAAAAAAATTTTTTAGCCTTCCTTTAAAGTAATCATTTATTATTTTTCTAGGTATTTTATCTGAATATTCTTCTATACTAAAATTCTCATAATTATTTTGATTTATGATTTTATTTTTATGTAGAAAATATGATAATTTATATATTTCTTTTCCATAATCTTTCCAATACTCTTTTTCTTCTTCATTATAGTTATTATTAGATATTCTCATTATTGTTGTATTAGCATATATTTTAATCTTTTTATTATAATTTTTTATTTCATTTATAATAGATAAGAATGATTTTATTTCTTCAAAAGTATCATAATTTCTTCTTGATGGTACTAATCCACCATATAATAATGTATCAAAAGATATTATTACAGATGAACATATTTTAAAATTACTTTCTATAAATTTATAAATTTTTTTTCTATTTCCTACTCTAAATATATTTCCTAGTAAATTTTTATCAGGAATAATTAAATTACAATCTGCTATTTTAGCTAATTTTATTGGAAAATCATAATTACATGGTCTATCGTCTAATGGTATTAATAATATATTATTATTTATCATTTAAAATTGCTTTCTATTTTCTCCATATTTGGTGTTTTAGCTTTTATTAAAATTTTTATGTGACTATCATCATAATCTTCCCTTATTACCTCAGAATTTTGATATATAAAAGATAATAATTTTGAGTTTTCTATTGGGACTTTAAATTCTTTTATTCTGAAATCTTCTTCAATAATTTTTAATATTTTATCTTTTAATTTATCAATATTGATATTTTTTTCAGCTGATATAAAAATTTTATCACTTTTAAAGTGTTCAAGATTTATTATTTCTAAATCTTCTTTAGGTAACATATCTACCTTATTAAATACATATATAGTTCTTTTATTTAAAACTTTTAAATCTGCTAAAACTTGCTCTACTGTTTTAATTTGTTCTCTAAAATGGCTATGACTTACATCTATAACATGTAATATTAAATCAGCATACTTTATTTCCTCTAAAGTACTTTTAAAAGATGCTACTAAATGATGCGGTAATTTTCTTATAAATCCTACTGTATCACTTAGCAAAAAATACTTCTTATTTTTTAATTCTACTATTCTTGTAGTTGAATCCAAAGTTGCAAATAGTCTATTTTCTGCTAAAACATTAGCATTAGATAATTTATTAAGTAAGGTTGATTTTCCAACATTTGTATAACCTACCAAAACAGCTTTAAATTCATCTTCTCTTGATTTTCTTTGAACTATTCTTTGTTTTTCTATTTCTTTTAACTCTTTTTCTAAAAAAGCAATTCTTGTTTTTATTAATCTTTTATCTGTTTCTAATTGTGTTTCTCCTGGTCCTTTTGTTCCAACACCACCTCCAACTTGACGCGATAAGTGTGTCCATTGTCTAGTTAATCTTGGCATAAAGTATTTTAGTTGTGCTAATTCAACTTGTGTTTTAGCTTCTCTTGTTTTTGCTCTAAGTGCGAATATATCTAATATAACCCAACTTCTATCTAATATTTTTTTACCTATTTCCTTTTCTAAATTTCTTATTTGTCTAGGTGATAATTCAGTATCAAATACTATAGTATCTATATTATTTTCTTTAGCTTCTTTTTTTATTTCTTCAACTTTTCCTATACCTATATAAAAAGCAGGATCTATACTACTTCTATTTTGTATAAAAGATTTAATTACTTTAGCACCTGCTGTATCAAGCAACGATTTAAGTTCATTTAAAGATTCTTTTATATCATCTTCTGAATTTTCATTTAATTTAACAGCAACTATAAATGCTTTTTCCGTTGGTTTATTAGTTTCTATCATAAAAATTTAATTATCCTATGTCTCCAAGGACAACATTAACTTTACAGCTTGTACCTGAATTATCTATATTATCAAAACAAACAAGTTTATAACTATGTATTATTATATCGTTATAATCAAGCATAATATCAAGTTTTTTCAAAGTATTTTTTAAAGCATTGCTAATAGCAGTATCTTTACAATTTCCATAACCTTTTACCTGAATAGTTTTGGATATTGGAAAAGTTTTATTATTCAATTTATATATTTCAATATTTTCTCTATCATAATCAATTTTATGAATAACTTTAAGTATGAATCTTAAAGAATTATCTTCATTTTTTAATGAACCATTTTTATTTTCATTTTTATAAGAGAAAATCAATATTTCTTTATTAGTATTTTCATTTTCTTTAATTTCTTTTTTAATTTTCTCACAAAACTTATCTGCAGAAACTTTTATATTTAAAATATTTGATAACTCTTCATCATTTCTTACGGGTATTTTAATTTTACTTAATTTAAAAATATCTCCATAGTTATTATAAGATATTTTTTTTAAATTAGAATTTGAAGAAAAATTTTTTTCAGTTATTTTTACTTTTTGCATTCTAAAATTTTACTAATGCATATGAAATATTAAAGTTATTATCAAAAGATAATAATAATTTTTCTCTAATTTCAGAGTTAATTAATTCAGCAGTATCAAAAGCATCTCTTATATTTACAACATGAGCTACCAATAATAAAATATATACCAATGAAGAACCTAAAGCTGTAACTTGTTCTTGTCTATTTGCAAGTCTTGGTAAAATAAATCCAAAAGCACCTACTAAAGATAAAGTGCTTAATGTCATTATTAAAGCTCCTTTTTCTTTTTTTCCTGAATAAAGTTGTCCTAATCCTGGATATATTGCTGATAATATAGCTGATTTAGCTGGATCAACCATCTGATTTAGTAAAAGTTTTCTGTTAGGCTGTAATGTAGGTATATCTAGCCCAGGGTAATAATATTCATTATTTGCATAAGAGCTTAAAGGAAATAATAAAGTTATAAAAAGACTTAATAATACACAAATATTTTTTTTTATCATATAGGTAAAATTATAATTAATTTAATTATATCACTTATCAATAAAATGTTTTTAAAAAAAATTAAAAACATTTTATAACTTTAACAACGAAATTAGTAACCAGCTAAAAATATTTTCTTTACTTGATAATAAGTTAATATTAATAAAACAATTAGTATAATTTAAAAATTATTAGTATAATTTAAAAATTACTTGAAAAATAATAAAATATCTTGTGTTTTTTCAATTTAATACTATTCCCTATAAATACTACTTTATACTAAATTTATAGTTTCATTGTCGAGGTTTTATATAATTTTTCACAGTAGTTATGACATTTTGTAACAAAAAAATATTAAGAGAAAATTGGTATTAGTATAAAAAACGATAAAAATAAAAATATCTCTACGCTAAGGTAATAAAACGCTAAGGGCTATTTTCTTGTTAATGTAGTATTACTAACTTTTATTAAATACAATAAATTAGGTCTTAATTCATTCCACATAGATTCAACTTCTTGATATGATGGTCTAAAACTTTGCCCTATTTCCATTCCTAATCCTAAAGCTTTATGTTTTACATAAGCGTAATCATCTGTTGTTCCTGTAGTAGGATATAATAAAGTCATACTTGTTCCACCTTGATAACCTATTTTTTTGAAAGAGTTTTCGTAAATATTTTTAAATATATTTACTTCAGGAATAGGCTTGTCACTGTATCCTACAGGCCAAAAGAACATTTCTCCGTAAGAGTGCATGTCTAAAACCAAGTTTAATTTTTTAACCTTATAATAATTCTGTATAGCTTGAACTTCAGGTTCAGAAGCAGGTGCTGTTCCACTATAAGTTTCACTATTTGGATTTGTAGAACTTCCAATCCAACTAGAAGGAACATCTAGACCTTGATAATTCCAATAACTATCAAAATTTCTATTTAAATCAACACCTGTTCCATGAGTATTTTTTCTTTGCCAATTATTACCTTGTTCTACCTTTATTCTACCATCAACATTAACCATAGGAACTATATTTATATCTCTTGTATCTACTAATTCTGTTACTTGAGAATCTTTACCATAATTTTTTACTAAGTATTCAGCTAGTTTGTACATTATTTCTGGTGGTGCTAATTCTCTAGCGTGCATCCCACCTATAAATAAACTTGCTGGTTTTTGATTTTTTACTTTTTTATTTGTTATCGTTAAGCACCATATATCATTATTAGGTGATTTACCTTGTGTTTTTTCCCATGTATCACCTATATCATTTAAAGTTGCTATATCAGGGTTAAAGTCAGCAAGTTGTTTTAACTTATTCTTCATTTCATTATAAGTCATATATCCTGGTAACAATCCTCTTGAAGACATATTTACTTCAGCAACAGGTGAAAAATCATACTTAGATGCTTTCAAATCTTGTTCTTCTTTAGTAGAAATTTTAGCTTTTATAGTTTTTGATTTTGAATCAAAACCGAATAAGTCTAATCCTTTTGTTGCTAAATTTACTAAATCTTTACTATTTTTCAATTTTATTTGAACTACTTTAAAAGAATTATTACTTTGTATTGACAAATCCTCATTATCAAGTGACAGATTCTCATTAATCTGAGTATTACAAGCTGATAAGACTAGAAAACCTAGAATACTTGAAATTATTTTTTTCATTTTTCACCTTCTATTATAAAACTAGGTTATATATATTAAGAATAATATAAGACTTGCTTAAGTTTAACATAATTTTACATTTTGTTAGTATTATCTAACAAAAGTTAGTATATAATAATTATATGTGCTTAGTAGAAAAAAAAATTGAAAAGAAATCTAGTGACTTATCTCACTCTATGACACATTATTTACTTACAATTCATAAGCTAAAAGAAAATTTAGGCTATGCTAGAGTTACAGATATAGCAAAAGAAATGAAATTATCTAAAGCTACTGTTTCTATTGCTTTAAATAATCTATTAAAAAAAAATTTAATAGTAGAAAATAATAAGTTTTATTCTCTATCAAATTATGGACATGAAAAGGTCCATGATATTTTATCTTCAAGAACTTTATTATATTACTTTTTAAAAGATATATTAAATGTAAGTGAAAAAACAGCTCACACTGATTCTTGTTTAATAGAACATCTTATAAGTGACGAGACAAGAGAAAAATTCTTTGAGTTCATGAAATCTTTTTATAGTAGTAAAAATAAAAAATTTAATTTTAAAAATTATAATGAATTCGTAAAACTTCAAGTAGGGGATTCTTATTTATCACAAGAGGAAATATGATAGAAGCAAAAATTAAGAATAAAGACATATTATCTAATATACCTGTTGGTAAAAAAGTAAAAATATTGGATTTAAAAAATGATATAGAAACAAAATTATTTCTTATATCATTAGGTGTATTACCCGGTGATGAAATAGAAATAGTAAGTAAATCTCCTTTGGGAGATCCTATTTTCTTAAAACACTTTGATACAAATTTTTTTACAATAAGAAAAAATCAAGCTAAGTTTATAGAGGTAGAATTATGAAAAACTTTCTTCTTCTTGGATTTCCAAATTCTGGAAAATCAAGTATATTTAACATACTTTCTGGAAAATCAAGAAAAGTTTCAAACTATTCAGGTATAAGTGTAGATTATGCAATAGCTGAATTAAGTGATAATAAAAATTATTCTGAAGAACAAAAAATAAAAATAATAGATTTACCTGGAGTATATAATCTAATACCTACAACTTTAGATGAAGCTGTTACAATAGGGACACTATTAAAACTAAATGAAAATATTAAAGACTTTAGTAAAGTTGTAATAATAGTAGATTCATCAAAGTTAGAAGCTGGTATATCTTTAATTTTAGCAGTTAAAGAAATAATAAATAATGAAGATATTTTAGTAATAGTTAATAAATCTGATTTATTATCATATAAAGATATAAATTTAAAAAAGTTAGAAGAATATTTAGGTTTAAAGGTTTTATTATGTTCAACAATTAATGAAGAAGAAGCAAAAAAAAAAAATAAGTAATTTTTTGCATAATGAAGCTAAAAAAACTGCAAATAATAATGTTATAAAATCACTTGAAATTACTAATAAGTCATTGAGTTTATTACCTAGTAATCCACAAAACATTAATTTAGTTGATGAAGAATATATAATTGAAAAAATGAAAAAATATCAGTTGCAAGCTAGATATATAATTAATGAAGTTATAGGTAATAAAACTTTAAAAATAGCTGATATATCATATAAAATTGATAAAGTTTTACTACATCCTGTAAAAGGATTTATATTTTTTGTATTAATATTTTTTCTAGTATTTCAATCATTATATACATTTTCTCAACCATTAATGAGTTTTTTAGAAAACTCAATATCAGAAATTGGTAATTTTGTAGGTAAATTTATAGAAAATGAAACTTTAAAAAGCCTTGTAGTTGATGGAATTTTTGCTGGGGTTGGAGGAGTATTAGTATTTTTACCACAAATAATGATATTATTTTTCTTATTAAGTTTAATGGAACAATCTGGTTATATATCAAGAGCTGCTTTTATAACCGATAAATTTATGTCATACTTTGGTTTAAATGGTAAAGCATTTTTACCTTTTCTCTCTGGTTTTGCTTGTTCTGTGCCTGCAATTATGGCTACTAGAACAATACCTGATAAAGCTGAAAGAATGGCAACATTGATGGTTTTACCATTTATAACTTGTAGTGCTAGACTACCTGTCTATGTCTTACTTATAGGAATATTTATACCTTCATATAAAATATTTGGATTTATAGATACTCAAGGATTAGCTTTATTTTTTATGTATTTTTTAGGTAGTTTTATTGCTTTAATTTTTGCAAAAATATTTAGATTATCTTTTTTTAAAAGTAAATCTAAGTCTTTCTTTATGGAAATGCCTTTATATCAAATACCAAGATTAAAAGTTGCTTATAAACAAATGATTAGACAAGGAAAAGTTTTTTTAAAAAAAGCTGGTAGTATAATATTTTTATTATCAATAATAATATGGTTTTTATCTATTTATCCTAATCCAAAAGAAGAATTACTAATAAATAAATCAAGTGAAGAAATAGCTTCAATAAAACTTGAAAATTCTTTTATAGGACAATTTGGAAAAGCTATTGAGCCTATAATAAGACCTTTAGGTTATGATTGGAAGATAGGTGTTGGAATAAGTGTAGCTTTTGGTGCTAGAGAACTTTTTATATCTGCATTAGGAACTATATATTCTTTAGGTGATGTAGATGAAAACTCAAAATCTTTGAAAGAAAGACTTTTACAAGAAAAAGATCCAATAACAAATAAACCTATATATACTCTTCCTCTTGCTTGTTCATTATTAATATTTTTTGCTTTTTGTTGTCAATGTATGAGCACACTAGTTATTGTTAAAAAAGAAACAGGACATTGGAAATATTCTATTTATATGTTTATTTATATGACAATATTTGCTTATATATCAGCTTTTTTAACTTATAATTTAATGAACTTTATTCTTTAGTTTATTTTTAACTCTTAATTATTCATCATCTATTATAACAATACTGTGAACATATTTAAGAATAAATAGTACAATAATTAAATGATTCTATATAATTTTTTTGATTTATTGTAAATTTAGCTTCAATATCAAAATTGAATAAAAATACTTTAAGTAGTTTTTCATTATGAATTCTAAGTTTATAATTGATAATTGAGAATAGTTTTCTTTGAGTTTTATTTAATTTTTTGTCATCAAAATTAGCAAAATTTAGAGATATCATATATTAATCTTGTTTGTCAAATTATATTAAAATGTTCAAGGTATTAAATTACTAGACATTTCAGTATAAAAAATATAATGAGGTTAAATAGTTGAAACAGATGAAGAATTTCAACAAGAAATTAATCGACTAACAAATTCCTTTGGAATAGGTATAATAAAACTTGATATAGTTGATCCTGATTCATCAGAAATATTATTTCCAGCCAGAGAAAAAGAAATTATTGATATTGATACTATCAACAAAATTGCACAAGTAAATCCAAATTTTAGAGAATTTCTAAAAAGAATTAAATTAGACTTAACTAGTAGAGAAATTAGAAAAGAAAAATATGATAAGATATTAGATATTAATGAATTGAAAAGAAGTCTTGAAATAAAAATTAGTTAAATAGCACCTAACAGCATCTATACAGCATTAAAACTATGCATAGTACAGAAAGTTATGTAACATTTTAAAATTCCTATTGAAAAAAAAGTATTTTGCATGACAATTCGATTCTTATATACCTATAATCCTGTTATATAGATTAATATCAGTTATTTTTAACAACAAGTCTATTGTTGAATAATAATACTTTATAAAACTCAAAAAAAAAAAAAAAAAAAAAATAAATTGATTTTAGTTTAGTATAATTCAGACGTTTTATAGAAACTAAATTTAGATAAATTTTCTTTAAGTAAGAAATAAATTTGTATATTAAGTTGCTAATATATTAGTTTTAAATTAATTTTAACTTTTACTTTACAATAAAATTTTTTTTTGTATTTGGAGGTAGTAGTGGATACAAATTTCTTCATTTATATTGCTCCTATAAGTGCTATTTTAGCACTACTATATGGAGGCTTTTTAGCAAGCTGGATTATGAAACAAGATCCAGGAAATGAAAAAATGAAAAGTATTGCTAATCATATTCAAGAAGGAGCAAGTGCATATTTAAATAGACAATATAAAACTATTACTTTAATAGGTATTCCAATAGCAATATTAATAGCTCTATTTATAGATAAAATAACATCTTTAGGATTTGTTATTGGTGCTATATTTTCAGCAGCTGCTGGCTATATAGGTATGAATGTATCTGTTAGAGCTAATAGTAGAACAGCTCAAGCAGCAAGCAAAGGTCTACAAGAAGCTTTAGAAGTTGCTTTTAAGGGTGGTGCTGTTACAGGTTTGTTTGTTGTTGGTTTGGGTTTGTTAGGAGTTAGTGGTTTTTATATACTAATAAGCTCTATGGGAGTAGAAGGAACTCAACCAATGGTAGGTTTAGCATTTGGAGCAAGTTTAATATGTCTGTTTGCCAGAATTGGGGGAGGTATTTATACAAAAGCTGCTGACGTTGGAGGTGATTTAGTCGGTAAAGTTGTTGCAGGAATTCCTGAAGATGATCCTAGAAATCCAGCAGTTATAGCTGATAATGTTGGTGATAATGTTGGTGATTGTGCTGGTATGGCAGCAGATTTATTTGAAACTTATGTCGTTACTGCTACAGCTTCTATGTTAATAGGATATCTAACTTTTCCTAATTTAGTTGAAGGATTAGCTATACCTTTAGCTATAGGTGCTGTTGCTATTATCGCTTCTATAATAGGAACATTCTTTGTTAAATTAGGATCATCTAATAATATAATGGGAGCATTATACAAAAGTTTAGCTGTCAGTGGTATTGCAGGAACAATTGGTTTTTATTTTATTTCTAAATTACTTTATAAATCTGAAATGTTGGAAAAAGGAATAAATAGCTCTATGTCATTGTTTTTATGTTCTTTAATAGGTATTATTGTAACAGCTTTAATGGTTATAATAACAGAATATTACACATCAACAGCATTTAAGCCTGTTAGAGAAGTTTCAAAACAAAGTGAAATGGGGGCTGCTACAAATATTATATCAGGTTTAGCTGTTGGATTAAAAAGTACAGGTTATCCAATAGTTGTAATTGTTTTAGCAATACTTTCAGCTTATTCATTAGGCAATTTATATGGTGTTGCTATAGCAGCAATGTCAATGTTATCTATGGCTGGTATAATTGTTGCATTAGATTCTTATGGACCTATTACTGATAATGCTGGTGGTATAGCTGAAATGTCTCAATTACCTCCAAATATAAGAAAAACAACTGATGCTTTGGATGCAGTTGGTAATACAACAAAAGCTGTTACAAAAGGTTATGCAATAGGTTCAGCAGCTTTAGCAGCTTTAGTTTTATTTGCTGATTATGGACATAAGTTTATAAGCAATAATATACCTATTTTGAATTTATCAGTTGATTCACCTTATGTTTTAGTTGGTATATTTGTTGGTGGAGTTGTTCCTTTTATTTTCGGTGCATATTGTATGGAATCTGTAGGAAAAGCAGCTTATTCAATAATAGAAGAAGTAAAAAATCAGTTTGCTACAAAAAAAATATTAGAAGGTATAGACAAGCCTGATTATGGTAAGTGTGTTGATATAGTAACAAAAGCTGCTTTAAAAGAAATGATAATACCTAGTTTATTGCCTGTTATAGTTCCTATGATTGTTGGTTTAGGAGTAGGTTTATTTAATCCAAAAATAGCTGCTGAAATGTTAGGTGGTGTATTGATTGGAAGTATTGTAACAGGATTATTATTAGCTATACAAATGTCAACTGGTGGTGGAACTTGGGATAATGCTAAAAAGTATATAGAAGAAGGTCATCATGGAGGTAAAGGTTCAGATGCTCATAAAGCAGCTGTTGTTGGTGATACTGTAGGAGATCCTTTTAAAGATACAGCAGGTCCTGCTTTTAATCCTGTTATTAAAGTTATAAATATAGTTGCTTTACTTATAGCACCAATAATAGCATCTTGGATAAGTATAGCACATTAATAAAAAAATACAAAAACATTTAACTTATTACAAAACTAAAAATTCATTTTAAAAAATTTCATTTATAGTTATGATATAATTCATTTGTCTATTATTTTTATTTAATTATTTTAATATTATGTTTGAAAGTTTATCTGAAAGATTACAAGAAGTTTTTAAAAAAATTTCTGGTAAAGGAAAAATTACAGAAGAAAATATTTCTGAAGCAATAAGAGAAGTTAAAAGAGCATTACTTGAAGCTGATGTAAATTTAAAAGTTGTAAAAGATTTTATTAATAATGTAAAAGAAAAAGCTATAGGACATGATGTAATAAAAAGTATATCTCCAGGACAACAATTTATAAAAATAGTTAATGATGAATTAGTAGAATTAATGGGAGGAGAAAATAAATCTTTAGAAATTTCTGAAAAAACTCCTACAATATACATGATGGTTGGACTTCAAGGGTCTGGTAAAACTACAACTAGTGCAAAATTGGCTTTATTTTTAAAAAAGCAAGGTAAAAGGCCTTTACTTGTAGCAGCTGATATTTATAGACCAGCTGCTATAAAACAATTAGAAGTTTTAGGAAAACAAATAAATATTCCTGTCTTTAGTTTAGGACAAATAGATCCTGTAGATATAGCAGAACAAGCAATAAAATATGCTAAAAAAAATGGCCATGATTTTATAATTCTAGATACAGCAGGAAGATTGCATATTGATATTGAACTAATGAATGAATTAGTAAGAGTAAGAGATTTAGCAAAACCTACTGAAATATTACTTGTTGTTGATGCAATGATAGGTCAGGATGCTGTTAATATGGCAAAAACATTTGATGAATATTTAAATATAACTGGGGTTATAATAACAAAACTAGATGGTGATACAAGAGGTGGTGCTGCTTTATCTGTTAAAGCTGTAACAGGAAAACCTATAAAATTTATGGCCTTAGGTGAAAAATTAGAAGCTCTTGAATTATTTCATCCTGAAAGAATTGCATCAAGAATATTAGGTATGGGAGACATTATTACATTAGTAGAAAAAGCTCAAGCTACTATTGATGAAAAAGAAGCAAAAGAACTAGAAAAAAAATTACGAAAAAGTGAATTTAATTTAGAAGATTTCTTAAATCAAATGAAAAGTATGAAAAAATTAGGTAGTTTAGAGCAATTAATAGGTATGTTACCTGGACTTGGTGGTAAATTAAAATCTGAAGAAATAGCTGAAGGCGAGAAACAAATGAAAAAAATAGAAGCAATAATAAATTCTATGACAAAAGAAGAAAGAAGAAATCCAGAAATATTTAATGTAAGTAGAAAAAACAGAGTTGCAAAGGGAAGTGGAACTACTATACAGGAAGTGAATAAATTGCTTAAACAATTTTCAGAAATGAGAAAAATGATAAAAGAAATGTCTAATATGGGTCTTTTTGGAGGTGGTTTTGGTAAAAAAGGAAAACAATTAAAAAAGATGATGAAAGCTTTAGAAACTCAAATGAAAGTTGGTGATTCTACTTACGGTGATATTTTAAATCCTGAAAAATTCTTGGGTAAAGTTCCTAATAAATTTCCATTTAAAAAATGAATCTTTGTATAATAGGTACTGGTTATGTTGGATTAGTTACAGGCACATGTTTTGCCGAAATGGGCAATAATGTTATTTGTGTAGATATTAATGAAGATAAAATAAATAAATTATCAAAAGGTCAATCAGTAATATATGAAAAAGGACTTGAAGAATTAATAAAAAAAAATATAAAAGAAAAGAGATTAGTTTTTTCTACAAATATTAAATATGCTTTAGATAATTCTTCAATTGTTTTTATAACAGTAGATACTCCTTCTAATGAAGAAGGAAAACCAAATTTAAAAAATCTTTTAAAAGTAGCTAAAGATATTGGAGAAAATATAAATGATTATAAAATTATTGTTAATAAATCTACAGCACCAGTAGGGACTTGTGAAACTATAAAAAATATTATAAAAGATTCTTTAGAAAAAAGAAATTTAAAATTAGAATTTGATGTTTTAAGTAATCCTGAATTTCTTAAAGAAGGATCAGCAATTGAAGATTTTATGAAACCTGATAGAATAGTAATAGGTTTTGAAACACAGAAATCTTTAAAAGTACTGAAAGAATTATACTTGCCATTTGTTAGAAATGATAATCCAATACTTGAAATGGATATAAAATCAGCTGAGATGACAAAGTATGCTTCTAATGCTTTTTTAGCAATGAAAATTTCTTTTATAAACGAAATAGCAAATATATGTGAGATTTTAGGAGCAAATATTAATAATGTTAGAAAAGGAATGTCTTATGATAGTAGAATAGGTCATAAATTTTTATTTCCAGGTATTGGCTTTGGTGGTTCTTGTTTTCCAAAAGATATAAAAATTCTTGACTATATAGCTGAAGAAAAAGGCTATAGTTCTAAAATTATTAAAGCTACTAAGGAAGTTAATGATAAACAAAAATTAATACTAATAAATAAAATCTTGAAAAGATTCAATAGTATTGAAAATATGAAAGTTGCAATTTGGGGACTTTCATATAAACCTTATACTGATGATATAAGAGAAGCTCCTTCTTTAAAAATAATAGAAAAACTTTTAAGTTTTAAATGCCTATATATCAGCTTTTGATCCAGAAGCTATTGAAAAAACTAAATTGTATTTTAAAGACAATTTAAGAATTGAATTTAATCAAGATATGTACAAATGTTTAGAAAATGCTGACTTTCTTGTACTTGTTACAGAATGGCCACAATTTAGAAGACCTAATTTTAATAAGATGAAATTATTATTGAAAAAATCCTGTTATATTTGATGGTAGAAATCAGTATGAATTAGACACAATGAAACAATTAGGTTTTGAGTATTTTTGTATAGGTATATAAAATTATATTTTAATGTATATAAAAATTAAACCATTATTAGATTTTTTTTTTCTTTATTTTCATTAATATTATTAATACCTTTATTTATAATAGTATCTATACTAATAAAATTACAGATAATGGACCAATATTTTTTAAACAAATAAGAGTTGGTAAAAATCAAAAGGAGTTTTTAATTTATAAATTTAGAACAATGGTTGTAAATGCTGATAAAATTGGACCAGTTTTACTCAAGATAATGATCCTAGAATAACAAAAGTAGGTAAAATATTAAGAAGAACTAGTATAGATGAATTACCTCAATTAATAAATATTTTAAAAGGTGAAATGAGTTTAATAGGACCTAGACCAGAAGTTCCTTCAATAGTAAAAACATATACAGAAGAACAAAAAAAATGTTTTTAAAGTAAAACCAGGACTTACAGGTTGGGCACAAATACATGGAAGAGATGATTTAAGTATTGATACTAAATTAAAATATGATATAGAATATATAAATAATTTATCATTTTGTCTTGATTTAAAAATTTTTATTAAAACTTTTCCTGTATTACTATCATCAAGAGGGGTAAATTAACACTTAATTAAAAGTAATATTTTATGTGTATATAATCACAGCATTATAATTTATTTAAGGTTATAAAATACAAAATAGGTTTCAATGAATATTTTAAATATTATATTAATTTTTATTTTTGGTTCTATGCTTGGAAGTTTTTTAAATGTTGTTATATATAGACTTCCAAGAGAAAAATCTATAATATATCCAAATTCAAAATGTCCTAAATGTAATAATGATATAAAGTTTTATGATAATATACCAATTTTAAGTTGGATTATTTTAGGGGGTAAATGTAGATATTGTAAAGAAGACAATAAGTATAAGATATCCTTTAAATGAATTTATAACAGCTCTATTATTATGTATTGCTTTCTTTACTTTTGGTATAAGTTGGAAATGGATTTTTATTACATATTTTATATGTCTTATTATCGTAATATCATGGATAGATATAGATTATATGTTAATATTAGATAGCTTAACTTATCCAGGTATTGCAATAGGTATAATTTATAATTTTTTAGATAATAAAATTATTGATTCTATTTTAGGAGCAGTTTTAGGATATTTAATTATTGTTTTTAATTGCTAAGGGGAGTTTATTTTTTTTAAAAAAAGAAGGAATGGGTTTGGGAGATGTAACATTAACAACAATGATAGGTGCTTGGCTTGGAATTAACTATTTATTTGGTACTTTATTTATAGGTTTTTTATTGGGTTCTTTATTTGGAATAGCTCTTTACTATATATAGAAAAAAAAGTGATTATTTTCCTTTTGGACCATTTTTAGCTCTTGGAAGTTTAATAAGTTTTTTTAGCAATAATTATTTATTTGAACTATATTTAGAAAAATTAAATTTATAATGTTAGAATAAATATAATGATTAAGGAGTAAAAATTTTTAGCTGTGATAGATTTAGAAAAAAAAGAAGATGGTAGTAAATCTGCTACAGGAACAAATTTAACTGTATCAATAAATATAAATCTTCTTGGTTATCAAGTAAGAGAAGAAATAGAAAAAACTATATCTGGAACTAAAGTAAGCAAAGGAATTATATTATCAGTTTTATTTTTATTTATATCTTTAATGAGCTTTATCAGTAGGTTATATTAGTTTTAACTAGTTTAAGAGATGAAGAAGCTGAAAGAAAACAAGAATTAGAAAGAAGAAAAGCTGAGTTAGAGCAACAAGATAAACTTCTTACAGAAAAACTTGCTGTAAAACTAATGTAGAGAAAAAAAGAGATATATTAGCATGGGCTAGTGGAAGTAATTTTAAATGGTCAGAATTACTTGAAGAAATCAGAGATAGAATACCATCTAATTTTGGGTTGATAAAATAGATATAAATGAAAATAAAATTACTATGTCTGGAGAAACTTTTGATCATAAAACAGTAGCTATATTTCTTGCAAATATACAAGATTCTCCAAGATTTAGTAATGTAGTTTTAGATTATACAAAAAAGACAAGTGATATAAAATAAGAGATTTAGAAAAAGTAGATTCTTCAAAATTAAAAAATAATTTAGCTGTTGATAGAGAATTTTCATCTGTAACTAAAGTTTAATCTAAGATTTGAAATTAATATGAATTAGGTGAAAAATGGCAGAAACAAAAGTATTTGGTATAACAATAAATACAGATTCTTTTAAAAATATACCTGAATCTTATAAGTTAATAGCTGGTGGAGTTTTATCTCTACTAATTTTATTAGGTGGAGGATATTACTTATTATATCCAATATATACAGAATATCAAACTTTATTAGAAGAAAATGAAAAACTATCTTCTGATAATCAAGCATTAGAAACAAAATTAGGTTATAACCCTACAACTAAAAGATATAGAAAAATAGATGAAACAGAAAAAGCAATAGAAGATTTAAATAAAGAAATAGCAAAACTACAAGAAAGAATACCTACAAAAGAAAATCTTCCATCATTAATATATGATATGGAAAATTTGTTGAATTAAATAATAAATCTGATTTATTTGATTTAGTCCCAGGTTCTATACAAAGAGTTAATTTACCTCAAATTTAGCAAGTGGTGTACCTGCTGATTTAAATTTAAGTCAAACTCCTTTAAACCTTTCATTAGAATCAAGTTATCCTAATATAATAAGTTTATTTAAAGATTTAGAAAAATACCAAAGAGCTATAAATCCCGCTTCTATATCATTATCACCTATAACTGATAATGATTATAAATTTAGTGCTTTAAAAGTAACTCTTAATTTAAGAGCTTACCTTTTACCTGAAGGAGGAAATTAAGTAGTGAATATAAATAAACATGCTATAATATTACCAGCACTGATAACTTCAGCAGTATCATTACATGTACTTTCTTACTACATAGAAGAACCTGAAGAGATTGTATATAATCCAATTCAAACATCTGAACCAGTTAGCGCCTACAATAACAACGCAACCTACAAATCAAATAAAAGCAATCAGATATCTATTAAAGAAAGTATAAAACCCATACCAAAACCAACTGAAAAAATAGTCAAAGAAACTACCAAAAATCGAAATATCATAAAACAGCTGAACCAATTGAAACGCCTAAAGTTATAAAAACACCTGAACCTTTACAAACACCTGAACCAATTCAAAGTACAACTATAGAACAAATAGTAGAAGTTACCTAAAGATGAAATAATAAAACAGAAAGATTTTAAAGAGATAATATTAGAAGCAAGATTAAATAGTGGTAGAGTAGATCCTTTTATATCTCTGAAACCACCAAAAATAGATAAACTTACCAGAAGTACCTCAAGAATTAATAGAAGAAAAGAAAGCTTTACTAGCTATGAAAATGGAAAAAGAAAGAGAAGCATTACTGAAACAAGCAAAAATTGATGCGAGTAAAAATGATGTTAAAATTAAAAATAATAATCTATTGTACTAAAAATATAAATAATAAAAATATTAACTACAAATAAAAGCAAAGTTAAACCTCCTGTACAAATACCAAAAACAGATGCGGGTAAAAAAATTATTGTTGATAATAAAAATACAGAAGAAGAAATATTAGTCTCAGAAGCAAAACGACTTATCAGAAGGATCTAAAATTAACAGGTATAGTTACAGGAACTAAACCACTAGCTATTTTATCAGTAAATGATGAAAGTAAATTACTAGGAGTTGGTGATGAAATAAATAATAATGGAGATAGATTAAGAATAGTTTCTATAGATTTTAATAGAAAATCTGTTCTTAATAACAGATGGAATATATAAGGCAAGATTATTAATTGAAGAAGAATAAATCTAAGGAGTTGAATATGATGAATAAATCATTAAAATTAATTTTGTCTTTAAGTTTAGTCTTAGGAATATCTACAAATACTTTAGCAGCTGAAAGATTGTCAAACTATAAGTGTAAATAATACAAAAACATCAGTTACACCATTAATAAAGTTAGAAAAAGACCCTAATGTTAATTTAAAAGTCAGTGATGCAATTGTAAGTGATATATTAAAAGCTTTAGTGAATCAAACAGGCTATAGTTTAGTAATAGGTGGTAAAAAAGAAGTAACAGAATCTTCTATTAATAGAATAGAACTTAGTAATGTAAAATTAAGCGAAGCTTTAAGTATAGTTTTACAAATGAAAGGTTTAACAGCAAGAAAAATAAATAGAACAATATTTATATCAGATGAAGAAGAACTTAAAAGAAATGGTATAGATGACTCCATAATGAAAAATTATAAGATTAAAAATATGAAACCATCAGAAGCTATTAAAAAGAATGACAAGATTTTATACTACTGGTAAAACAAAACCTGAAATGATACCAACTGATGAAAATAATATATTATCAGTAATTGGAAGACCAGTTCAAATGGATTTTTTAGAGTCTGTATTATCTATAGTAGATCAAAAAATACCTCAAGTTATGATAGAAATAAAATTAGTAGAAGTTAACTGAACAAGCTGCTAAAACACTTAGGTATGAGCTATGGCTATGGTCAAAAACAATTTGGTGCGGCATTTAATAATTCAGCTCAAGCACTTAGCAACAAGGTGCTGGTGGCTGGAACTGTCTCTTATTCAATCATCAGCATTAACAAATGCAGGTGCTCCTCCTGTTACTACGTCAGGTATAAGATTAGATTTTCAAGCATTAAGAAATTTTACAGCTAATTTAATGCTGAATTAAATGCTTTAATATCTGATAGTAAAGCTAAAATTCTTTCTAATCCTAGAATAGCTACTCAAAGTGGTAAAGAAGCTGAATTTTCCGCAACTGAAAACGTCCCTATAATACAAACAACACAAACAGCAACAGGAGCAACTCAAACATATTAAAATATACAAATAGGTGATAGTCATAAAGTTAAACCCTTATGATAGATACTGAAGAAGGATTTATTACTTTAGAATTAAACCCATCTATAAGTAGCAGAGGTAAAGATGTTATTGTTAATGGTAATCCTGTTCCAGAAACACTTAGATAGACAACTGAAAACAACAATGAAAGTTAAATCTGGTGAGTCAATAGTACTAGGTGGATTAAAAAGAAAAAATACATCAACTGGATCAAATAAAATTACCAATACTTGGTGACATACCATTTTTAGGATCCACTATTTGGTGCTAATTCTTGGTCAGAATCAGAAGTAGAGCTAATATTAATGGTAACCCCTTATATACTTGATGAAGGTGGAAGTAATCCAAATGAAACCAATGAAGAAAAATAAAATAAAAATTATATTAGTTACTTTAATAGTATCATTTTATCCTTCTTACTCTTTTGCAAATACCAACCTTGAAGAAGGAATAAAGATGTATAATCAAGGAGATTACAAAAAAGCAATAGAATTACTAAATAAAGCAGCTCAAGAAGAACCTGATAATCCTACACCACATCAGTGGCTTTCAAAAGCTTATGAAGCAACATTTGATTTACAAAGATCAATGGAAGAAAATGAAATATTTCAAAAATTGAAATCGAAGCAACTAAAAAATAAAAAAAATAATAATTTAAGAAAGAATTGAAGAAGAAGCAACAAAGCAAATCAAGAAAATGATTTATTTAAAATTAATCCAATAGATGATAATTTTATAGAAAAAGCTATTTCTTTAAGAAAAGATGATAACGAAAAATATTTTGAATTTAAAGAAATTAAAGACTTATTTGATAGTGTTCCATTAGACAGTGATGTTCTTTCTAGATTTAATAAAAATTTTGAAATTAAAGTATATTATGGTATAGCAAATCAACAAGAATCTATACTTTTTTATAAAAGTAAAGCATCATTAATTGAGTTAGAAATTGAAACTTTAAAATACAACTTTTCAGTGGAAAATGATAACGACAAAAAATTGTTACTAGAAAAAAAAATAAATGATTTTATAAAAGAATATAAGGAATGTGAAAATAAACTTTTAGAGTTAATTAATAAACCTGTTCTAACTAATTCTGATCCTCTTAGCTTCGAATATTACCAAATTTCTAATAAGGAACCTCAAGAATATATACAATTTTTAGAGCAAAAAAAAGACATATTTAAAATAGCTTTGGAAAATATTAGCAAACAAGTAAATAATTATAAAAGTATAATTGTTCCTCAAGAAAAAGAATTAAGTAATTTAATTTCAAAAATAGATAAAAAAATTATGTTAAAACCTATTGAAGAATTATCAGGATATGAATTTGAAATAGTAAATAAGATAAATTTATTAAAAAATAAAATTTCAAAAGATAAACTAAATTTACTATTCTATTCTATAGAATTAAATATTTTAATAGATTCCTATAATAAAGCTAATGAAACAATAAAAAAAATAGATCCTTTGTATAAATATAAAATAGATGATTTTAAATTACCTAAAAAAGAGAAAATTTTAGATGTAATTGAAGAAAGATGATAAAAAAAACTATTTTATTATCATTTTTATTTTTATTATTATCAGCCTTTGATAAAAGTAAATTAAATAAAGCAATTGAACTTTATAATAACCATAATTATAATGAAGCAGTTATTTTATTAAAAGAATTATCAAAAGATTATCCTGATGAACCTGATATTTATTTATGGTTATCTAAGTCTTATGAAGCTTTGTTTAACCTTAATGAATCTATAAATGCTAATAAAATTTACCAAAAACTAAAATACTTAAAAGAAAAAAAAGAGCAGAAAAAGATAGAAATAAAAGAAGATATAAATGAAAATACAAAAAAAGCAAACTTTGAAGATATAGATTTTGATTTTTATTCTGAAGAAATATTTAATTATTCCAGATTAGTTTTAATAACACCAGAACTTATAAGTGAAGTTATGACAAAAAGAAATATAGATGATGATAAAAATAAAAAACCTTTGGATACTGAATTAGTAATGGATTTAATTTTTAGTTCTAAAAACATATCTTTTGATGAATTAGAAATAAAAAAACATTATTTAATTAACACACATCAAGAAGAAATAATTTATAAAAAATTACAGGCTGACTTAATATTAAATGAAATAAACAAAATATATCCTATTTTTGAAAAAGAAGAAAATAGCGAAAAAAAAACAGAATTAAATTTAACTTTAAAAAGATTAGCTGATTCTTACAATAAAAAAGTTAAAGAATTAATTATACTTGTAAATAAACCAGTATATACAAATACAGATCCTTTATCATTTGAACATTATTTGCATTTAAAGTTAGATAGAAACTTATTTATAAATAGCATAAAAGAAAAGAGAAATTATTTGTCCAAGAATTTAGAAGAAGTAGAATTAAGTATAAAAAATTATTCTAAAGAACTTGAAAAAAAAGAAGATGAAAAAATCCAAAAAAAAATTAATCATCTTTCAATTGAAAGATATATTTTAAAAGAAGCAATAAATAAAATTGATGAAACTATTTTAAAAGTAAAAACTTTAAATTAATCTTTTATGTTAAAATAAATCAAGTAATTTATTGTATTTAATTTTTTATGAATATAAATGTATCTTATAATGATATTCTACTAGCCAGAGAAAATATAAAGAATGTCATAAATAAAACTCCTTTACAATTTTCACAAACTTTCAGTGATATTTGCGGTTTTCCTGTATATCTAAAACCAGAAAATCTTCAAAAAACAGGTTCTTATAAAATAAGAGGTGCTTATAATAAAATATGTAGTTTATCTCAAGAACAAAAAGAAAAAGGAGTTATGACAGCTTCAGCTGGTAATCATGCACAAGGATTATCTTATGCTGCAAAAATGGCTGGAATAAAAGCCACTGTTTTTATGCCTAAAAATGCACCTATTGCAAAAATAGAAGCAACAAAAGGCTATGGTGCTAATGTAATAATAACAGGAAATAATTTTGATGAAACTACAGAAGAAGCTTTAAATTGGCAAAAAACTAATGGTAGTTTATTTATTAGTCCTTTTGATGATGATTATATAATAGCTGGTCAAGGAACAATAGGACTTGAAATATTGGAGGAAATAAACGATATAGAAAATATAATAATTCCAATAGGTGGTGGTGGCTTAATTTCTGGAATATCTATTGCTGTAAAAACTATTAATGATAAAATAAAAATAATAGGTGTTCAAGCTGAAGGCTCACCTGCATTATATAAGTCATATAAAGAAGGTAGATTAATTAATGTTTCTTTTTCTCAAACAATTGCTGATGGTATAAATATAAAAAAACCTACTGAAAGAACATTTAATATTATAAAAAAATATGTTGATGATATTGTTACTGTTGATGATGAAGAAATTTCTGAAGCAATGATATATCTAATAGAAAGATGTAAATTAGTTGTAGAACCTTCTGGAGCTGTAGGAATTGCAAGTATTATAAATAAAAAAATTAATAAATTATCAGGTAAAACTTGTGTTGTTATAAGTGGTGGTAATGTTGATATAAAAATGATTGATAGTATAGTTAAAAAAGGATTATTAAAGGCAGGTAGATATTTGAAATTTACTACAATGATTTCTGATATACCTGGTTCATTATATACATTATTAGGTATAATTTATCATTTAAATGCTAGTGTTATTAACATAAATCATAATAGATTAAAAAGTAATATTAAAATAGGATATACTGAAGTTGAAATATTACTTGAAACAATAAATCAAGAACACAATAATCAAATACTAGAAGTTCTAAAAGAAAAAGGTTATAATTTGGTTTTATAAGGAGTTAATTTTATTATGGCATTAAATAAAAAAAAACTTTTATTACTAGGAATAGGATTTTTGACTAGCTTTATTAGTCTTAATTTTTTGAAAAGAAAATTTTCTTTAAATCCAAAACTACCACCTGTTGATGATAATACTGTACTGTTAATACAATATAAATATTCTCCATTTTGCTTAAAAGTATCTAAAGTAATGGATTATAAAGGAATACCTTATAAAACTTTAAATTTATTACCTCTAGTTAATAAAAATTTTATAAAAAATATTTCAGGACAAGAACTATTACCTGTTATAAAACATAAAGGTAATATAATTTATGATTCTACTGAAATAGCTAAGTATTTAGATAATATTTATCCTGAACCTAGTATATATATAAAAGATAACGAAGATTTAAATAATGAAGTTCTTTTATTAGAAGATTGGGCAGATGAAATTTTTGAGCCTTTATTTGGAAAACTTGCTTTAATGTATTTATTAGAACATCCTGAATTTATAAATGAAATAGAAGATTATAATTTAGATATTGATTTTATAGATAAAAATAAAGATAAATTAGCACCGTTTATAGTTAAGTCTATGTTAAAAAATCAAAATACTAAATTAGAAGATAAAACTAATATAAAAATAAAAGCTAGGGAATGTTTAAGTTTAGTAAAAACTAAAATTAAAAATAAAAACTTTTTAGTAGGTGATAGATTAACAATAGCAGATATAACACTAGCTAGTCATTTGTCAGTAGCTAAAAAAGTTCCTTATATAGCTGAAGATGATAATTATCAAGAAATATTCAAATGGCAAGAAAATATTTTCAATTTAACAAAAAGAAAATATGCTATTGTTAATAACTAAAAAATATAATAATTCTATAGAAAAATGGAAGAAGATAAAATAATAACAATCGAAACCAAAAAAATAATAAAAAACCTTATTGACTTTTTAAATCATTTTTTAAATAAAAAGATAAAAATAATAAGAAATACTATTATTGTAGCATTATTAAGTGCAATAATTTTATTAATTATTCCTAATCAATTTACAGCTACAGTTTCATTTATACCTCCAACACCTGAAAGTCTTCAAGCATATTCATCTGATTTAAATTTATCATTACAAGAAAATTTACCTAATTTTGTTCCAAAAATAGGAGGAGGATTGTTTGGAAAGGAACCTTATAACTTATACATACAAATATTAAATAGTAGAAAAATAAATGAAAAAATAATAAGAAAATTTAATTTAATGGAAAAATATAATAAAGAATATATAGAAGATATGCTCAGATTGTTAGATAAAATAGTTGAAAAAAATGTAGCTGATGGTGTTCTTTATATACAAGTAACTACAGATGAACCAGAATTATCTTCAAAAATAGCAAAAGAGTATCTGTTACTCTTATCTAATCAATTAAATGATTTTAATATAGAAAGTGCTAAAAATAGCAAAGAATTTTTAGAAAAAAGACTCAAAGAAGTAAAAGAAGAATTAGATATTGCTAGTAAAAGATTAACTAACTTTCAAGTTCAAAATAAAATGATAGATTTAGATAAACAAGGACAAGCTATTATAAGTGAAATAGCTGAATTGCAATCTAATATTATAAAATCTGAAGCTGAACTACAAGGATTAAGTAAAATATATACTGATAATAATCTAAAAGTTCAATCGCTTAAAGCTTCAATATCTAGCTTAAAAGGACGATTAAGTAAATTAATAAGTAAAAATAACATTTATACAACTGTAAAAAATAATAGTAATACAGAATTTACTGTTAATTTACTAGATATTCCATCTTTTGCTGTAGATTATGTTAATTTATCTAGAAATGTTAAAATATTAGAGCAAGTTTTTATATTATTAACTAAAGAATATGAATTATCCAAATTAAAAGAAAGTAAAGAAAAGGTTGTATTAAAAGTGTTAGATGATGGACAAGTTCCTACAAAAAAATCTAAACCACCAAAAACTTTAATATTATTTTTGATACTTTTTCTATTTATTTTCTTTTATTTCTTGTATGAATCATTTATGTTTTTCATTGAAAAAATTAAAAATGAAGATAAAGAAACTTATGACTTAATAATTGATACAAAGAAAAAAATATTTTCTTCAAAACCTTAACAATATTTAAAGTATTTTTTAATATAAATCTTTAAAATACTTACTATTAAAGGATTTTGATCTTATCAAAAAATAACATTAAACCAGTGCCTAAAACCATTGTCATATCTACTTTATAAAATTGATAAATGTTGCATTTCGAGTGATAAAATTGATAAATGTTGCATTTCGAGTGAAAAATTATACTAGACGTTTAAATATTACTTTATAAATTTACTAAATTCTTTTTTTAATTTATTTATTTTAGGTGTTATAACATAAGAACAATATGGTTGATAAGTATTTTCATTATAGTAGTTTTGATGATAATCCTCAGCTTTATAAAAATTTTTAAACGGTAATATCTCAGTTAATATTCTAGTATCCCATATTTTTAATTTTTCTGTATCGTTTTTTGATTTAATTATAATTTCTTTTTGATTATCATTAAAATAAAATATTACTGATTTATACTGAGTTCCAATATCATTACCTTGTCTATTTAATGTTGTTGGATCATGTATTCTCCAAAATATAAAAAGCAAATCTTCTAAAGTTATTAAATCTGTATCATATATAATTTCAACAACTTCAACATGATTAGTTTTTCCAGAACAAACGTCTTTATATGAAGGATTTTCTAAATCACCACCAGCATAGCCTGATGTAACAGATATTACTCCTTTAATTCTTTGAAAAATTGCTTCAATACACCAAAAACAACCACCACCAAGAATAATTTTATCAATCATTTAATAAGACTAAGCCATTGCATGTGTAGCTTGTAATAATTGTTGTTTCATTTCTTATTTCCTATTAAATCAACAGATTTTTCTTTATCTTTTGCTTGAGCATAGTAAATTGCTTTGAGTTTTAAATCATCATCTATAGTATTACTTTTTAATAGTTCAGTAGCATTTTTAGAAATTTGTCTATCAGAAAGAGCAACATCTACTATTAAACTCATAGATTTATCTTTTGTTTGTTTTGATGCTGTAGAACTCATAGCATTATTTTTTAATATTTCTAAACTTTGTTGTGCTATCCTTAAATTTCCTTTTAATGCAATATCAGCAAGAGCCTCTAAAGCTCTGTCTTTTACTTCTTGTGTAGCATTAGAGTCATTTATTATTTCTTCCAATGATCTTAAACTTTCTTCAGCTCTTTCTAGTCTTCCTGTTATTGCTTCATCTCTTATCTGTCTTATAGCTCTATTTTTTTGATTAAAGTTACTGTTTCTTGATACTGCTACTTCTTGAAGACTTTGTATATAATTATTATTATCTTGAGAATTTCTAGAGGCAAAGTATGCATTTAGATTATCAGCGTAAAACATAGCATCTGGATCTCTATTATTAGGATCAGCACCTCTGTTAAGAGCATTAGCCAATCTAGCTGTAGCTTTATAATCATTTGTTCTCAAATTTCTACCTGCTTCACTAATAGCTTGCTCTATTGAATCAACTTTTAATCCTAATTTTTGAAATGATAAAGAAGGTAATCCCATAGCAAATTTAGCCAACCTATTACCTTTATTAGCAGCATCCTTTAGTTGTTCATTAATCTCTTGAGAATTACCTTCATATAAATTTCTTAGCATTTCTTTAAAATTTTCTTCTGCTATTTTAATATTTTCTGATAATTTATGAACTTTTTTCTCATCTCCAGCAAGAATAGCTTCATACTGAGCCATACTAATCCAAGCAGCATAAGAATCATTATACATTTTTTTCATATTTACATATATATCTGTAATAGGACTATTTGCACCATCTTTATATCGCGAAGCAATACTACCATTGTTTTGACCACTAAAACCATAGTCAAATTGTGCTTCTTGAAATGCTTTTTTCATAATTTTATCAGCAATTGCAAAAAATAAAATAGCTATTTCATCAAAGAATGCTGATAATTTAGTAAAGCCTTGTGATATAGCATCCATACTTTCTAAAAATTTTCCAGAACCATTTAGTTGATCACTTGCTTCTTGTTTTATCATATCATTACCTTTTTCTAAAAGTTCTTCAAGAGCAGCTTTAGCAAATATACTTCCATTTCTATAAATTCTTCCTAATTCTTGAACTTTTTCTAATTTTTCAACATCAGATAAATCTTGATTTTCTAAAATATCATTTAATATTTTTTCTACCAAAGATTTATCATCTTTATTAAAAGATGATTGACTATTAGTACCATCTGTTTGACCTGTATTGGAAGTATTATTAGTGCCATCTGTTTGACCTGTATTGGAAGTATTATTAGTGCCATCTGTTTGACCTGCATTAGAAGTATTGTTAGTACCATCTGTTTGACCTGTATTGGAAGTATTATTAGTGCCATCTGTTTGACCTGTATTGGAAGTATTATTAGTGCCATCTGTTTGACCTGCATTAGAAGTATTGTTAGTACCATCTGTTTGACCTGTATTGGAAGTATTATTAGTACCATCTGTTTGACCTGCATTAGAAGTATTGTTAGTACCATCTGTTTGACCTGCATTAGAAGTATTGTTAGTACCATCTGTTTGACCTGTATTATATCCAGACTGTTTAGCTTGATTAACTGAACTTATATTACTTCTAACAACTTGAGTACCATTATTGGCTTCTTCTATTCTTCTTATAACACTATTAGCATCTGCTTTTAATTTATTAAATCTATCACGGACATCTTGAGGTAATTGTGATATATCTGAAACATCATAAGCCTCTTTTAATTGATTTTCTATTTGATTTATACCATCAAATAAACTTTTTGCAGTAGCAAGATTATATTCTCCTTCTTTTCCTTTTAATCTTCCTATCATAGCTTCTGCTTTTTCCATATTAGAAGAAATTATTCTTAGATTTACTTTTTCAGTTTGAACTTCATTTAATCTATTAAACAAATTACCAACAGCTTGAAAATTATTTATTAAGGCAGGATTATTTCTATTGAAAATATTATCAAGTAATGAAATAGCACTAGTATTGTTACCTAAAATTGATTTTGCTTTCTCAATATCACCATTACTTTTAGCTAAAGCTATAGCTACAACTTGAATTTCTTGATTAGTAAAACCATTTATTAAATTAGCTCTTAGTTGATTTGCTAAAGCTTCTGTAAAATTTTTTGTAAGATTGTCTTTTGTAGCTTGAGAGACTGTAATATTGCCTTCTAATTGTGAAGTTATTGAAGCTGCACTTTGAGCAATAGAAGAACTAGAACTTGAAGCTGAAACAGAAGAATATACATTATTAATACCTTCTTCTGTCATTTGACTTAAATCTTTAATTTGAGCATTTGGATTTGCAGCATTATAAGTTTCTATTGCTTTTTGTATTTGTTCATTAGTCAAACCTTTTGGATTTATCATCCCACTTACTACTGTTGAAAAATTTCTTAAATCATCATTAACATCAATAATATTACCACTTGCATTTAAATTGAATACTGCTTGAGCGTTACCTATTTGATCAATAATTCCTGTAGCTCTTTTAAGATTTTCTTGGAGTACAGTGTTAAATCTACCAAACATTCCTTTTTCTGTTTTACTTACAGCATCAACAATTCTTTGAATTTGGTTTTGTATAAAATCAAAAGTATTATTAATCCCTGTAATTGTAGCTTGACTTAAATCTGAAATTTTAGCATTTGGATTTGCCATATTGTAAATTTTTAATAATAATTCTTTTTCTTGATCATTAAGAGCTTCTCCTCGTGCAAACTTATTTAAAACTATTGCAGAGTCACCCATCATTTGCATCCTATCACTTATAGCAGCTTGCATATTTGTCATATGTTGAGCACCCCAAAATCCATCATCTATATTGCCAAGTCGTCTATTATAACCACCATCTTTTAAACCTATTTCAGCAACATTAGCTAATATATAAAGTTCTTGATTTGTTAAAGAAGCAGGATTATTTCTTAGTTTTTGTAGAATTTCATTAAATTGCTCCATTGTAACATTAATTTTATTTCCATTTTTATCTCTTAATTGACTCAATGTATTTTGTGTAACATTATCAAAAAGACCAGCTGTATCTGCCATTTGCATATTAGATCTAAAAAATCTATTCAAATAAGTTTTTAACAATTGAAATTCTTCAGGTTTTATGTTACCTAATCCGTTTAAAACTTCTTATTGCATTTATTCTTTCTAATAAGTCTTTATCATTCATTCTTAGTAGTTCATCAGAAAAGCCTGCAACATATCCATCTCCATCTTTTAAACCAGTAGACATTGATTGAAGTACATTAAGACCAAATGTTTTAATCATATTTATTTGAAAAGCATCCTCCACGCTTAATTGACTACCGACTTTTAAGGTACGTCCTTTTGATTTTAAATATGCTACAACAGCTGGATCTTGCATATCTTCTTGAGACAAAGTATAAACAGAAGTATTTAAATGACTTCTTTCATTAAACCTCCCACCATAGTTTTTCGCTCTTTCAAATGGATTTATATCAGCTCTAATACCAAGTTTTACTGCCATTTCTCTTTGAATTCTATTAATATTTTCTATTATTAACTGATCAAAATTTTTACTAGGCTCTGTTCTACTAGGATTATTAGGTTCATCAATAGTAGTAGCAGTAATATTGTATCTTGTAGCTGTAGCACCACCAAAAGGATTCATATCCCAATGAGGATTTCTTTTTATAAAATCGACATCCCCTTTTATTCTATCATCAACAGCATTAGCTAACTCTTTATTATAAGATGCTCCAGCTATTCCTCCAATAAGCATTGCTGCTAAAGAACCTAAACCTATTAGAAGGTTTCTTCTTTCAGTGTTTTTCTCTATATGAATAGCCACATCTTTACCACTAGCTAAAGCATCTAATGTTTGCCTATCTAAAACAACTCTAGGATCATTTCCCGTTATAGCTCTTATTTGCTCCAGTTTTTCTTCAAATGACATATTACCTCTTAGTCTTATTGTCATTTGATCTTCTGAACTAGAAAATCTTAGTCCGCTTAAATTAATATTTTTCGAAATATTAATATTATTAAATAATAAGCCAGAATCTTTATATAAGTAGTAATTATGAATTCCTAAAAATTCTTTTCTCATTTAATCCTCTAAAATTTAAAAACTATTATCCAACCTATATTTAGATAATAAAACTTTCTACATTCATAGTTAAATAATTTATTAACAAAGTTTTATTAAATATTTGATATTCTACTATAATTAATTTAATATTATTAAATAAATTATGAAAAAAACCTTCTATTCTAAATAAAAAAAAAATATTAGCTTCTATTGACTTAGAGATAAGTAAAAAGCTTATAGAACAATCTTTAAAAAATATAAATGATTATTATATTTTATATGAAGAAGAATTTATAGAATTTCTTGCAAAAGTTTTTATGTATGAACCAAAGTTAGTAATAATTTCAAAAGAAACATTTGAAGAAAGTATAGATTATGCTAAACATATTAGAAATAATGAGTATTTTAAAGATTTACCAATAATAATTATTTCACAAGCTTTTGAAGATAATGTTACAAATCAAAAAAAAATATCAAATTTAAGTATTAAACATTTTATTATTCCAGTTAATACTGGAGAATTAGTAAAATCAATAAACGAGTTTTTAAGTTAAAGATTTATTAATATTTGTTTAATTTATAAATTAATAATGTTAATATAATTATTTTTAGTCGCTTATGTATGGTAAATAAAAGAGGATATAACCCACCATCCGTAGCGTTATTTTTTGTTAAAAAGGAGTTTTATTTATGTATGCCATTATAAAAACAGGTGGTAAGCAATACAAAGTTGAAGAAGGTAAATTTATAGATGTTGAAAAACTACCAAATGATTTGGAACAGCAAGTTGAATTTAAAGAAGTTTTGTTAATATCAGATGGTAGTAATGTTAAATTAGGAAATCCTAATTTAGAAAATGCTAAAGTTTTAGGTAAAGTTTTAAAGCAAGATAAACATAAAAAAGTTATTGTTTATAAAATGAGACCTAAAAAACATTATAGAAGAAAAAATGGTCATAGACAACCATTTACTAGAGTTTTAATAGAAAAAATTTTAGCTTAATAAAGGAGATTTAAAATGGCACATAAAAAAGGCGTAGGTAGTACAAAAAATGGTAGAGATAGTGAATCTAAAAGACTAGGTGTTAAAGTATATGGTGGTCAAAGCGTAGTAGCAGGTAATATTATAGTAAGACAAAGAGGAACAAAGTTTCATCCTGGTAAAAATGTTGGTTTAGGTAAAGATTATACAATATTTTCTTTAATAGATGGTGTTGTAGCTTTTGAAAGAATGGGTGCTAAAAGAAAAAAAGTAAGTGTTTATCCTAAAGTAGTTTAGGTTCAATTAATTCAAATTTATTGTTTATATATTCTAAAAATTGTAATTGAATACCTTTATTATAACCAAGTTTTATAAATCCTTTATACTTGTATGTATTATCTAAACTAAAAAAAGATTTTTTATTATCCTGTGTTTTTTCTAAAAATTCTTTTAAAGAATAATTTTCATATTTACTTAGTGATATATAAAATGATCCTGATAAATCAATAGACTTAAGAAAATAGTTGTTTTTTAAATTGATAATATCTTCTAAAAATTTATTAACTTCTTGTATACTTCCATTACCTATTTTAACAATAAAAAATATCTTTTCATCATTTTTAAACTTACCTTTAATTAAAATAGGAAATTCAAATGAGTAATTATTTAAACTTTGATAAAAAGTAAATTTATTTATATAAGGTATTAAAGAATATATCGGTTTAAATGATAATGTGTTTAATGAAGAATTAATATTATAAAAATATTCATTTATAAGCCAATTACAAAATTTATAGTAAATACTCTCTTTTATAGTTTTTAATGTATCTATTTCAGTATCAAATATTTTTAAAAATTTATTATTATTTTCAATAATTAAGTTGGTATTATTTTTAACTTCTTTAACTAGAAAGTTAGGTGCTTCTTCATTTCCTAAATCAAGAATATCAATTAATTTTTTATTATTATTATCGTTATATTTCAATAAGATAATAGTATCCTTAAAAAGATTTATTAAATTTGGTCCAATAAGACTTATTTTAACAGGATAAGTATTTATTAAAGTTCCAGAATATAATATCAAGACATTAATATCTTTGTAGTTTTCTTCTTCAATATCGTCTTCAATATCAGCTAATACATTAAATACTTGTTTGCCTTTATAATAACCATAATATATTATATTACTTTCAATATAACATTTGACTATACCTGTAAAGGGATTTTCTTTAGATGATAAAGAATCTATTAAAGGTCTTACATCTACAGTTAAAGAATCGACATTTATATCTATTGGTGTTTCATAATTAAATAATGTTGATATTATTAAAGGAAAATAAGATTTATCTTCTGGAGAAACATATATTGTCATTTCATATTCAATTGGTAAATTATCAAATACATCTTGACCTTGTAATCTATTAGCAGAATTAACTGCTCCTATTGTAAATCCTTCATAAACAAATAAAAATATTTCATTATTTATTAATATAATTGCAGAAAGTTTTTTTTCTAAAAAATCATTAATACTATTATTTGATTTTATTATTTCCCAATCACAAATTAAATTTTTAATCCATGATAAATCATTTTCTAATGAATTTATTAGTTGTTCATTTATTTTTGTTTTTATGGTATTTGTTTCTTTTAATTTTGTTAATGTATCAGTTAACTTATTTGTAATTATTACTGTAGAATTATCTAGTTTTTTCCTCTTTATAAGAATTAATTAATATTGTTTGTTGGTTTTTATGAGAATTATTTACATTATTTTGTATAATAAAGTTTGTGTCAAAATCAATAATAAATTTTTTTAAATCATTAGCAAAATCTAAAGCACTTAGGTATCTTTCAGAAGCTTTTTTATTTATAGCTTTAAATATTATATCATCAAGTTCTTTAGGTATTTCAGGGTTTATTTTACTTGGTTTTTCAGGCATTTCGGAGAGAATTTTTAAAACAATTTGACTTATTGAGTCAGACATAAAAGGTAATTCTCCTGTTAATAGTTCATAAAGAGTTATTCCCAAAGAGTAAATATCACTTTGAGGAGTAACAGCACTAGAATCCATTAAGTTGTTCTGGTGAAATATACATAATACTTCCAAGTATAGAACCTGCTTGAGTTAGTTTATAAGCTTCTTTTTTATTATTTAATGTAGCTATTCCAAAATCCATTAATTTTGCTATACCTTTTTTACTAACAATAATATTTGCTGGTTTTATATCTCTGTGTATTATTCCATTTTCATGAGCAAAATCTAAAGCACTACAAATTTGAACAATTATATTAAGTATAACCGAATAATCTATTTTTTCTTTTTGATTAAGAATGTCAGATAAAACAAATCCATCTACATATTCCATAACCATATAATAGACTTCATCTTCATTTCCTATATCAAATATATTTACTATATTTGGATGGGATAACTTTGCTATTGATCTAGCTTCTCTAAGAAACCTTTCTAGAACTTCCTCTTTAGATATTCCTGAGTCTTGATTATTTTCTGATAATTTCAAAACTTTTATAGCTACTTTTCTTTCTAATCTTTTATCTGTTGCAAGAAAGACAATACCCATACCACCAGATCCTATTTGTCTTTCTAGCTTATAATTTTTTTCTAAAATTCTTAAAAGTTTTTGATTATTTTCCATATTTAAAAAATAAAAAATATTTTTTCTAACTTGCTAGTGTCTATATTTTAATATAGAATTTAAAACAATAAAATTTTTAAGGGGTTATAAAGTGGAAATATATAAACTTTCAGTCAAAGATTTAGTTAGTAAATTAAAAAATAAAGAATTAAGTTGTACTGATATAGTAAGAAGTTTTTTAGAAAGGATTAATAATGTAGAGGATAGATTAAAAGCATTTAATCTTGTTTTAGAAAAAAAAGCATTAGAAGATGCTAAAGTTATTGATAATAAAATAGCTAAAAATGAAGACTTACCAGATCTTGCAGGTATTCCTATTGCAATAAAAGATAATATTTGCACAGAAGGAATACTTACAACTTGTTCATCAAAGATTTTATCAAATTTTGTACCTGTATATAATGCAACTGTTTATGATAAAATTTTGCAAAATAATATGATACTTATTGGAAAAACTAACATGGATGAATTTGCTATGGGTTCATCAAATGAAAATTCAGCTTTTTCTAGTGTTTCTAATCCTTGGGATTTAGAAAGAGTACCAGGCGGTAGCAGTGGGGGTAGTGCTGTTGCTGTTGCATCATTTGAAAGTCCTATTTCTCTAGGTTCTGATACAGGAGGAAGTATAAGATTACCAGCTTCTTTTTGTGGATTAGTAGGAATGAAACCGACTTATGGGCTAGTTTCTAGATATGGACTTATAGCTTTTGCATCATCTCTAGATCAAATAGGTCCATTTTCAAGAAATGTTTATGATAATGCTTTATTATTAAATGTAATAGCTGGATATGATAAAAAAGATTCTACATCTGTTAATGTTCAGTTACCTGATTATACAACATTTTTAAAAGATGATATAAAAGGAATGAAAATTGCTGTTCCAAAAGAAATGTTTGAAGATGGTTTAAATAATGAGGTTAAAGAATCTGTTGAGAATTCACTAAAAAAGTTAGAAGATATGGGAGCTAATATTGAAGAAATATCATTACCTTTAGTTAAATATAGTTTAGCTGCTTATTATATAATAGCTACAGCCGAAGCTAGCTCAAACCTTGCAAGATATGACGGTGTAAAGTATGGTTACAGAACAAAAGATAATGTTAATAATTTAGAAGAATTATATTTAAAAACAAGAAGTGAAGGTTTTGGTGAAGAGGTAAAAAGAAGAATAATGTTAGGCACTTATGTATTAAGTGCTGGATATTATGATGCTTACTATAAAAAAGCATTACAATTTAGAACACTTTTGATAAATGAACTAAAAAGTATTTTTTCAAAATACGATGTCATAGTTTCTCCTACAGTTGCTAATACAGCATTTAAAAAAGGTGAAAAATCTGATCCTATAAGTATGTATTTAACAGATATAATGACGGTTATTGTTAATTTAGCTGGCATACCTGCTATATCTATCCCTTGCGGTTTTGATAATAATAATCTACCAATAGGAATACAATTTATGGCAAATCCACTTGGAGAAGGAACTTTATATAAGATAGCTTATAATTTAGAAAAATCTTTGAATTTAAACAAAGAATTACCTATATAATATTATTATGGCAGTTGTAAAAAGAAATCAAAATTCTGATAATAATTCACCTAAAAAAGCTATAGTATCAAAAATATCTAAAACAACTCCTATAAAATCAGTAAATTCTCAAAAACAGATTAAAAGTACTACTCTTTCAAAATCTACAAAAAATAAAATTAATAGAACTTTATTAAATAAAAGTCATCTTGATATAGAACTAGAAAATGCTAAAAACAAAGTAAAAGAAAATCCTAATGATCCTTTCTATCATAATCTTCTAGGTGTGGCTTATAAAAACAAATTAATGTACATACAAGCAATAAAAGCTTATGAAAAAGCATTAGAATTAGATTCAAATTTTGTTCTTGCATATTATAACTTAGCAATAGTTTATAAAGAGCAATCTAAAAATGAAAAAGCTATTGAATATTATAAAAAGGCAATAAGCTTAAATCCTAATTTTACAAGTGCTTTAATAAATTTAGGAAATGTCTATTATTCAATTGGAAAAATAGATTTAGCTATTGAATGCTATAAAAAAGTTATAGAAATAGATCCGATGGATGCTATAAGTTATAAGAATTTAGGTGTAGCTTATTTAGCATTAGGTAGATTAGATAAATCACTTATATATTTTGAAGAAGCAATAAGATATGAACCAAGCGATCAAGAAACACAAAAATTTATGGGAATGGCACATAGAAAAAGAAGAAAATTGAGAAGTAAAATTAAAGATATTTATGAAGCTATAAAATCTGATCCTGGAAATTTAAACTTAAGAAATGAGTTAGCTTTAATATACTTTCAAACAGGATTTATAAAAAATTCTCTCGAGGAATATAAGGTAATTTTGAAGATGAATCCTAAAGATATTAATGCAAGAGAAAAAATTTCTCTAATAGAAAAAGAAATTGAAGAGGAAAATCATAAAGAACCTTTATAATTAGAAATCCACTTACTATTTGATAATTTGTTTATTATTAATTGTTTTATATTTCTAGATAATTTATTATATATAAACTTTTCTTTTACTATTTCTAGTAAAAAATCTTCTTCAAAAGAATCTACTAATTTTGAACATTCTTTTATATTTCCTGACAAATCTAGAAATATAATTATTATTATTTTTTGATAATTAGAAAAATTATTATTGTTAGTAATTAAACTTAAAACTTTATTAATATTTTCTTTATTTAAAAAATTATTTATTTTTTCTATAAATATTTTAAATTCAGACTTTGATATATTCTTAAAAAAGAAATAATTAATATCATTACTTGGAAACAAAAATAATCCTTTCAAAAACTCCTGATTTATTAAAATTATATCAAAATAACTTATTTTTTATTGCATATAAGTATATTTTTATTAACAAAAAATAATATCTTTTAAAAAAAAAATTTTAGTAACTATGATATAATCATAAATTGTTATTATTTTAAAACATGTGCTATGTTTATAATCTGCACAGTCCAACTAAGTTAAGTTGGTTAAAGATTAGTAGCACAGGTGTTTTAACTGTGAAAAGGAGAATTTTATGTTAAATCTTACAACAAGAGAGCTTTTACAAGCTGGTGTTCATTTTGGACATCAAACTAGAAAATGGAATCCGAAAATGGCTCAATTCATTTTTGGAGAAAAAAAATAAAGTCTATATAATAAATCTAAAAAAAACCCTTACTTATTTAGAAAAAGCACACACATTTGTAAAAAAAATGTGTTCAAATGAAACAACAATAGTATTATTTGTTGGAACCAAAAAGCAAGCACAAGATTGCATAAGAGATGAGGCTTTAAGAGCAAATATGTTTTATGTAAATCATAGATGGCTTGGTGGTATGCTTACAAATTTTAATACAATAAAATCAAGAATAGCTTACTTAAAGGATTTAGAAGATAAAAAAAATAATGGTTATTTTGATAACCTAAATAAAAAAGAAATAGCGCAAATTGAAAAAGAAATAAGTAAGTTAAATAAATCATTAGGTGGTATAAAGGAAATGAATAGATTACCTGATTTATTATATGTAGTAGATACAGAAAAAGAACATTTAGCTGTTACTGAAGCTAGAAAATTAAATATTCCAATAGTTGCTATGGTTGATACAAATTGTAATCCCGATTTAGTAGATTTTCCTATACCAAGTAATGATGATTCAATGAAGGCTATAAAACTAATAACTTCTAAAATAGCTGATGCTATTATAGAAGGTAAAAATAATAAAACACTAGAACAAACAAAAGAAGATGATAATCAAGAATTAGAAAAAGAAGAAGCTACCGTATAGTATTTTTTATAAGGAGTAATAATAATGGAAATAACTGCTAGTTTAGTTAAAGAACTAAGAGAAAGAACTGGTTTGGGTATGATGGATTGCAAAAAAGCTTTATCTGAAACTAATGGTGATATAGATAAAGCTATTGAACTATTAAGAAAAAAAGGAGCTTTAAAAGCTGAAAGCAAATTAGATAGAAAAACTTCTGAAGGAATAATTGGTTCATATATTCATATGAACGGTAAAATTGGTGTTTTAGTTGAAGTTAATTGCGAAACTGATTTTGTAGCTAGAAATAGTGATTTTCAACAACTTGTTAAAGATTTAGCTATGCATATAGCAGCATTTAAACCTGCTTATGTAAAAAAAGAAGATGTACCTACTGATTTTATAGAAAAAGAAAAAGAAATATTACTTGCTCAACCTGACTTAAGTAATAAACCTGATAATGTTAAAGAAAAAATTATATCTGGTAGATTAGATAAGATATTATCTGAAATTTGCTTAATGGATCAACCTTTTGTAAAAAATAATGATATAACAGTAGGTCAATTAATAAAAGAAGCTATTGCTAAGATTGGTGAAAATATAACTGTAAAAAGATTTGTAAGATTTGCTTTAGGTGAATAGTTTTGAATAAAGAGATTAAATACCATAGAATTTTGATAAAGCTAAGTGGTGAAGCTTTAATGGGAGACAGAGGCTATGGTATAAATCCTAGTGTTGTTAATGATATAGCTGATGATATAAAAGATGTTGTTAAATTAGGTGTTCAAGTTTGTATAGTAGTTGGTGGTGGAAATATATTTAGAGGATTAGCAGGTAGTGCTAAAGGTATGGATAGAGCTACAGCTGATTACATGGGAATGTTAGCAACTGTAATGAATAGTTTAGCATTACAAGATGCTCTTGAGAAAAAAGGAATACCAACTAGAGTTCAAACAGCAATACAAATTCATCAGGTAGCTGAATCTTTTATTAGAAGAAGAGCAATAAGACATCTTGAAAAAGGTAGAGTTGTTATATTTGCTGGTGGAACAGGAAATCCTTATTTTACAACAGATACAGCAGCATCATTAAGAGCAGCAGAAATGAATGTTGATATAATTTTAATGGCAAAGAATAAAGTTGATGGTGTATATGATAGCGATCCAAATATTAATCCAAATGCAGTAAAGTTTGAAACTATATCTTTCAAAGATGTTATAAATAAAGATTTAAAAGTAATGGATACATCAGCTTTGTCTCTTTGTAGAGATAATAATATACCTATAATAGTTTTTGATTTTACTCAAAAAGGTGCAATGTCAAAGATAATTATGGGTCAAAATATAGGTACTATTGTTGGAGGTTTATAAATGCTTGATAGTATTTTCTCAGAGTTAGAAGAAAAAATGAATAAAAGTATTCAAGCTCTAAAAAAAGAATTAGCATCTGTTAGAGCTGGAAGAGCAAGTGTTAATATGTTAGACAGAGTAGATGTTGAATATTATGGAACAATGACTCCTGTTAAAAATGTTGCAAATATAACTACACCTGATTCTAGAACAATAGTAATAACACCTTTTGAAAAAAATATGTTATCAGTCATAGATAAAGCAATACAAAAATCTGATTTAGGCATTATGCCAAGTAATGATGGACATTCAATTAGAATAGTAATACCTCAATTAACACAAGAAAGAAGAAATGAATTAAAGAAAGTAGTAAATAAAATAGGAGAAGAAGGAAAAGTTGCATTAAGAAACGAAAGAAGAACAGCAATAGACAAAATAAAAAAATTAGAAAAAGAAAGTAAAATATCAGAAGATGAAAGTAAAAAAGCCCAAGATAAAGTTCAAAAACAAACTGATAAATTTATATCTGAAGTAGATAAACTAATAGAAGCAAAAAATAAAGAAATTCTAGAAATATAAAAATTGTTATTAAAAAGAGTATTTAGTGGCATAATAATTGCTACATTAGGAGTAATTTTTGCTTGGTGTTCTCTCTTAAGTTGGTTTTTAATGGTAGTTACTGCTATATTAGTATGTAACTATGAATTACAATTACTAGTTAATGAAAAGAAATATAATGATAATCTAATTCAAACAAGTTCATTTATACTATTAATATTAATAGATACCTTTTTATCAGTAAGAAGTTTAAAAAATTTTGATACTTTGACTTTAAAAAATATTCTTCCTTTTATAATTACAAAAAATACTTTTATAATAGGAACATTATTTTTAATCACATTTTTTATTAATATAATTAAAAAACCTAGAATAAGTATAGGTAATTTTTCTTTTTCAATATTTAGATTAATTTACTTAGGTTTTTTTCCTAGTTATGTAATAATATTGAGATCTATAAATAATGGTGAAAAATATTTATTAATGCTACTTTTTTCTTGCGCTTTTTGTGATATTTTCGCTTATTTTGTAGGCAAAAAATTTGGTAAGCATAAGTTAATACAGGAAATAAGTCCAAACAAAACACTAGAAGGTTCTATTGGTGGAACTTTTGCTTCTATATTTATATCAGTAGTATTTTCATATTTTATAAATATTAATTATATGCATGCAATAATTCTGGGACTTATAGTTTCAATAATATCACAAATAGGAGATTTAGTAGAATCTTTAATAAAAAGAGATTTAGGAAAAAAAGATTCAGGAAATCTTATACCAGGTCATGGAGGACTTTTAGATAGGATAGATAGCTATATATTATTAGGATTTCCATATTTATTTTATATAGTTTATGTGGTATTATAGAATTTAATTTCGTAAAGTTTTTTTATACTAGAATTGACAACTTTATAAATAAAGTTTATCATTCCTATGATTTATATAAAGCCACTGTAGCTCAGTCGGTAGAGCAAAGGACTGAAAATCCTTGTGTCCCCAGTTCGATTCTGGGCGGTGGCATTTATTTTTAAATGCTATACTTTTACACTTAAATTTATTAAATAAAGGAATTATTTAAAAAATACCATATTTAGTGCAAGAATTTTACTATAACTTTATAAAGAAACAAAAATTTAATAGTAGTAAAACTATTGAAATAATTTTCTATTCTTATGTTAAAATTTTAATTAGGTAATATATTTACTTAAGGAGTTAAGAAATATGGCTATAGATGTAAGAAAATATTCATCTAATTATGTAGGAGGAATGAGTTCCTCAGCTTTTACAACTTTAGTTATGCCTATATTTGGTATAGGACTTTTACTTACAGCTGCAGGAGCTTATATAGGTTGGAATACTAGCTTTATATTTAAAATAGTATGTGCTATTTTGTCTTTTATACTAGTTTTAACTTCAGGATTATGGGCTTATAATGAAAAAGGTAATATAAATATTGGTATTTTTTCATTATTTACAGTAATAAATGGAGTTACATTAACAGGCATATTACAATATGCTTTAAAACTATCAGGTGTTAGTGTGATAGTCCAAGCATTAGCAGTAACTTTTTTAACTTTTAGTGTTATAGGTGTTTTTGCTTATACTACAAAAAAAGATTTTTCTGGTTTAGGAAATATATTACTTTTTTCATTAATAGGAATAATTATAGCTTCAATAGTAAATATATTTTTAGGTAGTAGCACTTTTAATTTAATAATATCAGCAGTATCCGTAGTTATTTTCTCAATTTTTATATTATATGATATGTCAAATATAAGAAGATATTTTTCTGATAAAGATTATATAGTTGCTTCTATAACTTTGTATCTGGATTTTATATTATTATTTCAAAATATACTTGAATTACTAGTATGGTTTAATAGATCAGATGATTAGTTTTTTCATTTAATCTTTAATAAAATATAATTCTGTATTAGACATATATTTACGCCATACAATTTGAGAATCTACAAGTCTTAATTTGTATTTTTCAAACAAATTTACCAAATATTTTTTATTATAAATATATACATAATCAGGGTATGACCATATAGGTTCATTATTAGAAATAACTTTTGATATATAACTATTTCTATTATGAAATGATATAGCAAATAATCCCTTTTTTTTAAGCATTTTTGAAATTAATTTTAAACAAAAATCTAAGTCTATTATTCTCTCTATATTTTCCCACAATGTTATTACATCAAACTTTTCTTTTGAAAAACTATTTATATCACATTGTATATTTATTTCAGGGTATATTGATTTTATAAATTTAGATTTTAAATCATTTTCTTCTACTGAAAAAACTTCCCAATCTTTTTCTAGCGCTATACTTAGAAAAATTCCAGTATCAGAAAATATATCTAGTAATTTACCGTGTTTTTTAAATTTCAAAATATTGTTAAGCCTATCATTATAAGCGTTACTTTCTAACATTAATTTATCTAAATTATATTTATTTCTGTTATCCAAAAATAATTCTACTGAATAGTTATAAGATGCTCTTTTTGTTGGTCTTGGATTAGCAAAAATTAAATCACATTCTTTACACAAATACCACTGTCTTATTGGATTGATAATATTATAGTTTATTGACAAAAAACTTTGGTTAAATACTTTATTTAATTCAATATCTTTACTTTTACAAATCGGACATTCATTTAAATATTCTTCTTCATAATCTTTTCTAATACTTATTTTATTACTTAATAATGGATTTAGTAAAGATGGTTTTAACTCTATAGACCTATTTATATAAAATTTAGACTTTTCAGGTTTAGATAAAAAGTTATAAGCAACTCCGATATAATAATGTGCTAGTGGGCTATTATACTTATTTATTAAATCATTTAAAATTAATATACTTAAATCATAATCATTATTTTTTATTAATGCAGATGACAAGCCTTCTATAAGTAAGTCATTTTCTGGAATTAAAACTAACAAGATTAATAGTTTTTCAATAGCTTGTTGATTAAATTCTTTATCTAGCAAAGACATAGCTTCATTAAATAAATTATTAATTTCTTCTTGTGATAAAGAAGAATATTTATTTTTTATAGCTGAATAAATTTCTTCTATTGATTTTATAAGTTCTTCTGATTCAGAGTTAAAAAGTTTAGCTTTTAGCAAATAGTATAATGATTTTCCAAGATTCATTGTTATTGTATAAATTAATCCTAGACTTACATAAGGTTCAAATTGGTCAGGATTTATGTTTATAGATTTTAAATAAACTTCTTCAGATTTAACTAAATTATTAGAATGAAGGTATATGTATCCTATTTTATTAAGGGTTATATAATCTAAAGGATTATCTCTTAATTTTTTCAAAAGACTTTCTTCTACATCTTTAACTACTGCTTCCAAGTTAATTCTCCTTATATAATATTAATTTTTTATAATAAAAATTTTAACATTTAAAGATGCTTTTATCTAGTTATAATTAAAACATACATTTTTTTCATTACATGATTTATCAAAAAATTATAAGCTATAAAATATTTACTCTTGAAATAGCTTCTATATCTAAATTTCTAAAATTATCTAAGGGTTTATTTTTTAATTTATAATAAGCTGCTGTAGCAATCATAGCGGCATTATCTGTGCAATATTTTAAAGAAGGTAAATACATTTTTATATTATTTTCTTTACATTTTTCTTCTAATTCTTCTCTTATAAGTGTATTAGCTGATACTCCACCTACAACAGAAACTCTATTAATATTATACTCTCTGCATGCTTTAATAAGTTTTTCAACAAGAGTTTCTGCAATAACTTTATTAAAACTTGCTGCAATATCATTTTTATTTATTTCAATATTATTTTCTTTCAACTCTTTTAATTTATAAAGAACAGCAGTTTTTATTCCACTAAAGCTAAAGTCATAAGTATTTGGCATAGGTTTTGTAAATTTGAAAGCATATTTATTACCTTTTTGAGCTAATTTATCTATTTCTGGTCCACCTGGATAAGACAAATCAAGTAATCTTGCTACTTTATCAAATGCTTCACCAACAGCATCATCTTTGGTCTTACCTATTATCTGATATTTTTCAAAATCTCTAAATAATATTATTTGAGTATGTCCCCCTGAAACAAGTAATGTGATAAATGGTAGTTCAATATTATTTTCTATAAAAGATGAATATATATGTCCTTCTAAATGATTCACTGGTATAAATGGTTTATTATAAATCCAAGAAATTGTTTTCGCAAAAATTAGTCCTATAAGTAAAGATCCTTGTAATCCCGGACCATAAGTACAAGCTACAGCATCAATTTTATTTAAGTTAAATTTTTCAATTATTTTTTCTAAAATTATATTAATGATTTTTACATGTTGTCTTGAAGCTATCTCTGGAACTACTCCACCATATCTTGAATGTATTTCTATTTGAGATGAAACTAAATTTTCAATAACATTTTTTCCATTTTCAACTAAAGCGATAGATGTTTCATCACAACTACTTTCAACTGCTAAAATTATCATTATATTCAAACTAAGCTATAATATCATTTTTATATTTTCCAAATAAGTAAAAAAACAATTTTACTTGATAAATCATCACTTGGATAATTTTGTAAGTTATTCAGATTACCAACTAAAATAAAAAATATCTTTTTCATAGATTTTTTTTAGAAAATACTTACAATATATTATTATAAAATAATTAATAAAAGACTAAATTTTAAGAAATCTTTTTATTACTTTATCTAAAACTCTATCAGGTAAAAGTTTAGGTATAAATACTTCTATTAAAGGTTTGCTTGAAACCCAATATCTAGCTTTATTATTCTTGTTAGATAAAATTTCTATTACTTTTTTTGATACTTTATCAGGTGGTGCTCCTAGCTTACCTCTACTTATTATAAATTTCTTAACTCTTCCTAAAACTTCATAATATCTTGAATCTTTATACTTTTTTGGATCTATATCTTCAGCTTTATCCCATATAGGAGTTACAATTCTACCTGGTTCTATTACTATTACATCAATATTTGTATTCAATAATTCTCTTCTTAAAGAATCAGACATAGCTTCTAAAGCAAACTTTGAAGCATTGTAAGGACCCATAAAAGGATTTGCTACTTTTCCACCAACAGAACTCATGTTTATAATTTTTGAATGTTTTTCATCTAATAATGAAAAAAAGGTTTGTATTACATCTACTGTTCCAAAAAAATTAACTTCAAATTGTTTTCTTAATTCTTCCATTGGTATTAATTCAATTGGACCACCTATTGCAATACCAGCGTTATTAATTATTGAGAATAATTTATTTCCGTTTAATTGTTTTTTAACTTCACTTTTAGCTTGTAAGACCGAATTATGGTCTAGTAAATCCATTTTTATAGGAATAATATTTTTTATTTTAGATAAATTTTCTAAATCCTTATCTTTTCTTGCAGTTGCAAATACTATATAATCATTTAAAGCTAATTTCTCAACTATACTTCTACCAATACCAGTAGATGCTCCAGTAACTAGAACATATTTTCCTTTATTGTTTAGTAAGTTACATTTTTTATTAGCCCTTTTTATAAAAATTAAAGAAAGAGTAACTAATATTAAACCTAAAGTAATACTTTTTTTATTCATAATAAATTATAATTAAGAATTAAATTAATATAGCATTAAATAAACAATTTTTTGTATTTTTTATGGTACTGGGCTAATGTTATTTTTTGATAAGCTTAAAATCTATTAATAGTAAGCATTTTAAAGATTTATATTAAAATATACTTTAAATTTAGTATTTACCATCGTTTAAAGGTAATTTTTTATATAACTCAATCCCAGTGCCAATTCACAGAAAAATTTAGAATATTTTGAAACAAAAATTTATTTTTTTTAGTTTTCTGTTTATTATTAATTAAATTAATTATTAATTAAACCTATTTTAAGTATCAAAAAAGTTAAGTTGTTCAAATTTATCTTTATACAAATAATTACTTATTATGTCCCTTATGTATAAAGGATTATTATATATCTTTAAAAAAACTTTATTATCGTTTTTATATTCTTTACAAATTATTTTTATAATTTTTGCTCTAAAATCATTTAAATGCATATTAAACTTATAAATTTCATCTATACTAAAAGCTAAATAATAAATATTTTCTATATTTGATAAAAATTTTTCATCTTTACTACTTATAATAAAAATTTGTTTTTTACTTTCTGGTAGATTTATTGGTAAGTTTAAAAACCTTATATATTCAATATTCAATAGAAAAAATATTAAATCATAATTTTTACATTTATAATAGGATTCTTCATTTATCTTCAAAAATTTAGAACGATTATCTATGTCATTTAAAGACATTGCTGAAAAATTTATATCATAAGGTATAACTAATTCATCTTGATTAATTAATCCATAAGCTGATGATAAATAACAAATATCAATATTTTTTATATTACTTATTGCTAAGTTTAAAATGATATTTTGATTACTTATAAACATTTCTTTAGCAGTTAATTTATATTCTTTAAGCTCTTCTTCTTTTTTAATTCTCAACTCTATATTGTCAATTTCTTTAGCTATTGCTGGATTATCTACATTTATTTTTTTTTCACCTGAGCAGGAAGTTATAATGAGTATTTTAATTTCATTCATAAATATAAATTTTTGGTGAAAATAACATATATAATTATAGCTTAGATTTTAATTTTAAACTTATATTAAACTAAAATTGGTTTGCACTTTTTGGAACCGCGCTTAAGTTATAAATAATGGTCTACTTTTATTCTCATTTTAGATTTTTCTTGTTATTTAATTTTTGATTTCTTGTTAATTCTTTTTACTTTTGTTTTTTATCTTTCATTATTACCTTTTTACATTTATAGTCTTCAAATGACCTAAATCAGTTATTAAAACTAAATTCTTAAACCAATCTTTATCAGTTGGACTTATTTTCATAAATTTTTATTGAAAATACACTATATTGCTAAACTATTGTAAATATTATACTATAACCATTTTCTATTTTTGTAAAAAACTTTATTTTAAAGGTTGAAACAAGTCTAATGGTTTCAGGATTTGTTAATTTTTTTCTAAAGTGTTGCATTATTACTGTTAAATTATAGCACTTTTTATAATTTCTATTAAAGCTCTACTATTCAATATTTCAGTTTTTGAAAAAATGCAAACTTTGGAAGTTTGAGTATAAATTACTATTATTTTTCAATAATTTTTGACATTCTTCTTTAAAATATAACTAGTATTTTTTTCTATAATACATAAGATAGCTGCTGCTGATAAAGAAGATATGCTATATAAATTATTAGAATCAAGAAAATCTTTATTTACATATTTTCTAAGAATAGGTATAGATGAAATTTTACCATTTTTAATTAATAATTTTATTATTTTTTTTAAAAGTAACAAATCTATTTTATTGTTTAAAAAACTTTCATATTTTTCAGTTAAAAAATCATTTAAATAATTTGATATATCATTTTCTTGTAAGTCTGAAAGATACCCTAAAATTTCCAATATATTTTCATCTGAAATATTATTTTTATTTACTTTACATAATAGTTTATTGATAGCTTCTTTATCACCAAAATATGCTTTACAAATCGTTTTATATTTATTTAATTCTTGATCTTCTACATTTATTGAATCTATATTTTCACTTAATCTTTTCGAACCTATTTCTATTATTTTTTTTATAGATTTTATTAAAACTTCTTTATCATTAGACTTTAGAAAAGTTTTAATTAATTCTGTCCCTCTATTATCCTTTATATTATCAATTATAATTAATTGAATTTCTTTTGATTTATCCAAATTTTTTTCAAAATAAAATTTAGATTTATTAAATTCCAAATATTTAAGAAACTTAAAATATTCAGTATTAATTTTATCTATAAAAAATGTATCTAATATCTTTCTTCCATCTGGTAAATCAAATTGATATAACATTAGTCCATATAAAATTTTCTCTAATTCACTTTCATTATTTATACTTTTTTCTAGTAAATTTATAGCTTCTTTACTTCTACTTGAAATTAAGCATAGAAAAATAGGTATTTTTAATTCATTTCTTATCAAAATATCCTTATCAATTAAAAAGTCAATTATTGAAGAATCAGCAAACTCTGCCATAAAACTAATAATATCTAAGCTCATATTTATATCTGTTTCTTCAGAAAAAGCTATATTTAAAAGATTTTCAGCTAATCTCCAACCACCTCTTTTGTATATGTTTTTTAAGCAAAAAACTTTATTATCTAAATCAGGTTCTTGTAATCCTGCTGAAAAAAATCTTTTACCTTGAGGTGTATCTATTAGTAGCAAAGCTTCTTCTATTTCTCTTCTTACTTTTGGATTCTCTTTTAATAATCCTTCCCTAAAAAAACTCCAACAATAATCAGTTATTTCTTGATAATCAATATTCTGTTCTTTTTTTTTATTAAATAAAAAATTAAATATTCCCATTTATTATTTTCCAATTTAAATAAACAAAATATAACGATAAATAATATTATCACTTTTAAAAATAGGATAGTAATTATAATTTTTCATTAGAAATGTAACCCTTACCAATTTTAGAAAGTAGATATGACAATAGTTTTAGCCAATAATGAAATATTTACATTACTTTACATACTAGTATTCCACTAAAATGCAACTCTTTTTTAGGATTAATTAGTTTGAAAACTTTTTCTAATTGTAGCTGAGCATTAGCTAGTGCAAGGCTATCTACTTTTTTAAAAAAACTCAAACTCTTTCTCAAGAGCAGATGCTAAAACTTGTGGTATCTTTTCCTTCTTTTCTAATGCCTCAAGCTTTATTTCTAATGCTTTATTCCAGTATAACCTGACAATCCAAAAATCTTTGCAAGGAGTTCAGTATGTACTTTATTCGGATATATGCGGTATTTATAAGCTTTTAACATGTTCCTTGCATTATGCTTGTTAGTGTCTAATTGTATTGTCATAATACTAATAATGTATGCTGAAACCTTTAGTTTGTCAAGCGGAAAATAGCAATTCATCCCCTCACTTACAAAGTAGAAGTTGGGGACTTCTTGCTAGGTAGTGTTATTATTTACCAGTAATAATGCAACACCATGATAAAAATAAGAGATATTTCTAAGATCATTATATAACAAAGGTTTCAGAAAAGGCAATTATTAAGATATATTAATTTAATAGAGGTGTTGCATTTTAGTGAAATAAATTGGTTGCATTTTGAGCGGAATAGTTTGTTAAAAGTGTTGCATTTTAGTGGAATAAATTGGTTGCATTTTGAGCGGAATAGTTTGTTAAAAGTGTTGCATTTTAGTGGAATAAATTTATTCTTTAACACCACCATAGTTATAAGATATATTTTGAGGTAATGCTACTTGATAATTTTCAATAGGAGTTTTAGAAGGAGATAGAATATCTAAAGAATGAATACCATTAATACTCATAATAAATTCAGTTAATTTTTCTGGTAAGATATCTCTACCTAATTTTTTTGTAAAAGAAATAAAATCATTAATTTTCTGATTAACTAAAGTATGAATATTACTTTGATTTGGTAAGAAATCTTTTTCAATATAGTAAGTAAAGTTAATATCATAATTAACAACAGAAGGAGCTTGAACAATAATAGTATCAGTTAAAGGTCTAACTTTATCATCATTTAGATAAGAAGATACTAAATTAAGCATATCATTGTTAGGAATTTGTCCATTTTTAAGTAAGAAGGATATATTAACTTGTCCTGGAATAGGAGACCATACAGAAACATCAGAGATGTCTTGATGTGCTGATTTGGTATGATAAATATAAGAGGATTTAGGACCAGCTGTAGAAAAAGAAGATAAAGACATTTTAATTCTTTGCCTATATCTTTCATCATTTTCAATATCAGTTCCATACATAGACATAGAGATATTATGAGCTGAAGATACATAATTAATAACATCAACAAGTTTATTAACCTGTCCAATAGCAAAATTATTACCTAAAGAACCCTCTTGAAAAAACTCAGCTTGAATATCTGTATATAAATTACCTGCTAATATCCTACTTTCATACAAAGTATAAAAATAATTGTCATTATCTGGTCCTACTCTTGTATTTTGTGGTATTATAACATCAAACGATAATGGAGAAGATACAAAAAATCTAATAGTAGTTTTAGCTTTTTGAGCTGGTAATCTAATACAGCCTAATAATTCACCTAATTTGTCAAGATAATCATTTTGAGCAGTAGAAAGTAAGTTCATTCTACCTGCATAATCAATATTTATAGATATAATGCTTAATACATAAGATAATAAGTTTATGAGTAATCTTTCAGGATCAGCTGGGTTTAAAGTTCTTTGAGTAATATTTTCATAAGCTGATATTAATTGAGATTCATAAAGTAAAGGGTCAGTATCAACAAATTTAACTAAATCCATACATTAATAACCTCACTAGTATCTTTTACTTGTAATTGAATAGAGATTTTGGGATTATCAGAATTTTTAAGAATAGAGATAGATAAAATATCAGCTCTAGGTTCAAATTCTTCTAAAGATTGATAAATTTCAGAGTATATTTGTCCTTCAATAAGAGAGTTAATAGGTTGGTCTAAAAGTAACCATAAATCAGAACCAAAATCAGGTCTATGAATATCAGAGCCTTTAGGAGTATTTAGAATAATTTTAACATTTTGAATAATACTTTTGATAACATCATTTTCAATTAAAGAACAGCTCATATTAAGAATATCCTTTTAAATTTAAAGCAGGTCTAAGATCAACTCCTTTTAGATAATCTTTATACAAAGGTAAAACATCTTTAGGTATATCATCTGGAATAACCAAAGAACCATCTAAATACTTTTGGTATAAAGGTTGTAAATAATCTGGTAATAGTTCAATAGGAAAGTATTTTACATAAATATCATAAAGACAATAATACCAAGTTTTATCATCATTGTATTGACAATCATCAGGTTCTCTTTTAGTTAATTCTATAAAAAGAATAGTGTCTAATTTTCTAAGTCTATCATCTTTGTATTCCATAGTTTTCTAAATCATTTCTTGTAATGAGCACCAAGTATCAGATTCTAAATCTTCAAAAAAATAATCATATTTTAATCCTCTTAAGTAACATCTAATTCTTCTTCATAAGATTTTAATAATTCCGATTTCTTCTGGTATATTTTGTTGTCCATTTCCTTGTTGATTTTCTGATTTGTCTTTCTCTCCATTTTTTGTCCTCACAAATCTATCTAAATAATCAGTATATTATCATATAATTTATGATAACTTGCAATAACTAAATTGTCATCATTAACAACAACAATTTTCCTATCTTTTTCAAAAATATATTTTGTAGTCTTAATAGTTTTTTTGTCGGATATATATTTTTTATGTTTTTGTACATAAACATTTTCAGGATTTTTAATAACTTCATAACTTTGTTTTACATATTCATCTAAAGTTAAAAAATTAAACTTTTTTTTGTGTTTTTTGTAATGATCTTTAAGATGTTCTTTATCAAAATCAAACTGCCCGCCTTGAGTTTTAGCTACCCAAGTAGCACTTAAATGAGATTTAATTCTATTAATTCTTTCTTGATTAGAGAGATTATTAAATTCTTCTTCAAGTTCTTTTTGTAAGTCATTTACTTCAACTTTGTCAGGTCTTGAAACAGTAGTATTAATAGAATTATCATCAAAATGAGCTTGCATTCTACACCTACAATTAGGGTGAGCTGGAGCGAAAATGGATTTGATAGTATCAGACTTACCTTTTTGTGGTTTTAGTATAAAAGGTTTGATTTCAGGTAATTTAGAAGGGTCTGAGTTTTCAATTTTTTCTAGTAGTTTAACAGCGTTTTCAGTTTTAAAAATTCTACCGTCCATAGAGCGACATATTTTACAAGTTAGTCTATCATTAGTTCCGTCCCATCTATAGAATTGTATTTTAGCATTATACATTTGCTTTATTGTAGAAGAGGATTTAATATATGATACAGTAGTATCAATAATTTGTCTTACTTTGTAATCTTCTGTTGTAGTTAGAAAATTACCAAATTTTTTTATAAACTTTTTAATACCTGCTTTGTTTTTACCAATAGGATTACCTTCTTCAAAATAATACCTATTAAGAAATTTAATAAGTTCTGTATGAACATTTTGGTCTTTATTGAAGAATTTACTGAAATATAAAGAAGTAGTAGATTTAGAGTAATCAATAGCTCTTTGATTATCCATTATTAAATCTTTAGGTATATTTATAGGTAAAGATTCTATAGTAGAGTTTATAGTATTTTTTGATATATCAGAGAAATGCTTTTCTAACTTTTGTAATGTATCATTATCTAAATTGAAATGTTTTTCTAAAGTTAAAAGAATAAATCTTGATAAATCAACAAAAGAAAGGAAATAGTTAAATTTATCAAGAATATCTTTGATAACTTTTTTTTGTGCTTGATTAAGAAAAGGTTTTAAATCATTAATAATATTTTCTATTGTATCATCTGTCATTTGTCAAATCCTTAATTAAAGAATTTTTGTCTTCACTACCTTTAGAAGAGCCAAAATAGAAAGAGAAAATTTGAGATAAAACAGTAGATAAAGCACCTAAAATATATATAACAATATCTTTGTGAGTATCTTTAATTTCAACAAAGAATAAGATAGTAAATAGCAAGAAAGTAAGAAAAATAGTAAATAAAGCAATAATAGAAGATATGTATTTGTTTAATTTTTCAATCATAAATGTTCTAAAGTTCTCCTAATCCAGCCAAATAGAAATTTAATAGATGTTGGTCTATTATTACAGATTTGCATATATCTTTGAATTTTAGCTATGGTAAATTTAAGTAAGAAAAGTTCTTCATTAAAAGAATTAAGAGCATTTAGAGTTTGATTACCTAAGACACCATCAATAGATACATTTAAAATTTGTTGTGCAAGTCTAACAGAAGTAGATACACCAGCATTAACACCAAAATCAAAAATTGATTCAGCGATTTTTTGAGATTTAATTTTATCACCTTGAACTTTGTCCCAATAATTGTTTTTGTATATTTGTTTAGCTTGATTTATTGTAAGATTTTTAATATCTAAGTTTGGATAAGATGCTTTAGATATACCGAATTTAGTTTCACCACCAGGGTCTTTTGGGTCATTAACATAACCACCTTCCCATTTTAAAGTTTTTTGTATAGCAATGTCAAAATTAGCCATATAATTAGTCCTCTATGTCTAAAATACTTTTAGCTTTTTGATTATCAATAAGTCCAGAATTAAGTAGGTTAAGAGTATTTTCTACTTGAATTTTAGAATTTTGAGCATCTTTATCAGGATTTAAAGAAGGTAAAGGATTAAAGATAATATTAATATCTTCAAAATCATAACCTAATAAAGATATATGTAATTTATAACAATATTCTAAAGCTCTTTTGATACTTCTTTGAAAATTTTGTAATGTTTTAACAAATTGCTGATAAGATACAGTAGCCCAAGTTTCAGTAGAGCCTTCAGTTCTACCGAGTAAAGAAGGTTGTCCTTTAGCACCAGAAATAATAAGTTTATCAATCATATTAGATAGTTCAGATATACCAGATAAAGAATTAGATAATTCTTTGAAATTTAATTCAGTGCCTTCATAATGAACAACAATACCTTTAGAAATATTGTCATATACAGTTTTAGAAATATTTTCAATATCATTTTGTAATCTTTTACGATATTCAAATTCAGTTTCAGAAGGAGCTTTAGGTGGTAATGGTAATTGTAAATCTAAAAATCCAATAAGTCCTATTTTTTTAGACAAAGATTTAATTTGACTTAAAAGCTCTTCTGATGTTTCAACAGAAGATAAAGCTGATAAAAAAGGAGGTATAGCATAAGGTGAATCATCTAAAGTAAATATTGGAATATATAAATATGTTTTAGTATTTAGCTTTATTAGTTCTTTTGAATTTGAAAAAGTGTCTTGATAAGGTTCATAAACATCTAAAGATTCATTGTAGTTAAATCTAATAGTTTTAACAGGAACTCTAATAATTTTGTTTATACCTTCTAAATTTTCATTAACAACAATTTCAATAGAGATAGCCCCATAAATAACTAATTGAGAAAGTAATTGATTTATGAAATTATCAATATTCAAATTTTGAGCTAATTTATCAATTTCGTATTTAATTATTTCAGAATCATTAGATACAACTTCAATAGTGTGTCCAGAATTAGCTAAATCAATGATAAGCTGATGCATTTGAGATAAAATAGGATTAGCAATAACAGCTTTTTCTAAGATAGAAAACCATTCAAAAGGGAATTTAGGATTAATATATTTGTATTTAGTATCTAAAAATTTAGATAAAGAAGGAATAATTTCAGTAGATAATCTATTATTAGGAATATCAGAGAATTGTTTTTTATCTTTTTTAAAGAATTTTAGCCATGCCATATTTTATCTCCGATAATGATTGATTAATAAAAATAGGTTCAATAAAGAGTTTTTCTTTTGTTTGCAGACTTGCTTTAACAGCTAAAGCTAAAGACCAAAATCTATCAGCATGACTTTCTTGATAATTACCTTCAATTTTAATATTACCTGATTGAGTAAAAGATTTAGAAACTGAATGTAAATCTTCAATTAATTCCTTTTTTGGTGGTATAAATATAGTCTTATCAAAAAATTTAGATTGTAATTTTGTTGCAAGTTCTTCTTTAGATTTAGAAGTAAAATATACAGCTTCTACTTTGTAACCCCATTTTTTAATAAGTTCTTCAGCTAATTGCATACCAATACCAGTTTCATCAATACATACTTTTTTTGCAAAATAGCAATAATGGTCAATTATTTTAAACTGCTCAGAAAAAGAAAGATTTTGTATTTCTTCTAATTTTCTTAGATAAAGGATATTATTAATCTTTTCTAAAACAGAAATAACTGTTAAATCTTTTCTTCTACCAATATCAATACCTAAATAAATATCATTTTCAATTTGATTTAAATTATCTATGTAAATATTTTCAAGAGTGCATTGTTCAATTATTTCATAAGGTAATAAAGTAAAAGAATCATCTAAAAATTGGCAAAGATATTCTTGATTAAAAATATCATCAGAAGGAACAGCTTTTTTTAATTGTTGTATATCAATATTTAAACCATTATCAACAGCATCATAAATTGTTAATTTTTCTCTATACCAATTTTCATTAGTTTCAGACATTAACCATAGATGATAAAACAAATCATTTTTAGATTTAGGAGTAGATATTACTATAAGTTTGTAATTATCATTTCTTGTAATAGAGGGAAAAATAGCTTGATAAAGTTTTAAACCATCTTTGAAAAAAGCCGCTTCTTCCATAATAACATCACCACTTAGACCTCTTACACCGTCAGGGTTAGCAGGAAGTCCTATTATTCTTGAGCCATTAGGTAATTTGATTTCTAGTATATTTACATTTGCATCAGAAAAAAAAGTCTCACCATATTGTAATCCAATAATTTTGAAAAACTCTACATGCTTTTTTACTTTTTCCATAAATTCTTTACTTTGTCTTTCTGTAGGAGAAATTATTGCTACTAAATGATTTGGTTTTTCAATAGCTCTAAGTAATGCAAATAAAGAAACCAAGAAAGATTTTCCAGTCTGTCTTGACCACATTATTATACAAAATCTATGTTTTTCAATCTGTTTTAATGTATTAGCTTGATAAGGTAATAAAAAATTAGCCGTATATTTCTTTTTTGACATAGTTAATAAACTCTAAATCTATACCTTTATCTTTAGCTTGTTTTTCAATATTTTCAACAGCTTTTTTTAATTTCTCTTCTCTAATTTTTTGTAATTTGTCAGACATATCAGAGACAGTTTTAGCTACTTTTGCTAATTCTTCAGCATTATCAAAAGAAATAGAATCTATATCTTTTACAAATTCTAAAAGATGCCTTGCAATAATAGCTGATATAGCTTCCATCATTTCAGTTGTAGGTTTATCTTTTAATGAAGTAAGTAAAAGTTGTATTTCATCAAATTTTTGAGAGTATGCTTTTGCTGCTTCTTTGTATGTTTTGTATGCTTTATGAATAGATGATTTAGATATATCATAACCTTGTTTTTTAAGATAATCTTCTATTTCATAAAAAGAAAGATTTTCTTTCTCATACAAGGTAATAATATCTTCAATAAGTCCATAAAGATTTACTTTATTAGTTCTTCTCATCAGGTATTGCTACTCCAGTATCATTAATAAGTCCATCAAGTAAATCTATACCTTTGGCAGTAATACGATAAGTCGTTTTTTTCTTGTATCTATGATTATTTAAACTAATTTCTTTTTTATCAATATATCCTTTATCTGATAAGTAAAACAATGCATCTTTGATATGTGTATCTCTATACTCTTGATAAAAAACATGAATTATTTCTAATTCATCAACAGTTCTATCTCCAATAAGTCTTAAATAGTCTAAAATTTCACCTCTAAGAACAAATAATCTCATCTATTGATACCTCTGTCTATGAACTTAGATTTAAAGAAATTAAGTTCTTCTCGTAATTCTCTTAATTCTTGTCTCCAACCTGATACATCTCTAAAGTATGTTTCTCTATCAATGTAATAGGCATTAATAACATTAATACTTTCATTAATATTTTCTTTTATACTATCTATTTTCTCTTCTAAATTTTTTACTTTTTTTTCTAAATTAAAGTAAAAATATCCTAATATTACAAATGAAATAACCCAAGAAGATTCCTTTAAAACACTTAATAACAATACTTCCATAATTAGAAATTAGTTTAATTTTTAAACTTATTCAAGCAATATTTTTTATTCTGGTATAGGGGTTATTTTATTCATACTGAGATTAATATGATTTATGTTAATATTTAGTCCTTCAATATCTGTATTAACAAGAGCTTTAATTTTAGCATAGAAAGAAGCATAAGCCTTAATATTTGTAGATTTTAGATTTATCAATAGGGAAGAATCTAAATTAAAGTTTTGAGATTTAATATTGAAGTTATTAACATCAAAATTAATATCATTAGCTTTAGTATCAATCTTTTGAGCCTTTATTTCTACATCACCTTTTACATCTAAAAACAATTTATGTGAATTTCTATCATATTCAATAATAGTTCCATCTTTGAATTTGATATGATATTTATCTTTATTTGAAATAGGAACTGTATCTTTGTCATTGTAAATAGAACCAATTACAAAGCCTTGTTCTAAAGCATTGTCTAAAAAAACAGCTAAAACTAACTCTTGTATATCAGGTAAATAATAATATTTATTATCTTTAGTATTGTTCTGTAATACAGGTAACCAATAAGATTGAAGTTTGTCATTGTCTAAAATCTCAATTCTTACTTTACATTTACTTTCATCAATAGCAGTAACTAAACCTAATTTAATCATTTTTCATTCTCTTTAACAGTATCATAAGGATTTCTGTAAATATCTAATTCAGTGGTATAACCTTCTCTTGAAATACTATGTTTGGCACAAGCTATATAATACACTCTATCAAAAGCACCGAAACCAGAAATACCAATATTAGAAGTAGAATATACATTTGGATTACCTTCAATAACAAGTTTAGCTTTTACTTCTTTTAATTCAGAAATATTTTTTTGAGCTTTTGCTAATAAATTAGCTTGATTTTGATTTTCTACTCTAATATTTTTTTTCTTTGTATTACCAGAATATTTAACATTTGTATTTAATTTATCTTTTGTTAATTCTTTTTTATCAGGGTCTAAATAACTTACTTCAATATTACTATCAAATAATGAAGATGCTTCAAATTCAAAATCAATAATATTATTTCTTTTTAGAATATATACATTTGAACTTTTTAAAACATCTTGAATATTTCTAATAATAATCTTTTTATTTGATACTTTACAGGTGTAACCATAGTTAGAGCATAAGAAATGAAGAAATTGCAAGTCTCTTTTTTCTTGTTGTGTAATTCTATTAAAAGAAATATTTTGTCCTATAAAGTCTAATTTGTAATTATTATCTTTTGCTATTTTTTCAGCAATAGCTTTAATAGAAGTATTTTCAAAAGCAGTAGTTTTAATAGTTCTATATGATGCTTTTACATCAGTGGCAAGAGCTTTTATTGTAAAAAGAAAACCTTTTCTACTATTTTTGTAAGTATATGAATCAATAAAGAATATACCAGTGCTTTGTATTAAATCTTGATAACCAAATTTAACTTTTAATGATGAGCCTCTTGAAGGAGGGTTATTTTTGAAAATATCTTGACTATCTTCAAATTCAATTTCAATATCATCTACTTCATCTTTATTTAATCCATCGTTATCTGTATATGTAAATCTTGTTAAGTATGGGGTTATATATGTAGAAATATCTTTATTATTAAGTTCTACATAAATATATGGTTTATCAATTAATCCGTCTGCCATGGAACATTTACCTCTTGTATATCATCAGGTATGTATAAATCAGGTATATTTAGACTAATTCCAGAAGGTAAAATGAAATAACTTATATACTGTGGATTTTCTAATATTATAGCCTCATACAAATATGGATTTCCATAAAAGTTATATGCTATTATATCCCATCTATCATTATCTTTTGTAATATATTTCATTTCTTTTTTTCTACAACATACATTTCAAAACCATCTTTGTTTTTTACTTTTTTTAAAACATAATCATCTTGTTTTGTTTGTCTTACATAATTTGTATTTTTATTAGTCTTACTACTACTTTTGAGTATCTTTTTAGCTGGAGCATTGTATTTAATTTTAATTTTTCTAGTTTGTAATTTTTTCTCAATAAACTGTTGAAATTCAATATCACAATCAATAATAACAGGCTTACCCCATATATCCAATTGTTTAGTAACAGAGGATATTTTCTTTATTACAAAATTACCAATTAGTCTTGTAGCTATGATAAGTTTTTCAGCTTTACCTTTATTTGAAATATCTTTCAATTTTTTGTATTCTTGTATAGGATTACAAAATTCTCTATGAAATCTTATAGATAACTTTAAACTTTCAAGTTCAGTTCCCATAAATTGTAAAGAAGAAGATGCAAAAATAGTCTCATGTTTTGCATATACATAGTCAATTTCTTCTTGATGATTTTGATAAGATTGCAATTTAAAAGTTATACTTCCAAAACTTGCATAATTCATAAAGTATTTTCTTCTAAGAATTTTTTTAAATCAGATTCCTTTATTACAATGAATGTTTTAGGATTATCTGAATATTTTACTTTAAAAGCATTCAAAAAACCTACTTCAATATATGAATAAATAGTACTTGTAGATAATCTCAAATATTTTGAGACTTCTTTTATTGATAATAATTTATCTTCTTGATTAATCATATAGAAATTATGATGAATTTACTGTTAATTTTCAAGCAATAGTTTTATAGCTTTTTATTATTCTTGATAAACTCTTTTAAATCAGATAATTTAACTCTAATAAATGATTTAGAACTGTCACAAAAGGATTGTCCTTTAAGAGCTCTAAGTTTTCCCATTTCAATATATGTGTAAATAGTTCTAGGAGCTAGATTTAATATTTTTGCTACTTCTTTGACTTTTAGAAATTTATCATTTTGAAAGTCCATAATATTATTATACAAGCAATTACTTGTTTTTTAAATCTTTTAGAAAGTCAGAATAAGTATTTTTTTTGAAAAAAATTTCATTACCTTCAACAATAAATATTGTGATATTGCCAAATATTTCAAGATAAATATATCTTTTAAAGCCTTTTTCAACAATTTTACCTACCTTAATCACAAGCCTACTCC
>BPII01000010.1 GCA_026004035.1 Candidatus Sericytochromatia bacterium | reverse complement strand
TTAGCTATTGCTATACAATATCCATCTTCAACATCATAAAGATCGTTAGCTATAATATAATCTTCACCTACTTCTAAAATAGTTCCACATTTTTCATAATATATGTTATGTAATTCTCTTGAAAGACTTACTAAAAGATTATGTTCAACACTATCTTGCAACAAATATAAATCACCAAAATATATTTTTGAAAATCTACCTAAATTAGAAAGAATATTTATCCTTACTTTATTAAATTTCTTGATATTAGAATCTTTGAAAATACTAAGATCTATAAAATGATAACTATAACCGCATTTATTATAAGCCCCTATATTTGGAAAAATTAAAAATTCACCTAATTTAAAATTATCGTAATATAAACTCAACGACATAGAAATTCTTTCTGATAATCTATAACTAGAACCTATAATAGGATCATTATTCAAATTAATAATCTCCTCTTTCCAAGTTAAAACCAAATAATCATAACTAAACGTCTTACCATAAACATCTTCACAATAAATACAATATTCCTTATTTAACACAAAATCTATATACGAATCAGTATAAATACCTCCACCAGTAAAAGTTAAATAAAGTTGCTTTTCCTTATTATTTCTATTAAAATCCCAATTCCAATCACGAAAATTTACATTATAAAAACTATTATTTACTGGAATTATAGTACTTCTATTTCCTGTAAAATCATCTACTATCACATATCCCATATAAAACTCCTAAATCTTAGGTTTAAATCTTACAATATATCCAGTATCATCTATCTCTAATCTTACACATTGTAAAAAATCAACCCTTTTACCATACTTTAAAACAAACTTCCTCAAAAATGATTCAAAAATGTCCTTTCTTTTATAATACGAAAAATATTTTCTACCTCCATAATTTAAATATTTCTTTTTTAACTCTCCTAATTGATTTTTTGATTCTGGATTTTCTAACATATAATTCTTGAAAGATATAGCAAAAAATCTCCTCTTTTGTATAGAATTAGGAGATAAAGTATTTTTACTATAAAACTTTAATAAATCTAAAGCACTCATACTAGTTGCTTTACCAGTATATCTGTTATGAAAAACTAATTTTCTATTAGATACCCTAAAAACAGAACTATTTTTATAATGTCTTAAAATAAAAGCTTCACCTTTTTTAAGAAAAGGAGAATCAGCACTTGCTACAAATAATTTAAAATCACTACTACTATAAGCATTTAAAGGATATCTCGTAACATTAGAATAACTTCTTGATTTCCCAGTTATTATATTTTGTATACCTTTTGAAAATTCATTTATTAATTCATCAACAAATAATTCAGAATACTTTCTAACTACCTGATTACAATTATTCTTAGTTATTATTTTCTTATCTTCTAATTTATTTATAATAGCATCAATATCATCTTTTTCTAATAATTTTAGAAAATACTTTCTTGAAAATAAACGTTTTAAACTAGACAAACTTAATATTACAAAACCTCTTTTTTCAAGCTCAATCTGTAAATTCTTTGAGGTCTTAGTTATATCTATATCAACACCATATTTTTCTGCTATATCCCTATATTTATTTTTACTCTCTAATTCCTCAAATTTTTCTTTTAATGTAGATTCTATCTGCTCATCTTTCTTGATGAATTTCTTTTTTCTTGAAACATAAGTTCCAATTTTTGTAATTACAGAAAAAGCTCTTGAAATTGCATTTTTTAATTTATTAAATATCATGCAAATCTCCTATATCCACCACCCTTTCTAAATCCTCTCCTGACACTTCTTATAGATCGTCTTCTAGACAAATAAGAAGTAGATGAAAAAGTAGCACCCAATCCTCTTTTTCTAGTAAATCCACCATAAGACAATTTCCTTAAACCTTGCTTAGAAAATCCACTTTCTCCATAAATCATTTTTCTAGTAATCCAAGCCTTTATTAATCTAGGAGTATTACCAAATTTTCCAGGAAACCATTTTTCAAAACTCTTATCAACAAATTTTTCGATAGTAAATCCAACTAAACTTTTACCACTTATAATTTTATCCACACTAGTTCTATCAATTGAATTTTTTATCCTGTTCAAAATAGGATTTTTTCTTTCTATATCCAAAATACCAGAAAGCTTACTTAAAAATCTTCCCATTAAAAAAGTTCTTATAAAATTCTTGTAGTTGTTAACTAATTTAGTCTCTGCCGTATAAGGATTAAATAAATATCCTTTTTTAAAAGCATAATAAAATGAAGTTCTTCTAGCTAATTCTAGCGTTTTATTGCTAACTAAATATTTCTTAATCTTTTTTGATTTTAATAATTTGTTTAAACTAGTTTTTCTAAATTTCTCTCTTGAAAGTATACCTTCGACTTCCGAAATCTTCTTTCTTACACTAAAAAAATCTTTTGTTAAATCAAGTATTTTCTTTTTATCTAACTCATAAGCTCTTTTACTAAAATAATACTTTCTACTTACCTGATCTTTTAATTTTTCCAATTCATTTCTTAATTTTTCTTTCTTTTTCTTTAATTCCGATAACTCCCTTCTATATACCTGAACATTAGCCATTACTTAACCTCAGCTTTTTCTTTTTCACACTCAAAAGAAAATAAAAAAACCTCATTATTAAAGTATTTCTCAGGTCTTACCAAAACTATTTTATATCTTTCATTATTATGATAAATAAAATCTTTTTCTAATTCAATTTTTACACCCTTTTCAAATAAATCTAATGTTGAAAAAAAGAATTTAACATTAGAATTTATATAATTACCAGTTTTAGTATCTATTCTTGTTGAATCACCTTCATCAATAATAGATTTTATTTTATATTTTATCATTTCAGAATCATCTTTAAAATCAGGATTTTTTGTTATATTATTATAAGAATTTATAACTTCCTTAGGGCTAGTAGAACGGATATGGTTAAGAGATCCTCTAGCTCCTTTATTTCCAGTAACGTCCTTTAATACTCTGTTTCTAGGTTCATCTAACGACTTTACAATGTAAACATAAGAACCTAAAAAATCCACAAGTTCTTTACTATCTAAATACATTTGAATTACATAATCACTATGAAAATCTCGTTCACTATAAAAATTTCTTTTATCATTTTTATAAGAAATATTGTTTATTTTTTTAGAATTAATCAAACTCTTTAATGTTAAACTATCATAATACTTTTCTAGATCTATTTTATCGTCAATCATTTATTACCTCTTGAAATATCTTTCATTGTGATCAAAAAATTTCCTTCTAAATAATTTTATATCTTTTCCAACAAAAGAAGATTCGTCTAAATAAACACCATAAATATGACTTTTTCTTCTTATCCTATTAACTTCATAAGTTGGCATTTGTGTTATTATTCCTTGATCATTATAACCACCACTAGACAAATTCAATCTCCTAGAATATGCCTCATATTGTTCCCTTATTGCATTTGCTACATCTATATAATGTCTTGAAATCTCTGATTTGTCTAATTCTGCTCCTGGCGATGTTAACTTATAATATTTAGCATAATCATGAGCTAAATTTAAAGCTATACTCTCTCTTACCAACAATTGAATCAAATAAATATCATCTTCATTTACTCTTAATAAATTGGTTTCTCCTTTTATCTGTTTCAAGGCAAACTTAATCATCTGAATATATTGCTCATCAGTAAAAGCGGGATCATCAAAATTTAAATCCCCAACCCACTCTCTAACATCATCTACAATTCTAGTTACTACATCTGGTAATAATTTATTTAATTCAAATAAAAAATTTTTATCAAAATCATATAAATCTATTTCGTTAGAATTTTGAATAACAACTTGAAATGCATTTTCATTTAACTGATTTCTTAATTCTATAATTTCCTGTTTGTAAATAAATTCTTTATAAAACCTTATCCTGTAAAATTTTTCTAAAAAATTTTCCGAAGCATTTTCAGTAGAAATAATACTTAACATGTCAGAATATTTTATAATATCTATCGGATAATAATTACTTTCTGAAAAATCAGACTCAAATAAAACCAAATATCTAATATCTAAAAATTTATCAGTATACCTATCCCTTAAATAATTCCATAAACCAGAAATATTAAAATCTAATTTTATTTTAGACATAATTATGCTTTTTCAAGCAAAACATAAACAATAGTTACAGGATCAGTCGAAGATAAATTCTCTACTACAAGATTATTAAAATTCGTTATTGAGCAAAAAAATACTCTTTTTGTAGCATCAGGAGGAACTAAGTCAAAACCATTAATATCCCCATTAAATCTTATCTTTAAACTTCTATTAGGTTCTAAAGTAGATAGATAAATAAAATTTGTTTGAGATAATCCTAATGTTGAAATATTTATTGTTAAACTGCCAGAAGGACTTATAGTTACTACATTCTCTACATATCTATGTTTTACTTGAAACTCTATTTGATTCGACTCTTTCCATCTTGGAGATACTAAAGTTCCAGAATTAGAACTTAAACTTAAATCTAAATTAGCTCTAAAAATACTTTGTAATTCCATTTTATACCTCCTTCATTCAAAAATTAAAAATAAAATAGGGGAAAATTCCCCTATAATAACTAGAACTTATCTTATACAACAGCTAAATGTCCTGCTTTCTTTAATAATTCTTTTAACTCCTCAGGAACTTCATAAACTTCATTCTTTTTCATCTCATATCTAATCCCACCAAACTCAAATTTTAAATTCTTATTAACAACAACCTTAGTTAATCTATTTTCTTTTGATTTTACAGACTCTTTTTGACTTGAAACTACTTTCTTATCCTCATCAGACTTTTTTGCAGACAATAAACTCTCTTTATCTTTTTCTAAATCACTCATAAATACCCCCTAATTAATCTTGATCGTCATTTAATAATGTAATTTCTAACTTATAAACACGACCAGAAGTTAAACCAGATACTTGAACTCTACTATTTCTCTGATAATCAGTTCCATAAGGGACAATAGTTACACCAGAAACCTCTGTTGGTGGAACAACAGGGTTTGTACCATCATTAATAAGAAAAATCTTAGCAAATCTAGTTAATCTAGTAGATCTAGAATGAGTTATATCAAATGTTTCACTTGTGCCATTCGCTACAAACTCAATATTATAATTTACATAATTCTTACCAGCATTAAAAGTCTGATTATTTACTGTACTTCCATTTGTAGTAGTTATCTGCATTTTATCCTCCTATAAATTATAATGTCCAAACAATATATCCGTGATTATTAACAACACCAGCACCCATAATTTGATACCAACCAATCCTTCTAAATCTTCCTAAATCTTGTGGCGGATCTTCAATAATTTCAAGTTCAGACGCAATAGCTAATCCTACTTGATTATCACCTAAAAATACAGCTCCAAAAGTAGGATCTGTTCCATTACTGCTAGATCTTACAGTTACAGATTCAATAAAAATAACTCCTTCAAAAATACCAGACTGACCATTATAGATAACATCGGTATTATTGAAGTAATAAGCATTTGCCCATCTAGCATCCTGTCTTAAAGATGCCATTTGTCTTGGGTGTAATACACAAACATAATATTGTTTTCCATCAATTAGAAATGGTGGAATTAAAGATTCTTTCATTTTAGAAATTGTATTTCTAATAGTATCTACATTAAAAGGTTGGTTTACACCAGCCATTGCAACAGCACCATTGTAAGTACCATTAAAATAATAAGTATTTAAAATTGTATAATAAACATCTCTTAAATAACCATCAACAACCTCTAAATAGTTTTTAGATAAAAGCTCTTTAATAGCTTCATATAAATCAACAACAGAAGCCTGAGAAGCTAATCTAGTAAATTCAATAGAATTACCAAATTCTTTAACCTCAATTTCTACAATAGAACTAGAAATTGTTTGTGTTGGAACAAAATCCTCTTCATCTAAAATACCACCACCTGTAATATCATCAACTTTTATAAATCTAACTTTTGTACCTGGTGTATTTGTTATGTCTTCTTTTATATTAGCAAAATTTCTCCAAATAAAATTAGGTTGTGTTTCTAATATAATTTCCTTTGCTAAAATATCTAATAACATTGGAGAAAGAGTATTTTTTGTAATAGTAGCCATTAAATTTACCTCCTGCTTTAAAAATTTTTTAAATTTACTTGAAACTAACTATAAGGCTACCTGATACTTAAAATTCTATAACTGAAATAAGATGTAAACGACTGGAATGAAACCTGTTGAATAACTCTAAAATTGAAAATTAAAGTACTAAAATTTATGATAAATTTCTTAATAAATTATTTCTTAGCTTTATTAATTCTTCTCTAGACATTTTATTTATATCAATATAATTTTCTTTGCTTTTTGCAACTTCATTTTTCTTTTTTAATTCTATACCCGCTTTTATTATATCGTTAGATAATAGTTTATGAACCTCATTCAATATATCTTTCTCTGTAATATTAGGATTCTGTATAGGATCTGGAATTAAATGTTCTAAATCTTCTAATCCATATTTACTTATCAATTCTTGTCTTCTTAAAGATAAAACTTCTATTCGTTCTTTGTTCAACCTTTGCTTGAAATCCTCTAATTCCTCTATTTTACTTTTTAAATCCCCTAAACCTTTTTCTTTTAGAGACTCTAATTCTTTCTTTAAATTATCCAATTCCTCAGAACTCATCTTATCTAAATCCTCTTTTGTAAAAGAAACCTTCTTTTCAACTTCTTTATCTTTATTCACAATCTCTTTCTTTTTAGTAAATTCCTCCGAATTATCCTCACTTCTATATTTAGCTAAATCCTTAATGATATTTTTCAAGGATTCAATTTCTTTCCTTAATTCAAAAATTTCATTCTTACTAATATCTCCTTGAACATTCTCAGAATTTTTATTCTCTTTTCCACTTTCTTTATCTTTATTATTAAATAAACTTTCTATCTTTTTATACCTATCAATCAACTCTGTTAAAGAATCCAAATTTTTTAACAAATCAATTTCAGGTTTATCTGATGTACCACTTCCCTTAACATTACTATAATTTTCCTTCCTGTCTTCAACTTTTACATCCTCGTCTTTTGCTTGATTAATTTCTTTATCAACATTTTTCACTTCTTCCATAAAAACTCCTAACAACTTAATATTAGACTTATATAATCAAATATTATAAAAATAATAACAAATTATTTGTCAATAAATATTTAATTTGAAATATAAACAATCTTTAAATTTATTATATACTATCAAGCAAACCTCCGCCTCTATAGGCGGGGGTAGTTGACTATTACGATAAAATATAAAAATCACTTACACCCTTTTAAGTAAAATTAAATCAAATAATTGATCTTCTAAATTCTCTATCTTTTTATACATTTTCTTTATTATGTTTAGAAACTCTTCCTTACTATAACCAGTATCTAAATAAGAAATAAAATCATTTATTTTATCTAATTTTAAAACTTTAATATCTATTATTTTTGCATCAAATAGATATTTATCTTTTAGATATATTTTGTAAACCATTCCTTCTTTATATTTATTAGGATTATGCAATCTGAATGTTGTAAAAGCATTATTGTTTAATTTATTATTCCAATTATAGCTAAATGCTATAACATTACTATTTTTAAGTACTAGTGGGCTATCTGATAACATAACAACAAAATAAACTAAATCAAAAAAAATTCAACTAAAATTTGATTATTCTTTACAAATTTATTAATTTTGAGATTTAAACTTCCTCTTTTCAACTATTGATTCCGCACTTTGACCTGTTTGGTCTTCTATTTTTTGAGGATTTTCTTTTACTTTAATCCTTCCCCTACCACCTTTTGAATCTAAAACCCTATCTGTTATTGGATTTTCCTCTAAATCATTATCTTCTTGAAAGTCATCCTCTTCTGTTTCTAATTCTTCTAAATCAGGTTCCTCCTCTATATCTTGCGATTGCAAAGCTTGCTCTTCAAGTTGCCTTAATAATTCTAAATTACTTCTAACTTTTTGAACTTCTAATAATTCTAACTGCTGATTTTTATCTATTAATCCTTTTATAGTACCTAAAACTTCTGAATCTTTTAAAATTTCATCGATTTTTTTCTCTGGATTTTTTATTCCTAATCTTGAAAGTGCACCACTTAAAGACTCTAAATTGTTCCTTAATTCTACTTCTAAGTCATCTAAAATTTGACGCCTACTATGTGGTAAATAATTCTTGAAAGAAAATTCTACTACATAATAAGGTATAGACCTTAATTTTAAAAATCTATTTATCCTACTCTGATCAAAAGATAATTTATCTATAAATCCTAACGCCTCTTCATATTTATCTTTATATTCCTCAGATAATTCAGTTATAACTTCTAAAACATCCTTCGATTTAATAGAAATACCAAAACCTTCAAGCTCATCTACTACCTCTTTTACTAATTCATCATCCATAAGTGTTTCTAAATATATATTAAATATTTTTTCTTGAAGATTTTCATTTATATTTACTATCTTTCTCGCTGTATAAGTTTCAGGAAATTTAACTTCATCTAAATTAAAATTATTGAACTTATTTAAAAATCTTAAACCTTTTGAATATAATTCCTCAAATGACATTTCAATAAAAACCTTTTTTAATACTAAATAAATCAAAACAGAGCTAAATTTTAACTTTAAAGCCGATGCAGAAGAATCACCCCCTATAAATTTATCAGAAGATACTAAAAACTCATAAGGTAATCCAGTACTTGAAATCTCATCATTTAAAATCTTTTCATATTTCTCTATAATTGTATCTAAATCACCTATATCCAGCGACAAATATTTAAATTCAGCGTCTTTCGGAATATTAGAATATACTCTATTCGCTAAATTAACATCTAGATCATTAAATCTTGCACCCTTTATTGTTAAAACAGGATTACTTTGATAATCTATTATATCTTTTAATGTATTTATTAAACTAGTTTTCTCTCTTGAAAGGATAGTAAGAGCCCTTATATCTGAAACACCATAAGATAAATTAAAAAAGTTAAGATTTCTAAAATGAACTATCGGTATTTCCTCGTAAATGTTATCAAATAAATATAAATCATAAAAAACACTATCTCTATCCTCTACCTTTACACCATTATAACGTATTTTATTTTTTAATGAATCTATTTTAGAAGACAAGTTAAAATACTTATACTCATCTATTAAAAAATTATGACTACAATAGACTTTATCCCTAGTCCATATCTCAAAGTATAAAGGATAACTATATTTAATTTCAGAATTCAAATCTATAAAACTAGTATCTAATTCAGGATAGACAACAACTACAAAATCTAACTCATTATTTATATTATAAGAAACAAAACAATATTTAGGGTTTTTTAAAACTTTAAAACCAAAAGTAAATAAAATATCTGGTTTTTCTAAAGAAAGATCTATTTCTTTTAAATCAACAAAAATCTTAACAAAACAATCACCAAAAACCGAAGTATTTATTAAAACATTTTGAATTAATGCTTTATCAGAATTTTCATTCAACTCTTCTATAAATTCATCTATCACATCAGATATAACACTTTTACTCTTTATTATAGGCTGTTCCTGTAATAACCAACCATTAAGTTTTAATACAAAATTTTGAACTATATTAGAATAAGGTCTTTCTCCTTCAATAAAATCAGTATATCTAATTATATTACCATCATAATAATCGAAATAATCATTATAAGAACTTAACCTTGAAACCTCAACTGAATCTTCCATCCTAGTTAAATATGAATCAAATGAATCTTCTTTCGGATTATAATTTTTTAAATGTTTTATTATATGATACATCGCTATCTCCTTAATTAAATATCATTTACAAATAAATTTTTAATTATTCTATTGGATAAATCAACATTTTTTCTAGGTCCCAATATTTTGTCATTATCTTTTTTTGGAATACTTGCAGGAAATCTAAACTTAAATTTAGATTTTCCTTCATCAAATAAAGGATTAGGTTTTAAATCAGGATTTGAGTAATTAAATTTTACACCTCTATTATTTACATAATCATAATAAGAATTTAAACATAATAAAAATGAGTCTAAAAAATCATCTGGAAACATATATTTATTTTTACTGTTAAAATATATACCAACATCACTCTCTACTAATTCCACACTTGAAAGTTGCTTCATAAACAATTTCCAACTTTCTTTAGCCCTTGCCTTATTTGAAGAAGGAAAATATATTTTACCTTGATTAACTAAATCGTTAAACAATGAAGTTAATAAACTTTTAGAATGTTTATTGAAATTTAAAGCCCTTATATGTGGCGATAAATCTCTATATATATTTTTAAAAGTTTCAACAAAATATTGACCTCCACCTGTATTATCAAATGTAAAAATATGTTTTTTGTCATATCTTGAAAGTAATAAATATACTTGTTCTTGTAAATCTATCGTAGATAACTTTTCAAATTTGAAAATATCTAATATCTTCAATATAAATTCTTTAACTAAAAAATCACCTTGTTTTCTATCTGTTTCGACAATTTCGCCGATTGTTAACACACTAACACCCGTATAAGCTAAATCTAATCCAGCAACTAAATATCCATTAGTATAATCATTAAAATCTAAATAACTTTTACAACATTTATTTATAAAAAATTCAATATCAAAACTCTTTCCTAAACTCTTGAAAGTATCCCAATCTAATAAAAAGTTCCTTCTAAAAAATAACGAATCGCCTCCCTCCTTTTTCAACTGATTATTAACAAACGCTTCATAATATTTATTAAACCTACAAACAAATCTATAATCAAATTCAAATAACAACTTTCTATCATCAGGTAGAAAGCTAGAATTTATTTTTGCTTCATTATATTTTGTTTTAAAAAACTTGTTTGTTGATGGTAATCCTGTTAGAACTAAAGTTCCATTAGTAAAAGCCCTCATAGGGTTAATTTTATAAGAAAAAACTTCCTCATCTATATCCTGAGCTTCATCTATATAAATCAAATGCCCCGTATCACCTTCAATGTTAGAACTCATTTTAGCTGAACCATAAAATACAATAGAACCATTATCCCATTTTAATCCTTCTTTCAAGAAATTAACATTTATAGCAGGATTTTCCATAAACTTCTTACAATATTCTGATTTAACTATCGATTTAACCCTATTATAAGATATTTTAGCTTGTTTTTCAGTAGGGGCAAAAATACCGGCAAAAAAACCCCTTTCATAGTCTTTTAACTCTTTAAAAATTCTAGCTAATTTAGGCATAATTATACATAAAGTAGCTATTGCGACAGAAACAGTTTGAGTTTTACCAGATTGTCTAGACCATAAACCTACAATATCAGCACCTTCCCTCAATACAATAGATCTAAAAATCCTTCTTATAAAGATCTTTTGATGCTCAAATAATTCCATACCACTTAAAATTTCACTACTCGCTACCAGAAAATCTACTATAATATCAGGATCAAAAGATTTCCAGTTTAATTCAAAAAATGAATCAGCTATACCTTTATTCTTGAAAGACTCAACATTTTTGTCTTTAATAATTTCCTGTTTTATTTCGATAATGTCTTCATTTTCATCTTTATCATTTTCATTCTCTAAATCTGGCTCAATAAAACTTTTATAAAAATCAGATGGAATTGAATCCTTTTTATCTTTATTTTTCTTTTTATTATTAAAATCTCTTAAATCTGAAAACGACGCTTTTATCATATTAACGCACCCTTATGTAAGGTCTGTTTGTTCGACGTAAATTATTCCATACAAACTTACCTTTTGATTTTGCTTTTAACATTTTTTTATACTCTTCTTTACTTGAACCAGGATAAGCATATTGTCTTTTACCAATAAAAGTTACATACAAAATATCATCTTCAAATTTAACGTTCGTTACATTACTACTGATTACTCTTTTACCATATTTTTTATCTGGAAATAAATTTCTGATAGTATAAAAAATAGGTTTAATGATCTTCATATAAGTATATATAATAATCTTGGTTTAGAAAATCAATAAAAATTTTTATCTTGAAAGGATATAATCTCTTATCACTATAACCAAAAATCATATAGTTTCAAGAAATGTAGAATAATAAAAAATCCCTAATTTAACATCTATCCCAACCATATAACGCTAAATCCCTAAATCCTATAAAATGTCAATATCTATATAACTATAATTCCACTAATTAACGTTAAATTGGTAAATTTTATTTATAAGTAAATTTTAATATTTTCTAGATCTCTGTTTATTATATATAATAATATAAAGTCGGACAAATTAAATTTTTTTAAGTAATTTCTTAACAAAAAATGCCTTATTTTACTACACATTTGATTACTTTTTTGTTGTCAAAATGTCATATTTTGTCCGATAGGATTTTTTAATTAAAAGTCAATAAATTTTTTATGTTTTTGTTTTAAAAAATTTCAAAAAAAGTAACGATTTTTTGTTGATTTTTGGTGTTAATAATAGATAGTGTCTTTGTGTTAATTTTATTAAGTTTATAAAATTCAGGAAGGTTTTTATGTATAATGTTAGAAGCTGGGTTTTAGATAAGAACAGGTTAAGGTTAGTTTCAAGTAATCAAAATAAAATTAAAGGTCAGCATTTAATATTTTCTACTACTGATAGTAGATGGTTTAAAGAATATTTTGATATTTATAGATTTAGTATTCTTGAAAAGAGGGATTTATATAATTCTATTAAACTTTACAAATTTGATAACTTGTTTTGTTTGAAAAAATACATTTCTCTAAATCTGAAATATATAAACAGAAAAAATAATTTTATAGAATTCAATAGGATTAGAAATAGGACAAAGAAACAATTGTATTATGTTTTATATGTTATAATAGATTATTTCTTTAAATCGAATAAAAAATGTGATTATATTGAGGTTTCGAGATATCAATTATCAAAAGATATAGAAAGAATATTCAATGTAAAATTAACAGAAAGACAAGTTAGATATGCACTTGATAAGTTAAATAATATAGGATATATTGAAAAAAAATTAGTTAAAATAAGTCCGATTAATAATGATAATATCTTCAAGATAAATGTATTACATATAAAAATATCTGATTTACTAGTAAATAGAATAACAAACGACAAAATTTACAAAAGATTATATGATTATTTTAACAGATCTGAACCTAAAATTATAGTTGATTTGGTAAAAAAAGATTTTATAAATAAAAGTAAAAATTCTGTAAAAAGCATTTTGTTTTTAGAAACCAACCTGTTAAACTCTATAAATTTATTAAATATAGAAAATGGTAAAATAAATCTATCAGAGATTTTTAATTTAATGCTAAAAGATATTCTTAATAATAAAATAAATAGTAATTATTTCAGCTATAAGATATTTCAATACGATAATATAATAAACAAATATTCAGAAATAAATTTAGAAGATGTTGATAAAAGATTAATTTTAGGAGCTATTTCAGATAAGCATTTTGATTTATTAAAAGATTATAAAGCAGGATTTGTTTTTTCTGATTTTTCGAAAAGATATGATTATATTTTAGTTTTTGATTTTTATAGATTGAAATCAATAGAATATAGTATAGTAAATTTCAAGTACTTAAATCCTAAAATAAAGAAAAAAATAATGAATTATTTGAATGATATTTCTTCCAAATCTTATATTTACGAATTACCTGGTATCTCAGGATATTTTAGAAATTTGCTATATTTAACATCCTTGCTTACATACTATCAAATATCAAAAAATAGATTAGAAGTATTAAAAGAATTAAAAGAAATTAGTTTTTAAGGAGTTAAAAATGGGTGTTGTAGATATAATAGATTCAAGATTTAAAGAACTAGATATACAAAAATTTATAAATGAACAAGGTATACAAGATAAGGATGAATATTTGCTAGTTTATTATATGATAATAAGTTTCATTATGACTGAAATCGTTGAGTCTTTTGATTATAGCTTAAATCAAACTTTAAATTCTTTGCATAAAAAAATATATGAAAAGTTGCCTGAAAATTCAATTTTATTAGTAATAAATAATCTCAATATAGATAAAATAAAAAATTTAATAAACGTAAGTGTAAAAGTTTTAAATGAGAAGTTAGGGTTTCAAGTAAAAGATATAGATATTATAACTAGCTTTTCTTATATAATTACTATTCAATATGATTTGTTTTATCTTGAAAGTAGTAGATATTTTGTTCCTGACTATATTAATAGAGATTTTGAAAATAAAATTTATGATCTATATTCTACTGATGAGAATAAATTAAAAAATTACTATAAATTATACTTGAATGCTAAACAAAAACTTAGAGGTTTATTGAAACATAAAGAAAAAAACCTCTATAATATAGAAAAACTATCCTTTCAAGATAGAGATATTATAAATGAAAAAGATTTTGAAATTTTATGTAAAAACACAAATCTAAAAATAGATAGAAATTTTGCTGTGTTTGAAAATGGAGTTTTTGATCTTGAAATTATGTATAAAAATTTATTAGACTATTTAAATTTAAAAATAAACACTATACATAAAACAAATATTATAGTTATAAATAACTTCTGTATAGAATCAAGTGTTGAAAATTTTATTTATATGTTAATGGTATTAATGAAAATTAAAAATGGATTGAAACTTAAAAGGAAAATGCAAAATAAAATAATTAGTTCATTATCTAATTTAATAAAAAACAATCTTTTATATTTAGGATTTCTAGAAAGCTATGCAAATACTAATTTTAAAGATTTATTTTTAGAAATAAAAAAATTGAAATCCGTAAACTCTTTATTTTAAACTAACTATTGCTAGATAATTAAATATATTAAATATCGTTTTAATAAAAAATGTTTCAATATTATCTTTGTTCTCTATTTTTAGAACATTTTCATTATAGGGATTTTCTATTTTTAAAAAATAAGATGTTTCATTTTTAAAGAATATTATATTGTCAATTTTGCCTATCAGTTCTAGATTATTTTCTTTTTTAAATTCATCTAATTTTATTTCTTGAAAATCTATTTTGTTTTTTTCAAGTATATGCCTTATTATTTCTAAATTGTTATTATTCATAAAAAATCTCCTAATCCTCTAAAATATCTATAAAAATAATATACACCTTTATTAATTTGTAAAGTAAAAAACAACAATAAAAATTTAAAATTGTATCGAAAATATAAAATATTACATTATTTAAATTAATAATTTCAATTAAATTTAGAATTATAGTTAATATAAAAAATATCAGGAATATAAATTTCATTTCTTTGATATATGTAAATATATATGTTAGTATAATTATTTTTGTAAAAATTAAAAGTAGATAAATAATCTTGAAATCTAAGAAAAAATTAATAACTATAACCGATATAGATAACAATTCTATGATAATAAGAAAATATTTATTATGACCTTTTGTATTTTTTATCTTTGTTAAATCCATAAGAACAGAAAGATAAAATAATAAATAAAAAACTGGTGGGACATTTAATACTACATCTTGTGTAGCTCCTATTATTACTGAATTTATATAAATAAATTCTTTTATATTATACTTTAATTTTAAACCTAAAACGTTTTTAATTAAGCTAAAACTAAAAATAAACAATAAATATAATACTACGCTAAATATATGGATAAATTCTAGAGATGTAAGAACAATACTATTATTCATATAGTACAAAAAGATATTGACTTGAAAATTTTCAAGTTTATTTTTATCTTTATGAAAAAGATTTACATATTTTTTATTATAAATTTTGTTTTTTTAAGCTGTATTTCAAATAACAAAAAAGTAATAACAAACAAAAATTTAGAAGAGTTTCAAGAAAAAAGAGCTAATATAAAACAATGTATAGATTATCAATTTTTTTACAATAATACAGAAGTTTGTAGGAGACTTATAAAGGATTTTATTGAATCATCTAATCTACTTGAAAGGGATTATAAAAATTTGTTAAGTAGACATTATTCATTGAAAGATTCTTATAATTTTTTAGAGTATCAACACGATATATTAAAAGATAATTATGAATCAGTTTCTATCGAAAGAAATAATCTAATAAAAAGAAATGAACTATTAAATAATGATTTAAATGAATGCAAAGGTAAAACAATCTCTTTATCTAACTTATTTAAGTTTGGATTAGTTTTCTTTGTTTTAGGATTTATTTCAAGTTATATTTTAAGATTTATAATAGCTATAATAAAAACAAAATTTACATTACCTTTCAAGATTTAGAAACAAAAAATAAGAGGTATTTATGTGGTTAAGTAATGTATTTTCAGATAATAGTATTTTAGAGAAATTTAATTATTACCTTGAAGATAATATTCTTATAATAAATGCAGATTGTAGAGAAGTATTATATTTAATTAATAATAATAGTGTGGATTGTTGTATAACTGATCCACCATATAACATTGGAGATAGTAAAAAATACACTAAATATAAAGGTAATTTTAAAACTAATGATAATGCTTGGGGTGATTTATATCAAGATTTTTGGGAAAATCAAGATGATTATTGGGATTGGCTTTTAAATATAACATTAGAATTAAAAAATAAAGTAAAATATCATTATGTTTATTTTTTAGATAGAACATATATAGGACATTTTAATTATTTAATAAGAAATCATTTTGAGATAAAGAATTTATTGGTATTTATAAAAACAAATCCTATACCTCATTTTAGAAAGAATAATTTTAGATCAAGTTTTGAGCTATCAGTATGGTTTTCTAATAATTATAGAGAAATAAATTTTACTTCACAGGATTATATGAAAAATATTTTTGAAGGAACAATTGGAAATAAAAAGTTTGAACATCCAAATTATAAATATGATTGGATGATAAAACCTTTTGTCTTAACTTTGTTAAAAGATAACGATATAGTAATAGATATTTTTTCAGGAAGTGGTAGTATTCTATATCATATATTTAAATACAATCATACTATCAGATGTATAGGTATAGAAAAAAATAAAGAAATCTATGAAAGTTCTATTAAAAATATTAAAAGTGTGTTGTCTCAAAAGATTTTATTTTAGTTTAAGTTAAAATTTGCTTGAAACATAATATATACTGATAAAATATGAAATCCCTACAATACCTATCAAATCGGAGGTTTAAATGGAAATAAATTCAAAACTATATAAAAATAGTTGGTTTAATACGAATCATTGGGACAATCTTTCAAAAATTGTTTATAAAAGAACCTACGCTAGGAATATACTAGATAAAAGTGGTAAAGTTATAAGAAAAGAAAATTGGAAAGAGACAGTTCTTAGGGTAGTTTATGGAAATGTAAAAAATTTTAGACATTTAGTATCAGATGAAGAGATTTCAGATTTAATTTATTATATATCTCAGATAAAAAGTATTCCAGCGGGTAGAAGTTTATGGTTTTCAGGTACAGAATCTCATGAAAAACTTCAAGGTGCGGGTCTAGTTAATTGTTGGTTTTTTGCAATAGATAATTGGGAAGTTATATCTTACATAATGGATTTATTGATGTTAGGTGGAGGTGTAGGATTTAGTGTTGAAAAAGAATTTATAAGCAAATTACCTAAAATAAAACATAATGTAGTAATAGAACATAGAAATACAAAAGACGCTGATTTTATAGTTCCAGATAAAAGAGAAGGATGGGTAGAACTTATATATAAAGTGTTAGAATCCTTTTTTAAAACAGGTAAGAGTTTTACTTATAGTACAATATGTTTAAGAAGTAAAGGTGAACCTATAAAAGGATTTGGTGGTACGGCATCAGGTTCATTACCTTTAATAAAAGCAGTCAATAATATTTACAAAATCCTTTCAAGGATAGAAGGTAAACATCCCAAATCAGTAGATATTGTAGATATAATATGTTCAATAGCTGAAATGGTAGTAGCAGGTAATGTTAGAAGATCTAGTTTATTAGCTTTAGGTGATCCTTGGGATAAAGATTTCTTGAAAGCTAAGAGGTGGGATTTACACATTTTACCATCTTATAGAGCTATGGCTAATTTTTCTGTTGTATGTGATGATATAGAAGATTTACATCCCTTATATTGGCAAACATATAAATCAGGTGAAGCGTTTGGTATCGTTAATCGAACTAATATTCAAAAATATGGTAGAATTGGTGAACATAAAAAAGATAACGCTATTGGTGTAAATCCTTGTGGTGAAATAACACTGGAAAATGGTGAACCCTGTAATTTAGTTGAACATTTTTTACCTCATTTTTCTGATGTAAGAGATTTTGAAAAAGGTGCTAGATTATTACATAGATATGCTAAAAGAGTTGCTATGCATAAATATCACATTGAGATGTGTGATAAAGTTGTTAAAAAAAATATGAGAATTGGACATGGAATTACCGGTTGTCTTGAAAGTAATTTATTTGATAAAGATATCTTAGATTACGTTTACAAAGCAATTCTTCAAGAAGATGAGGAAATTTCAAGTCTGTATAATGTTCCTAAGAGCGTAAAAGTTACTACTGTAAAGCCATCTGGAACTTTATCGTTATTAGGAGACGTAAGTCCTGGTATTCATCCATATTATAGCAGATATTATATAAGAAGAGTTAGATTTTCATCGGATGATCCGCTTGTTGAACTACTTAGGGAAGCTGGACATCATGTAGAACAACAAATATTGTTAGATGGAACGTATGATCCTAATACTCTTGTTGTAGATTTTTATAAGAAAGCACCAGAGGGATCTATTGTGGCAGATGAAATTAATACTTTTGAACAACTTGAAATAGTAAAAAAAGCTCAAAAATATTGGAGTGATAATTCTGTATCAGTTACAGTCTACTATAAAGATGAGGATATTGGAAAAATAAAAGATTGGTTAAGAGATAATTTAAAAGAAATTAAAACTGTAAGTTTCCTGAAATACACAGAACATGGTTTCAAGCAAGCTCCATTAGAGAGAATTTCAGAGGAAGAATACTACAAAAATATAGAAAAAATAAAACCTATAAACATAGATGATATAGGTAATGACTATGAAATAAAAGATTCATTTGAATGTGATGGTGGACATTGTCCTATAAAGTAAAAATTAGGAGAATTATATGGATAATAATGTCAGTTTAATTTTCAGTAATTACAAACTTGAAAGTAGTTTTAAGGATAAACTTAAATCAGATTTTTATGATAAAAATTGTTTTATTGAAAGTTTAGGAGAATTTTTACTAGTATGTGAATACGCTGGTAGAATTTGTTATAATTCAGGATTATCAGGGAAAAATAATAGAGATTCATTTGAATATCATAAACATATAATAGAGTCTAAACATTATTCTATTTATGGGCATATAAATTTCTCTGTGAGAATAAATCTAATAAATGAAACTAATACATTATTTTATTTATTAATTTTTGATCTTTTATCTCATTTTCCAAGAATTTATGTTAGAAAAGAAGATTATTTTTTGTATTTGAATATATCATTAAGACATGTAATAGAATTTTTATCTAGTAAACAGACTAAACCTTTATTTATGTCATTAATTGTAAAAAATATACTAGAGAAATATGGTGATAAGATAGATTTTGTTAATATCTTCTTTGAGCAGGAAATAGATAATATAGTACAAGAAGTTAATTTTTATTTTTCACATGATTTATCTCATAAAATAAAAGTACTAGATTATGATTATTTTGAATGGTACACATTTGAAATAGAAACTTCAAGACGTATTGCAAATGAGTTAATAAGGCATAACACAGAATATGCTGTTTCTCAGGAAAGTACAAGGTATGTGGATGTTAGGGATTATCCTATGATTAGATATAAAATTTATAATTCTTCGAATGATTTAGAAACCTTGAAAGACTTAAATATATTGGAATACAAATCTTATATAAATAGTCTTTCTACATATAAACAAGTTTTTGATAATTTATGTAATCTATACCCAAATATGAATAAAAAATATATAAGAGGATATTCAGCAGATTTACTTCCGTTAGGATTAAAGACTAGATTAGTTATTTCTTTTACAAAATGGCAACTTGAAAAGATTTTTGAACAAAGAATATCGGAACATGCTGATCCTTTAATGAAAGACTTAGCTGTAAAAATAAAAAGCTTAATAAATTCAAATTAAGGAGTGTTTATGAGTTTAATTTTAAATAAAGATAAATTAAATAACTATAAAAAATTTAATGTACAATTCGACAATAATATTTCAAATTCATTAAAAATATTAAAGGATTATATTAGTATAGAAATAGGCGCTAATTTTGATGATTATGACAATGAAGGTATAAATCCAGATAATTTATCTATATTTAAGCCTGAAAATTTAAAATTATTGATAAATTTATTTTCTAATCTGTATTTTACTAATATAACTTTAAGGGGAATGTGTATAACATCTTATAAGGAACTTTACAATGACATAGTATCTATAAATTATCCTATATTTTACGATAATCCTGAAATAGATTGTTATCTTAAATACAAAGATGATATAGAAAAATACTATGAAGATATAAATAAAGATATTTTAGAGAAGGTATCAGAAAATAAATTTGAATATGAGTTGGATAATAATGGATATAAGATTAAATTTTTAGATAATATATATTTTGAAAATTTTATATTCGAATATTCTTCCTTGAAACTTAATAGTATAGGTACTTACACTTTCAAGATTAATAATTTATTCTATTTTATTAATTATATTTTCTTTAACATACTTCAATTTAATTATATATTTGACCAGTTTATAGAAAAATTACAATCTTTAAGTGAACTATCTTTTTGGTTTAATTCATTCAAAGTTTTGAAAACAGATTTGTTGTTTGTAAATGATTTTAAGTTTAACAATTATATAATAAAAAATATAAAACAAGAATCTTGTGTTGATTTACATATAAGACATAAAAAATCTAATGAAAATATTTTGATTAGTGAGTGTATTAAATTAAGTATTAATAATATATTAGATACAATTAATATTTGGAATGTTTTTTATAATAGACACAAGTTCATTAAAGATTACTTTCAAGAGATTATAAACGAAAAAATAGATCTTAATAATTACTATGGAGGTGATAAGTTATATATATTATTTCAAATACATAAATATAAAATAAAATCTTATATTAAACAAAAATATAAAATAGAATTTGGTAATAAAGATTCTGTTAAATTTGACAGATATTTCTTTGTATATATGTTATTTGATATTTGTGTATTTTTAAGTAAAACATTGAACTTGAAAGATTACAATGTTTTTTCAAGTATTAAAGATGCTGAAATTTATTTTAAACAAATTAATTAGGAGGATTTATGAGTAAGATAGATTTAATAAGAAACGAAATATTTAATTTTTTAGATCAAAAAGTCTTAGAGTTTTCAAGTATAAGAAATTATAGTCTATCTATATTAGATGAACTATCAAAATTTAATAAAAGTCATATTTATACGGAATTACTGGAATTGATATTACAATTATTTATTAAACATAAAGAAGTTTATATTGAAGATTTTATAGGAAAATATATAGAAAATAATCGGGAATTAAATTCTAATTTAGAACAGTTTTTTACACCAGATAATATAGTTGATTTTATGTGGGATTTAAGTCTTGAAAGCTATGAGGATGATGGTAAAGACTTTATTGCAATATTAGACCCTGCTTGTGGAACTGGTAGGTTTTTTATTAGTTTTTATAAAAAACAATTTAATAATTATTTGAAAACATTAGAAAATATAGAGATAAAAAGTGAAAACTCTGATGAATTAGAAAAAGAAATAAAGGAATCATTTGATAAAATAAATCCTTTCAAGAAAAATATTTTATTTTATTCAATAGACATAGATCTATCAATGTTTGCTATAAACATTATTCAATCTCTTATTTTTTCTAAAATATATCCTTTTACATTGTCAGATAAAAAGATTTTCCATACAGTAGTCTTTGGTAATACTTTATTGGGTGATTTTAGAGATTATTATACTATAAGTGATGGTTATTTAATTAAATCAGAAAAATTTTATAATTTTTTGGTAGAATCATATAAAAAAGGAGGTTTAAATGAACAAATTAACAATAGAAATAAAAAGAATAAAAAAAGTACAGATTCCCAAAAAGAGTTATTCAACTGATCTAGGTATAGATGTATACCTTCCAGAATTAGATTTGAGTTATATAAATGAATACTCAAAAATAAATGGTTTTTACAATAAATCTACTGGAATTGCAATAAGGGATGCTTATATTAAAAATAAAGAATTATACATACCTAAATATGGAAATGTTATAATACCATCGGGGTTAATAGTAAAAATACCAGAAGGATATGGGCTAATTGCATACAATAGATCATCTGTTGCTAGCAAATTAGGATTGATTTTGGGAGCTTGCGTGATTGATTATAATTACTTGAAAGAGATCTATATAAACCTCATAAACACTTCAAGAAATGAAGTATTTATAAAAGAAAATACTAAAATTTGTCAATTGGTAGTAGTGCCAGTTGTTGATGTTGATATAGTAGAAAAGGATTTTGATACTAGTAATAGTAGAGGTGGTTTTGGTAGTACTGATAATACAACTTAAAACAAGGAGTTATATATGAGATCTCCATTAGCATATATTGGTGGAAAATTTTACATGAGAAAAGAGATAGTGTCTATATTAATATACTACGGAATTATTATTGTTGAATTATAATCCTAATCAAATAAATAGTCTTTTTTAAAATAGGAGAGTTTTATGAATTTTAATAAAAATAAATTAGATTACCTATTTTCAATTTTAGAAAAGCAGGTAGATAGTTTAGGCAGATATAATTATAAAGGAAATTTTGAAAAAGATATAAATTTCAAGTTTCTATTAGAAGAATCTGGTGATATGACTTATCATATAGGGATATTATTACAGATATTAGCTTTTTCTTATAATTTTCCTGAATATAAGTTTATATCTGGTGAAATATTATATTTAATTTTGAACGTTTATCTTGAAAAGGTATTTGTTAATGGTTTTTATGGTAGGGAAATTTTATATAAAGAAGAATATGAAAGAATACTACCTCATCAAAAACATTGTACAAAAGGAACATTTTTAGGATTAGACAGCGGGATTTGTAATAAATGGACTGAAAAAAATGGGTTTATGATAAGATATGACATATCTCTTGATGCTATAAGTTCTTTACTTGCAGGATTTTATTTCGTATATAAAAATATTCCATTATACAGAAGGAAAATTTATGAAATAACATATAATATGTATAAATATTATCAAAAAAATAACTTTTTCGTAAAGGATATTGAAACAGGAAAACCTTGTAGATTTGGAAACCATCATCCCACATTTATTCCATTAGGATATTTATCTAATCAAATGATAAGTATACTAATAGGTCATCCTATTAAGAGAAACATAATTATGGAATTTATTCTAAATAATATTAGAACATACGTTACTGGCTTATATAAAGATAAGAAAGATCGTTTTACTTATAATGGATACATGTTTATGATGATATTAAATGCCTTGCAGGATTATATTGAGGATAATAATATTAAATATATAGATTACAAATGTGCTATTAGAAATATCTTGAAAGAGGCAAAAGGTGAACAAAATTTATTTTTTCTAAAAATTGCAAACAGGTTTAATTTGGATTATGACCCAGGACTTGTTTCTTATGATTTAGATTATTATATTGTTGAAGGAATGTCTTCATCTTTCAAGTTTAATTTTGTTGTAGATCTAAAATACAGATCTGTTTACAATAGATGGGAAAAAAGCGCTTATATGAAAACAGAAAAAGTATCTGATCTGTATTATTGTAATGAAGATTTATTACAAGCTTACTTTATGTATAACAAAATTTAAAAAAATATTAGACAGAATATTAAATTAAAATTAAATGTAAAAATAAGGAGGTTTTATGAGTAGTTTAACTATAAATAAGAGTAGTATATCAGATTTACTTGAAATACTAAAAAAAGTATCGGCAAATACTCAAAGGGACTATACTTTTTTTAAGATAGAAAATAATAATATTTTAATTAGATCCATTTCTAATCCAATGGTTTTCAAGTATACATTAAAAGAAGATTTAGGAATAAAAGCTAGTTTAGATTTATTTGATTTTATAAAGTTTCTTGAAATGAGTATTATTTACGACAACATTGAAATAAAAGATAGCAAAAATACAATATTGATAAAAACAGAAAAAAATAAAATAAAGTTATCTAAAAAAGAGGAATACGATTTTTCAGACATAGATGATTTATTAGATAGAAAAGAATATGCAGGTACTATAAGATTGGAAGATATTGACGGTATTTTATCTATTTGTAGGAATTTTAATTATGGAAAATCAAAAGACAGGTCGTTGAGCGATAGGGTAAGATTTGATAAAGGAGATTGTGTTGCAACTGATGGCGCTTTTATGTTAATATTTCCTATACAATTTGAATCTTCTATCAATCTAAATGTTTCCGATCTACCTAAAATCTTGAAAGTATTTCAAGATATTAATGATAACATAAACATATATAAAGTAGATAATTGGAATATTTTTGAATCTGGTAATATTTATTATTTTACTCCTCAAATGGAAGATTCATTTCCTAATTATAAAAGTGTTTTTCCTGATATAAAAGAATACAATTCTATTACTATTAACAGGAATATTTTCAGGGATATTATTAAAGAAATAGATAGTATGATGTGGGTTGGATTAAAAACAGAAAATAATGATTTAGTTATATATTATGTAGAGGATAATAGAATAGAGATAGAAAATAGGATAGAATTATTACAAAAAAATGGTGTAGATATTAATATTAAAATGAATCCTAGAAAGCTTTATTCTATATTAGAGTTTTTAGACAATGATAGTGTTAATATTTTTTATAATCCTTCTAATCCTTCTAAAAGTCCTGTATTTATAAAGGATGAATCTAGTAGAAATTGTTTAATAATGTGTTTATCGATGTAGTATGGAGTTAGAAAAGTTTATAAACAAGATAATTAATGGGGATTGTTTAGAAGTCTTGAAAGCTATTCCTGATTGTTCTATTGATGCAGTTATAACATCACCGCCCTATAATATGGGGCGGGATTATGATGTTTATAATGATAATAGGGATTTTGATGAGTATTTCAACTGGTTGTTTCAAGTACTAGATGAACTAGTAAGAGTATTAAATCAAAATAGAAGATTGATTATAAATATACAACCTGTAATAAGTAAAAAAATTCCAACACATCATATAATATCTAATTATCTCTTAAAAAAAGGATTGCAATTTTATACCGAAATAATATGGTATAAAAATAATTATAAATGTGTTCCATTTTTAGGATCTCAGAAACATAAAAGTCCGTACATAAAATCTAATATAGAATATATTTTAGTATTTACAAAGGGGGATGATAAGTATATTAAGGATATAGATATTCTTGAAATGTCGGAATTTGAGTATGCTAAGATAACTACTACTTTTTGGAATATAAATCCAGATACTGAAATGAAAAAATTAAAACATCCTGCTAAATTTCCGCTTGAAATACCTGAAAGATTGATAAAACTTTTTACTTATCCAGATGATATTATTTTAGATCCTTTCATAGGTACAGGTACGACAGCATTGGCGTGTTTAAAGTTAAAAAGAAGGTTTATAGGTATAGAACTTTCAAGGAATTATTGTGAAACAGCCAATAAACTAATAGAAAATTTTATAAAACAAAAATCTCTATTTTAAAAAGATTAATGTTAGAAAAATAATTATATATGGATTATATAAAAATCGGATTCGATATTATTATAGGTAATCCCCCTTATATAAAAGAATATATAAATCAAAAAGTATTAGATGATTTGAAACATTTGAATTACTATCATACAAAAATGGATATTTGGTATTTTTTTTGCTTGTTTAGGATTAGATATTTTAAAAGATGATGGCTTATTGGTTTTTATAGCAACTAACAATTGGATTAATAATTTTGGTGCTTTCAAAATGAGAAATAAAGTAATAGAAGATGCTAAAATTTTGAAACTTATAGATTTTAATAAATCAAAAATTTTCAAAAATGCAGGTATATACACTATGATTATGATCCTTCAAAAAAATAAAAACAATGAGGGGTATAAATTTGAGTATATTAGATTTCTTTCAGAAAATACTAACTTAAATAATATACATAAAGATGTAGAAAATGAAAAAAATATTGAAATTTTTTATCCAGAAATAATAAAACATAAACATATAAATAAGATTTTAACATTTAATAAATATGAAGATTTATTAGAAAAGATACAAGATCAGGCAAATTTTAATTTGAATAAGAATGAAGTTACTATAGGTATAATAATTCCACAGGATTTTGTCAAAAAGAAACATATTCCTTTTTTAGATGAAAATATAAATGTAGGAGATGGTATATTTGTCTTAAATGAAAAAGAATTAGTGTCATTAAATTTAAGTAAAGATGAAATGAGTTTAATAAAACCTTTTTATACTCCAAAAGAAATAGAAAAATATTATACTATCAATAAAAATAAATATTGGATTATATTTACACAATCAAAATTTAAAAATACAAAATTAATGGAAAATTATCCTAATATAAAAAAACATTTAGATAAATTTAGTAGTATAATAACATCAGATTTCAAGCCTTATGGATTACATAGAGCTGGAAATATAAAATCTTATACAAATGAAAAGATATTATCTTTAAGGAGATGTACTGAACCTATTTTTACTTATATAGATTTTGAATGTTTTGTTTCTAATGTTTATATTATAATTCAAACTGACAGAGTAAGTTTAAAATATTTAGTTGGTATTTTAAATTCTAATTTAATAAAATTTTGGTTAAAGAATAAAGGAAAAATGAAGGGAAATATATTTCAAATTGACAAAGAACCTTTATTGAATTTACCATTAAAAATAGGAGAAACAGATACTATTGGAAAAATAGAAAAATTAGTAAATGAAGTTATATTAATAAAATCAAAAAATGGTTGCAATATAGATATTATAGAGAAACAAATTAATGAAATAGTTTATCAAATGTATAATTTAAAAGATGATGAAGTAAAAATTCTTGAAAGCGGGGATTAAATTGTATATGGAACTAATAGACAAAATCCACATAAAAATATCTATTTCTAAAAATATAGATATCATTATAAAAGAAGGATTGAGAAATATAAAGATAAAATACCCTAATGTGTTTCAAGAAAATAAAGATCTAGTCAAATATTACTTATCTAAATATATCTACAATACCATTCTAAACGGAAATTTAATAAAAAGGCCGTTAAAAATAGAATTTATAAATAACCAAACATACATCCACGACGGGTCAGATACTATCTATATCCTAAATCCTTCTACCACTAAACATATCCTCAATTGGGAAAAATATCTTTGATTTCTTGAAAGATACTATATAAATGTCTATCCCCCGCCGTTTCAAGATAAATCCCCTACACAAAACCAATCTATAAAGTATAATGCATTTTTTTATATGGTACCAAAATGATATTTTTTTATATGGTGCGGGTATAATATTTTTTATATAGTGTGAGTGTAATATTTTTTTATATGGTGTGAGTGTTGATAATAATACCCACCAGAAACACCGAACGGAAGTGTATGGTACTTTCGAAATTTTATAAATTTTATATAATACGATTGATAAAGGATTTTTATAAATAGAACTTAACGCGAAAAAGAAAAAATTTTCAGTAAAAAAGATTTTTTAAAATAACTATATATGAGATTGAGACTCAATATCGACAAAAAAATGTTATGACGAATTTTTTTGAGTTGACAAAAAAATGAAAAGAAGTAAATTATAAATATAACAAAATTAAAAAAGGAGAAAAATATGAAAATTTTTATAAGTAAAAAAATTTCCGGCAAGGGAATAGTATGGTCAGCAAAAAATGGAGCAACACGCACGGAACTTCTTTTAATTTCTAACCATTTAGAATTAAAAGAAGAACTTCCTTTTATTGAAGGAAGCTTGAGCTATCTTAAGAAAAAAAATCAAAGTTTTATTTTTATTAATCCACCAAAAAAGGATGATAGAATCATGGGGATTTTTCTAAATTCCGACTATGGGCATTCTGCATTTCCAGAAGAAAAAGTAGTTTTTGAGGATTATTCTGTCGGTGGATACGGGAACTCTTGCAGCCAGTTTGGGATATACATGGTGGGAACTGTGATCAAAAAATACACATACAAACACAGAAACCCACCCATATATTTCTATCTGCATCCAGAAAGGGGATGGATAAATTTTGGAGACGAATCGGGCATAAGAAGTAATAATAGTGAGCTTAGCGAAGAAGAAATAGAAAATATAAAAAAAATTATCGGGCTCGAAGAACCTACAGAAGTATAACACAGAAGTATAACAAAATTAAAGGAGGAAATATGAAAATTAAAATAGTTGAAAGACAAACTGCTGAAAAAACAGATGTTCAAAAAGGAACATCTGTTTCAGATGTAAAAAATTGGGTTGCCCAAAAAAACGGGCAATTTGGTTTTTGTGAAATTGTTGAAAAATTCTCTGATTGTTTTTATGAGTTTCGACCAGGTTCAGGAAACGTGGTCGAGCTAAGATTGTTAAACAAAAACAGAAAAAAGATTTTTACCATATCTTCCTCTTTCAAAGAGGAGGAGGATAGGTTGATCTTCCTCGTTCAAGATCTCACTTTCGAGCCAGAAAAAGAATCGGTTGAAAAGAAAGAAACTAAAAAAAACCAAAAAAAATAAATTCTATATGTGCCAGCTTCGGCTGGCATTTTTTTTGTCTTTATTTAAGATAAAAGAGTATTAAACCTTAAAATAATTGATATTTATAGACCTTTACATTTACCTTTACCTTTTACATTTACATTTACATTTTATATTTACCTTGACCTTGACCTTTACATTTACATTTACATTTACCTTTTATATTTACATTTTATATTTACTTTTATATTCTTTTATATTTACATTTTATATTTACATTTACATTTACCTTTTACATTTAAAAGATTCATAAATTTTGTTTAATTTTTGAATGGTTCAAAAATAATAAAAACATAAACATAAACATAAATAAAAAATTAAAAACGTAAAAGTTTAATAAAAATATAAAGACCATTCTAAAGATTATTAAAAGATTATTTTAAAGCTATTAATAAAGACCGTTATAAAGACCGTTATAAAACTATTTAGAAAAATAAATATACTACTATTATTATTTGTGTTATATATATTATATGTTTTTTACTTGAAACCGCCCGCATTTATAAATTACATTTCATTTTACAAAACTAATGCTAAGCAAATTTGAATTTACATATTCATTATTTGCTGGTAATTATTTCCCTGAAAACAACAACAAAAATTTTTGCAAAAAACAACAACAATAACAACCAAATTCTTTTATAACGACAACAACTAAATTATTTTATAATTACAACAACAATAATTTTTGAAAATGATATCTAAATCTTTTTGATAATACTACTAAATATATCTACTATTTGTGTTTGGATTTGTTATGATATTGATTTTAATTTCCTTGAAAGGATACCGCCATGGAATATCCCTTTCAAGATTAATTTGTAATCTGAACACTAATTCAATAAAAAAATAAAAAAAAGATCAAGGCTAACCCTTGATCAAATTCATGTAAAAATAAAAGAATCTTTTATTTTTTTGTATTTTTTTATTTATTTTTTTGCTATACAACACTGGGTCTGAACTTCTAGTGTTGTTTGGGAAATTTTTGCATAAAAATCTAGAAATATCTATCAACTTAACCTTTTTCCCTTTTTCAATAGATAGTTTAATAAGCCATCCTAGAAACCATTTTAACTCCTTATCTGGAAGCATTTTTAGAAATTTTTTATAATCGAATTTATTTTCTTTTTTTATTATATATTCTTTTGTTAATTTCTGTATATGATCTTGAAGATCATATCCAGAGTTTTGCCAATATTTTTTCAGCGAGGTACTCATAACATTAAATACATCGCTATCGCTAGGAACAATTCCTAGCGATTTTGATTCAAGTAAGAATAAAATAGCATCTTGTCGGACATCTTGATACCAACAAAGATGTCCGAACCTTCTGGCTTCCATTTTGGAAGCCATTTTGTCAAACATGTCTATTAGATTTTTTATTTTTCCATTTCCATCTTCTAGCATTTTATTAATGTTATATTGTTTAGTTTTTTCTTTCTTTATTTTCTTAATTTTTTTATTTTTTGGTTTTTCTTTTTTCTCAACAATTTTTAACTTCATATATAATACTCCTTATTTTATTGTTTTATTATTTTATATTATTATTTTTTGATTTTAAGTCAATCAAAAAAAAATTGTTATTATATTTTTTAGTTGAGATTAAGACTCAATCTCAATAGAAAGGTAAAAATTAGAAGGGGATTTCTAAAATCCCCTGGAAGTGTTAATAGTTATTTTTTTCTTTTAACTTTTCCAATTCTGGGAGTAAAATACCCCCTATGTAATGCTTTTATTATGTAGCTCTTTACAGGATCAATTTCCTGGAACAGATTATACTGCCATTTTATTAAATCTATTCTAGAATAACTTTCTACATACTTGAAAATGTCAAATTTTAGATCTTCATTTATAAATCTTTCGCCAGCATATCCTATTAAGATAAAATTTTGTACATTCCCAGAATCAAAGACCTTTTTTCTATGGATCAAAATGTTTGATCTGTACTTGCTTTTTAACAACATAGCACCAATTCCGTATTGGTGTTTTTTTTCAAAAAATAAATTTTCATTAAAAAGATATAAATCTAAATCAGTATCTAAATAAAGATTAAAAAAATAGAAAATAATATCGTTTAGTAAATACCTTCTAAGATCAAATTTATCCTTAGATAAAATATTTAGATCAATATTGCTTTTTGTTTTTAGAAGAATATGACTATTCGACGATACAAATCTTCTAGTAGGAATACTAAGTTTATCATAAACCCCTACTAGATATAATCCCTCTTTAAAAAATAACTTTTTTACCAAATCTACATTATCTACATTCTTAATTTCTTCTAAATTATCAGCTATGAGATATAAATATAACATTCTAATTAATTGATGTTCAAATTTATAAATCTCTACATTAAACTTCTTTTCAAAAATTTTTTTATGAAAATTATAGAACGGATCTACCAATTCAAGAGTATCTCTTATCCAATCGTTTTTTAGAAACCTTCTCTTATTTTTTCTAAAATACTCTTGAAACTTGTTTCCAAACTTATACATAAAAACCTCCTGAAATTATTTCCAGTAGAGTTCCCAATCTTCATCATCAAAAAAATATAAACCTTTTTCTAAATCCTCTTTACCATAATATAAATATTCTTTTTCTTTCAAATTATCTTTTTTATTTTTATAGTTGTCGTAATAAAAACTAGTTTTATAAATTGGTATATACTCTTCTATATTAGAAGGATCTACTTTATAGAAAATATCATAATCTATTTTAGACAGTAATTCTTTAAATACATCTCCTAACGGCGTTTCTAAAATCCTTGAAACACCAATTGTATAAAATTCACTATCCTCTATTCCAAGATATTTTTCATATAATTTGCTATATTTTTTAACAATAGCTACGCAATCATTAATAACGTAAGCCCCCCTAAAATCTTTTAAGACTATATATCTAGATTCACTGGTAATCAATTCAAACTGATCTTCCCAATACATAACATTATCTACCTGAACAAATCCCTTTCCTGATGACTTCCTGTAAACAACACCAGGATTATTCTTATTCATATCTAGATCAGTACTACTAAAGCCAAATCTTCCAGGATGCCTATGAATTGACATCCCATCTCTAACATAAAGATACTTAATATTAAATAAACTCTCTAATTTCTTTAGAGAGTTTAATTTAGGAATAATTTTATTCATAATTTTTTTTGATTCTTCATCAATTTCCTTAGAAATATTATTAACATCAATCAAATTAAAAAAGATACTAGCTCCAGTCACCTTCTGAGGATAGTTAAATATCCCTAAAGGAAACACTAAAAATATTTTTGCTTTTTTATCTTTACTTTCAAGAAGAACTTCTAGGACATTGAAATTAAATTGAAATTCATTCCCTTTAGCAATTTTTCTACATTTTTTTACTAAAGAATTATACATCCATTTTTCTTGAAAGTATAATATTGTACAAATTCTATCTGTCTCCAATATTTCTGGATTTTTCTTATCTTCTGTTGAAACTAAGGAAGATGCTAATACATCTTCCTTTTTATTTTTTTTGAATTTCATACTAAACCTCCTCTAATTGTTTTAGCAATTCTTTTATTAAATTTTTTATAATGTTTTTTAGTAAATAAATATAAGTATCTAATAGTCCAACGTCATCTAAAACAATCTTGGTTTTATACGGGCTATTTAAATTCCCGTCTTTCAAGACAAAATAATTTAGAATATTATCATTGCTAAAATTCCCAAGACAGATACTATTTGGTTTTATGTTAGGACTTCCAAATATTCCTTCATAGATAACTTCTATTTTACTTCCAAAATTAAAAACTATATTGCCATAATACGGATAAGATAATTCACTAGCTAATACTGTTACTGGAATAGAAAATAACGAATTTTCTTTCTTTTTTGGGATAATTTTCTGTAAATCTATAAAACTATTATTAATAAATTTTTGAGCTAAGCTAGAAGCTTCAATAATTTCCATTAGCTCATCCATTTTCAGACCTAACACTAGATCAATATCGCAGAAACTTCTTAGATATAGATCTACTTCAAATTCCAGTAATTTTTCTTCATCTTTATTAAGTTTTTTTAGAACTGGCTCTTTTTTATAAAAATAAAGATAAAAATTGAATTTTCCATAAACATTGTCTAGATGATTTTTTACAAATTCTTTTCTATTATTAATCATTAAAACTTCGCTAAAATTTATTAGTTTTCTATCACCAAACCAATATTTAAAATCAAATTCATAAATATCTAATAAACACCCATAAAATAGTTTATTTCCATATAATTTTTCCAATAGTTTTAGCCCGTCAATTAGATTTAAACTTACTTTTTTAACTATAAAATCCTGATAATTAAAAAAATCTTCTCTTTCTAGTAATATTTCTGGAATTTCTATTACCTCATCAATTCTAACTTCTTTTATGAATAAACTTCCTACTTTTTTTTCGCTTTTTATTTCTTCTAAAATTAAATCTTTTATATTCATATAACCCCTCCTTGGTTGATTTTTTGTAAAATATTATCTAACATAATTATAGATCTTTTTGTATTTCTTAATTTTTCTCTTTTGTTCCTTTCTACATAACCATTTTCTAATACTCTTAAAATAAATTTATCCAATTCCTTCCAGTTAAAGAAAAAATCACTCATAAAAGAAAATGGATCTAGTTGACCATACGTCTCATTTGCTAAAAACAAATCTTCGTCTATTAGAGGATTCTCTCTAAAATATACATAGTTATTAAGAGAAGTTACTTCTAAAAAGTTAATTTTTCTTTCAGCCAAACCATTATATATTTCCTTTCTTTCGTTTGTAGAAACTAATCCAACACAAATATTAGAAGTTGGGTCTAAATCTTTTACATCGTGTTTTATAAAAGCATTTTTATAGAAACAATTAGCTTTATAATAGGCGCGCTTTATGACATTTGTTATTTCACAAGGCTTTCTAGCTCCAATATTTATACTAGGAATAATCCTAAAAATATTGGATAACTGAAACTTGTCTGGATCGTAAATCCTTAAAGTAACAAGATCCCAAATTTGAATACCATCAAAATAGAAAATTTCATGAAAATATTTCCATGATAATACCCACAGATAAATTAGATTTGAATTAACTCCTCCTGCTCCTAGGAAGTTTATTCTTAATTTATTTTCTAATTTTCTTAATCTAGAAATTATTTCAAATTTGGTATTAATTAATTCAACACTTTTAGAAAATAAAAATTTGAAAAACTTCTCATAATCTATTTTAGAAATACTTGTTTCATTCCTATAAATAAATTTAAATATATTTTCACTTAGAATATAATTTCTAAAACAAAACGATTTATTTTCTTTACATATAACTTTTATTATTTTATAAAGATCAGTTTCTATGTTTATTATGTTTTTCATGTAAGAAGGATTTAGCGAATATCTAGTAGATAAATGATCAATTAGCTTAGATTCAATATTCACTGAAAAGTTTCTATTAATAATAGAGCTGATTTGACTGTATAAGTTTAAAAATATCGCTGGATCTTTTATCAGTAAATCATAAGAAATTAATCCAGAATATTTAGATTTAATAGTTCTTAGAATTTCTATAAGAATATTAAAAAGATCATCAAATTCTAAATTATTTATGTAGTCTTTTCTAGAAAGACTTTCTAATTTTTTAAAAATTTGGATTTTAAACTTCTCATACTCTGCCAGTAGAATTTTATCTGATCCTTCTAATTCTAATTCTTCTATTTGGTTTGAAAAAGCTGATTTTAGTCCTAGCTTGAAACCTTCTTTTTTTCCTAGTTCATAACCAGAATTATATCCTTCATCATAAGTATCGCTATTTTCGATGCCAGCTTCATATCCTTCTTCGTATCCAACCTCTTTCCCTTCCCTATACCCCTCTCTATATCCATCTTCTTTTCCTTCTTCATATCCAGAACCATATCCTTCTTCGTATCCAACTTCTTTCCCTTTTTCATATCCATCCTCATATCCAGCATCATATCCATTTTCTTTTCCTTTTTTATATCCAATCTCAAACACAACATTTTTTTCTAATTTTTCTATATCTAACTCTTCTAAAACTTCGAAAATTTCTTTTTCCATAACTACCTCCTAAATCTAAACTAAAATTGAATCATAAAAGTTTTTATTTTCAATTTTAGAAGTAATTTTTTCTTTATTCATAGCCACATGTCTATATATGCTTTCTAATAGTAGAGAATTTGATTTTTCTAATTTTCTTCTGATTTTCATTTCTATTTCTTCCAAGTTTCTACCTTGAAATAATCCCATTACTTTTTCTAATGGGATTATTTCCCCATCACTAGTAAGTATGTAGCAACTTGCTACATACTTTTTTTCTTTTTTTTCTAATTTTATTCTAAATTCCATAAAAATCTCCAATTTAAAAAGTCCAAAAAAAAAGCCGTGCCCGACCTGGAATTTATCCAAGCCGAACACGGCTTAAATCGCTAAGCTGGCTTTCTAACCAGACTTAGCATTTTGTTTAATATTCTCAGAGTCAATTTCGCTAATTTCTAGCTCTACATTTTCATTATTTTCATTATTTTCATTAGAATCTAAATTTTCAAATACTATCTCTTTTAGTAAATCTTTAAGTAAATTTTTTACTTTATCATCCATGTACTTCCTCCTTTTAATTATTTTAAATAGTGCGTTCCAGCCACTAAACGGCTCTGGCTGGATAATTAGAATCAATAAAAAATTCATTACATTCTAAAAATCTTTTAAAAAAATCTTTATCTAATTCTCTAATAACTTTTAAATAAAAATTTGTTATGTAAAATTCCAAATCATCATCTAAACTTCTAACTTTTATAATTACTTTTTTTTTCCTTTTTAAAATATTTAAAATTTCATCTTTGTTCAATTTCATACAACCTCCTTTTTTTTGATTTCTATATATAACGCTTTTTTCCTTTAAAAAATCGTTCATTTTTTTTGAATTTTTGAAATTTTTTTTCTCAACCGCAATTTTATATATATAAAGGAAGAAAATTATTCAAAAACCAAAATTTTTTTATAATTTTTATTGAATTTAATTTTTTACTTTTATTTAATAGAAAAATGTTTTATAATATAAATAAATCGACCATAACTTATAAAAATTTATAAATTTTTTAAACTATACTTGTACTACTGGTTTATGATGTTATTTTTTACAACAACAATTACAACAACAATTTTATTTCGATTAGTTTTTCTTTTTTTGATAGTACATCTTGAAAGAGGGCTATAAATTGATTTTTATTTTCTATATTGACATAATTAAAACCTTTAATACTTACAAATAAAGATTTTTCTATTGAGTCGGTAGAAACTCTTATAATATCAGGAAGATCATTTTCATTTTCAATTTCTTTTTGAGATGTGTTATATTTTATTATATCATTCAATAATCTATCTGTACCTCTTAAATTATTTTCTACAACAACAAAATCATCTTTCAAGTAAGGATAATTTACAACAACAACAAATTCTATTTCCTTAGATAATCTTAAATATTCATAATAATCATTATTACTTGAAACTTCTAATTGCAATAAAGGAAACCCGTATTGATTTACTCTACTTAAAAATTTCGTAGTAATTCCTAAATCAAAATCAATAATACTTAATATCTTACCTAAACTACTTAAATTATATTCCTGAGAAAGTTCCGTTAATTTGTTATTTATAATCTTATGCAAACCAGTAATTACTGAATTTAACAAAGATGTAAAAGCTAAAATTAAAAAATAAATGTCTCCCTTTTCAACAAATCCGTTTATAAACCCATTAAATAAACTTTGTAAATCAGATAATAAATTAACAAAATCATAATCAGATTTTACAGAATTAAAACATTCATTATATCTTTCTAAATACAAGTCTCTATTTTCATTATCTTGAAAATATACCTCTCTTAACAATAAAGTTTTAGTAGATCCTGTATATTCAGAAAAATTTAAACTAAAATTAGATAAAATATAAAAATTTTTTATAACAAAATCCAATAAATTTTCTACCTTAACTAATTTTTCTACTATATCTTCCGATACTATGTTAATAACTTCATTGTAAACCTTTTCCATTTCTATTTTATCCAAATTTAATAACTTTTCTTTATCAAACGCTATTTTATTGAATTTATTTTTCGTTGTATTTTCCATTTTTGTCTCCTATTGTTGATTTGTTTTTTTGAATAAATACAGGATAATTTTTCTTATTTAATTTCTTGAAATATTTGTTTTTAACAACAACAAACCTTTCATCGTTTTCTAGTATGTTCTCTATAAACTCTTTTAATAGAAAATTTACTAATCCTGGTAAATAAAAATCATAAAAGAGTATCTTGTACCTTTCAGACAATTCTTTTAATATCTCAACTAGATCATAATCTATTATAGTTAATAGATATTCTTTTATATTTGAATTCTCTTCTAATTTTTCTAAATCACTAAAATTTTCTAATTTCTTTAAGATATTAAACTTTTCAGGATTTTCGAACATTAAATATACCAGTTCCTTTAATTCTAACGACTTTACTAAAACTTCTTGATATGGATATCCATTTAAAGCTTTTATAAATTCATCAACATCTAAAACCTTATAATTAAATTTTTTCTTTACTGGCATCTTCTTTCCCTAACTCAATAATTTCTGTCTTAATTTTTAACTTATTAACATCAATTGTCCCTTCAACAAAAATATAAATTATAGCTGAACTTAACACTATAATCGCATAATATAAATCATCTAGTTTATCTAAATACTTCATTATAGTAGATAAAATAATTAAAACTAAAGTAATCCAAAGTTTTCTCGATGATATTTTTTCTTTTATGTTCATACTTTAACAAAAATATAAACGATTATTTTTTCAAGATTTTTTTTGAAGTAAAGTATTAGTCAAAATCAAATTTTCAAGATCAAATAAAAGATTATTATTAACAATATTATAACTTTTTAAAATATAACTCAACTTATTTCTCAAATCTGAAATATTCTTAAAATAAGATATAATAGGTATTTCTAATGGATATTTTCCTTGCTCTATACAAGATTTAATATAATTATAACCTTTTTCTACTAAGTTTTTTACTTTTTGGTTTCTTAATTTTAATCTTCTTGAAAGAGGAGCATAATTCCATATTACATAAAGATATAATATCAGTTCGTAGATTGTATAATAATATTTTCCATCTATCTCAATGAAGCCACCTTTTAATGTTCCATCTTTTAATAAATGACTATAATAGCTTTGAGATAAACCGACAATTTTAAGAAATTCTGTTTTAGAAAATACAGGAATTTCTAATCCTTTATAATTCAAAATTTTTATTCTACTATTAATATAATCTATTTTCTTATATTTAATCGTCTGTTTTTTTCTTTCAATGCTTTTGAAGTATTCATTTCTTAAAAATCCTTTCTCTTTTAGCGCCTTAACAATAGCGAGAATTACTTTTTCACTAACACCTATTATTTTAGATATCTCTTTCAAGGATAATTCAGGAAAATTCTGTAAAAATAAATAAGTATACAAAACATTAAAAGAATGAGAAGATGGAGTAGGTAAATTATAACTTCTTAAATCTATACCATACTTATATAGAATTCTCATCAAACTTTTTTCTGTAATATTATATTTTTTACAAACTTCTTGTAAATCTCCAATTAATAAAAAATCATCAATAACAAACTGCTCGAATATTAACCTTTCATACTTATTCTTGAAAGACTTATATCTTGTACCTAACAAGTCGTTTTTTATTACTGGATTTCCCTTAATTTTTAAATCAAATAACATAAATATTTCTTACTATAAATAAACAACTATTTTCATCTAAATTTATAATTAATAAATCATTATCTTTTCTCTTATTTTTTATGTTTTTTATAGTTTTATAATAAGATAAATCATTTCTGTTTTCAATAAATAAAATATATTCTAAATAAACATTATTTGGAATATAAATTGATCTATTTAAAAAAACATAAATTCTTGAAATATCAATATTGTCTAAATTATAATTTAAAATATCTCTTTTCAAATCTTCTATTTGATCTTTCCCGTATATTCTTAAAAAAGAAACACTTTCAGGAACTGGAATATCTTTTAAATCTATATCCATAACAACTATGTTCTATTTAAAATACATAAAAAATAAAATGATAGAAGGACGGAGAATCCGTCCTGTACTAATTATTTTCCTTTTTCTGGTGATTTATATTGTACAAACTCAAATTTACTTCTTTTATAATTTTCATATTTATTAAAATCACCAATTGCCTGATAATTTAATTTTTTTGGATTATTACTCAAAGAATCTATTCTATCCTTAGACTTTAAATAATCAAATGCTTTTTTCATATTCTCATTATACATATTTTACCTCCTATTATCGAATAGATTTATACTAAATATCAGTATCCTAAATTCACTTATCATTTATCTGAATATTTCTAATTTTTTTCTTTCTTATATTTTCAATTTCTTTTAATTTACTTAAAAGTAAATCTTTATCATCTTCTGTAAAATTTGCTTTTTCATTTAATTTTAGAAATAACTCAGCTTCTTTAGAAAATTCCTTGAAATATTCTCCATCTTTCTTTTCCAAAAATCTAATATATAAAATTCTTTCTTTTTGCATCTCTTTCAAAATCTCAATAAATTTTCTATCATCCTTTAAAACAGATTCATCTAACCCTAACTCTTTAAATATATCCTTATTTTCCATTTTTCCCTTTTAATATAAAAACTTCTATAAGTTTCAAGAGTAAATACAAAGATATAGAACATACAGCTCCAAAAAAAGACAAAGATATGACTAGTATAAAATCTATCGTTTTCATATAAATTTCAAAAATTAAACAATACCATAAAAAATTAATCCAAAACACAAAACATATATTACACTCTAAAGAATTTCTCACAAACCATAAAAACTTATTACTAAAATCAATTAAGTGTTTCAAGATATATTCATTAAAATAAATATAAATCCGATTTTTTATTTTACTTTTACTTACATTATACTTGATTTTACTATTTAAAATTTTAGATTTAATAATTTTTTCCCTTATACCTTGAAACTTATCACTCAGTAATAAAATAGTCCCTAAAAAAATACCACCAAAGTGCACTATGTAAAAGAATATTGTGTACACCCTTAATACCGAATCTGGATTTGATAAAGCAAAAACCTCTGTTAAACTAAAATTCATAATTGATCCTCCTTAAAAAAATTAGTACTAAACTGAAAATAATTGTTATTACAAAAAATACTGAAAGTATAATAAAAACATAAATATATCTAATTTTTAAAATTAAACTAATTACAAAAAACCAAATAATACTCATTAAATAGAAAATTATATAATAAAAAATTGTATTCTTTGATTTATCTGAAAATTCTAATACTAAAAATAGTAATAAACTTGAAAGCACTAAAAATAAAACTAAGCTTAACAACATAATAATCTCCTGAACTATTCCTCTAAATTTTCAACTTGTTCTTTAAAAATTCTATATAAATTTTTAATATGTTCTTCATTTAATTCTATTTCAATTTCTCCATCTTTCAGAATTACTTTATCTCCATCTCTAACTAAAACAGGACAACAGGTACCGCCTTTACATAATTCATAAACTTGTACCTTGCTACTGAAACATAATTGTTCTTTATTTTCCACTTTTAACCTCCTTTTCTAATCTCCTTGAAAATACAAATATATTTCAAAATAGTAATTATTTCACCATCTTTCTTTCCAACATCTTTATCCCACTTAATCGACCACGTAATGATATACTTGTCTTTCAAGATAGAATCTACACTCGCTAGAATCTTAGATAACTTAGCAATAGCTTCATTTCCAGATACCTTAACAATAGGAATTTCATTATTTTCTAATGTCTTTATAAAAGCTATAATAAATTTCTTATCATCGGTATCCTTTTTAATATACATTTCCTTTATCTTTAAACCACTATCTAATAAATTATTATCTGTTTCAATACTGACTTCTAAATTCATAATGTAAATTTAATATTCTAGAATAAAATGTCAATTAAAAAATTATCGATCTTCTTAAAGTAGCTTCACTTAATTTATTATAAGTTTCCTTGAAACCTAAACCTGTAAAAACAGCATCATATTCATGCTGATTTTTTAATTCTCTATATACATTTTTTACGTATTTTTTTATTTCCGATTTTGATGCTTTCCCATTACCAATTAAAATTTTCCTTATAAAAGTTGAATTTATAAAATATATCGACTTTTTGTGTTCATTAAAAACTTTATACTTGAAAGCACCTATAATCTCTGATTGATTTGTGTTAAAAAATCCTTTTCCATAAGAATAATCCTCTACAACAAAAAAATCTATCTCCCAGCCTTTATCCCTAATTATTTCAAACAATTTATCCACAACAACAATAGGAAACGTTGATTGATCTGATAAAATTTTAAAAGAACATACTTCATTTATTTCAAAATCTCTAAAATACGATAAACCTGTATAATTTCCAAAATCAATTGATAAAAAATTCACTTTATACCAAATTTTAATATCAATGCTAATATAATACCTAAGCCAGAAACAAAGTATACAAAATACTCAAACTTTTTTGCCGTTTTAGAAAAATCTTCCATATCCTTCTTCATTGATTTAATATCGTCTCTTATTTCCATCAATATTTTATTACTTTCTTTATTTGAATCCTCTAATTTTGCTTCTATTTTTTCTAAACTTCCTTTCATTTTATTAATAAATTCTCTTGAAGGTAATAAATTATCCCATATAGATTGTAATAATTTTATCGTATCATCTATTTGATTCTTATCATCTTTCATAGTATTATCTAAATATTATCCAATATTTTACTAACGTATCTATAATTCACCTTTCTACTATTAATTCCCATATTATAACAGCTAATAGATTTAACAAAACTTTTATATTTCTTGAAACAATCATTTAAAACCTTACAACCAAAAAATATATTTTTTTCTAGATCAAAAAGATCTTTTTCTTTATAATAAAAACTAACCACCTGCATCAAACCAATAGCTCTATGCTTTTCAAGAATTTTCTTGTTATTTCTTATAACGTATACTTTGACATATCTTGAAACAGCAAATTGCCTACCACTACTTTCTACATGTATTAAACTAAATACTATTCTATGATTAACTTCACAATATTTTCTAACTAAAAAATAAATTCTGTCTGAATACCAATTATACTTATTTCTAAGATAAGAAATTTCATGACCATAAAAATCATCAAAATAAGGATTTACATTGTCCGAAATAAACAAAAATATTATCACAAAAATAAAAAATTTAAGCATCATTATAAACTCCTAATTATTTATTTTTGTTCTTAAAAAATTCTATTTGCCCTAATCTTTTTCCAGCTTCTTTTAAATTTTTATAACATCCAAATTTTTTATTACCTTTTTTTGAATAAACACAATATTTATTTCCAACTTTCTTAATCATTTTTTTCTTTTCCTATTTAATTTCAATAAAGTTTCGGCTAATACAGCTCTTCTTCTAGTTTTAGGATCTTTTGACTTTTTACCTTTTTCTATGCAAGCTTTTGTTACTTTACCACCACAATAATCTCTAAAAGATCCTTCTTTTTTGATAGCTTTCTGTATCCAACTACCATCTGATTTTTTCTTTGCCATAAATCCCTCCTTTTTAGTTTTAAGTTTAAAAATCAGATTTTTTAATCAAATCAAATAAACAAAATACTAAATCCTTTCAAGTAATTATTTACTCAGAAAAAACTTCTGGAAAATAAGTATTAAACAAACTAAAATCAAAATTATAAGGATTACTCTCATATATCTGTCTTAACCCTGAAATTTTACCAGAAACTTTTGCTAAAATATCTTTTTTATAAAGAATTATATTACATCTATCAATAATTTCTTGTTGAGTTGGTTCTCTTCCATAAAATACCCTCAACTCTTCTAAAATAATCGGACAATCATTATTATCCAAAGTATTAAGAAAAGTTTTAGCTTCTTGTACCTTTGCATCAAAACTTTTTTTTTCTACTTCTAGGTATTTTCCTAAATAATAACTTTCAACTTCTGCAACCTTTCCAAAAAAATCATTTTCTAATTCATAAAGTTCCATATAAATACCTCTAATAATTTATTATTAATACATATCCTTCTAATAAATCTATACTTTGAATATTATTTGCCGTAATATTTCTTAAAGATAAAGTTAACACATCACTTCCAGTAAAATTATGCATAAATAAAAACTTTCTCTCAAAAGATAATACTTGATTTATGTTATATGAATAGTAATCATAAAAGTTATCTATAAATTTAGTACTATTTAGTTCGCTACTTTGTAGTGAAAATTCTATATAAAGTTTATTTCGTCTGTCTTTTTTAAAAACTACTTGAAACACTAAATTGATTTCTATTAAAAATCTTCCAGAATAAGGAATTTGTGGATTAACACCTAAAACTACTACATTACCATTTGTGTTAATACTAGTAGTAGGTAAATTTGATAATTGAACATATGCATTTAAATTAGATAAAAATGTCCTTTTTTCTAAATCGTTTGTTATCTGATTTGCGTCTATTCTGATAACCTGTGATAAATTTACTTTACTATCTAAGTTTAGTTGTAGATTATTTATATCAGATATTTCATGACTATGAATAGTATTAGCTTTTCCATCTAATTCTACCTGTAAATTTTGTATATCATAAATTTGATGAATATGAGAAATGTTAGCTTTATTATCAAGTTCAGTTTGTAGATTATTTATATCAGATATGTTGTGAATATGACCTATGTTAGATTTAGAATTTAATTGATCCTGTAAATTGTTAACATCAGAAATATTATGAGTATGAGAAACATTAGCTTTCCCATCTAATGCATTTTGTAATCCAGATATTTCCGAAATTATATGTGTATGAATTGGAACTTCTAGAAGTAATCTGTCTTCTTCTGAATATTGTTTAGTTATATTATAATTACTATTAATTTTTATAAATGGTAAAGCATCATAATCAAATTCAACATTTTCATTTTCATCGTCTGTATATTTTAGCTCTATCTTAATAATATTTTTATTAACTTTTGTAGTGTTGATTATTTTAGATGTTCTTATTTGAAATACACCTTTCTTGAAACCATAAGGTAATTTAAATACTTCACCCTTAAAATAAACTAAAATATCCCCTAAACTCAAATATCCTGATGGAAATACTATACTATCTCCTAAAATTACAGGTTCATTTAAAGAAAAAAACGTTATACCTTTGCTTTTTAATAAATCAAGAATTATCTTAAAAGATACATTTAGTTTTTCAAGATTGTGATCACTAAACTCTAATTGGTCTTCAAAATAATAAAAACGAATATCTTCAAGATCATAAACCTCATAATAAATCATAAATTCATAATAAACTAAAATCTTATTATGTCAATAAAATTATATTACTTCTAAATTTAATCTTGAAATCAATTCTTCAACAGGAAAGACTATCGATAAATCCCATTTTTTATAACTTTTTATTTTATCTATGTAATGATCACTTCTTGAAATATTACCCATAAATTGAACATGATTTACTATTCCAGAAAAATCATATAAATCACTTGTATTTAATGTTTTCTTTTCAGGTAAGAAATTTTTATGTATTTGTCTTGAAATACCATTTCTCTTTATAATATCGTCCAATAAATTTACAAGAGAATCTATTTGTTTTTTTGAATATTTATGGTATACTTGAAATCCACGCCAAGGTTTTTCTAAATAAACAAAATCAAAAGTCAAACGTCCCAACTTTGCTTTTATTTCATTATCTTTTCTACTAACTATTTCCCATTTATTATTGTATAAATCTACCAACGTATTCTTATCTAAAAACCACATGAATCCTAAATTATCAAGTTCAATAGAAATTGTCTTAGCTTCAAATTTTTTATCCCCTGTTCCTGAATGCCACGCCCACCTGTCCTCTTCAATCGCTTGTAAAATAGTACCATCTTTCCCTATAAAATAATTAACACCAGTCAAGTAATTTCCCTCCCTATAATGTTTCAAGGATAATTTATACAACCAATCATGAGCTGAATAAATATCATATCCAGCTGTATGATGTAAAAAAATTATAGTTTTTTTGTTTCCTTTATAAGATAAAGGATTCCAATTTTTTTTGTAATCTATTAAATTTATCATCTAAACCTCCTTTTTAATTATAATCCATATCGATCTTTTAAATCCGTTAATAACTGCGGGATTATATTTTGTAATTCATTTAAATCATTGCTATTTTCTATTCTTTTTCTTAATCCTGCTATTTTACCGCTAAATATCTTGAAAGACTGTTCTTTTTCTAGAATTGAATTACAATAATCTATTACGATTTGAAAATCTGTTGGAATGCTACCGTATAAAGCTTCAATTTCTGAATATATAATTGAATGTAAATTTTGGTCTATTGAATTGGTAGATATAATATCTTTACATTCTTCTACTTTATTTTGCCATCCTTTAGATTCAGCTTCTGGATATTTTGATAAAAATTTGTTGGATAATTCAAATATTTCTCTTAATAGATTTTCTTTTTCAATAATGATTTGTTCTTGCTCTTTCTCTTGTTGTGTTTTTAATACAATTTGCCCATTCTCGATTTTTAAATCTGATATTTGAGTACCATCAGGGACTTCTATCGCGTCGCTTGGAGCAATAGTTTCGTCTTCGCTTAAAAAAATATTATTATTTTCGACCCATGCTTTCAACATTGTATAACTCCTTATGCTATTCTCGTCAATGTTAGAACATTCATTTGAAGGTTGGTTCCAGTATTTGCATACCAAGTGCCAAGCCAATAACAACTAGAAGGTACTTCACCTAATCCTATACCTGTATTTAAAGATTCTACCATATAACCAGTTCCAATAAAAATAGTCCTAAAAAAATTGATGGAGGCTTCCTTAGATACTCTTATTGAAAAATCTTTCCAATCACCAATATACATAGCCATATAGGAACCAATAGTAATAGGAACAATGGACAAATTTGTATATCTAAGTCGATTTATTGAAAAACCATTGTTATAAGTCATTGTAGAGGAACCATTAGAAATAGAAGTATTGCTTGGTCTCAAACCAACTACATTATTAGGTAAGGATATTGAAAAAAATGAACCTTTAAATACCATACTAATATCACAGGAACAAACTACAGGTATATGATTCGCGTTTCTAATAATAGCTATCTGCCAGGGCGCAATCCAATATTTATAACTAAAATTCGCATTATCCAAAGTAGCTAATTCTATAACCTTATTTCCGACTGCTGGTATACATTCATACCAAGAAGAACCATCAGGGCTTATCTCTAATTTGCCTGTAATGCTATTAACTCTTAATCTATTAGCCTGATATTCTGGGCTGGCCTTAATAATGGTTTGCCAATCTATTGGAATCCAATTACTTGAAATAGCATCATATTTCCATAATGTGTTATTTGTCTGGTTATAAAATAAATCAGAGTGATTAGGACTAGTAGGAAAAGAATTACCTACTGTCATTTTAGAATATGTTGAATAACTGAAATTATCAAACTCTAATCCTGTTTCATTTGGATTTACTCTCAATAATTTTCCTTGAAACCCTGTATAGGTGTTAGGAGTATCTGTTAAAGATAAGAAAGTAGTAGCGTTTAAATCTAATTTTTTCCAAGAACTCCAAGTAGATCCTGATTTTTGTCTATTATAAACTTTATCATAATTTCGTAGAATTTGAAATCCTTCATAATTCTCAAAAATACAAGGAAATGTTAAACCAGTAGGTATAGTTCCAGTTATTATTGTACTGCTAGTTAACTTGAAAACACCTATTAAATCAAAATTATCTATATCTAAATTAGTTAATTCAGTAAAATTTATATTTTTATAAATTGCCATATTCCACCTAATTAGCAAAATTATTTTTATCTATCTTGAAAATAAAATATTCTAAATTACTACCCGTATTGTTATTAAATTGAATATTAGTTCCATTGTCAACTAAATTTAAGTTGTTTCCTATTGTATTATATTCAATAAATACATCATTATTAAACATATTAGCCTTGAAAGATCCAGGAGCCCCATTCATATAAATTATTAATTCTACACCACTTACAAAATTTATAGTTATACTATTACTATTAGTTAAAATTCCTTTTGTATTATTATTAATATCTTTTCCTATAAAGTGTGTATCTAAAAGAACTAATCCATCTACACCATCAAATTTATGTCTTATAATACTATATTCTGGTAAAGAATTTAACGCATTATATATATTCTCAAAATTAAATTCATAATGTTTATTTACTAAATTCTTTATCTTGAAAGATAAAGTAGATTCTGTATCAGAGTTATTTTGCACCTTAACATTATCAGATAATTTAATAAAAGAATTGTATTCTTTTAATTTTAAAGTTATACTTCCCGAACTTTTTGTCATTTCAGCTAATAAAACATAGTTGTAATAATCAGGGTTAGCGTTTGAAATTAAACTATTAGAAATAATCCATTCATAAGTATCCCCTGCTATAAATACATAATTTTGTGGAACAGCCGTTTTTGTCCTTTCTCTTGAAATATTTTGCAAATATAACTTGCTATTTGTTTTATCATATTTGTATTTAACGTATAAATAATAAGAACCATTAGAATAACTAGATAAATCTATAATATTCTTTTCTTTTGGACAATAAATTATACCAAAATAATGAGTAATTGGAACTGGATATTCTAAAGCAACACCAGTATTACCATGTGTAATAATTTGATTTAAAAATCTATTGCTCACTAAAACATACCCATCATCTAATTGAAAAGAATTTCCAGAAAAAGAATATTCAACATTATTATATTTTTCATTACCACTTGTAGGAGATGTTGTCGGATTTATTAACTTAAAACCTTCTATTATTCCAAAATCCCTTTCTTTCTCTATAAAATCAGAAATTCTTGAAAGAAGATAAATTTTATCTAGAATATAATCTGACGGGCGATGAATGTCCCCATGAATCTCAGGAATACCCCCAACAAATCCCATCGTAATATGGTAAGTATTTTTGTCTTTCACTATTTACCCCCTTAAATTGTAAACATATTTCATTTTTCCTTTTGTTTCAAGAATAAAATCAGCATTCTTATCCAAAAATTTATAATAATTATCCTTAGTGTATCCTTGAACTAGGGAAAATTGAATTAAATCATTATCAGGATTAAATTTCAATATCTTATCAGAAACCTGTAAATAAAAATTCAAAACACGTGGTAAATATAAATTTTTTATCACAAATTTTCTTTCAAACTCTATCAAATCTTTAGGAGAATTTCTCATTACATAATAATTTATAAAATGACAATTTCAAGTCAACTATTTTATCGATCTAATTGTAATTTCTCTACTTAATAGTTCTTTATAGGATTTAGCTATCTCTAATAAATAATTTATTCTTGAAAGATATACATCTCGATATAAGAATACTAGATATTTAATAGCAAAATAATACTCATTTGTTTCCATCATTCTTTCAATTTCAGCATTTGTTATTTTTTCTTTTTCAGATTTAATCTTTTTTCTAAAATTAACAATAAAATTATCTTTTAAAACTTTCAAATATTCTACAATTATATTTAAAACAGAATATTGTTCTGTTAATTTGTTAATTTCAATTAAATTTTCACTCATCAATTTACTAATAATACTTAAATCCAATGTATTTATATTAGAATTAATTTCAATTTTAGTATTTACTATGTTCTTATCAAAACGTAAACTATTTTTATCTAAAAAATCAAATACTTTTTTCTGTAATTCCTTAATAGCATTTTTCTGTAATTCATTCAATTCTATATATTCCATATCTATCCTCCTAATGCTCATCATTGCTAATTTTATAAACATTTATACCATCAGTAAAATCAATTCCAACATTCTCATCCTTATCTAATAATTGTACAAACTCATCTATTATAAAGTAATTCTTTTTATATTCCTTTAATAAACATTCCCAGTCTTTTTGATACTCTTCATTTATCTCTGACCATCCTTGAAAGACTTTTTCAATCTCATCATAACTAGCACCAGTTAACGGATGTACAAACCACATTGTACCATTTTCTACGTATGACTTTATTTTAGCTGTATTATATTTTAATTCAATTATCATAAAATCCCTCCTGATAATAAGTAAAAAATGGAGATCTGATTTTTAAATCAGATCTCCCAAATACCGCTGACCAATTCCATAAATTTCTCCGAAAACTGAAATATAAATCTGAAACCTGGCACTAAATCCAAAAATTATCATTACACAGATAATTCATAAGAAGAATCTGGCTCTATTTTATCAAATTTAAAATCAAAAGTATTCCCATAAACATCCCTTAAATGTTCATCAAGGAAAAAAGATGTGTATTGAGGTATAGTTATATCTATAATCTCATCAGGAGAATTAAACTTCATTAAAAATTTTGTCATTTTATATATAATTTTTTCTAGATATTCTTTTATATAATTTTCTAAATTTTCCCTCTTGAAAGCAAATATTCTTAAATAAGTACTTCCTTTTCTCATATATTTAGAACTTCCTATATAATAAATATACCCAACAGGTAAATCAGTAGTTAACAAATAAAAAGCTAGTTGTTTTATATGATTTTCATTAGGTTCTTTCGGAATTCTTTCAGTAGATTTTAACTCTACACAACCAATAGTATCTTTTATTTTAATTAAACTATCAACTACCCCATAAACATTAATCGAACCATTTAAGCTATACTTTACGTTTAATCCTTGTTCAAAAAAGTCCTTCTGTTTAAAAAAATCAAAATTTAAATGTATCGTATTAACAATAAAATCTTTTACACTTTCAAGATCAGATTCTTCATAAGGTAATAAATTATCATCTTCATTATTTTTTTTCACTTCATCCATAAAATCAATAACAGCATCTTCTTTCATTTTTTCTACATCATTATACTCAACTATTTTATTTAATAAATACTTTTCAAGGATACTACCTCTTAACATTTTTATTGAAAAAGGTAACTTTTTACCAACAATATATTTTATTACCCACTCATAAAATCTATTTTCAAAAGCATTTATGCTAGACATTGACAAATAATTTATATTAAATCTTGAAAGAACAAAATAACTTAATTTTAATACATCATCTTTACTTAAAGAAGTATTATAATTATTAAAATTTGAAAATCGCTCTGAATTTATTCTATCTAAAGCTACTTTCATAATACACTCCTATTATGTTTCATCATCTTCACGTATAGACTCTTGTTTTTCTAAAAACTTGACTTCCGATTCTACCCTTCCTAATTCACTTAATTTAACATTGTATTCCTGTATAATCTCATCTATTTTTTTAATCTTTTCTTTATAGTAATCAATTACCTTATCAAATTCACTATCTAAATATCCATCTATAATATTAGATAATTCAGCCCTTTTCTCGTCAGGATTATCTGTTTCTGAAATATCCATAGAAACTGAATAACTTAAACCAACAGAACTATAATTAGGTAAACTCATTTTTATACTTTTTGAACAATTTATAGTTTTTATTCTTGAAATAGACTTTTCTTTGTTGCTATAATCTACATTATTTTTGTTGCTTGATTTTTTACTACTCTTCTTAGATGCCTTTTTACCTGTTTTTTTAGTAATTTTTTTACTTACAGACTTTTTTCTACTTTTATTGTTAACATCTTTTTTATTCTCTTCTTTAACTATATTCTCATTAGTGTTATTTACACTTTTTTTCAATTTTTTAACACTTTTTTTAACTGCCTTACCTAAATTTTCATTTAACTCTTTAATTTTTTCTTTATAGTAATTACTTATTTTCATGATATTCCTCCTTAATTTATTATTACTTTATTACTACTTTATAAAAACAAAAATCAATATTTTTCAAATCATCATCGGTTAATTCTTTTCCCTCTGGCAATCTCGTCTTTAATTGTAATACAATTAAAATATCAAATTCATTTAAAATTATAGGTTTTCTGTTATATTTTACTTCTAAATCTAACAATCTTGAAAGAAAAATTGCTGTTCCTTCATGCCCTATTACCGATTCAAATTCATTGTTTTCAAGTAATTCTTTTACTTGATCCTTTGAAATATTTTCTACTTCTATTAAATACTTACCACCAACACCTAAATCTTTTAACATATTTAAGCTGAATGCATTATTTAAATAAATCATACTACCTCCTTTTATTTTTAACAGTCTTCATATATAACGCAATTTTTTATTAAAAAATCGTCTATTTTTTTTAACTATTTCTCAAAAAATTCAAAAAATTTTCAATGGTAAATTCAGAATCAGCAATTAAATAGTAAGATTTATCACAAAACTGAATTTCAATTAAAGGTAATAAATTAGTTAATTTTGATTCGCTTTCAAGTTTTTCTATCCACTCCTTTTTCAAGGAAATAGAGTTTTTATCTGTCCTTTTACACTCAACTATTACTTTCTTTTTATGAGATATTAAGTCAGCTTTTACTTTACCAGCACCTGAATTTTTTGTTAGATTTATTCCTAATTTTTTTGAAGTCTTTTTTTCTTGAAGATTAGCCTTTTTTTTATTACTTAAATTATTTTTCAAAAATTTTTGCATAACTACCTTCCTAATGATTTTAAAAATATTTCGTGATTAAACATAATTTCAGAACCTGAATATTCTAATACTTTTTCTTTTATTTTTTCCAATAAAAATTTAGATATTTCATCATTTTCTATTATACTTTTTATAATATTAGCCTCACCTTGAAACTTTCCAAATTTATCAACTTCATACCAAGCACCTGATTGTTTTATGATACCAAAATTCTTTCCTAACAAGAATAAATCGTACCCATGAAAAAAAGAAAATCGAGGATGTCCCAAATATCCTAACTCGTTATTTATTAATCCAAATTGAGCTGTTCTAAATGGTACCCCCAACTTATTTTTTTCTGTTTTTGCATTTATAAAAAATCCCATTACATCTCCTTCTGAATCTTCTATATTTGTTGTCCTAAAAAGGTCTAATATTACAGTAGAAGCATTTTTTTGTGCCTGACCACCTGGTAACATTTCATTGTTAAATCTTGCATGCAAATTCGTTCTAATTTGATTCACTAGAAATATTGTCGGTAAAACTAAATCCTTATTTTTTAACCTCTCAATTCTTATTGAATTTAAACTTGCAGTAGACTTTCTACAAAATTTAGATAATTGACGAGCTAGTGAAGCCTGAGTACTCTCTTCATGACTTTTATTATATTCTTCTATTGTTGTCATAGAAGCTATGCTGTCTATTATTATACTTGAAACCCTACCTGATTTTATAGCTTTATCTACTATATTAAAACTTTCCTCTGCTGTCTCAGGTCTCACTATTATAACCTTTTCAAGATCAACAAAAATTTTACTCAGCCAATCCTTAGTCCAAGTACCTTCATAATCAATTACTAAAACAATATTGTTATAAAAAATAGTTTCAATAAAACAAACAGAAGCCATTAGTCTTGATTTAGATACTGACTCTCTACCTTTTAATAAGTGTATCCTTCCCCTACTCCAACCACCACCTAATAATATATCTAACGTTATATTTCCCGTACTAAAATATTCTACATCATCATCCAAACTTACAAAATCAACGCTAGTCTTTCCAAACAAAAACTCTTCTAACTCTTTTTTTGATACATGTATGTCTGAACTTAATTCTTCTTTTTTCTTTTTGGACATAACTAATCTCCACTAAATTATATTAAAATGGAATATCCTCTAAATCTTTTGTTCTATTCTCTTTTCTTGAAACTTGCATTTTATTTTCATCTGATTTTCTGTAAGACTTAACTTTATTTGAATAATTTCCTTTTTTCTTTTTTGGAAATCCTATTGAATACAGATAATTATCTAGTAACTCTTTCCAATCACTTAATTTTTTCTTATTAAAATCTCTATTCGGTTTAAGCTTCTTATAACTATAATAATTATAAGTATATTCATCATAATCAATCCAATCTACATCAACAGATATTACCATTTCTTTTAATAAATCAGAAATATAACTATTTTCATTATAACTACTGATTTTCTTAACAATAATTTTAGAACCAAAACTGTCTTTACTTAAAGAAAAAAACAATAAAAATCTACCTAAACTATTATTCTTTAAAATACTATCGTTAAATACATTATAAGATTCTTTAGTAGATAAAAACAATACTGCTGGTCTTATAACTTCTACATTATTTTTATTTATATACTTTATTATACCCATTATACCATATCTGTTTCTAAGAGTTTTTTCATTGTAATTAAATTTTATATCATCCTTGAAAGGACATACTAGCTTGTTATTAAATTTACCATACTCTATTTTTATAGATCTAATTTTCTTTAAATTAGTTAAGGGATAAAATATGTAGTCCCTATTTGATGTTCCACTTGCTAAATCCAATACCACACTCGATATGTCTGAAATTTCCATTATTTTATACCTTTTCATATAATACTCCTTTTTATAAATTTTAATTTTTGCAATCTAACCAATTATTTCCAATTTTTCCTTCTATTTTAAATTTTAAATCTTGACCTAATAAATACTCATCAGTTTTGTAAATAAACATGTTTTCATAAATTATTTTTAAAAACCGATAAACCCTTTCTAATATATCATTATTATTTTCAAAAATTAATTCATCATGAACTTGTAAACATAAACCAGATTTTTCAAAAAATGTTTCAAAAATTAAATACATTCCCATTTTCATAAATATACTAGCTGTCATTTGAATTAAAGAATTAAATCCAACTCTTATTTTAGTATAATCATCACCTTCTAAACATCTGTAATAATTTAACGGTAGTCTAATATACCCATTATTAATTACAAAATCCGTAATAAAAGATTTTAATTCTGAATAACCTAATAACTTGCTACTAAACTTATCTATATATTCTTTTGCTAATTCTTCTGTTATCCCTAATTTTTTTGCGACTGATTTTGCACCACCCCCATAAACAATCATAAAGTTTATAATTTTAGCATGTTTTCTATCGACACCTAAAAGTTTTGATGTTTGATCATGCAAATCTTCACCAGAATTATATTTATCTTTCAACTCATTTTTATTTAAATAATGAACTAATAATCTTAATTCTAGTTGTGATAAGTCTATTACTAGAAATTTGTTTTCATCTCTACTTTTAAAAACACTCCTTATTCTTTTACCAACATCATTAGAAGGAATGGTTTGTAATGGTGGATTTGTTATAATCATTCTTGCTGTTTTAGTTCCACTTGATCTTATATTAGGTTTTACTCTACTTAAATAAGAATTTTTTAATAAACTATCTGTATTGTAGGTTTCATATATTTTTCTAATTTCTTTATATTCTATATAATTTTCTACAAACTTCTTTTTAATTTCGTCATCTAAATCAATACTTGAAATAGCAGTTATTGAAACAGACACATCCCCTTTAGGTGTTTTTAAGTCTTCATCATCTTCTATATCAATAAGTATATAATTTTTAAAAAAATCAGTAATACTAATTCTACTATTCAAATCTAAATCAAAATTATATTTACTTTTAGCTATTTCTTTAAGTAATTTTTCTTTATTTTCTATTTCTTTTTTGTACTCATTCATTATAACTTCTAACTCTTCTTTATCCACATAAACTCCATAATCAGTCATATAAATAGAAATAAAAGCAGATTGTATTTCTAAATAAAATGCTAGTATATTATTTTTTCTTTTCAAGGTTGGAAAAGTACTTTCATATAACTTGAAAGTATAAAATGAATCTTGAAGATTATAAATTTTAAATTTTTGTAAATCAAAATTTTCTAAATTGAAAGATTCTTCATAAGATATAGAATCTTCTATATAATTTTTCAAACCCTTCTTTGATTCTGTATTAGATACATAAATAGCTAACATCGTATCATAAGTTTTATATCTCAAATTATAAATATCATAACCTATTTGTTTCAAGACTAATAAATCGAAATATAAATTATGACATATCACTAAATTTGAAATGTTAAAAATTTCAAAAAGGATGTCAAAATTTTCTAATTCTCTCAGATCTACAACAAATCCATAGTATTTATCGTCATCAGATTTAATTGTAAATGAAATTGTTATAGGACTAAGATCATTAAATCCCGCTGTTTCAAAATCAAACGAAAAGTTTTTATATTTTAAAACATATTCTTTTACTTCTTCTAAATTTGAGTTTAAATTATAAAAACTGAAATAACCTAAAAAATTTTCCTTTGTTTCTAAACTCATAATTAACTCCTAAAAATTTAATTTTCAATTTCAATCTCTAAATCAAAATAAAATAATCCCAAAAATTCTTTAATTAAATCAGATAATCTAACGCTTATAATATTAGATTGTTCAAATAAAGAAACTAATTCTATATAATAATCACTTTCAAGACCAATCTTAGAAACCTTTTTAACGTAATAATATCCTTCTTTTAATCCAACTTTTTCCTTGAAATTCTCTTTAAATTTTAAATTATTCTTACCTATCTTAACTAAGATAAACGTTTTATCACCACTATCACAATAAGAAATTGAAATGTCGCTTTTTAAATTAAAATTTCCCATATATAAACCTCTTTACTAATTATAAATAATCTTCTAATAATTTATAAACACTATCATTATTAACTTCACATAAATCTTTATACCCATCAGGTAAATTTAAAATAGAATATCTTATATTGTTTTTATCAAAGCTACTAGAAATCTGTTCAAGCCATTCCTGACCAGCTTTATCATTTTGTGGTATTAAAACGTATTTCCTTACAAAATATCTATAACCAATAAAAAAATCTATAAAGTTATCCTTCACGTTAGCCCCTAATGTACATAAATTTTTAATTCTCATAGAATTTAATTTTAAAGAATCAAATATACTTTCAACTAAAAAAATATAATCCCCATATAAATACTTCACATTATCTAAATTAGCAGGAAATAAAAAATCACCTTTATATTTAATATTATAGTACTTAGGACTGACATTTGTTTCAAATTTTCCATTATAATATTTAAATTTTCTACAAATAAATAAAAACAATTCATCATTTTCGACATTGGGATTACAAGTTATGCATAAAAAATAAAAATCCTCAGTTTTTATTGTAGTTATCTTATAAAAATCAATAAATCCTTTATCTACATTTATACCTCTAAATTTTAAAAAATCTATTATTAAATCATAATCTTTATTTTTCATACTCTCTAATATCTTGAAATACAAGTCATTATTTTTACTATTCTTATTATAATTAATACCACAATCAACTGCTTCCGCATTATAATTCTTATCTAACTTATAGTATAATTCTTTTATAGAAGTTCCTTTCTCTCCACAGGAAAAACAAAAAAACTTTCCACTTTCAAGATTTATAGTAAAAGAAGGAGTCTTCTCAAAATAAATATTCCCTTGCTTATCATAATGAGGAAACGGACATAAGAAAAAAGCCTGTGTACCATCAGAATTTATATATATTTTACCATTATTTTTAGCTTTTAAACCCAAATCCTCAGCAACTCTATATATGTTTATCATAAACTATCTCTTAAAAACTAAATGATTAAATAAATCAGAATCTTCTAATTGGTTTAGCAATTCTTTTTCTGTTTCATCTAAATAAAGACCTTTCATTTCTACTTTGAACTCGTTCTTTAATTCAAAAGTATTAGTCTCAAAATTATAATCATAAAATATATTAAGAGTATAATACTTCATTATACTATTATATCTCATGTCTTGTAAAGTTTCTCTTAAATAAGAATTTTCTATATCTTGAAACAAGATATGATTCATATTTCCTTTTATAAGTATCAAAATATTAGTTATAGGATCTTGAAACTCAAAAACTTTCTTTAAGTAATTCTCTAATAATTCAATAGATAAATCATTAAACGAATATCTTTTATCCCTATTTAATATATCCATTACCTTATCTAAACTTTCACTACCTCTATAAAAATATTTAGTACAAGATTTCAAGAACTGATTTATCATAGATTCAGAAAAATTAGTAAAATCTAAAGCAAAATCAACATATAAAGGATCAACTTCTAATTTATAATCCACTTTATAAAAATTCACATACATTTTATCTGAACTATAAATTCTAAACATATAACTACCAACTTGAAAATAATAAAATTTATCATCTCTATTTCTACTTAAATGACCAACCAATCCATCTTTTCCTGTAATCACTTGAACATCTTTACCTAAATCCCTTAACACTATATCTCTAATTTCATCTTTTTTAATATCAGAATCTACCCTATTAGCAAAATATCTTTTTATAGAATCCTTCAAAATTTCTATTTTTGCACTAGAATTATTCCTTGAAATAGAATCGACTTTTTTAATTTTAACTGGACTACTGATGTCAGTTATTGCCATTTCTTTAAATATAGTATTCTCAAAATCGGCAACTATTTTTGATTTAACATCAACCTTACCATCACGTATCTTTAAAATACTTAAATTTACTTCATTAGTTAAATTACCATTATCATCCTGCTGTCTTTCCATACCAATAAACATACTAGCATCCTGCTCATATGAATCAGAATACGCTACATTTCCTCTACCTAATCCCCTTCTTGAAAATTGTAAGGTTCCTATTATTGGAACATTATAAGTTAAACTTATATCTCTAAACACTCTTGAAATTTTACTATGATTTTCCCACTCGTCAGATTTTGCAAATAAATACAATCCATCTATTATTACAACATCAGGATTATACTCAACAATTTTATTTCTAACATATAAAGGATTATACTCTATATCTTGCTCTTTACCTACAATTATAATTTCACTATCTAAAGTATTTATAATACTTTCCTTTAACTCTATTAATCTATTATCATTCAATCTATGCCTTTTTATACTTTCATAATTTATATTCCCCGCTATCGCTATCAACCTTTTCAATATTTGAACCTTACTCATTTCCTTAGAAAAGAATAATATCTTTCCTCCTCTTATGATTCTTGAAAAATTAATAGCTAATTGACACATTATCCAGGTTTTGAAACTCTGAGGTCTAGAAACAAACAATATATAATCCCCACGTTGAATTCCACCAGAAAAACTATCTATTATATTAAATCCTGTCGGTATTAAACCTTCATCTCCACTATCCCTAATTTTTTTAAACTCTTCTATAAAATTATCAATATCTCCTTTTACAAAAATATCAGTAGATTCAAAATCTAGATCCTTAATTAATCTATTATACTTATTCAATAAAATGTTTATATCTTCATTGTTATCTTCTAATAAGAATCTTGAAATTTGTTCTTTATAGTAAATTTTGCACTTTTGAACAAACTTCTCATAATAATATTGTAATGGCTCTTCATATCTCTTAATATTATATTCAAAAGAATTATTCTTTCTTTTTAACTCCTCTACTATATCAATAAAAAAATCATAAGTTGGAACTCTTAAATATTTAGACATATAGTTATCTATTTTTCTGAATAAAGATTTACAGGAATTGTCTAAATTTTGATTTTTTATTATAGAATAATATTTTATAAAAATATCTTTATCCATTAAGGATAACTTAAAAAATAAATCTAATAAAACATAAATCATAATACCCTCCCTAACTAATCACTAAATATTTTACTTAATTCGCTATCTACATTTTCCTTTCTTAATTCTTTATGTCCCTCTCTATCAGTTATCACAATACAAGTTATACCCTTTAGTAAACAAGATTCCTTGAAATACTCTATCGTAATATACTTATTCTGTAAATATTTTTCTAAAATATTATAAGTAGTAATACAATAATTTCTTATATTATTAGAATAATCTAAACTATCTATAATAGATACGTTTTTAGTTATAACATATAAAACAACAGATAAATTATTTATTAAATCAATAATGTCATTTAAATCACTAACACCACAATAAATAAAATAAGATTTTCCATTCTCTATAGAATCTTTTAAAAAAGAAAGTACTTCTAATTTATACTTTTTGCTAATTCTAAAAACCTCTTCAAGAGGTTCAATAAAAAACATCTCATCCGCATATTCATAATAATCTACTTTTCCTTTAATATAAGGATTTTCTCTCTCTTCTATAACTTTGTGTTTTTCATATAAATTTCTAATAAATTTTTTATTTAAAACATTTTCAAGATCAATAGCTCTAATATTATACATTATATCTTTTATTTGCTCTAAATACCAATCATATAAATTATTTTCCATAAAAACCTCCTTCGTTTTTTAGTCTTTCATAAAAATCATCTCTATAATAATATAAAAGCCTAATCTTTGGAATTTCTTTACTCTTTATAAAAGGTAAATTTCTGTAATTTCTAAAATAGTATTCCATCATTCTTGAAATTTCCTCATATGTATACATCCTTAATAACCTCTTCAAGATACTTATCTCAGCGTTGCTCAAAATTGTAACCCTGCCTGTTATTAAACTATAAGCCCTTACCCATTTATCTTTTAATTTTTTTAATTCTTCCGACTCATTCCTTTTTTGTTTTTTACCACCATCATTATATTCTGGTTTAATAAAATTCCCTAATCCCATAAAAAACTCCTTCAAATATTTCCTCTAAATTTTCTAAAACCCTCTATATCAAAAATATTCATATTATTAAATATAACAAAAAACCATGAATTTATATTCTCATAAGCATTAAAATCTTTATTTACATAATAATTATCTACTAGATATTCCATTACTTTATTAAATTTTTCTAAATCACTATCTTGAAAGGATATTTCGTTTTTCATAATTCTCTTTAACTCAATAGAATTTACATTACTTAACTCATCTTTAAATCTATCAATATAAATTTTTATAAACCTCAAATTTATAACAAACCAATATTTAGGATAAGACATTACGGGATTATTAGGTTTAAACTCGATATTCTTAGCTGTAACATACCTGTATACTATATCATTCAATAAAACAACAGATTTCACTATAAATCTTAATTTCTCTTCAATAGAAAATTTACTAAAAATATCCAACTTAAAAAAACACCAATATAAAAAATCTGTAAATAACCTACCTATTCTGTAAACATTATGAGATTTTGCTTTAATTATTTTGTTTTCTTTAAGAATCTTGAAAATTTCTTTAACTAAAAAAGATAAATCAAAATCGTTTCCATTTTTCTTTTGCAATTTTCGAGGATACAATCTTTCAGGATTAAAAGTCATTTTGAAATAATCATAATAAAATTTATTTAAAATATAAAAAACAAAATCTTTCTGATTAACTGATCTGCCTAACCTAACTTCCTTAACTTTCATAAACAACCTCTAAAAACAAATTATAAACTATAAATCGATTGTCAAACAATTTTTCTATAAATAAGACAGATTTTTTCAAAAAATTACAGAAATTTCATCTGTTTGTTTATCAAGTCTGTTAATTATTATAGGCTCTAATCCTTCTTTTTCCATAGATGAAATCCTTTTCTTAGTGTGTTTCAAAACCCTTCTGTCAAACTCATCGTAAAAATCAATAAAAATAGCTTTTTCTTTATTTTTTGTTTTTCTTATAACCCTCCCGTGTCTTTGTATTTGAGAAATTATAGAAGAGTGTCCAGTTGCATTTATTAAAACTTCTAACTCAGGAATATTTACAGATTCATCATAAATAGTGCTTGCAATAAGTACATTTAAATTTTCAAATCTAAATTTATTTAGAATCTCTGTTCTTTTCTTTTTGCTTGAAACACCTGATATAAAAGGTACTCTAAATATTCTAGAAAGAAGATTTCCGTGATAAATATATTTTACAAGTATCAATATTTTTTTACCTTTGTACACAGATAAAGCATTACTTATAATATTATTTCTACATTTATTATAAACTATCCCTAATTTATACAAGTTATTACTATCTAACTTATTAACACTTGAAAATGTCAAATAAGTTTCACCAGGAAAATCTTTAACAAAATTTTCTTTATCTAATTCGAATTTATCTACCCTAACAAAAAATATCTCTGAATCAGAAAGAAAATTATCTATCTGTAAATCTTTAACATTTTTCTTATATACAACATCACCAAAAATACCATTTAATTCTAAATCAGATTTGTCATTTCTATAAGCTGTACCTGTCATTCCATAAATATAATAAAAGTTAAAATACTTTATAATTTTCTTGAAAATGTTATTTGATATATGATGAGCTTCATCCACTAATATACAATCAAATTCAGAAACTATTCTATATAATTCATTTTTAGATTTTATAGATTGATTTAAGCTGTTAAAAGTTGTTATTATAACATCAGAATTTTCTACGTCTTTATAATTAGTAACCCAAACCCCTACTTTTACATTTTCTATACTCTCTTCTATTTCATTTTTTGTTTGAATAACAGATTCTAAATTTCTAACAACTAAAACAACTTTATACTTTAAACTATAAATTAAATAAGCACCTAACAACATTTTTCCAGAACCAGTAGGTAAAGAAACTATCCCAATCCTGTTATTCAGTAAATTATTAATAGCTTCTTTTTGATAATCCCTTAATTCTTTTCCTACCCACTTTAATTCTTTATTTATTATATTCTCGTGTTTTTTTGTTTTATCTATTACTTTAAACAATATTTTTCTGTCATTAAAAAAATTTAAAATCTTATCTAAAAAACCTATTTCAATTTTAAAATAAGATTTATTAAAATATCTTTCATCCTTTGTTGTTATTGTACTAAATAAATATACTTTACCATCCCAAGAACCATTCTTGAAAGAAGGAGTGTATTGATAACCCTGTTTGTAATAACTTAAATTCTCTTTCAAGTAATTTAAAATATCAAAATAAAAAAATTTACGTACTACTCCAATTAAAAAATAAGTGTTATATACCTCAACATAAACCTCAACATTATTCATAAAATCCTCCTGAAAATATTATACATAAGGCAATGGATCACCTGGATTCAACCATAATTTTTTATCCTTTCCATATATAATTTTTAAATAAACAGCCCCTGAAATATCATAATAACCTACTGTCGCATAAATATAAGCCACCTTATTAACAGAAATTATTTTATATAAGATCTCTAACTCGTCGTTAGTGAAATTGTTTGGGTCTAATATGTTAACTAAAATACCGTAAGCACCAACTATCCATTCATAATAATTAAAACCAGCTAATTGATCCAGCTCATTGAAAAATTTCCCACCTTCAAAATCGACATTATACCCATTGGAAGGATTTATTGTGTTATCTTCATCCCAGCCAAAAAAAGAATCTGTATAATCTTCTATTAAAACAGGCTTACCTAAGCATTCATTTATAAGTTCATATACGTATTCTAAAGTACATTCCCTTTTTTTATCTATAATATTATAAAATAATTGTTTTCTTTTATAATTTTCGTCTTCACTACAATATAAATACACTTGAAACATCTCTATCAAACTATCTAAAAGTGTTCGATTAACTTCTCTGAAATTAAAAAAGTTTTGTATGTCTAATATTGTAATATTTTCTATATCTGATCTGTTTCTCCAATCTTGAAACACACTATCCCTAAGATTTGTTATAATATCAGAAAATTCTTTCCATTTCTGATATGATACAGGATCTGTTTCTTTCAACTCTTTTATTATTACAGGAAAAAATTCTATTAAATTATCGTATAATATTTTTAACATACAATAAACTCTTTATTATTAACACCAAAAATCAACAAAAAATCGTTACTTTTTTTGAAATTTTCATTAAAAATTTTAAATAGAACCAACACTTAAACTACCTAATGTAGTTATTTCGTTAAATCCTAAACCAGAAATATCAGAAGTAGGCTGTAAAATATTAACAGAATTAATAAAATTCAAATTCAATATCATTGTTATCAAATCATTTTTAATAAAAGAATCACCAAAATTTCTTCTACCTTTCCTTAGTAAATAATCAAATACAGGTATTAGATAGTTAGAGTACAAATCTGTTAAATTAAATCCGAATTGAGTATTAGCTACTTGAAAAATTCTATTCCAATCTCTTAATCTATAATATTGCAAATATTCTCCCTGATTTTCACAAACAGACAAAGCACATACAAACTTAATACAATCAGAATAAGTAGAAAAACTAAATCCAGATCTCATACTTACTTGTAAATTTATATTCACAGGAACATAAAACGGATCTATAACAACAATATTACTAAAACCTAATAAAGATTTACTTATAAGATAATTTTGTAATGCAACTTTAAGAGAATTACTAGGCAATCCTCCACCATAAGGAATTATTGCAACCGCCACAGAATATTGACCAAAATAAGCTGGTAAAACTAAAACATCATATATAGATGAAGAATATTTAAAAGCTAATGATTTTATAGAATCCTCTGTTGTAGCTCCATTGAAAGATCTTATGTTTAAAATAGCTAAATCCTTTGCTTGTATAATATTTTCTATATCAGAACCACCAGATAAATCTTGTAATAAAACATTGTTATACCTATCTATAATAGGATATTCAACATAATTTGAAAATTCTAAAGTATAAGGTACATTAATTCTAAAATTACCACTAGCACCGCTACTTAGCAATAAATCACAAGTAATATAAGAATTTACAGGAGGTATCTCGCCAAAATTCCCATCACCAAATTGTATAGATACCCTATTTCCAGATAATAAATTAAATTGATAATGCTTTCCACTCGGAGTAGAATTTATAAGATCATCTATTCTACTCCATTCAACACCATCAACATAAACTTTCAAGAAATTAACATCTATATTACTATAAGGTAAAACAAATTCTAAATTTTGACTACCATCATGAAATCCTAATTCTACATTATATTTAAACTCTCCCTCTAATAAATTTACATTTATTTCTGAAACACCATTAGGTATTATTAGATCTTGGTATCCTGATAAAGTTAAGTTTTTCCCTGTATCACTTCTTAATCTAAATACTAGTTTTTCTTTTGGTATTGTAATACCACTTGAAACACTAGTTAGGTTTAACTTAGCTACTGTATACGCTGATGACATATATTTGAGATTATATCCAAACATTTTTATTAAGTTTTGCATATTTCTAGTACTAATCATTGTAGATGGAAATAAATCTTGAATAGCCATGTCTAAATACCAATACATTATATCAAAAAGAGATGCTATTAATTCTTTAAACCATTTTGGTTGATTAGGATATTTTTGTTCTAGTTCGTTATATATATCTTGAAAGTCTTTATTTTTGAAATTAAATACATTAGCCATAATTAGTACCCTCTATAATTTTATTGTCTCTACTATTCTCAAAACATCATCATCTAAAATTCCAGTACTAGTTGTAGTATTACTTATAAAATCCTGTTCTAATATAACTAAAATCCCTATCTTTAACTCGTTATCTTCTAATTTCACTCTAACTGTAAAAGGATTAACTACAAATCGCTTATAATCAGGTAAGGTATCGTTAAATTGTATCAAAGACATAATAAGAGCTGTTTGTAATAAAATAAGCTTTTCATTTGTCATATTTTCATTTTCAAATTGATAAATCGTTATACCATAGTTAGGATCTAAAAATTGCTGAAATGGTATAGTTTTCAAGAAATTAATAATCTCAAAATACAATTCATTTAATACTACCTTCTTATCCCTACCTCCAGAATTAAAAAAATAATCTATATCAAAACTCTTTGCCATATTCTACATTTTATAAATATTTTCTAAATAATCAACAAAAAATCAAGGGTTAGGAGGTGCTGTAACTGAACCTCCAACTGGTGTATCTACATAATTATGTGTATGAGTTGTTAAACTTATATTAGAAACACCTGCCTTAACATCTCCACTAACTATCAAATCTCCATTAATTTCAACATCACCATCTATTATTATTTTATTCTGATTAGTGTCCAAAGTTAAAACTAAACTTCCTGAACCAACTTCTACCTTTATAAGATTTTGTTCTAGTGTTATTTTACTATTATTACTACTTGAAATTTCTATTTTTGAATTTACATCGTCTAATTCAATCTTGTTATTTTCAGATTCTATTTTTAATTTTGAATTCAAAAGATCAAAATTTATAGATTGCTTATTATTAAAAACCAATAAACTTTCATCTTCATTTATAATAATACCTGTTTCTTTTTGATAATCACCTTTATTTACCAATATTTCTATTTTTCCAGAATTTACTATATCATAATCTTTATAAATTCCAAAATACAGCTTTTTACTACTATCATTCTCATCATTATATTTATATATTTCAATATTTTTATTATATAATTTCAAATAATTAAACTTTTTATTATCAAAATATTTTAATCCTAAATTATCAAATGTTTGAATATCACTTTCATCAAAATCGTTATTTATATAAAACGATAAATCCCTTCCTAATATCTGAAAATATCCTTTATCTATTTCAACGTCAAAATCTAATCTTCTATATGAATTATTAAATAAATCAATCCTATCTTTTTCAGTATAAGGTGAGTATAAAATCCTTCCACCTTTATTTAAAATATAACTAACAATTGCTTTTTTATTAAAAAAATAATTTAGAGTATTTCTTTGAAAATCATAAAATCTAGTAAAATCATCTTCTACATCCAATAAAGAAATATCATTTACAAAATTATCACTATTAATCAAAAACTGTAAATATATTTCATTAATAATATTATTTAACAAATCCTGTGTATCAAAAATCTCTAAAAGTTGATCTACAAAATTACCATCTTCATCAAATACTTTTTTACCAAAAATACTATTTAATTCATCAGAACTAATAACTTGATATATATTACCAAAATAGTAAAAGATATCTCTACCTCCTACACTTGTTTTAAAAACAATAACTTTTGAATTAACTTTAGGATATGAAATGGATTTATTTATAATAGGATAACATTCAATAAAAGGTATATTTAAACTAGGTATAGCCACATTTATAACAAATAAACCAGAATTAGAATAACCTAAAACATAACCAACAAAAATATTCTCATATAATACATTATTAACCAAATCTTGAAACCTATCTGTTTTTATTTCTAAATTTTTAACTCTTGTCTCAATTCTTCCTATTTCATCATAAAGCGAATTAAAAAAATCTCTTAAAGTACTCATAAACTACCTCACACATACCAAAGTTTGTTCAATAATACCTTTATCCGTTAATAAATTTTCTCTTACTTCCGAAACTAAATATGCCCCCTTTATTTGATTAGGTACATTTATCCTAAATTTATCAGATCCAAAAATCACAGGTTTTTCATCAAACCAAATATAAATACCAGGTTTAAGCCCTGGTATAGCAAATTTTAACTTTATTTCTAATTTAAAAATTCTAGCTTCGCCTGGCTCTGGAGGTTCTACAATTTTTTGACCTTCCTTATAATTATACCTAAATACTAGTTTAGAATATTTTCTTAACAATTCAGTAGGATTAGTTCTAGCTTCATTTATAACATCTGCCATTATTTGATTTCTTGAAATACCTTTTTCTTTAGCTTCCTCAAATGTCCTTCGTATAGCTTCTTTATCTATTTCTACTTGTGCAAAAAAAGATCTAGCTAACTCTATATTTTTAACCATTCCACCTTTACCAGATTCACCTGCATTAAATTCAAAACTAAATTCTACAACTTCTTCACCATACTCCAAATAAACCGCTGGTACTTCTTTAACGGGTATCGTTATAAATCTTATAGGTTGTACATATTCTTTTAAATTTCCATTTTTATCTTTCTTTATTTTCTTAGAAGTTATAAGTGCTTTTACAAGCTTCTCATCATATTTACCTTTCAGTAAAACTTCATAATACTTTTTTAAAGCTGATGGCACATTTTCATCTTTCCTATTTTTAAATACAACATCTACCATTACATTTATCAATGGAGTACCTTTATATGAATCCAATGTCGGTATTAAACTATAATTTAAATCTGATAACTTTCTAATTGGATACTTGAAACCTAATTCGTTAAATTCTATACCTTCTTTCTTTAAACTTGTAAAATCCTCATTACTAACATCTAACATATACTCATCAAAATCAGTAAAAGGACTTCCTTCTATTTCTTTTAACACATTATTTATATCCACATAATAAATAGTATAATCACTACTAGTTGTTTTATTAATATCGCCAGAAAAATATTCATACTTTTTAACAATTTCTTTCTCATCTACTAATATTCCAAAAGAACTTTCAAGTATAGATTTAAAAAATTTACCTAATGAATCTACATTTAATCCAGAATTACCATCTTCTAACTCAGAATAAATCATAGAATCTAATCTAAATAAAGATTGAAAAAATCCTTCCAAACCTCCATATTCATCAACAAAAACAACTTTATCACTAAAATCATCTGAATCTTTGTTATATTTAGGATAGTTTATTTCATTATAACTATAAACATATTGATTATGTTTCCCTAATGAAGAACTAAAATTCTTTAATTTCAAGAAATTACTTATACAAATCCCCCTAAAAGCATCTATGCTTATAAAACAATCCAAATAAAGTTCATTTGGTACCAACTCATTTATATCTGGACTATCCTTATCCAAACTAACAGATGATAAAAATATAATACCTATCTTATTCTCATCTCTAATACCTTTAAAAATCCATTTATTTAATAAATATTCAAAAATAGATTTTTCTTCTTTATTAGATAAATTATTAAACAACATTTTAACTGGTTTCTTATAATTTATAAATAATAAAGGTATTATTCCTTTACTTGAACTCAAATCTTGAAAATTCCTATCTGTTAGATAAATAGAAGATAAAAATCTTAATTTTTGACCTTCTGTCAAACTAGATGCGCCATAATTAACTTTATTATAAGGAGTTCCTAGATTTATAACCTTCTCATTTATAGAAACAGATCCATCCGACGTTGTACTAGGTTTCAAGTACACTAAATCCCCTAAATTAACCATAAATCCAAACGATAAATGTATATTATGATACAAGTACAATAAATTCAAAACATTATCATCAAAAACACTAGTGCCTTGAAAACTAAATGATTTAGATGCACTTGAATTTTGTAATACATATAAACTAAAAGGATTATTTATATCAAAATAAGGTTGGTTTATATCTCCCAACTCTAAACTATCCTCTTGGTCTTGTCCATTTTGATCCTTATATTTAAAAGTAAAGGTCGGATTCATTTCTTTATAAGATATTTTATTTGATGTATCCCTAAATATAAAACCATCAGAAATTAACTCTTTATAAAAACTATCTAGCATCTTATCGAAATCACTTTGCAAATTATAAGGTATTATATCTCGAATTTTTTTAAGAGTAAAAACATCAGTAATACCTGAAATACTATTTACAATATCAAATCCGTCAACTGGATCTGTTCTAAAATGATATCCCCTTAGAAAACCAAAAACAGATAAATAAAATACAGATCCTCCTATCTTGACTTTTATAAATAAATCATTATTTTCTACTTTTACTATCTCTTGAAAGACATTTTGTGATCCTATTTGTATTTCTTTTCCTAAATAACCATTTCTAAAAAATAAATTCTTATCTTGATAATAATTTATAGTTTGATTTGTTGTAGATATTTCATTATATTTAAATACTATATTTCTTAAAAAATCAGCAGGCATCTGCGTAATATATTTAAACAAAGAAACATAATAATCAAATCTATATTCATCTAAAAGAATTAAAGGCGGTTTTTTAAAATAATTCAAAATACTATCTTCTGAATAAAAAGATCTAAAAGTATAAACAAAATAGTTATTATAAAAACTTAAATTATCGTCAAGTATAGTGCTTCCAGAAAAATCTGAAAATAAACTCCTATAAAAATCAGAAAATCTTGCAGAAATTTTTCCATTTTTAGATTCTTTTTCTAATAACTTATTTCTTTGTAGTTTATCAGGATATACCGCATAATTAGATAAACCTCCAAAAAATAATAAAATACTTCTTATTATAAAAGAACCTATTGTCTCATCTCTATATTTTACCAACCTTTTACTTTCTGAAATTTTCTCTTTTTGTGGTTTATTTATATTAGCATTATCTTTTTTACTATATATAAAATAAATTTGTTTTTTTCTTTCTAAATATCTACTATACAATCTTTTTAATTTACCACCAACTTCTTCTAATGATTCCGTAATTTCACCTCTTTTTAAATCCTCATATTTAACCTCATGTAAATTACTTTCAAGAGATTCTATAACATTAGTATCTTCTTCAACTGGTTCTATTCCAAATGAAATATCAGATCGTACTGGATTATCTTTATGAGAAAAGTCTTTTAATGCAACACAATTATAAGTAAGTTCTATAAATCCTTCTTCATTTCCCTTGAAAGATACTTTATCTATAAATCCTGCAAATGCTACTGAGACAGGATACACCGAAAAATAAAATCTTTTATCAGGTACAAAAAAATCAACAAATGGTTGTATAGCAAATTTTACACAAACAGATTGTACATCCTCAACAACTTTCTTATTCTTATTAACTTGTTTAATAGTAGTATTCGTACTATTACCACTATCATAACTATTTTGAATAGTTTCCTCTTCATCTTCCACTAAATAAAAATTTTCTCGTCCAGATAAATCCAATCTTATGAAATCCCCTAAATCTATACCCCCTAAATCTTGTGTCTTATCACTAAAAAAATCTTTACAAGGATCTAATTGATTACCTGTTTGTGAAGTAGGCTCTCTTACAAACGCTTCTTCTATATTTTGAAAATCAGCCTTACTTAATTTATGTTTATGTAAAAAAACTGTACGTACTATCTTATCATATAAATTAAAACCCATATAACCATATACCACAATTATCTTAGATGGTTTTCCATAAGTATACCTTAAAAATGGATATGGTGGAAATATTATTTTTTGATCACCAGAAAACTGATCAAAAAATCTATAAAACATATTAATTGGATAAGAAAAAGTTAAGTTCATTTCATTAGGATAATTACTTATCTCTATATCAAAATCTTCTCCTGCATCGACAGTTTGTGTTTTTTTCTTTTTCTTGTAAGAACTTTTAACTAATTTTCTTGAAACAGATATACTAGTTAAAGTTTGTCTCATAAAATCAGGCATCTTAAAGTAAACATAACCACTATTTACTAGATAAAAACCTTTTAATTTATCTCTATCATTTATAGATAAATTAATCTTTTCCTCAAAAAATACAACATCTTCACTTATCGGTAATGACCCTATATCAATTAATTCTTGATTTGAAATTTTATTATTTTCTATAAAATTAATCAAAAAATCTCTAGCTTCCGATATAAAATAATTTATATGATATCCTATAAAAACATCTACAAATGGTAATAAACTTTCACTTGATCTAAAAAATAATTTATCATCACCATAAACTTTTCCATAAATGTAATCCAATCTATAATAAGGTTTTATTAATTCAGCTACATCTTCTCTACTTAAATTAAATTGATATAAATCTTGATTTCCAGCTTCAATTCCTTGTTTCTCATCTTTCTTTAAATTAGCTTTTAAATAAAAATCTTTACCTATATTAGGATCACCTTCTATTTCATAAGTAGAATATTTATCTTCTGAAAATAAAAAATCTTCTGCCATAATAATTCCCTAATTAAAAGTTCTTGAAACCACCATATTTAACAAAATCTTTGTACTTCTTAGATACCATATCAGCTAGAAATACGTCATTTGTCAACTGATAAATTTTTGTTAATACAGATGCCTCATCTATATCTACATTATTTACATCCGAATCACCAAAAAGACCGTTAAATACATTGATAACCTGCGATGAAATCCCAGTTCTTTCAAAACTATCCATAAACTCTATTAATAATCCAAAAACATTCCCTTGATATGTCTTTCTATCAACAGTCCAATTTCTTAAATCAGAAACAAATACAGAAAATACCATCTCAAAAAACTTATCGAAACTCTCTTTAGCTGTATCAAATAAATTATTGGGTATTTTAACTAAACTAATATTAACTTCTGCTATTGTAGGAAAATTATATGTGTTATAATCCCTAAACTTGAGATCGACGGACTCAACATGAAATAATAAAGGTAAAAATCCATCTATACCTATAATCAACGCCTTAGGAGGTTCTATAAAACTATTTTTTCTAAAAGATTGATCTAATCCAGTTCCCAATACACTTAAAAAATCATTCTCTACTTTTTGTGGTTTCAAAAACCCTCTAAAAAATTCTATTTCAGGCATTACTCCATTAAATTCATTAATTCTAGCTAAATTTAGTTTAAATTTGTACCTATCTGATTCTGCTTTAATAAAACCAACTACTTGCTCATACATTCCAGGTGATGATATATTAAAAAAATTCATTTTCTTTTCATAACTAACTTCTTCTGGAAATACTTTAGTTGCAAAAATCTTCATAGTTAATAATGATTTCCAAAATGGTATATTTCTATTTAAAAAAGCTAATGGATGATATTGAGCTATTATTAAAGGTATACCATTTTGTAAAAATTTAAGTTTTTCTGATACAAACTTTAACATAGTTTATCTCCTATTAAATACTTCTTGAAACAGCAGGTGTATGAAAATTATAAATACTATTTAATTTAGATTTAGACAAACTTTCTGATATATAATCGTTAAATTGTCTTTTTATTTCCGTCGCTATAATACTTCCCAATCTTTCAGGTTCATTTGTACCTGAATTTACACTCACATTAATATTAACAATAGAAGGTGTAGTATTTCTATTTAATAAATTTATATTATTTAAAACCTGAGTTTGATTTGGACTAGATGTATATGCTACTGGTTTGAAATTACTATCTTTTAATAAATTAAAACTATTTCTTGAAACAGAATTATTAATTAAATCCAATGCATCACTATCTAATTGATTTATTAAATTATTTTTTCTTATTATATTCTCTAACGCTTTTAAATACTCTCTGTAATATTTTAATTGATTTTTTATATCTGATTCATCTCCTGAACTAGGAGCTATTTTTAATTTATCTATATCTAAACCACTCCTCAAAATATCAAAAAAGGTTTTTTTCTCGCCCTTTTCTGTTATGATTTTATTTTTCTTTAACTCGTTTACAATTTTATTAAACTCCGTTATAGTTCCAGCAGTACCAAAACTTTCAATATCTGATCCTATACTAGAAAAAGTAGAACCGAGAGCTTTAAAAACTTTACCTAAAATTATAGCTCCCATTGGAATTAACGATTTTAGATATACTTGCAATTTAATAAATATACTTCTTAAAACATCACCAATACTTTCAACAAAACTATTAAAACCTTCTGTTATTATATCTAATAATCCTCTATCATCAGTTATTCCAAATAAATCCTTTATTCCTTTAGAAATTTTACCTATACTATTTTTTACCCAATCTATAAAACTAGATAAAATACTTTCTTTATTTCCTTGAACATCTAATTTTAATTTATTTACCTTTTTATTTGTCTTAACATCACTATTACCCGAAAATAAATTCACAAACCAACTAGTAAAACCATAAATTTTATCTTTTATACCTTTAACAAAACTACCCCACATAGAAGATAACCAAGATTTAATTTGCATTGCTTCAGATTTTAAATCTAATCTATCAAAATAATCTTTCAGCTGATCCCACCACTCGGCTATTTTATCTTTAATACCTAATCCAAATATGTCATCTATTAAATCTAATATCATTAAAATATCTATAATCCAACCGACAGGACCTAAAAAGATACCAGATAAAAATCCTGCACCACTAGCTAATAGCTTTAATCCAGTTTTTAAAATTGTTTTCTGTCCAAATCTTCTCAACAAAAATAAAATACCTTTTTTAAAAATCGGACCTAAAAATTCAACAAGTGTTTCAAGAATAGAAAATAAAAATCCTAAAGAAGGAAGTGTATCTTTTAAAATACCGCTTAAAGTTTTCTCTGATTTTGATTTGTTAATACCTTTTTTATCTTGATCTAAATCTTCACTTGCAGAAACCATATCTAATATATCTGATAAAAACATCATACCTGGTGAAAAAACTGTACCTAATCCACTACCCAATTTAGATAAAATTCTTCTTTCTTTTGTACTAGATTGTTTACTATATTCAGGAATTTCTAATCCTTTACCGCCAAATATTTTTCTTTTTCTTGAAAGTTGTTCAGAACAGATAGAATTCAACATATTAGGATCTGCAAAAGGACACATTTTTTCATATTTTCTCTTTAATCTCTCTAACCTTCTTTGTTCTGGTGAAGTTGTTAATAATCTTATTAAATATCTAATAGGCGATAATAATATCTTACCTAACTTAATAAATGGATATAATAACAAAGTTGCAATCTTACCTATTGCTTTAAAAATCGAGCTTATTAAAAATTTACCTGCATTTAACAATATATCAAAAGTCTTTTTACCTAATAATTTAGGATCTGAAAATAAATTTTTTAGATTTATAAGTTTTCCTTTAAATGCTTTAATGAAAGATTCTATTCTTATAATAAAACTTCCATATATAAATTTCCTTAGTTCTTCTATAATTCCTTCAAAAAATTTCTTGAAACCCCCCGTCATTATGAATGATAACCCCAATAAAGGAGTTACACCTGTCGCTAAATTCATTTTCATTATATCAGATTCTTTTTCTGGTAAAGGTTCTATTCCAAAATGTTCTTTTTTAAGTTTTTCCCACTTGTCTTTTGATATACCTATACCTAAACTTGCAAACAAATCACCTATACCTAAAATAATAGGTTTTATAAAATTCACTAAACCTTTTATCCCTTCTAGTGCAATAGGTAAAAATGTTTTTACAACCCAAGTTAATCCATCTAAAAATAAAGTTATAAGTTGAACAAAACCTTGAACTAAAAACATCAATGTTCCACCTATCATTTGAGATAAATTTCTTAAAACACTACCTTCTTTTCCTAACCCTAAAACTTCTCTAAAAGCATCATCTATTGCTTTAACCAAATTTCTTATAGATTCAAGAAATTTTAAAAATATACTAGGATCAAAAACAGCAGTTAACCCTTCAAAAAATCCTACCGATATATCCTTAAATACATCAAAAACAAAACTTCCAATAATAGAATAAATTTCACCTATTACTTTTCTAAATTGTTCTGTATTTTTCCAAATCTCCTTGAATAAATCTTCTATATATAATTTAGCAAATTCTCCTACAATTGCTAAAACCATTATCCATCTTTCAAGTAAAGTCATAGAAGCTAAAATTCTATCAGAACCTTGCTTAGATAAATCTCTTAAAGAAAATGCATAATCTCTATTAAATTCTAATAACCTATCTCTAAATCTTGAAAATTGATCCGCTGTTATTGAAAATGATTTTCCCATTCCTTGCACTACACTTAAAGCTACTTCATTAAAAGATTTATTAAAATCCCTTCCTAATCTAGCTGGTACTTGCAACATTTTTTCAAGAGGTGCAAAAAAATTGAGAATAGACAAAGTTAACATTTTTATTTTCTCTATAATAAATTCAAATAATCTCTGTACAGGATAAAACAATTTCATTATGATAGAAAGTACAATTCCTAAAATTCTACCCAATGTTTTAGTTAATTCATTACCAAATAATAAAGTTTGAGCCATTGCCAATCTAAAAGAATCTGGTGCTATTTGAGGTTGTTCTGGTGCTTTTAATTTAGACCATAAAGTAGGTATTACAGAAGCAAAGAAAAATCTTTCTTTTTCTATTTCATTTAATTTTTCCATTTCTGAAATAAACGGTTTTATCTCATTTCTTACATCCTTGAAAGATATACTCTCTTTTAACTGCTCTGAAAGATTATATAAATTTATTACATCATCCCCCATTCTATTAAACTCTTTATCAAACTGATCTGCTAATTTTCTTATACCATAAGAAGCAGACTGACTCATTAATTCAATATTCTTTATATTTTCTACAACATCCCTTGCTGTAACTCTAAAATAAGTACCCCTCAAAAATTCTTTATATTCATCAACAAACGTAGTACCTCTTAACATACTATTAGCATCAACTATACCTATTGCATATTCTAATATAACCCCTAGAAAATCTCTTATATTAGACTGCATACCTTGTATAGATTGGCTCATTTTAAACAAGCCGCCCATAAATCTTTGTTGTTTATCTAAAAATTCAACTATTGCTTGTCCATATTCTTTTGTTCCACTTGCTAGTCCTTTTAATTGAGGTATCATTCTAGCTGATATTTGAAAGTTATTTTGCATAATTTCCCATTCGCCAACTTGTGCCCTAATCAAAGCCCAAGTAGCTGTTTCAAGATCAGTTCCCATAGCACCAGCCATGTCCCCTAAAATCTCTATCAACATTCTACCACTCTCACCAACCTTCTCAAACGGATCAAATTGGAATGCTCTTAACATTGCAGAAGCATCAGATACCTGTGAGATTAAAAATGGTGTTCTTGAAGCAAATTGTATTGCTCTTTGATATTCATAAACAGCTTGTGTTGTACTCTGTAAAGCCGATTCTAACCTTACAAATCTTTGTTCACTTACTTTTGCAGACTCAACTAAAGGTCTTATTAAACCAAAATACACAGATCCAAAAGCTAATCCCGCAACAACTGCTAATCCTGATATAGCAACAGATAACGCTTGTACTTGTTTTAAAGCTATTGATAAAGGATATTTTATAGCATTTGCTACTTTTTTTATAACATCAAGTAATGTTTTTGAACCTGCACTAAATACACTTGAAATTACAGCCATTGTTTTAGAAAATATACTACTTCCTAAATCATCTAACTCTAATAATTTTGCTTTTAAAGATGCTATCTCTGTAATACCTCTTTCAAGTCCTAAAAACGAAGTTAAACCTTTTAAAGCTCCAAGACCTAAAGCTGACGGTAAAGTCCTCTTTTTTAATAAACTTTTAAAATATTCACCAGTTTTTTCTCCGACTATATTTACTCTTATAAAAGGATTGAATGTCCTTATTTCACCTTTTTTAAAACTTTCTACTATTTTAGATAAAGAAAGATTAGAAAAATCAGTAAAATTTTTTGTAAACTTAACAATATCTATATTTAAAAATGATGCTAAAAATCTTCCAGCCACTTCATTAAGTAAAGTAGTAAAACGATAGGTACTTTTATTCATTAAAAGTAAACTTTTTCTTAAATTTCCAATTTCATTTCTAACTTCTTCATCATTTAAATCCAAACCACTTGAAAACTTATCAACGATTTCTTCTATTCTATTAAATAGAACTAAACTTGCATTAGGTTTTATTCCAGCTTTTCCTCCAAATAAATTTCTATTTAAAACTTCATATACTATATCTGATAGTTTTAATGGAACTTCTTTATCTCCTAAAAATCCGATACTTTCTCTTATATTCTGTTCTATACCAGAAAAAATAGATGGTAAAAATGAAGATTCATAACTAATATTATCAGTAAAATTTTTTAAAGAAACATTAAATCTTTTCAATAAATTAACATCTAAAACCTCTTCACCTTCTAATCTTTTAGTAAAATCATCATAAAAATCTTCTATTTTTTTAATATTATCGATTGCTCTTGATGATTTTAAAAATGATGGAAAATTTGAAACACTAGCTTCTTTTAGTAAAAGTCTTCTTTGGTAATTATTCAAATTATTAAAATTTAAAATAGCTCTTCTAAATTCATTTACAGCTAATTCAAAAGATTGAAAAATAGTTAACGGATCTATCTTACGCCAACTATCTACATCTCCAAAAACTATTCTAGCAAAATCTTTAAAATCAGTCTCCCTCGGTTTAGCTGTTAAACTAGATGAAAATAAAAATCTAAATATTGTTTGAAATAATGATTGTTGAGTAGCTTTATATTTAGTAAAATCATTCATTAAACTTCTCGAAATAATAAGACCTGTTAATGATGCAGATGCTAATCTACTTACAAATGATTGTGAACCTCCATCACCAGTACCTCCCTCTGTTTCCTGCCCCCCTCCACCACCAATACCACCAAAGCCACCAACAGCTGATCTTACTCTAAGTTGATTTTGCTTAATAATTTCACTCGCTAAATCACTAAAACTAATCGTATCTTCATAAAACCTCTTTATAGAAAATACAGAATCCCCCAATGCTCTATTTATACTATTAAAATAAATTGGTAATGAAGATAAATTTGATTGCAGTTTAATAACACTATCTTTTATTTTTTCAAGTGATTCGTTAGGTATTTCAGACATTGAACTTGAAAGTTGATTACTTATATTTCCTATCGATTTTTGAATATTAGATACAAATAAATTTAAACTGTTCCTTATCTGTATTGATTCTTTTCTTATTTTATTTTTTAATTCTTTCTGTTCAGGTTGATCATAAGTTTTGTTTAAATTACCAATATCCTTATATATTGATGTTAATCTCTTATAAATCTCTTTTAATTCTCTATTTACACGATCCAGCTCTCTTATATCCTCTTCAAAAGCCATCCCTATTATCCTTCATTTAATTCTTCATCATTCTCTAACACTTTTACAGAATTATCTGAATATTTCTTATAATCTGGATCATTCATAGCCCTAAATATATCTACTAGATAATCTAAATATTTCCTTTTTTCAAAAAGACTCATTCTATCTAAATCTTTCTTAGTCAACCCGCCCTTAGATAAAACCATTAAATAGCTGTCAACCTGAAATATATAATCAGGATCAATATAATAACTGAATACAAAAAAACTATAAAAATAAAGATTCTTTAAATTAGAAAAGACAGAATATGGAATTTTGTCAATAAAAATATGATAATTATTATCAATAAATTTAAAAATTTCAAATCCTATATAATTGTAATATAATTCCTCAGGAAGTACTTTTATATTCTTATCACCAAAGAAAATAGTTAATTTTTCATTAGCTTCCTGAGTTAATACTACTTCTACGTCACTATCTAATCCGAAAGGTATCCGAAAAAATTTGTAAGATCCATACTGACATTATTAACAGCTCCACAATTCATACAAGTAAAACTATGTTCAAAAGATAATCCATCTCTAAATAAATTATCATTTATCAATTTAAAATCTTTAACATGAAACTTTGAAAAGAGATTATTAATACCTACAACTCTTTTCAAGTAGGATGTCTCATCTTCTGTTAAATCATTTATTCTAAATATAATCTGGTATATTACCCATAATTCAGACGTTTCTCTTTTTTTAGGATTACTTAACACTTCATTATATAATCCTATCGAAGGATATTTTAAATATATAGTTTCTACTTTTATCTGTTTTTCATTATAATCAATTATGAATGGTTTTTGTAATTCTATTTTACAAAATTCCTCTTGAAAGTTCTCATCAAATATATCATAATCTTCCACCATAAAATCAAAAATATTCTCCATAAAATCGTGAAATTCCCCCTCTGGAAAAGTTCTTTTATCAGGATCTTCTGGATCTATATCAAACATATTTAAAACATTACAAGATTTACATTCATAATTAGCATTTATATAGGGTTTTTCACGATTTAACAAAAATATGGCAGTTAATAACTTAGTTACATTATTTACTGGAATTAAAGAAATTATTCTACTATTAAATTTTTTATCTACATCTTCACCGTCTTCTGATATAAAACTTTCAAGAGAATAAGAAAGTATAGTTTCAAAAAACCTATAAACCAAATGAATATTCCTTCCTTCTGAAAAATCATATTTTGATAAATCTTTTTTTAACATTGATATATCTTTTACATATAGTCTTTTTATTCTTACAGCTACCAATTTTTTATCTTGAAAGTATACAGGAACAGTCAATTTAATGGCTACACTATCTTCAAGTAAATTAATATCTTTTAAATTTTCGTAGAAAGAATTTGAATATTGGTTTATAGATTTTTCAACATAATTATCTATACTTAATTCATCAGAAGACCCTGAATTTTTTTTACTTGTAAATAAAGTATCATCTAAACTATTTTTCTTATTTTCCATAATATAACAATAAATTTATTAATAATAAAATGTCAATCAATAATCTATATTCTAATTTTTACATCATAAGGAATTAACGTTAATCTTAACTTGAAAGGTTTAGATTTTGTTGATATTACATTACCAAATTCGTCAAATTCCTGTTCTGTAAATATTTCAGCACTTTTTATTGAACAATCTATAAAATCATAAGAAAATATAGTAGTAAAATAATTATTAGTAAAATCTATAAGAACATCAAAAGTTGTATAGGCTCTATATCTATATAACGTTACAAAAAATAAATATTCTAGAATACTTCTTCTATTGTAATGAAAAAAATGCATCTCAATATTAATATCAGAAACCTTCTTTACATTTGTAACAACTTCTACCTTTCTAAATTTCTCATTAACAGTAAATGTTTCATTTTCTAATAACTTGAAACTAGCTGGTGTTTTTATAGAACAAAATATGTATTTCCCTGATCCCATTGCCCTGAATATTTCTTTAATATCAACAGCATTTAAAATAAAAAAATCTAAAAATTCTTTAGATATCGGTAAAAAAATTAAATCTGACGATTTCCTAAATAAATTACTTATACCTTGTATTATTCCTCCAGGTTCTTGAAACAAACCACCTTTTGATCTTATCCTAAAAAGTGGGGTTACTACACCAGATCTTTTACTATTAGCTGTAGTACAAGCCATAATTAAATAAAAACGGGGGCTATAAAGCCCCTATAAATTATACGGCACAAACTCCAAAAGCTGTTGGTAAAGAGCTTCCAGAAGATGAATCAATAACATCCCCATTACAATCAACTAATTGAGCATTATCAGGATAAAATCTTAATTGAATTTGACCTCTTTTTACATCTTCTATTGAAATAGATTCAGTTCCAAATTTAGCTAAAGTTACACCAGTGTATTTATATCCATAGAGATGTTGATAAGCCTTATTTGTTATCATTATATAGAAATTAAAATCCCATAAATTTCTATTTTTCCACCAATCAGCAAAAAAATGTATTGTTGTTTTAGTTGGTGAAGCAGGATTTATAGATCTGTCAATTTTAAGTACCATATCTAAATCTGGTAAATTCCTAATACCATCTGTTGTTTTTGCCTTTCTATCCCCAACTGGTACTTCAAGTGAGTTTAATTCACCAGCAGTCATCTCATTTCCAATAGAAACTATATCATGAATTGGTACTCTTTGATTTACTGTCGTGAAAGCATTAATCCCGTTTATAACATAAACATTTTGTATATTAGTAAATTCTGATGTTGGATTACCAGCATCATCCTTAAAGATACAACCAGGTTCTATATAAACTACATATTTGATTATATTATTAGCACTACAAGCCATTTTGATCCTCCTTTAATTTAAATTAAATCAATTAAACCTACTTCTAATAATATTTTCTCAGCTGGTGAAGATGGTGGTACAAAATAAACTAATGCCTTTACTATACCATCTGCTAATTGAGGTTTAGGATTAACAGACTCATCTACTATTACCTTAAATACCTCGTCAAATGAACCCTGTCCAAACCCACCTTCTGCTCCACCATTTGAACTAGATTCATAAAAATTCTTAGCCCAATCTTTAATTACTTGTTCTGCTAATGCAGGTAAACTTTCTGTTGGATAATTCTCGTAAGGTATCATTATACCTTTTAAAGATTCTTTTACATAAATTAATGTCATTATAGTATTTAAATATCTTTCTATTCTTGAAAGAGATATAGTTCTTGAACTTCTTAAATAAAATCCATTGCTTATCGTACTTACAACATTTATACCATTCTCAACTAATTCTGTTAACTTAGCTCTGTCTATTACTTCATTAGATATATTTACTATACCTTTAATAGATTCAATAGTATTAGCTGGAACTCTATGAACACCTTTTTTAAGAATTTGATCTATCATATAACCTATCAAATGTCCAACAATAGGAACTTTTTTATAAGGATTTAACGCTGTTCCTAATGGATTATCAACATTTACCCAATCTTTAACAATCATACTATAATATCTAACAGATCTTCTTTTTGGTTTTATCCAAGATATAATATCATCAAAACTTGAAAAAGATGGAACACTCGACATACCTAAATCAGGTAAATTGAATACAAATACACGATCCTTCATAGAATCAGCATATTCTTTACCTTTTTCATAAGCTGATTCACCAAACATTTCAACATTTGCCACAAATCTTATAGGATACTTATCTAATGTCGCATAATAAGATGGTAAATTTCCAGTAATAATAGGATTACCATTAGATCCACCAGTTAATGAAGTTGAATTAGCAAAACTAGAATCAATATTAGGAGATGGCATCTTATCATAAGTTCCTGTGATATCAATATTCTCAATAACAATAAAAGAAGATCCTGTTTCTGTATTGTTAACAATATCCCCTACATATCTACTATGATTAGGATTAGAAGATAAACTTACAAATTGTTCAACTAATGAAGGAATACCGTTGGAAGGATCTACATAATATACATATATTGAATATCTAACCCTTGAAATTGTTGTACCTGGTGAAGAATAAGAATTAACTAAATTTCCATTTAAAGTTAAAAGTAAATTTTGTTCATCAATAGATGTTATATAAAAATATTCTGTATTTGTACCATTATCTATTTTAACTATATCATTTACTTCATATCCATCAATAGAATCTACTTGAATTTGATTAGCACCTGATGATGCATTAGCCGCTAAATTAGATAATACAATAACTTCATCCACTACATTAACTTTTAAATTATTACCCCAAGTACCCCTATCAACTTGCCCTCTAAAACCAGCTTTAATTTCAAAAGCTGTTCCTAAAGTATCTCTTGTTTGATATGTAGCACTTGAAGGTAATGCACTAGAAGAATCAATCAATCTTTTAACAAACAAAATACCATTTGAACCTACATTATCGAAAAAACCTTTAATCGCATACATTCCATAATAATTATTATCAAATCCGCCTAATGCCCTTTTAGCTGAATCAAAATCGCTAAATACCATAACATCATCAATACCTCTAACACTATAAACTAAAAATCCAGCAGTATTTAACGGAGCATTGTCTAAACCAGGACGTCTTAAAGATAAAGTTTGAGCATCTTTTACATTAACACCTATATATAAATCAGCCATTTAATACCTCCTATTAATTTTTAATTAATAATCTACCTCTATAAAAAGAAAAAATCTCTTCTTTCATTAAACTTTCATAATCTTTATCTGAAATTTCTGTGTATCCTAATTTCTTGAAAGTTAATTTCTTACTTCCTAATGTAACTTCTATATCCTCATTTGTTCTATTAAAAATCTTTATTTTATTCTCAGTCTTTTCATTTTTACTTCCCATTTCTTTATCTCCTTTATTAGAGATTTTTTTATCTTCCAATTTATCCTGTTTTTGTTCAACACTTTCAATATTCTCAATACTATCTCCTTCTAAAAATGAATAGCTCTTAGCCATAACTACCTCCTAATTTCTATTCTATAAACTAAAATATCTTCTCAAATGAAATATTATCTATAAGACATCTACTTCTAAATCTATTTCTTTAAAAACATATAACTTATTATAATCAATATCACTAAATTTCTCAAAACAATTTATACTTAATGAAAATTCTGCTGACGGAGAGTATTCATCAAAAACTGAAATGGTTCTGACATCAATATCTTCCATATCGAAATATAAATCAAATATACTAATATAACCTAGTCCGTCAATTTTATTTCTTACAATATTTACTAGTTTGTTTGATAATTCTATATTATTAGCAAATACCGATATTGTCAATTCAATTTTTAAGCAATTAAACGTTTTTATTAAACCATAATTAAATTTATTATTTTCTCTATCAACCATTATATTGAAAACTTTATCATTTCTAGTAGTATTCAATTTATCAATCTCTGGAAAATTATAAGTAATAGATATTGCAGGCATTTTATAACTTTCATCTATAAAATCATCAATAATAGTTGGCACTACAAAAAATAATTCTGTTCCAGATTTCCATTTATAAATTAAATTACTTCCATCAAAATTATCATAAAAAATCAATTTATACCCATTATCTAATAATTCAATAGATTTAATTTGATGTATTTCTACACTTTCAAGATTATTTTCATAATCAAAATAATTATATCCAACTACCTTACTTAAAAAAGATTTTAATTCTTTTTCATTA
>BPII01000009.1 GCA_026004035.1 Candidatus Sericytochromatia bacterium | reverse complement strand
CTTTAAATTTATGGTTTAATAAAAACATTGGTTTAGGAGTAAATGGTGAATATTCATTATTTGATTCTAGTTTTAACAATCATGTAGGATTAACAAGAGTTACTTATAGTGGAGATTTAAATTTAAGATTATTTGCTAATTACGCTGATGAATTTTCATTAAATATTGGTGCAGGTTGGCAAGGAATTAATTTAATAAAACAAGATTTTTCATATTTAAATCATGGACCAAAAGCAAAAATAGGTTTTGAAATTCCTATTGTTTCAGCATTTTCATTGTTTGCAGAAGATACTTTCACTTATTATTTAGGAAATAAAAACTTTACAAGAAATATTGAAATGACTAATGAAGTATTTGCTGGTTTAAATATACCATCTTATACAGGATTTTCAATTCAACTAGGATACAAAGAATTTAGATATAAATTACAAGGTGAAAATGATTGGAGAAATGAACCAGGAGGATTGGCTAATTTAAGATTTAGATTTTAATGAAAATAGTAAATTCTTCTCAAATTAAATTACTTGATAAAAAAACAATAGAAGAGTTTGGAATACCAAGTCTAGTTCTTATGGAAAGAGCTGGACTTGAAGTTTTTAAAATTCTTCAAAAAAAGTATTATTTTAACAAAATTCTTATACTTTGTGGAACAGGAAATAATGGTGGTGATGGATTAGTTTTAGCAAGACTTTTTCATTCAATTAATAAAAAAGTTACTATTGTTTTAATAGGCGATAATAATAAAAGAACTCAAGAAAATAGACATCAATTAGATTTAGTAAAAAAATTGAGTATTAATATATTAGATTATACTAATGACTTAGATTTTAATAATTATGATTTAATAATAGACTCAATATTTGGTGTTGGTTTAACAAGAAATTTAGAAGGTGAATATTTTGAAATAATAAATAAAGCTAATAATTCAAATTCTTTCAAAGTTGCAATAGATATACCATCTGGAATAAATGCTGATAATGGTAAAATACTAGGAATAGCTTTTAAAGCAAATGTTACAATTACTTTTGCTTTGCCTAAAATAGCTCATTATTCTGACCAATGTTTAGACTACATAGGTGAATTACATATTGTTGATATTGGAATACCTGAATTTTATTATGAAAACATAAATACAAATTTAGTTGATGAAAATTTTATAAAAAATATTTTTAATTTTGAAAGAAAGAAAAACTCACATAAAGGAACTTTTGGAAGACATTTACTAATAGGTGGTTCTATAGGATTAACAGGTGCCATTAATTTAGCTATAAAAGCAAGTCTTATAAGTGGAACAGGATTGGTCTATGGAATAGTTCCCAATGAAATATACAATATTTTAGCTTCACAGATACCATCAGCAATGATTTATCCTATAAATGATAAGAAAATTTATGAAATAATAGAAAATTCAAATTGCATATCTATTGGTAATGGATTTGGAAATAATACAGAAAATATTAAATTATTAGAATATTTAATTGAAAATTATAAAAATCCTTTAATAATAGATGCTGACGCTATAAACCATATTTCAAAAAATATTGAGACTCTTAAAAATAGAAAGTATTTAACTATTATTACACCTCATGTAGGTGAATTATCTAGACTTATAAATGTCTCTATTAATGAAATACAACAAGATAGAATTAAAGCTATTAGTAATTTTTCTAACATTTTTAATAACAATTTTATTTTAGTTTTAAAAGGTGCTAAAACTATTATTTCTGATAGTAATAATATTTATATAAATTCAACTGGTTCTCCTTCTTTAGCTAGAGGTGGTTCTGGTGATATTTTAAGCGGTATCATAGGTTCTATGATATGTCAAAATAATAATATTCTTAATTCTGTAATATTATCTGTTTATATTCATGGATTAGTTGGAGAAATTATTTCTAATAAAATTAATGATATAAACATTATTCCAGAAAATATTATTGATTATATACCTTTAGCTTTTAATAAAATTGGTAAATTATCAAATATATAGTTAAGAATTATGTCTATAAACAGCAACAGGGGTTTTATAATATTGGTCTAATCTGACTTTTACGACTTCTCTTTTACTACTTGAATTATGAACCATATAGGGAATACCATTTACAACTTCAGATACTATACCAACATGACCATAACCTGCTTTTCCACTTCTAGTAAAAAACACGATATCACCCGGTTTATAGTTTATCTTTCCCTTTAATGGCTTGTAACCATTACTATAAACTTTTACAAATCCGTTTTTTTCTAATTGTCTAGCTAAACTATTACATTCAGCTGAATATATGTTTTCTAATCCAGGAACATTTTTCAAAGCTTGAGATACAGCATGAGCGCAAGCTAAGTTTCCATAATCTAAACTAGCTTGTCTATAACGATTTCCTACAATACTATTAGCACTATCAGCAATTTTATTTGATTTTGTAGGTGTACTCCATAAATAGGTAAGAGGCTTTGAGATATTAGACGAAAACCAATTTCCAACATGACTTATTAAACTTTGTGTTTTTAAAGATATAAAATTTATTATTGAATCATCTCCTAAAACTTTTCCAGCTTTAGAAGAATCCATTTCATAGTAATTTAAGTAGTTAGCTATAAAATCTTTTAGCTCTTTTTGAACTCTAGCATCAGGATATTTATTTACTAAAGAAATAGCTATATCATAATTACCAGAAACAACGAGCTCTTGTATAAAACTTTTAAACATTGAATTTTTATAAATTGCTACAGGTGTTTGATTAATAACTTTTGCTGCTGAAACAAAATCATTTTCATCAAGTAATTCAATCATTAAATCTCTAAAATAAGCTGATCTTAAGTTAATATCTTGTATAGTATTTATTTGAGCTATTATTTGGTCAATATTATTTGAATTTGTAAATATATTAAAAGTCTCAACGTGATTTTGATTATATAAATTTAAACCATTTAGTTTTATACTATCATTACTAATTAAAGTATTATTAGTATTTTCATTTATTAATGAGTGATTTAAACCTTTTAAGATAGGCTGAGAACTATTATTATAATTATTAAAATTATTTCCTATGTTCATAAGTTAATTATTTATAGCATATTGTAATGAAAATCTTTCTATAAATAAGTAAAAATATAGTTAATTTTGAGTTAAAAATATATACACATATACATAACTATTTGTATAAAAATCATTATGGAACTAGGATTGAGTTATAGAAAAAATTAATTTTAAAAGCTGATAAATACTAATACCAATTTATTAAATTGATAGTGCATTAAAAGTTAATGTTTTTTATAGTTACAATTTTGTATAATTATACTAAAATTCTTATATGTCAAGTAATTTATTAAAAACTTATATTTTTTTAATTTTTTATACTTTATTTTAACTATTAATTATACACCATTTATTATGAAAATTGGTGTAAATTTAAAGTATTTTTTAATATAAATCTTTAAAATGCTGATTATAAATTATATTAATTATTTTATTAGTATTTATTAATATTAACATCTTATCAATTTTAGTTAATTTTTAATTTTATTGTTAAGCTTTTAAAAGTAATTAGAATTATTCTAAATTTATATTTAATATAGTTTTTTTAACTAGTAATATTAGATATTATTTTTGTATGAAAAGAAATTTAAATATTGAAGAAATTGAAAAAGTTTTTGATAAAGTTGGATTACAAGCTACTGCACAAAGAATAGCAATTTATAAATATTTATACGAAGAGCCAAAACATGTTACTGTTGATGAAATAAAAGAATGGACGGATAAAAATTTTCCTAAACTTAGTTTAGCAACAGTTTATAATACTATTAATTCTCTTCTTGAACATGGACTTATAAAATTTGTTAAATTAAATAATAGTGATAAAGTTATTTATGATAGCAATACATCTAAACATTATCATTTCTTTGACAAAGAGAAAAATCAATTAAAGGATATAGATATAGATATTTCTTACATAGAAAATCAATTGAAAGAAAAATATAATATATCTGATATAAGTCTTGTAGTATATGGAACAGAAAAATAATATTAAATTCTCACTCCGCAACACAAGTTCTAAAAGCTAATATTTGTCTTGAGAATAAGCGAATATATTTATAAAATATTTTTTGTTTAGTTAACAGCTTGAATAAAGCATTTCTGATAGTTTGAAGTCCTAATTTAAAAATACTTTTTAGTCACAATTTTGTATAATTATACTAAAATTTTTATATGTAAAGTAATTTATTAAAAACTTATATTTTTTTTAATTTTTTATACTTTATTTTAACTGTTAATTATCCACTATTTATTATAAAAATTGGTATTACATTATTCATAACTTGAGCCCAGTTCACTATTTTAAATTTATAAATTCTTAAAATATTTTCAAGTATTATATTTGAAAAACATAGTAAAATAAATAATTTGTATTTATATTTAATTAGTTATGAACGAAGAAAATAAAGAGTTAGCAAATTTACTTTTTCCACATATTAATAAAGAAGTTGATTATTACTTAAATTTATATAAGAGAAGAGAATTAAGTCAAGAACAAAAAATTACAAGATTTGCACCAAGCCCTACAGGTTTTGTTCATATAGGAGGTTTATTCTCTGCTCTGATTTCCGAAAGAGTAGCTCACTTAAGTAATGGTATTTTTTATCTTAGAATAGAAGACACTGACAAAAAAAGAGAAATAGAAGGAGGAGTTTTAGAAATAATAAATGCTTTGAAAAACTTTGATATAAACTATGATGAAGGTTGTATAAGTGATTTAGAACAAAAAGGTAATTATGGACCATATAAACAAAGTGAAAGAATTGAAATATATCAAACATTTGCTAAAAAGTTAGTAGAAGAAGGTAAAGCTTATCCTTGTTTTTGTTCTAATGAAGAATTAGAAGAAATAAGAAAAAAACAAGAAAGTATGAATATACTGACAGGATATTATGGAGAATGGGCTATTTATAGAAATAAAACTTTAGATGAAATAAAATCAATGTTAGAAAAGAATATACCATTTGTTATAAGATTTAAATCAAATGGTGATTTTAATAAAAAAATAAGTTATAAAGATGTAATAAAAGGTTTAATAGAGTTACAAGAAAATAATCAAGATATAGTTATTTGTAAATCAGATGGATTACCTACATATCATTTTGCACATGTTATAGATGATTATCTAATGGGAACAACTCATGTTATAAGAGGCGAAGAATGGCTAGCATCAGTACCTATTCATATTCAATTATTTAGGGCTTTAGGATGGAAACCACCAAGATATGCTCATATACCAACTATACTAAAACAAGATGGTGAATCAAAAAGAAAGTTAAGTAAAAGAAAAGATCCTGAAGCTGCAGTTAGTTACTATCATAAAGAAGGTTACCCTTCTAACTCTGTTATAGAATATTTATTAAATTTGGCAAATTCAAACTTTGAAGAATGGAGAAAAAATAATCCTGAAAAAAATTGGAGAGAATTTCCATTCAAAATAGAAAAGATAGGAACTAGTGGAGCTTTATTTGATTTAGATAAACTAAATAATATAAGTAAAAACTACATTTCAAGATTAAATGCGCAAGAAATATTTGATTATATTTATAATTGGTCTAAACAATATGATATGACTTTTTTCGAAATAATAAACAAAGATAAAGAATATTCTTTAAAAGTTTTCAATATTGAAAAAGATAATATAAATAAGCCAAGAAAAGATATAGCTAAATGGTCAGATGTAAGAAATGTTGTTGAATACATGTTTGATGATTTATATAATCTTGAAAATATAAAACAATATAATTTTTCTAAAAATATGTCAAAAGATGATATAAAAGAAATTTTATTAAGATATAAAAATATCTATTCTTATAATGATGATAAAGAAACTTGGTTTTCAAAATTACAAAATTTATCAGAAAATTTAGGTTATGCTAAAGATACAAAAACATTTAAAGCTAATTCTAGTTTGTATAAAGGATATATAGCTGACACAAGTAATGTTATAAGAGTAGCAATAAGTAATAGAACACAAACAACAGATTTATATCAAACTTTACAAGTATTAGGTTATGATAGAGTCATAAAAAGAATAGAACATGCAATTTCTACCTTGTAAAAATTATTAAACAAATTTATTAAAATCTTTATTTTTATTAAATCTTAAAAACTTTATATTTTCTTGTATAATTATTTTTTTAATATAGGTAATTTTATGAATAAAATAAATATTGTTTCTATAGTTTTTGTTTTAATATCACTATTTATAACATCTATAGATTATTTAGGATTTATAAATTTATCTGATTATTTTTTAATGTCTATAAGATGGATTACTATTTTTTCATTATGTATATATGCTTTTAATAAAAAATCGTTAACTACTTGGATATTTATAAGCATGATAATTGGTATTGAGTTCGGTTATGATTTTCCTGAGTTAGCAGTTTCATTAAAAGTATTAAGCAAAATTTTTTTAAAGCTAATAAAAACAATAATAGCACCTCTTTTATTTGCTACATTAGTTGTAGGTATAGCTGGACATTCTAATTTAAAACAAATAGGAAGAATGGGGATTAAATCTTTAATATACTTTGAAATTGTTACAACATTAGCTTTATTTATAGGATTATTTGCAATAAATATAAGTAAAGCAGGGGTAGGAATAAATCTACCAAAATCAGAACATTTAGAAAAATTACCTGAGGTAAAGCAACAAACTTTTAGTGATATTTTATTACATATATTCCCTGAAAATATAGCAAAATCAGTAGCTGAAGGCCAAGTTTTGCAAATAGTTATATTTAGTATTATTTTTGGTATAGCATTAGCTATGGTTAATGAAAATCATAGGAAACCTATAATAGAACTTTGCGAAGGACTATCAGAAGTAATGTTTAAATTTACTAGTATTGTTATGTTATTTGCTCCCATTGGTGTAGGTGCAGCTATGGCTTACACAGTAGGACATATGGGATTAAGTGTTCTTTTTAATTTATTTAAATTACTTGCTACTTTATATATTGCTTTAATTATTTTTATTTTAATAGTTTTAATACCAATTGCATTAATTATAAAGTTACCTATAAAAAATTTCACAAAAGCTATAATAGAGCCTGTTTCAATAGCTTTTGCAACAACAAGTTCAGATGCAGCTTTACCAAAAGCAATGGAAAAGTTAGAAAAATTTGGAATACCAAGAAAAATAATAGCATTTGTTTTACCAACTGGTTATAGTTTTAATCTTGATGGAACAACTCTTTATTTAGCTCTAGCTTCTGTATTTGTAGCACAAGCAGCAGGAATTGAAATGAGTTTTGGAACTCAAATAATTATGTTATTAACTTTAATGATAACTAGTAAAGGTGTTGCTGGTGTTCCGAGAGCTTCACTTGTCATACTATTAGGAACAGCTACATCTTTTGGATTACCTGTTGAACCAATATTTATTATATTAGGTATAGATGAGTTAATGGATATGGCTAGAACATCCGTAAATGTTATAGGGAACTGTTTAGCTTCAGCAGTAATAGCTAAATGGGAAGGTGAATTAGATTTTAATAAAGTTTAGGAGGTACTATGGTATCAGAAATTTTTAATCCAAATGAGTGGATAGAAATAGATAAATTTAATTTTAAAGATATAACTTATCATAGAGCTAAAAAGTCAGGAACAGTTAGAATAGCATTTAATCGTCCTGAAGTTAGAAATGCTTTCAGACCGCAAACTGTTGATGAATTATATACAGCTCTTGAACATGCTAGAATTTCAACAGATGTTGGTTGTGTTTTACTTACAGGAAATGGACCATCACCTAAAGATGGAGGTTGGGCTTTCTGTTCAGGTGGTGATCAAAAAATAAGAGGTAAAGATGGTTATAAATATACTGAAGAAAATGGAAACATAGATGAAACAAAATTGGGTAGATTACATATACTAGAAGTTCAAAGATTAATAAGATTTATGCCAAAAGTTGTAATAGCTGGTTGTGTCAGGTTGGGCAGTAGGTGGGGGACATAGTTTGCATGTTGTTTGTGATTTATCTATTGCTAGTAAAGAACATGCAAAATTCAAGCAAACTGACGCTGATGTAGCAAGTTTTGATTCAGGTTATGGTTCAGCTTATTTGGCAAGAATAATTGGACAAAAAAGAGCAAGAGAAATATTTTTCATAGGTAAAACCTACTCAGCTATTGAAGCAAAAGAAATGGGAATGGTTAATGAAGTTGTTTCTCATAATGAATTAGAAGACTTTGCTTTAGAATGGGCAAAAGAAATTAATTCAAAAAGTCCAACTGCTATAAGAATGTTAAAGTTTGGATTTAATTTAATAGATGATGGTCTAGTTGGACAACAAATATTTGCTGGTGAAGCTACAAGATTAGCTTATGGAACAGAAGAAGCAATGGAAGGTAGAAATGCTTTTATAGAAAAAAGAGAAAAAAATTTTAGTAAGTTTCCTTGGCATTATTAACTACTTTATTATAGTATACTAAACTAAAATTGGTTTACACTTTTTTAATTCCTACAAAGCTTTACTATTCAACATTTTACTTTTTGGAAAAATTAAAATTAAAGAACTTTGAGTATAAAAAATTTTTTTAATACTGAATAACCTTTATTTATTTATATTTAAATGCAAAGATTTTTTCATTCTTTATTATTGTATATTACTATATAACTCAATAAGTCCTTGATTTGTTGGTTCCAATTCAAGACTTTTTTCTAAGTTATACAAAGCTTTATCTTTTTCACCTTTTTGTATATTACATAACGATAAAGCATAGTAAGCATAAGGATTTAATTTATCTAATTCTAATACTTTACTAAAAATATTTTCTGCTTCTTCTATTTTTCCTATAGTTATAAAAAGGTTACCAAGTTGAATATAAGGTTTTGTATTGTTATCATATATACTAATCATTCTTTCAAGTCTATTAGCTGATTCCACAAATTTACCTTCAGATTGTTCTATACTTGCTAAATACAAATTTGATTCAAGGTCAGTAGGTTCAGCTTCTAATATAGAGTTTAAAATATTTTTTGACTGATTTAATTGTCCAATTTGCAAATATATAATTGCTATCTTTAACAAATCATCTTTATTATTAGCAAATTTTTTAGCTAATGCTAAATCTGATAAAGCATCTACAACTTTGTTTTGTATTAATCTTGAAACTGCTCTACCTAAGTATGCTCTAACTTCTTCAGGTATAATATCTATTATAACAGAATATATTTCTTCAGCACTTGGGAATATTTTTTCATCTTCTAAGCTCTGTGCTAAATAATACCAATTTTCTTTAACTAAGTTAGGATTATGTATTTCAGCTTGTAATTTTATAGCATCAGCAAATTTATTTTGTTTAAGATATATATTAGATATATAATTTTTTAGTTCATTTTTGTATATATCTAAAGAATTTTCTAATAAATAATTATAAATTTCCAAGGCTTTATTAAAATCATTTAATTTTTCATATAGTTTAGCTACAATAACAAAATAAGCAGGATAAGTAAATTCTTTTAAAAATTTCATAGCTTTATCCAAATATACTCTAGCTTCTTCATTATTTCCAGAGTTAAAATATAATTCAGCTATTTGATAAATAGCATAATAATATGGGGTTTTATCTAGTGCTAGAAGAAAAAGAGATTTTGATTCATCTTCAAAATTAGCAATAGCTTTATTAAAATAATTTATAGCTTCATTATTATTATTTTTTTCTTTCTGAAGAATTCCATAGAAATACCAATAATCACCTGTATTCAAAACTTCTTTAAAATCATCTTGAGATTTTTTTAAAACTTCTTCTAACTTGTCAAATTTTCTTTGAAAAGTATAAAGATTTAGCAATTTTATATAAGGGTAAATTGCAACTGTAGGTTGATTTTCTTTATCTTTTAAGTATTTTACTGACTTCTCTAAATAATCTATAGCAATATCAAGCTCATTGTTATTTGTATAAGATGTTCCTAAGTAAAAATACATAAAGCTTTTATGTAAATCAGAAATATTTTTATCTTCTAAAGACATTTTTAATATTGGTAAATTTCTTTCCAAATTTTTCTTATTTACTTTCTCTTTATCTTTATATCCATGATGAATGATACTTAAACTTTCATGACTTATGTTAATAATACTTGAAGTACCCACTAAATATTCATGTATTCTTCCAAAAAATCTTATGTTTGGAGATTTTTTGAAAAGTCTAACCATATAGTTTTCTATTGTTAGATTGTTTTTATAGTCAAAACTTTTTATTTTTAATTGATAAGCAAAATCTTTACCAATATCAACTAAAAATGCTCTTATATTATCTTTTGTATTTTTATCTAATTCTTCATCAGCATCTAAAACTAATATCCAATCTCCAGTTGCATTTCTTATAGCTTCGTTCCTTGCTTTTCCAAAATCATTTTCCCATTCATAATAAAATACTTTTGCACCATTTTTTTTTGCTATATCTACTGTTTTATCTGTAGAACCCGTATCTACTATAACTATTTCATCAACAATACCTTCTACACTTTTTAAACATCGTTCTAAATTTTCTTCCTCATTTTTTACAATCATACAAAGACTTAGTTTCTGTTCTGGATTAAGTTTTTGTATTTTTCTATCTTGAGCAATATCTAATAGTTTTTTTAAATTTTTTTTTGATGATTTAACAGCCATATATTTTTATTCCTTAAAATATTAACTAAAGTAATATAATAAGGATTAAAAGGTTTTTACACTGATTTCAGAATAAAAATTAAATAAAAATTAATATTTTTCTAAATTTCTTAATAGTTAAAAATGGCACTGGGCTAATGTTATTTTTTGATAAGCTCAAACTCCTTTAATAGTAAGCATTTTAAAGATTTATATTAAAATATACTTTAAATTTAGTATTTATAACCTTTTAAGGTAATTTTTTCTATAACTTAATCCCAGTGCTTTTTTTAACTTTGATTATTATTTTTTTATATTTATAATTTTTTTCAGCTAAATAACTTAAATTAAACACCCCGTCCCTTTGGAACAACCCCTCTAAAAGATGGGAATTTGTTAGAAAAAATCAAAAAATTAAGAGAATTAGATTCCACTTTTTTGAAGTAGTCAGGTGAAGTCTTGCAGGGTAGTAAGATGATATTATAGAACCTTAATAATGAAATTAAAAATTAGCTAAAAATATTTTCTTTACTTGATAAAGGGTTAATATTAATAAAATGATTAGTATAATTTATAAAAGTGTTACAGAAATTAGGTTATAACCTATAAGATTACTTAAAAAATAATAAAATATCTTGTATTTTTTCAATTTAATATTATTCTCTAAATATTATGAATACTACTTTACACTAAATTTATAGTTTCATTGTTGAGGTTAATTAAACTTTTTAATCTCCTTGTAAAACAGTAAAAGCTATTTTTCCATCAAATTTATATAAATTTTCTGTTTTAATTATATCTAAACCTATAGAATTAATTTTTTTTAGTAATTCTATCACCTCATTATAAAAAATTGATTTTTCATAATTATTTGTATTAAATCTACATCTCCAATGGTCAGTACAAAAAGTTTCTGGATTACCATTAGGATAAACTTTTATACCTCTATTAGAAATTTTTTGAAAATTTAAATTTTCAGTTTTTATATTTTCTAATTTTTTACCTAAAGTATTAGGATTTCTATTATCTTCATCCCAATCTAGAAAAATATCTACTCCTACTAATTCTTTTTTCTTCTTTTCAGAAAATTTCAAATCAATATAAATATCTTTTGTTTTATCGGAAAAATATTTAACTTCTTTAAGAATAGAAGGTTTGTTACCAAGATTTGTTATTATAGCATCTGTAAATTCTGAAGTTGTAGCTTTAATTTTATGAATACTTGGATTAAAAATATCTGCTGTTAAAATTCCATCTTCTAAAGTTTTTAACCAAGCATTATGTATTTTTTCAGCAATATCATTTTGTTTTATATAAACAAGCATTTGAACTGCAGCAAGTAGTAATCCAGAAGGATTTGCTATATTTTTACCTGCTATATCAGGAGCTGAACCATGAACAGCTTCAAACATAGCAAAATTATTACCTATATTAGCTGAGCTACCTATACCTACTGAACCTGTGATTTGAGCTCCTATATCAGATATTATATCTCCATATAAGTTTGATGTTACAATTACATCAAAACGTTCTGGATTACTAGCTAAAATAGCTGATCCAATATCTATAATATAATGATTTGATTCTATTTCTGGATATTCTTTTGAGACCTCATCAAAAATTTTATGAAATATTCCATCTGTAATTTTCATTATATTATCTTTAGAAAAGCAAGTTACTTTTTTTCTATTATAAGTTTTTGCATATTCAAATGCAAATCTTATTATTTTTTCACTACCAGGTTTTGTAATTAATTTTAAGCATTGCATAACTTCATTAGTTTGTTGATGTTCTATACCAGCGTATAAGTCTTCTTCATTTTCTCTTATTATAACCAAATTCATATTGGGATGATTTGTTTGTATTATTGGATAATAAGATATGCAAGGTCTTACATTAGCATATAAATTAAGAGTTTTTCTTATTGTTACGTTTAAACTTTTATAGCCTCCACCCTGAGGGGTTGTTATAGGTGCTTTTAATAAAATTTTATTTTTTTTTATAATTTCCCATGATTCAGGAGATATACCTGAAGTATAACCATTTAGATAAGCTCTTTCACCTATGTCAATTACATCTATATCTATATTAGCACCTGCTTTTTCTAGTATTTTTAAAACAGATGACATTATTTCTGGTCCTATGCCATCACCATAAGCAACTGTAATTTTTTTTAGCATATTTTAAATTTTTCATAAAGATATTAATTATAATTTAACATTTTTTTTAGAGATTAATCAATGTTTTACAAAAATCTTAACTTTTATTTAACTAAATATAAAATTCTTGTTTTTATCCATCAATTTGCAAAAATTTAATCTTATACTAATTCCGACAAAAAGATTTTTTCATTCTTTATCACTGAATTTATAGACTAATTAGAAAAATACTGCCTACTTTTAATACTAGTTATATAGTAGCTAAAAATCTATTACTTTTTTTTGTAATGCTTCTCCTGCTACTTCTTTTAATTTTAAAATTTCTTTATCCGTTAAATTAGGTGACTTTATTTCATTATTAAAAATTTTACTAAAAAATTCTATTGATTTATCTGATTTTATTTTTGATAAAGCTATTATTATTTCAATTTTTGTATTAAAATTAGCTTCTTTATATTCTCTTGAAAGAATGTTAAAAAGTTCTGGATATGAATATTCACCTAATGTAAAAACTAATGAAGGCAAGTCTGAAAAATTTTTTAGAATTAAATGACTTATTAGTAAATAATAAACTTGTTTATTTTTTGTACTTGCTATTACTTTACCAACTTCTTTTCTTATATCATTATCAGTTAAAGGATGAAAAAACATATCTTTAATTAAGGAAAAATACTCTTCAAGATTAGTTTCAACAAAATATTTTAAAACTTCTATAATATCTTTCTTATTATTTTTGTCTCTAGCTTTTTCTAATATATACCTATATTCATCAAACATTTTAATATTAATTGTATAAAAACTTAATTTTATCGAAATATTTTAAGCTTAAAATCCTTGTATATTTTAACATATTTTATTCTTTGATATAAGAAAATAGTTTTTTAAAAGTATTATAAAACACTAAAATTTAGTTTATAAAAAAACTTTTAAATTTTTGATATTATGTAAAAAATTACTGCTAATATTTGCAAATAACCTAGATATAACAATATCTTTTCTTGAGATAGCTTTAAAGCTAAAGAACTTCCTAATTGGGCTCCTATAATTCCTCCAATAGCTATTATTAGACTTATTAAAAAATATATTTGTTTTTCTAATAAGTAGTATATTGTTGTTATTGTAGATGTTATAAATAATACTGTTAAAGTTGTTGCTACCGCTTCTATTGATGTAAATCTGCAATAATATATAAAATAAGGTGTTGATAAAAAACCACCACCAATTCCTAGTAAGACAGAAAAAAAACCAAATAGAGCACCTACAATCAAGGTATATATTTTATGACATTTCAAAATTCTAAAATTATTATTTGTAATATTTTTGTTTGATTTTAATATATTGTAAATTCCTGTTCCACCAACTACTATAATGAATGTAAATATTATTAAAAAATCTCCTAAAGTAAGATTTTTATAGACATTTATTTTACCTAGTATGTTATTTTCAGAATTAGCTAAAATATTAGCTAAAAATTGAGATGTTGGGATTGAACCTAGAGATAACAAAAAAGCATATTTAAAATTTACTTTATTTTTTTTTGCATATTTTATAATACCTGATAAAGCTGTAAAAGGTATTTGTCCAATAGAAGAAGCTACTGCTAATGGACCTGTTACATTTAAAAAAGAATGAAAATCAAAGGTGTTATTAAAAATCCTCCTCCTATTCCAAAAACAGAAGATATTACACCTAATACTAACCCTAATATTAGACAAATAAATATTCCTATATATAAAGAGCCAAAAGAATTAATTAACGGTGATAAATCATAAATATTCATTGTATAATTTTGCTTGATACATAATCATAAATATTAGCATAACTCAAAAATTAAAATAATCTTTATGTTAAAATATTAAATCATTAAATCGAAAATATGAAAAAAAATAACAAAATTACAATCTTTACTATGTCTGATGGTAGCGGACATACGGCTGAACAAGTGGCTTTATCAGCAATAAGACAATTTTTACCATATTCTAATATAGATCAAGAAGGACTCCCAAGAATTGTTAATACTCAACAAATAAGTCAAATATTTTCTGTTATAAATCACTATAAACCTTGTTTAGTAGCTTATACACTAGTAAAACCAGAATTTAAAGAAAAAATAATAAAAGAATCTCAAAAATATAATATCCCAATAGTTGATATAATAAATCCGTTAATAGATAAAATAAGTGAATTAACTAATAATAAGCCTAGATTAGAAGTAGGTTTAAATCAAAAAATAGATGATAATTATTTTAAAAGAATAGAAGCAATAGAATTTGCTATAAAATTTGATGATGGAAAAAATCCAAAAGATATTATTTCAGCTGATATTATTTTAATAGGTGTATCAAGAACCTCAAAAACACCTACTTGTTTATATTTAGCACAAAATAAAGGATTAAAGGCTGGTAATATACCAATTTTAAAAAATGTTGCTCCACCAAAAGAGTTATTTAATATTCCTTCTAATAAAATAATTGGATTAACAATAAAACCTGAAGTTTTACTAGAAATAAGAAAATCTAGATTAAATTCATTAGGATTGCCAATTGATTCTGAATATGCTAATTATGAAAGTATTTGCGAAGAATTAGAATATTCTGAAGATATAATGAATAAAATTAATTGTTTAAAAATTGATGTAACAAACAAAGCTATAGAAGAAACAGCTAGTGATATTTTGATATTACTAGGAAAAAGTAAGATATACTAAGCTTATATTATAGTTATTTTATGAGAAAAATAGATCCTTTAAAGATAAGTCCAACAGCTCATATAACCTGCCATGCTTGGGATTATTTAGGAATTTCAAACTCACAATATTTCATTGATAAAAAAGTAAAATTCATTTTGAATTTACTAAGATTTATAGCATTTCCAATTTTTTTAAAAAAGGAAAATGATTATATTTATAACATGTTAGAACCAAGACATAGATTAATAGATTATTTAATATTTTCAAAATTTCCTTATTTTCAAATAATAGAGTTTGCTTGTGGTTTATCACCAAGAGGGATGACTTTTTCAGAAAATCCAGAATACTTATATATTGAATCAGACTTGCCTGATATGTTAAATAGAAAAAAGTCTATTGTTAATAACATTTATTTAAAAAAAGGCATAAAAAAAGGTAATCATAAATTTGTAGAATTCAATTTATTAGAAAAACGTAACAAAGAGAAAATATTAAATATTATTGATAGAAATAAACCTACAATTATAATTACAGAAGGACTAACTCCATATTTTGATAAAGAACATTTGAAAATTATATTTTCGAACATACTAGAGATTTTAAAAGAAACATAGAGGCGTTTATATTACAGATATCTATCATAAGCAAGATGTAGAGAAGAATTTTTTAAATAATAAAATAACTAAACTAGCTCTAAAATTTTTAAATACAACATTTTATTTAGAAATAGAAAATAAAAAAGATGGTGAAGATTTTTTCTACAATTGTGGTTTTGAATACATAGAAATTATAAATCCATTGGAATTTTCAAAGCAACTTGGATTAAAGCATAATATACCTAGTAATAAAAATATTGTTAGCATATATGTATCTCATGTAAGAAAATAAATATCAATACTTTTTCAAAAAGTTGTATAATTTTTTATGATAAATTTGATTATTGTAATGTTTAATTATGGAAGAAAAATATATAAATCCATTTACAGATTTTGGATTTAAAAAACTATTTGGAGAAGAAGCAAATAAAGATTTAATGATAAACTTTTTAAATAGTTTATTAGAAAATGAACATAAAATAATAGACTTAACATTTAGAAAACGAACTTTAGGTCAACAGAATTAAATAGAAAAGCAATATTTGATTTATATTGTATAGATGAGAAAGGACAGAGATTTATAGTAGAATTACAAAAAGCAGAACAAAAGTTTTTTAAAGATAGAAGTATATTTTACTCAACATTTCCGATACAAGAACAAGCAAAAAAGGGAGATTGGAGTTATGAATTAGAGCCTGTATATTGTATAGGAATATTAGATTTTACATTTGATAAAAAAGAAAATGAACAATATTTATATAAAGTAGGATTATCAGATTTAGAAAAGAATAAATTATTTTATGATAAATTATTTTACATATATATAGAAATTCCAAAGTTTAATAAAAATGAGGAAGAATTAAATACAAATATAGATAAATGGATATATTTTTTAAAAAATCTTATCAAGATTAGAAAATATACCAGATAAATTAAAAACAGAGATGTTTATAAAAGCATTTAATATAGCAGAGATAAGTAAATTTAATCAAGAGCAAAGAATAGCATATGAAGAGAGTGTAAAATACTATAGAGACTTAAAAAATGTAATAGATAAATCATATGAAGATGGACAAATTAGAAGGTAGAGATTGAAGGGAAGAATAGAAGGAAGAGATTGAAGGAAAGATTGAAGAGAAGAGTGAACGAAAAGGTAAGCTTGAAGTTAGCTAAAGAACATGAAGAAATAAAGGCTTTAAGTTTAGAGGATATTTCTGAAATAACAGGTTTACCTATAGAAGAAATAGAAAACTTAAAATTATAATTAGAAAATTTTTTATATATCTAAATAATCATAGTTTCATTATAAAAAATAATTTTAAACAGGTATTACACCATGCTTTTTATTTATATAAATTGGCTCTTTTGTTGAATAAAAATAAAATCTTTTAATCAGTTCTTGTCTTAAATCTTTATCTGAAAACAATATTGTCTATAATTAGCCTCAGAAGCTAATCTATATATATTTATATCTTTTTCATATTCTTTTATTTTTTCCTCTTTAAATTTTTTTCTTTCATCTAAATCTTTGTATTTCCTCTATTTTATTATAATAAACAGCATTTACAGCTGGTTCAGGTCCCATAACAGCAATAGATGCACTTTCAAGAGCAATACAAGCTTCAGGTTCAAAACCAGGACCACACATAGCATAAAGTCCAGCACCATAAGCTTTTCTTATAATAACTGATATTTTTAGGAACATCAGCTGATGATATAGCAGATATCATTTTAGCACCATGTCTTATAATACCTTGTTTTTCAACAGCTGAACCTATCATAAATCCAGGAACATCAGCTAAAAATAGTAAAGGTATATTAAAAGCATTACATAAATTAACAAATCTTGTAGCTTTATCAGCAGAATCAACAAATAAAAACACCACCCTTATATTTAGGGTTGATTAGCTACTATTCCTATAATATTACCATTTAATCTTGCAAAACCAGTTATTATCTCTTGAGCAAATAATCTTTTTATTTCAAAAAAACTATTTTTATCTATTATTTTTTTTATAATATTCATCATATCATATGCTTTGTTTGGATTTTCAGGTATTATTTCTGAAATTTCCTTATCAATATGTTCAGGGTCCTCAGGTTCATATTCAGGTAAAGGTGAATTACAATTTTGAGGTAAATAATTTAAATAATCTCTAACTAAATTTATAGCTTCATGTTCATCTTTTGCTAAAATATCACCACATCCACTTATTGAGCAGTGCATTCTAGCACCTCCCATTTCTTCAAGTGTTACTTTTTCACCTATGACAGCTTCAGCCATTCTTGGAGAACCTAGATACATACTTGCGTTTTTATCAACCATTATTACAATATCACAAAAAGCAGGAATATATGCACCACCAGCAGCTGATGGACCAAATAATGCGCATACTTGAGGAACTAAACCTGACATTTTAACTTGATTGTAAAATATTTTTCCAGCTCCTCTTCTACCAGGAAACATTTCTATTTGATCTGTTATTCTTGCACCTGCAGAATCAACAAGATATATCATTGGTATTTGATATTTCATAGCTTGTTCTTGTATTCTTATTATTTTTTTCTACTGTTCTAGCACCCCAGGAACCAGCTTTAACTGTTGAATCGTTTGCCATAACACATACGTTACGGCCATGAAATTTTACCCATTACAGTTATTACACCATCAGCAGGTAATCCTTCTTTTTCGCAATTAGCAAATAAACCATCTTCTATAAAATCACTACCAGGATCAAGTAAAAGTTTTATTCTTTCTCTTGCAAATAATTTATTATTTTTTCTTGCTTGTTCATGATATTTTTCAGCACCACCTTTTTTTATTTCTTCTATTTTTTGTTGTATATTACTCATTAATTACCTCATATAACAAATATTTCAAAATAAAAATTATATCAAAATAAAATATTTTATAATTTTTTTATGGAAAAATTATTTACAATATTCTTTAATATGCGGTGGTTTCGGCACTGGGCTAATTTTATTTTTTGATAAGCTCAAGATACTTTAATAGCAAGCATTTTAAAAATTTATATTAAAATATACTTTAAATTTGGGTATTTATGATCGTTTAAATGGTAATTTTTTATATAACTCAATCTCAAATTTAACTAATACCTTTTTGCAAGTTTCATAACTTCACCTCTTAATGAAGCTACTGTAGCATCGCTTATTTTGATGTCTACAATTTTACCAAGCATAGATTCATCACCATCAAAATGAACTAATTTATTCCCCCTAGTTCTTCCATAAAACTTACCTCCTTTTTCTTTATTAAATCCTTCAACAAGAACTTGTCTTATTTTTCCAATTTCTTGAGAATTTTTTTCTTTAGCTATTTTTTGAACAACTTTATTTAAATAATTTAACCTTTTGTATTTTTCTTCTTCAGATATTTGATTTTCCATTTCAGCAGCTGGTGTTCCGGGTCTTGGTGAATAAGCAGCTGTCATAGCATTATCAAATTGAAATTTTATACAAGCATTAACAGTATCTAAAAATTGTTCTTCAGTTTCACCAGGAAAACCAACAATAAGGTCAGTTGTTATAGTTGAATCAGGAACTTTTAATCTAATATAATTAATTAATTCTTCATATTCTTTAATTGTATTTCTTCTATTCATTTTTATGTAAAATTTCATCGTTACCAGATTGCAATGGTAAATGAAAAAATTCACAAATATTAGGATTTTCTGCTACTGTATCTATTATATCTTTACTCATATATTTAGGATGAGATGTTAAAAATCGTAATCTTTCTAATCCTTTAATAGAACTTACTTTTTTTAAAAGTTGGTCAAAAGTCATTCTAGGTCTTAAATCCCTTCCGTACAAATCTATTATTTGTCCTAGTAAAGTAACTTCCTTATAACCTTCTTGAACAGCTAATTCTACTTCTCTAATAATAGATTCCGGATTACGACTTGCTTCATTTCCTCTTACATAAGGAACTATACAAAAAGTGCAATATCTAGAACAACCATTCATAACAGTTACCCAAGCTGTGTATTTATTATCTCTTATAACAGGTATATCTTCTTCATATACATCAGCTTGTTTTTACTATTGAAACTATTGGCTTTCTATTTTCTTCAAAATTTTTAACCTATTTCATGTATTTTATTAAAATTTTGAGAACCGAAAACTATATTTTACCCCAAGGAGCTTTTTTTCTTATATTCTCTTTTTCATGTTGTGGAACACATCCACCAACAGCAATAATTAAATCTGGATTGTATTTTTTTAAAGTTTTATAATTACCTAAATGTCCCATTAATCTATTTACAGCATTTTCTCTTATGCTACAGGTATTTACAATTATCAAATTCTGCATCTTCTATAAATTCAGGTTCTCTATAACCAATTGTAGATAATAAACCATACATTTTTTCAGAATCAGACTTGTTCATTTGACAACCAAATGTTTCTATTTTTACTTTCTTCATATATCCTCAATACGCTAGTTAATAATTAAAACATTATAATTTATTATAATTTTAAATTTTAAAGATTTATTTTAATTATGATTAAATTTTATGTAAAGTTTGATTTTATTACTATTATTTTAAGTTAAAACATATAAAATAATTTTGATTTGATACAAATATTTCAAATTTAGTATAATAAACAAGGTGTCATATTTTTAAGTTGAATAATACTTTATTTTTTGTAATATTATGTGTTATACATTATAAATGTTAAAATTTAAAATTTTATGTCTAAATGGTTAAATTTACAAAAATTTGTTATAACTGTAAAAGTATAATAGATAGTAATTATATTTTTTGTCCTAATTGTAGAAGTGATGTAAGAACTTACAGACAAAGATTTATATCGTCGATGATTTTTGCTTTTGTAGTTATATTAATATCTGGAACAATGTTAATTTTTTTAATAAAAAACTATTTATTTTATTTTTTTGTTATTCTATTTTTCTTTATATTGGCTTTAGGAATTGGAGTTTCATTAAAAAAATGAATATTTTTTATAGATGACTCATAATTTAATAATTATATTAGATTACATTTTACTAGTAAATGTATTTTTAATATCAATACTAATATTTTTTGAAAGAAGAAATCCAAGTTCAACATGGGCATGGTTAATGGTTCTTTCTTTTTTTCCTTTAATAGGATTTATATTGTATATTTTTCTAGGTAGAAATTTTAGAAAAAAAAAGATTTTTTATAAAAAAAAAGAGGAGGATAAAGCATTAAAATATATTTCTATAAAAGAAGATAAAGATAGAAAAAAACATTATGATATAAATAACCCTATAATAAAGAGATTTAATGAAATAATTAATTTACATTATCACAGTGCAAATTCTGTTTTAACAAGTGATAATCAAGTTAAAGTATTTAACACAGGTAGAGAAAAGTTTGAGTCATTACTAAAATCTTTAAGAACAGCAAAACACTTTATACATTTAGAATATTATATCTTTAGAAAAGATACTATAGGAAAACTTATATTAGAAATATTAGAGGATAAGGCTAAAGAAGGGGTTGAAGTAAAGTTGTTATATGATGCAATAGGTGCAATAGATTTAAGTTATATTTCTTTTAAAAAATTAAAAAAATATGGCGGTGAAGTTGTAGCATTTTTTCCTTCATTGTTTCCTTATATAAATTTAAGAATAAACTATCGTAATCATAGAAAGATAGCAATTATAGATGGAAAAACAGCTTTTATTGGTGGATTTAATATAGGTGATGAATATTTAGGTTATTCAGAGCTATTTCAATATTGGAGAGATACACATATTAGAATAAAAGGTAGTGCTGTTTATTCTATTCAAAGACAATTTTTATTAGATTGGTATTTTTCATTAGGACAAAAAGCTGAGTTTAAAAAAAAATATTTTCCAGAAATTGAAACATTTGGAAAAGCTAATATACAAATAGTTTCAAGTGGGCCAGATTCTACTTGGTCGTCAGTAAAAGATAGTTATTTTAAAATAATTACTTCAGCAAGTAAATATGTTTATATAGAAACACCTTATTTTATACCTGATGAAAGTATTTTACAAGCTATAAAAATAGCATCACTTTCAGGTATTGATGTAAAAATAATAATACCAGGACAACCAGATAATATAATCGTTTTTTATGCTGGTTTATCTTATGTAGAAGAGCTAATTGATGCAGGAGTTGAATTTTATATGTATAAAAAAGGATTTCTACATAGCAAAGTTATAATATCTGATGATTTAATAGCATCTGTAGGAACAGCAAATTTTGATATGAGAAGCTTTAATTTAAATTTTGAAATAAACGCATTTATATATGATGAAGATGTAGTTTCTATTTTGAAAGACGCTTTTTATAATGATATAATTAATTCATCTAAAATTATTTATGATGATTTTAAAAATAGGGGAAAGTTTAAAGAATTTATGGAATCATTATCAAGATTATTTTCTCCTGTTTTATAGGAATAGGAAATATTATTTATGGGAATAGGAAATACTATTTATGTTTGAAGATTTAATAAAAAACATACCGTATTATTTAACTATATATGGTAGTAGAATTTTAGGCTCTATCCTTATTCTAATATTAGGTAGATATGCTGCTAAAATAATAACAAATATAATTGATAAACTAGCTCAAAAGCAAGAAATAGACAAAACATTAATAAAATTTTCTGGAAAAATAATATATGTAATTCTTTTAATATTAGTTGTTATTACATCTTTAGGAAATTTAGGAATAGAAACTACATCATTTATTGCTGTACTAGGTTCTGCTGGACTTGCAATAGGTTTAGCATTACAAGGTTCTCTTTCTAATTTTGCATCAGGTTTTTTAATAATAATATTTAAACATTTTAAAGTTGGTGATTTTGTAGATGTATCAAATGGAGTAACTGGTACTGTCAATGAAATAGGAATATTAAATACAATATTAACAACACCTGATAATAAAGTTATAATAATTCCTAATTCTTCTATAACAAGTAATAAAGTTATAAATTATTCGAAGCAAGAAATAAGAAGAGTGGATCTAACTTTTAGTGTTAGTTATTCTGATGATATAAAAAAAGTAAAAAAGATATTGTCTGAAATAGTAAATTCTAAAGATAAAATATTAAAAGATAAAGAAATTATAATTGTAGTAGGAGAATTAGCTGATAGTAGTGTTAATTTTTTTGTAAGATTTTGGGTAAGTACTCCTGATTATTGGGAAGTATATTGGGATACTATAGAAAGTGTTAAAATAAGGTTTGATGAAGAAGGTATAACTATACCATTTCCTCAAAGAGATATTCATTTATATAATAATTAGTATGAAAGAAAAAATTAGCGTTGTTGTATTAGAAGATAACGAATTAATGCTTATGGGTATAAGTTCTTCATTAGCTTTTTATGATGATATAGAAATATTAGCAACAGGAAAAAATGGTAAAGAAGGCTTAGAACTAATAAGAAAATTATCACCAAAAGTTTCAATTATAGATATAAGAATGCCATATATAGATGGAATAGAATTAACAAAGAAATTAAGAGATGAAAAAATAAATACAAATATAATAATTTTAACTTCTTTAGAAGATGAAGAATATTTATTTGAAGCATTTAAAAATGGTGCTAATGCTTATGTTTTAAAAGACATAGATCCTGAAGAGTTATATAATACTGTAAAAATGGTTTCAAATGGATTAGTATTAATGCAACCAGCAATTGCAAGAAATGTATTAATGGACATGAACAATAAAAGTAAAATAAAGAAAGAAGAAAATTTAGAACATTTAACCGAAAGAGAAAAAGAAATTTTAGTTTTAATTTCTAAAGGTTTAAAAAATAAAGAAATATCAGAAAAATTATTTATAAGCGAAGGAACAGTAAAGATACATATAAATAATATTTTGAAGAAATTAGGTGTAAATGATAGAAATCAAGCTATAATAATTGCAAAAGAAAAAGATATTATATAGAATGGAGTATGTTAAAAAATATGTAAATTTACTGTTATTAATTATATTTCCACTTTTATTATTATTATCTATCACTTTCATAATAAAAGAAAATTTCTATTCAAATAATAATAATACAGAGATTTTTTTTAATAAAATAAAGAATAATTTTGAAAAATTTATGTATAGTTCAAAAATAAATTTTTTATATACTAATATTTATGATAAATATGATATAAAAGGAAAAAATTTTACAAATTTCTATAAAAATAGAAATAACATAATAAATATTTTTTATTCAAAAGAAGAATACATAAAGCAATATTACGAAAATAATAAGGATTTACCAATATTAATTGAAGATAATATTTATTTTATACCTTTAAGTTATATAAATACAGAAAATTTAAATAATTTAGATTTAGATAAAATTTTCAGAACAAATAAAATTTTTAATAATCTAAATAATAATTCCATTTTAGTAAATTATATTTTTATAAAACATTATGAAAAAATATTTTTTATAATACTTTCATTACCTTATGATTACGATATTAATTATAGAAATAATAAAAGAAAATATATTATAGTATTTGAAGATAAAAGTAAAAAGTACTTTAAGTATTATGAGTTAAATAATTTTTTAAAGTAAGCAATTAAAAAAAAATACTATAATCAAAATTGAATATACTTCTTTTTAAATTTATGGTAAACATAGGAAAACATGATAGAGGTGCTTTTGACAGAGAAGATAGAATTACTGCTAATTCAAATTCTCTAAAAAAAAATGTTACAGCTAAAGAAGCAGAAGACTTTTCTCGTAGTCATAATGGTTCTGAATTAATTATAAAGAATGATGATGGAACATATTCAGTTTATAAGTTAGAAGTATCAGAAGATGGTAAAAAAATTCTAAATAGTGATTTTACAGATGACAATATATCATTATCTAGTGATATTGCAAAAAAATTTACAAATGGTAAAAAAGCATATATTATGACAGATGACAATGTAATAAGAACATTGGAAATAGAGGGTATCGATCTTATAGGATTAGAACAAGAGTTTGTTTCATTTAAATTGAATACTAAATTAGAAGATTTAGATGGTATTGAAACAAAATCAAAAAATGATATTGTTGGAAATATTAATGGAAATATAAAAATTGATAGGAAATTTTTAGAACATCTGTTTGCACAAGCTGAAAAAGATATGGGTATTGGTATAAGTTTCAAATATAATGAAGCTTCAAATAAATATACTATTACTTTAAGTAAAGGTGTAAGACTTGGAGATATTGAATTAAAAATGAATGGTTCTGGAATAGATTTATCAGTTGATGCAGGTTTAGCAGTTGATTTAGCAACAGGTCTAATTAACTATAATCCTATAAATATGATAATGGGCAATGAAATAAATGCTGAAGCAATTGTAAAAAATTTAATACAAAATTATCTTGTAAAAGAAATAGGTTTAAAAGCAACAAGTAAATCTAGTAATTCTCTAAGATTAGAAGCAGATTTTACAAATGGTTCGTTAATAAAAACAATACCTGTTGGTGATATGAATATAAAATTAGAACAAATAAATGCTAATAAAGATAAAACTTCATTTAGTATAGATACTAATGGTAATTTAGTAATAAATCTTGATGCTGAAATTATTGGAAGTAGTGATACAAGAGCATCAAAAGCTAGTCAGAGAGATGCAGAAGGTACTGATAAACTCAAGACAAATATTAAAGGAAAAGTCATAAATGATTTTTCTTTGGAACTTGAATCTGATTCAGAATTAGAGTTAAAAGTTACTTCTGATGAAAAAAGTGAATTGTCAAAAAGAATAAAAAGTATAACAAGTAGAAATATAGGATTAGAAGGTGAAGTTGAGGTAAAAGATGTAAAAACTAAACTAAAAGTTGATTCTGATGGAAATATTAAACTTGGAGAAAAAACATCAGGTAAAATAGTTGGAAAAATATTAATGTAGATTTAGATATTGCTAATGTTAGTGTAAATTCAACTTCTGGAGATTTAAATTTAGAAACTAGTAGTAACAAAGCTGTTTAAATGCTGATAATGTAAATTTTAATGCAGAAATAAAATCACAGAATCTAAAGTTAAATTTGGATAATGTTAAATTAGACGGAAGTATAAAGTATGATAAAGCAAATCCAAGTAAAATATCAATAGAAAGCAAAAAGGATAAAGGAGTTAGAATTTAGTGTAAATTTAAGTGATAAAAAATGGAAATAAAATAGCTAGTGTAAAAGATTTTGAATTAAAAGGAGTTAAATCAGAATTTGATTTTCAGAATGGAAACTTTAAATTAAACTCAGGTAGAAAATAATTCTTCAGCTAAAATTTCTAGTTTAAAAGATAGGAAATGCTATAGATATTAGTAATATTAAACTTTCAAGGAAACTTACAAGTTAATGCTTACAGTAAATCAATAAATGTGGATGCAAAAAATATTGAATTAAATGGAAAATTAGGCAGATGTAAATTTGAGAAATTTCAAAGCATCAGCAAAAATAAATTATGATCCAAGAAAAAGGATCTAAAAGTAGAAAATTTAAACTTACAGAATGCAAGCGGTAAAATAGGAAACTTTGACATATCAAAAATGTCTGGTAAAGCTGATTTAGTCTTTTGATAATAAAGGGAATTTATCATTAGCTAATGTATCAGATTTTGTACTAAACACAGATTTAGGACTTAAATTAAAAGGAGATTTTAAAGTTTCTCATAGATAATGGTAGTTTTTGACTTAAAAGTAATCGCCAACTAGACCAATAAACTTAAGCTATAAACCAAAAGACAAACAAGAAAATCTAGTTACATGGATTACTATTAGATGGTCATATAAAATATGATTCAAATAACAATACATTCAGTTTTAATAATTCTAATCTGCACCATTAAGAGTACAAAGAGGAACTATAAAAGGAACTTCATTTAATAATTTTAAACTTGAAGGTGAAATGAAGTTATTAGACGATGGTTCAATAAAACTGTATCAATTCTAAAAAAGAGTTAAAAATATCAGGTGGAATAGGAAACTCTAAACTTAAAAGAACTATCAACATAATGGTGAAATAGTTTATAACCCCAAGGAAAACTCAATAAAAAGTAATGGAAAATTGAGCATAAATATTCCAGAAAAAAAATTAAATGTTACAGCTGATGGTGAGATAACAGTAACTCAAAATAAAGAAGGAAAATATATATTAACAGGTAATAATGTAACAGTAAATGCAAAAATTGGAAATGTTGATTTAAAGGATACAAAAATAAACGGAAGTATAGAAATAGATCCTAAATCAGGTCAGTTATTACTTGGAGGAAGCATGAAAATTTTTCAGCAGATAGGAAGCCTACAAGGAAAAAATTTTGACTTTAAAACAAATGGTAAATTCTCATTTACTCCAAATAAAAATGGTAGCATAACTTTGTCATCAGAAGGATTTAAGTTTGATGGAAATATTGAAGGATTAAATCTCAAAAGCAAAGATGGACTAAAAGGAACTTTAAATATAGATTCAAAAGGTAATATCTCATCTATAAAGGATTTTGAATTTAACTTTGAAATAGAAGGATTAAAGTTTGAAAATAAAGGCGGAATGGAACAATCTTTAGAAGAAGGTTATAATATAAAACTTGATGGAAATATTGCAAGTGACCCTTCAAAAATAAATGAACTACTTGAAAAATTATCAAAAAGTAGTTTAGTTCCCGAATCTTACAAAGAATCCATAAAACAAGTGAATGAAAAGTTAAGAAATATTGATTTGCAAACAATAAATTATAAAGACTTAAATGTGAAATTAGATAAAAACTATAACTTTGAAAGTTTAGAATTTACTGTAAATAATACAAATATTAATTTACCAGATAAAAACATTAGTTTTAGAACAGAAGGAGATTTAAAATTTGGATTTGATAAGAATAATAATTTTCTGCTAGAAAGTAGAGAAGCAAGAATAAATGCTAATATAGAATCTATAGAATTAGATGATTTAACAATAAATGGTAAATTAGTATATGATAGTAGTAAAAAAGTACTATCAATGGAAGGTTTAGAAGGCAAAGAATTAGAAATAAAAGGAAGATTTAATAATCATCATCAAATTGATTTAAAATCAAATGGTAAAGTAAATATAAGCAAGAATGATAAAGGATTGGAATTTTCAGGAGAAGATATTAATATAAATGGAAATTTAGATGGCTTTAATGTTAGAACTTTAAAAGGTGCAACAGGAAAAATTTTATTTAACGATAATGGAAAAATAGATTTATCTGAATTAAAATTTTCTATAAAAGTTGATGACATAGAAATAGATAATACCGATGGTTCTATAAAAGCAAATTCTGAAAATGGTTATAATATAAAGTTTAGTGGTAATATTAGTTCAACTCAAGAAAATTTAATGAAGTTTTTAGAAAAACTTTCAAAAAATGATACTATTTCTGAATACACTAGAAAAACAATAAAAGAAACAGTTGATAATGTTAAAAATTACATGGTATATGGGAATATTAAAAAGGCAGAATATAAAGATTTTACAATAAAGTTAGATGAAAATCTTGAATATAAAGGCTTTAATACTTCCATAGATGCAAGTATGGAAAATACTACTATAAAAACAGGAATTAGAGGAACCAATGATATTATAAATTTAGGAACTGTTAATATAAAAGCTAATATTTCAAGTAATAAAAGTAGTTTTAATATCAAAGATGGTAATATTTCATTTGAATTAACACCCCAAGTAAGAGAATCTATGAAAAATGCTTTTGCAAGTGTTTTAAGAACTTTTGGCTTAAAAGACATTGATTTAGAAGTTTTACCTAATGGAACAATGAATTTGAAAAAAGCTATTTATGATGATTTACCAATAATTGATGTAGAAGTAGGAACTAAAGTATCAATAGAAGGTAAAAAAGCTGTTATTACCTTGGAAAAAGCTGAACTTCAAGGATTACTAGGAAAAATTGCTCAAGGTATAATAAATTCCTCTGTTAGTGGTGGTGTAAAAAAGATGGGCATAGAAAAAATCCTTGAAAGAATTAATGACATGAAGGTTAATTACAAAGGAGAAGATAATAAGTTTTATATAGATTTATCAGATGTTTTATATCAACATGTTAGTGAAGATATTCAATTAAAAGATATTAAAGTTGAAAATGGAAAATTTATAATGTCTTATGAAGCTGAAGTTAGTGATGCTAAAAAGCCATTTAGCCCTGCTGAAGTAAATAAAGGAATAGCTGAAATAAAAAAATTATTAGGTAGTAGTAAATCTGAAGATATAGATAGATTAAGAAACATAATATTAAATTCTGAACCTGAAAATTTAACAAGAATTTTAGATCATATAAATCTTTATTCTTTAAAACAAACTCTAAAAGATGATAAAAAAATAATTGATGTTTTAGAAAAATTAGCAAGAAATCAGAAAATAGGTAAAAATTCTGAACATTTAAATGAAATGTCATCTTTTGTTAATGATGATATATCTTTAGGTTTTGAAAGAAGAATTGATAAGAGCTATTTATTAGATATGGAAGCTGATACAAAAGCTAATTTTATAAAACATTTAATTGCTGGACATACAAATAGTTCTGAAGAAAAATCTATAAAATCTTACATAATAAATTCTGAACCATATAATTTAAGTATTTTATTAACTAAATTTAATGAAGATGATTTAAGATCTGAATTAGATGATAGCGACTATCAAGCAATACTTTATAAACTAGCAAAAAGTTCAGGAGTTCATTTTAATGATAATCATTTTAATAGATTTGCAAAAAAAGCTAATGATGATATGATTGTATCGCTAATAAATCAATTAAGTAATGATGATATATCTAAAATAAATTTAGAAGGAAGAAAGTTAATGATAAATATATTGATGTCTGGAAGAACAAATGATGAAGAACAAAAAGCAATACTAAAAATAGTTATGGCTTCAAGAGATTCTAGATTACTTATAAATTCAATAGGTATAAATAAGTTTAAAGATGAACTTGATAATAAATACTTTGTTCAAGTTTATGCTAGAAAATAGAATTTAAAACATTTTTTTACCAACAAATCTTATAACCATACCAATACCATTATGAAAATTTCCTTCTTTAAGTTCTATTTCTTCCTCATTTAAATATATAAAATTAAAATTATCAAAATATTCTTTGATTTCATCTATTGAAAATAGTAAATCTAAATCTCTAGGACCACCAACAGATGGATTTTTTGAATTATATTCTAAATGTTTTTTACTAAAACATTCAAAAATAACATATCCATTTATTTTTAAATAACTATTTAGTTTTTTAAAATAATTTTTTTTATTTTCAGATGGAAAATGAGAATATATGTAAGCTATTGCATCAAAGTAATTTTCTGGATATTCTATTTCTTCAACATTGCCTACTTTATAATCAATTTCAACATTATTTTCTTTAGCTAAATTTTCAGCTTTTTGTTTTGCTATATGGCTTTGATCAAATCCATAAGATATCCAACCTATTTTAGAAGCAAAAACGCTATTTCTTCCTTCACCTTCACAGGGAAATAATATTTTACCTTTTTCCAATTTTTTTAATTCCTGCTTTAAAAAAGAATTTGCTTCTTTGCCATAAATATATTCTTCAGATGAATATCTTTCATCCCAAAATTCTTTCATATTTTTATATCCAAATAATTTTAATCTATTAAAAAAATACCATGTAATACTTAAATATCAAAAAAAATTTTAATAAAAAAAATATTATTAATTATCTCGAATATTTTAATAAAATTTAACACAAAATATAATAAATTTAAATAAAATTAAAATAAACAACATTTTAAACATATGGCACTGGGATTAAGTTATAGAAAAGAAATTTGAGAGAGTATTTTACACTTTATTATTTTTTTATTTTTTAAGTTATTTTTTGAATAATTAATAATCTTTCGACAGAATAATGGTTATTAATAAAATAATACCTAAAGCCAATGCAGGTACTAATTATAGATTGATTTCAAATATGTATAAACACAACTTTCTTAATAACTCTCTGAACAATATAGACAGCAAAATATTACTTCCATTTTCTTTTAATCCTTATTATTTAACATTTATATTTTATTATCTTACTAAAATCTATAAATTTTATAAATAATTCTTTCATTATTCATAACTTAAGCTCAGTCTCACATTTTAGTGAAATACTAATATGTAAAGTAATGTAAATATTTCACTGTATGGCTAAAACTATTGTCATATCTAATTTGTAAAATTGGTAAGTGTTGCATTTCGAGTGAAAAATTATAATTTTCATTATTATTAATGTTATAATACTAAATTTAATTTAATTTATTGGTTTTAAGTTTATGGAATATATATCACCAGAAATTTATTTTTCAAAAGGATTTTTTATTGATGGAGATGTTAATTATGATTTATTGACTACTTATGCTAACTCTTCGGCTCACTTTTTAAAAAAAATGAAAGTACCATTAAAAGTTCTTGTTTATGCTTATAATCATTTAGCTGAAGTTTATAATGAAGAAAAACATTTTAGTAATATATTAGATTTAGCTGATATAATGCGTTCACATATATTTTCTAGACCATTTATCAATTATCCTTTATTAGTAGAAATAGTTGATAAAGGACTATTAGCTGTTAATTCACATGATGATATACATGTTTTTTTTATGCACTTAAAAAAAATTATAGAGATTTATAAAAATAAAGGAGATATTTATGAGTATTAAAAGTTTATTGAAAGGAGTTTTAATTTTAGCAGTGGTATCAATTGAATCTTGTAAAGGTGAAGTTAAAGAAAGATTAGCTGTTGTAGAAACAAATAAAGGTGTTTTTAAATTTCAACTTTATGAAGAAAAAGCACCAATAACTACAAGAAACTTTATAGAATTAGCAGAAAGTGGATTCTATGATGGTTTAACATTTCATAGATATGTTCCAGGTTTTGTCATACAAGGAGGTGATCCCAAAGGTGATGGGACAGGTGGTTCATCTAAAACAATACCTTTAGAAGTTAATTCAGCTTTAAAACATGTTGAAGGTGCAGTTGGTATGGCAAGAGCACAAGACCCAAATAGTGCCTCAAGTCAATTCTATATTACACTTGCTGAAACACCTCATTTAAATGGAAATTATGCTGTTTTTGGTATTGTTACAGAAGGTATGGATGTAGTTAAATCTCTTAGACAAGGTGATAAAATGTTAAAAGTTAAAATAGTTTTACCTGAAAATAAATAACTCTACTTATTATGATTGTAGATTTAATAATAAAAAATCCTAATGAATTGCTAACTATGTCTTTACCAAATAAAATAATAAGAGGTAGAGACTATAAAAATATTCCAATATTAAAAAATACTGACATAGCAATAAAAAATGGAATAATAATTAAGATAGGTAAAAATTTAGATAAAGAATTAAAAGCTAAAAAAATTATAAATTGTGAAGGTAAAACAGTACTACCATCTTTTGTTGATTGTCATACACATTTAATTTTTTCTGGAACAAGAGAATTTGAATTAGTAAATAAAATAAATAAAACTAGAGGCAGTAATTCTGAAGTGATGGGAGGAGGTATAAAATACACAGTTTCTTGTACTAGAAAATCATCAAAAGAAGAGTTAAAGAACTTGGCAATAAAACGACTAAATAGAATGTTAGAAGAGGGTATTACTTCTATTGAAGCTAAAAGCGGATATGGTCTTGATTGGGAAAATGAAAAAAAAATATTGGAAGTTATAAAAGAAATAAGTCATGAAATTGATATTATCCCAACTTTTATGGGTGCTCATTCTATACCTGATGATTTGACACCAGAAAAATATACTGAAATATTAATTAATGAAATGATACCTAATGTTAAAAAATATAATCTAGCAAAATTTTGTGATGTATTTTGTGAAAATGGTTTCTTTTCAAATGAACTAGCTGAAAAGATTTTAATATCAGCAAAGAAAAATAATTTAAAATTAAAAATACATGTAGATCAATTATCAAATACTAATGGTGCTGAACTTTCAGCAAAGCTTGGTGTTGTATCTGCTGATCATCTAGATTATTCAAGTGAAGAAGGTATAAAAGCAATGGCTAAAGCTAATGTAATCGGTGTTTTAACTCCAACAATAACTTTTAGACTAGATACTAAATTTCCAAATGTGACTTTTATGATGGAAAATAATTTACCAATAGCCTTATCTACTGACTTTAACCCTGGCGCTGGATATTCAGAATCTATGTATTTAGTTATATATTTTGCGTGTTTAAAATTAAAAATGTTACCAATAGAAGCTTTAGCAAGTGCAACAATAAATGCTGCTTATGCTTGTAATATAGGTAATAAGGTTGGAAGTATAGAAGTTAGCAAAAATGCTGATATTTTAATAGTAGATGCACCAAATCATAATTATATACCATATCATTACGGTGTTAATCTTACAAATATGGTTATAAAAAATGGTAAAATAGTATTTTCAAAAAAAGATAGTGATATTATTGAATGTCTTTAAATTTTTATAAGACTTTAAGCATTTTTTAAGTTTTGTATCCTATTAAATGAATATTAGTGTTAATAAACACTTTTTAATTTACTATTAATGTAGTAATATTAATTTAGCTTAATTATTTTTAAAGTTTTTAATGGAAAGATACATTGATTTTCAAGAGATAGCTAGAGGTACTTCAAGCATCATTTATAAGGCTATTGATAGTAAAAATAATGAAAAAGTTATCATTAAAGAGTTTATTTATAGAAATCCAAATGAAGATGAAAATAGTATAGGTTACTTAGAACAATTTAAAAGATACAAAAGAGAAATAGAAATACATTTATCACTTAAACATAAAAATATAATAAAAGCTAGAAATTATTTTGAAAATGATAATAAATTGTATTTAGTAATGGATTATGTAACTACAAAAACTTTACATGATTTTATAGAAAATAAAGATAATTATTTAAATTTATTTGATATTATAAGTATAATTAAACAAATAGCTAGTTCTCTTCAATATATTCATGATAATGGTATAATACATAGGGATGTAAAACCTAATAATATTCTCATTGATGAAAATAAAAATACTTATTTAATAGATTTTGGTTGTGCAAAAAGAATATTTTCTGATAATATAACTACTTCAAAAATAATGATAGGAACATTAAATTACATGTCACCTGAACAACTAATAAGTCATGATGAAATAGATGGAAAAACAGATATATTTTCACTTGGTTGTATTTTTTATCAATTAATATCTGGAAAACTACCATTTAAAGGAAATAGTATAAAAGAAACTATAAATAATATACTACATTCAAATCCTATTCCTCTTAAAAATTTGAATAATAATATACCATTTAAATTAGAATTAATAGTGCATCAGTTAATAAATAAAGATCCTGAAAAAAGATGTCCTACAGCAAATTTACTTATATATTATCTAGATAAACTATTAGAAGAATCAGAAATATATTATTACCAAGCTAAATATTATCATGAAAATAATAATTTAAATGAAGCTTATATATTTTATAGAAAATCATTAGAAAAAGATGAAAGTTATATACCTTCTTGGAAAGCAATAGCAGAACTATATTTTGAAGCAAAAGAATTTGATAAAGCACTTGATTATTATTTATTTTTATTGAAACTCGATTCTTCTAATCATGAAATTTACTATAAATTAGCTGAAATTTATTATTACAAAAATGACTATGCTAAATCATTTGAAAATTATCAAAAAGCATGGATATTAAATCCTATATTGGATTATGAAATTTCAATGGCTAAATGTTTATTTACATCAGGTAAAGTAAATGAAAGCTTAGAATTGTTTCACTCTATAATAGATAGAAATAAAGAATCAGTAAAAGCTAAATATTCTTTAGCACACATTTATTATAAATTAAAACAATATGATAAAGTGTTAGAAATATATAAAGAATGCTTAAAAATAGATAGTTTAAATTATGATGTATTATTATCTATGGCTTCACTGTATCAAGAAATCGGAAATTTAGATGAAGCAATAAATATATATTCAAGATTAGAACATATAAATAATAATGATAGTTTTGTATTACAAAACTTAGCTTGTGCTTATTATCAAAAAGGTCAATTAGATAAAGCTGAAGATAAAATAAATTATTTGCTTGATAAAGGTTTTAAATCTTACAAGATACTTTATTTACTAGCCTTAATATACAAAATGAAAGATGATAAAGATAAAGTTCTTGAAGCTTATAATAAAGTTTTGGAAAATTACCCAAATGACATAATTACCTACATAAATATAGCTGATGTTTATAGAAATAAATGGGATATAAGTTCATCTATAAGAATTTTGAATAAAGCATTAGAAATTGACACAAAAGAAAGTAAATCTATAGTTCATTTTAAATTAGCTCAACTTTATAAAGAAAAGGGATTATTTGAAGAAGCTGAAAAACATTATACAGAATTTTTATCAAGAAGCACAAAAAATAATTTGTATAATGTAGCAAAACAAGAACTAAAAAATTTAATTAGATATAAGAAAAAATCTAAAGTAATAAACTTTAGAAAAGCTATTTAAACTTAATGAGTCAACCAAAAATAAGCTTTTGTTTAATAACTAAAAATGAAGAAGAAGTAATAAGTATTTGTCTTAATAGTATAAAAGATATTGCTAGTGAAATAATTGTATTAGATACAGGCTCAACAGATAATACGAAAAAAATAGCAAGTAACTATGGTGCTAAAATTTTTGATTATAAATGGGAAAATGATTTTAGCAAAGCTAGAAATATTTCTATAAGTAAAGCAAGTTATGAATGGATTTTTGTAATAGATGCTGATGAAGAATTAACTTATAACTCTAGAAAAATAATTTTTGATTTTTTAAAGAATTTGAAAAAAAGTGATTCACCATATATTATACGAGTTAAGCTTATTGATATTGAGAAGACAGGAAAAACTAACATTATAATAAAAAAATCATTGTTTCAGAAAGATAAAGACTTAATTTTTGTAAGACCTATACATGAACATATTACAAGTAAAACTAAATCTTTTAATTTAATTGATAGTCCTATTGAACTTTTACACCATGAATATAAAAAATCGAAAAATATTCTTAATAACAAGCATGAAAATTATATAAAAACTCTTGAAAAAATAATTAGAAATGAGCAAAATATTTCTGAAAAATTAAGATACATGTATTTAATGGGAATATCTTACGAAAAAAATTATGACTATGATAAAGCAATAGATACTTATAATAATGCAATTTCACTTTATAATTCATCAAATAAAGACAGAAACACAATATTTTATACAAACATAAATGTAGCATTAATTCAATTACTTTTAGAAAAAAATGTAAATAAAGCTGAGAAACATTTAATTGAGCTTTTAAAAGATTATCCTAATAATCCAGAATATTTATTTTACATTGCAAGAGCTTATCAAATTAAGCAGGATTTTAAAAAAGCAATATTTTATTATGAAAACCTCATAAGTATTTTTTCAGATGATAGTATAGAGAAAAAATTAAGTTATAAAGTAGAAGAAAATCTATTCTTTTATACAATGTTAAATTTAGGTAGATTATATTTAGTAATTGACTTAAAAAAATCTATTTATTTTTTTGATAAAGCTTATACTTTTTCTAAAACAGGAGAATTAGTATTATTATATACTTTGTGTTTACTTTCTTTACATGATTATAAAAAAGCATTAGATATTTATTCTTCTTTTTTTAAAACAACTATTAATGAAATAAATTATTTTAAGACTTTAAATAATAAAGATATAAGATTTAAAAACTTTATAGTAGAATTTTTATCAGTTTTAAAAAATGTAAGATTCAAATGGTATAAAAAAGAAATAAATTTAATAGAAGAAAATATTAATTACATTAAAAATAGCTTAATAGATATTTCTATTTGCCTTATTACTGAAAATAATCAAGAAAGTATAGAAAATACTTTTAATAAAATATTAAATATAAGTGAAAGTATTTTCATAATAGACAAAAATTCTACTGATAATACTATTAATTTATCTAAAAAATTTACAAAGAATATTTTTAAAGTAGATTTTAGTAAGGATTATATTATAAAAAATCTATTTATTGACAAATTCAAAAGTTTAAATAATGTTTTATTTTTAAAAGCAGAATATTTTTTAAATAATGAGTTTTTAGAAAATATTATTGAGTTTCTAAGTTTCTTATTTAAGAAAGATGATAAAAATATTGTTGTATATATCAAGCATAAAGAAGCTTTTGTTCCATCTATATTCAAAAATCTTTATGGAGTAAAATTTACAGACAATAATCTTATAAAATATGAAAAAAATATTTCTGTTCTTGAAGTATTTACTAGTTTTGAGTTTAACTAATATTTATTTTCTGGGCTTGATGTTACAACAGGTTCAGGTAAAGCACTAGGGCTTTCTTTTGGTATAGGTGGCATAGGAGGTACAGTTTCCTTTGGATAAGGATCTGCATTATTTTTATATCTTACAGGTCTTGTAAAGCTCAATATTTTTCCTGTTGTTGCATCTATTCTAGCATAACCTCCTGAATACCAATAAGAAGGTGGTGTATAAGGTCTTGCTTCAACTGCTGAAGTAGTACCTGAAGATGAAACAGTTGATTCAAGTGGTATTGGATAATTGTAATTAATATTCATACTTAATGACCAAATAAGATTACTTTTATCATTTTCTAAGTAAAAATACCAGCTAGTGTTTTCTGGAATTTCGTATATAATTTCACCATCTTTTGGTAAATATTGTTCTTGATTATCAGTAGATTTTAAATCTTTATTTTTTATAGCGTCAGAGAAAATTTTTATAGCATCTTTGCTGTCTATTTTTATATTTTCAAAATCTAATTTTTTCAACCCCCATTTTTGTCTTAAAACTAGCACTTCTTTTTGCGAAATGTTAATACTATATACTTCTTTTTGTGATGAAGAAACAAAATTAAAATACCATTGATAATAATCCATGTAAGGCATTATTTTTTTAGTTTCTTCACTTATTTTATTATTACCTTCTACATCTGAATTTCCACTTGTATTAACAAGTCTTATATCAGGTGCTAATTGACTTATTATAGGTTTAACAATTTTATTTAATGCTTCTAAATATGTTCCTGAAAAACCTTCTTGTTTTGCTTCTTCAAAATCTATTACAGTGTAATCTTCCCAAAATCCACCATAATAAGGAGGAAAATATCTCATAGCTATATCAGCTGATGGTGCTATAGTCATTTTTGATTCTGCACCTATTGATGGTGCTACCGATGATGTTGAAGAATTACTACTAACAATACTATCTGAAACATTATTTCTAGAATTTATATTACTTGATATATTTGGAGCGCTTGATAAATTTCTATTAAGTAAGTTATTATATTCAGCTAATTTATCATTTGTAATTTTATTAAATCTAAGTGTGCCTGTACTTGTATTTATAATTTTATTGTTAGAAACATTATTCTGTTCATTAGAATTTGCAATATTACCTGTAGTTACTCCACAACTACTTATAATAACTGGAACTAACAAAAAAGCAATTTTTTTAGATAACATAAAAATCTCCTTACTTACTTATAATACTACTAACTTTATTAACTAAACTTATTAATTCCTTCACTTTAGAGTCATTTTCATAATCTTTTAATTTAGACAATTGATTTGATATATCTTTATAGTCACTTTTTATATAAGGACTTTTTCTTAAATTCTCTGCATATTCCATAACTAATTGTGATAATTTAAAGCTATCAGAGCTATTTTCAAAAGTTTTAAGGTTTTCTAAATTAATACTTTTAGAAATTTCTAAAACACTATTCAAATTATCAACATCTTTATATCTTAAAAATACATCAGCCAATATTTCTTTTGAAGTATTATCTTTCAATTTTAATTCATATAAAGCTGTTGAACTGTGACCTATTCCTAAATCTCCTGCATCTATTAAATCATTTTTAAAATCTTCGTTTTTTAAATTTCTATTTTCATATCCTATTAATCTATATTCTGAAACAACTTTTGGATTAAACTTAACTTGAACTTTTGCATCTTTTGCTAATAATTGAAGTATCCCTATCAAGTTTTCTCTAAAAGCTTTTTCAGCTTCTTTTAAAGTATCAACATAATAATAATTTCCATCACCTTTATTTGCTAACTGTTCCATTAAAGTATCATTGTAATTTCCCATTCCAAAACCTATTGTTGATAATGTTATACCTGACTCTGATTCTTTTTTTATTTTTTCTAATATGCCATCAGGACTTGTTGTTCCAACATTTGCAACTCCATCAGAACAGAGTATAACTCTATTAATTGAGTTAGATTGGAAATATTTTTCTGCTTGTTTATATCCTAGTAAAAGACCTGATTCTGTATTTGTAGAGCCTTCAGGTTTTAAAGAGTTTATAGCTTTCAAAATTTCATCTTCTTCTGATATGGATTTATGTTCTAATAATACTCTTGCATTTGTTCCAAAAACTACAATACCAACTTTATCATCTTCTTTTAGTTCTTTAAGCAATATTTCTAAACTTTGTTTAACAAGTCCAAGTCTATTTTCCATGTTCATAGAGCCTGATACATCTATTACAAAAGTTAAAACAGCCGGTTTTCTATCTTTATTTTCGATTTTTTTTGTTTGTATTCCTACTCTTAAAATTTTATTTTCATTAACTCTTGAATTTGATAAATCTAGATTTATATCTAACTTATTTTCTGGATTTGGATATTTATAATCAAAATAATTAATATATTCTTCTACTCTTACAGAATCAGGATTAGGAACTATATTATTTTCAACACTTTTTCGCATCCATGTGTAGGAAGCAGTATCTACATCTAAAGAAAAAGTTGATAAAGGATCTTTCTCTGCATTTACAAAAGAGTTTATAGGATATTTTGTAAAATAATTATCATTATTTAAGTTTGCTAATGGTTCAGAAGATGTTGGCATTGGTAAAGGATTTGCTCCTGGAATATCATTTGTTGTTCCTGTAGCAGAGTTAGGAATTGCTGGTATTGTTGTTTGTAATGGTTGAGAATAACTTTTTTCTTGAACTGATGATGTGTTTTGATTATCACTTAGTCTTTTAGATATATTATTAGTATCTTTAGAATTTTCCAATGCTTTTGATTGATTTTCTGGATGTGATATTTGTAAATTAGATTGTGCTAAACAAGAACATAATATTAAGTTTAATAAAACAGAAGTAATTTTTTTCATTTAATTACCTTACAAATATACCATTATTTTTCAATAATAAAATATTTTTTCAAAAAAGTCAATATTGTTTTTACAAAAAAGTAACATTATTATTTTACTAACATTATTATTTTACTATAAAATCAATTACTTTATTGTGATAATATTGTTTTTTTTTGTTAAGAGTTTATAAGTTATACTTTTTTTGATTTTATAATAAAAAAATATTTACTAAAAAGTAAAATGGAATATATAGAAGCAGGTAAATTTTTAAAAAATAAAAGAAAAGAAATGGGTTTTAATACTCAAAAAAAGTTTATTAAAGCTCTTTTGGAAAAAGACCCAGATATAAATTGCAGTGAATCATATATATCATTAATAGAATCAGGAGTAAAAAGTCCAAGTGTTCATTTATTAAATATAATGGCTCAAGTTTTAAATTTAACTCCTCAAGAAAAAGGAGAACTATTACTTATATATAAAAGAGTTCCTAGTGATTTAGAATTTGCTGTAAGAAATAATATAAAAGAAAGTTTAAAAATAACTAATATTGATAAGCTTAAAGAGAAGTATAATAAAGAAAAAAATCAAGAAAATTTCAATAAATTAATAAAAGCTTTAACTTTAGAAGGAAAAACTGACGAAGTTTTAAAGTTATTAGAAACAGCACCTAATTTCTCTAGTAATATTACTATTTATCAAGAAAGAGCAGCAAAGATAGCTGCTGTTTCAGGAAATTTTGATTTTGCAATACAAGCTTTTAACTTAGCCCTAGATACTTGCCCTAGTGACTTTGTAAATACTAAAGCAGATATACTTATGAGTATAGGTATATGTTATTTTAATAAAGCATTACAATTACAAGATTCAAATCCTAAAGAGTGTTTTAATTTGCTTGTAGAAGCTAAAAATAATTTAGAAAAATCTTTAAATTTAAATCCTGATGATATTTATTGCATAGATGAATACGCAAGATGTTTATATCATATAGCTGATGAGTTAGATTTCATATTAAAAAATAATTTATATGATAGTAAATTTGAAGAATATATAAAAAGTAAAAATATTGGTTTCAATAAAGATATTAAAAGTTTAATAAATGATTTATTTCAATCTTGTATTAAAATATATAAAAATGTTATATCACATCCTGAACAAGGAATTTTACCAGAAAAAGCATATAAAGAAGCTATATATTTTTATTCTTATTCTTTTTGTAGAATAAAAGATGAAGAAAATGCTTCTTTAATGATTAATATAATTAACTCTTTAGATAAAAATTGGCTAACATATTTTTTTAAGGTAGGATATTGGATTATGAAATATGAGCTTGAAAAGAATGATTCATATCTTGATAATGCTATAGATAATTTATTGATTTCATTAGAATATGATAAAGATATTGTGAAAAATATGATAAAAACTGAAAGAAACAGAGAACTTAAAATATTATGGGAATTAAGAAAAGAGGAATTAGAAAATATTTTGAGTCTCACTCCACGACACAAGTTCTAAAAGCTAATATTTGTCTTGAAAAGAAGCAAATAGATTTATAAAGTATTTTTTGTTTAGTTAACGGATTTAATAAAGCATTTCTGATAGTTTCAAGTCATAATTTAAAAATACTTTTTGAATAGCAATTTAAATCTTTTCTAAACTTTGATTTCTTTTTTTGATAATAATTACCTACTATTATCTTCTAATACCAATTCTTATAATAAAGGCACTGGGCTAATGTTATTTTTTGATAAGATCAAAATCCTTTAATAGTAAGTTTAAAGATTTATATTAAAAAATACTTTAAATTTAGTATTTATCAGCGTTTCAAGGTAATTTTTTTTTTTTTTTTTATAACTCAATCTCAGTGTCCGAGTGAGAATTATAATAAAATTTAATAAAAATTAATCAATATAATAATTATTATTTTTAGTTATTATTTATTTAATATTATCATTTTTAATCGTTTTCATATTTATACAAAATTAATATTATTTATTCAAGTATTTTATACTTATTAGTATTAGTTTTTTAGATAAGAAAATTTATTTTTATAAATTTAAGACTTGTGTTTTTATAATTCTAATTTTAGAATTTAGTAGTTTTTTAGAGGTACAAAATGTTCAAAATAAATTTAATGCCACAAGATAAAAAATTTTTTGATTTATTTAATAAATTATCTAATGTTTTAGTTAAGATTTCTGAAGAATTCATTTTATTTCTAGAAAATTACCAAAATCAAAATACTTATGTAGAACAAATAAATAAATTAGAAGATGAAGGTAATTCTCTAGCAGATGAATTAATGAAAGAATTATTATCAACATTTGTAACTCCATTAGATAGGGAAGATATACATTCACTAACTAAACTATTAGCCAGTATAGTAAATCATGTTCATTCTGTTACAAGATACTTTGATTTGTATAATATAAAAGAAGTAAATGATAATGTTATAAATCTTGCTAAAACCTTGAAATCCTGTTCTCAAGAACTATCTTTATTAATTTCAAGATTAAATAATATGAGTGAATTAGGTAAAATATCGCCTCACATAGATGAAATACATAAATTAGAGTATCAGGGAGATAAAATTTTTAGAAATTCAATAAAAGATTTATTTACTAATGACTATGAGGCTTTGTATGTTATAAAATGGAAAGATATATACAATCGTATAGAAAATGCTATAGACAAGTGTAATGATTCAGCTAATGTTATTTTAGGGATAATATTAAAATATGCATGATTACTTTATTCTTCTAATATTTGTAATAATATTTGCACTTATCTTTGATTATATAAATGGATTTCATGATGCTGCTAATTCTATAGCTACTGTTGTTTCAACAAGAGTTTTAAGACCTTTTCAAGCTGTTATTATGGCTGCTATTTTAAATTTAATAGGAGCATTTATTGGTATAGAAGTTGCAAAAACAGTTGGTAGTGGCATTGTTGATTCTGTTTCTGTAAATCAAGTAACAGTCTTGTCAGCTTTAATAAGTGCAATAATTTGGAATCTTATAACATGGTACTATGGTATTCCTTCAAGTTCTTCTCATGCAATTATTGGCGGACTGTGCGGGGGTGCTTTTGGATTTGGTGGATTTTCAATGATGAAATTAAAAGGAGTTTTAAACAAGGTTATTATACCTATGATAACTTCACCTATAATAGGAATTTTTTTTGGTTTTTTTATTATGATAATAATTTATAGAATAGTTTTTTATTCTAAACCAGGACCAATTAACAAAATATTTTCCAAGTTACAAATATTGTCAGCTGGATTTATGGCTTTAAGTCATGGACAAAATGATGCTCAAAAGACTATGGGTATAATAACAATGGCAGTTATTAGTTACTCTGTATTTTCAGTAACCAATATAAATTCACCAAATAACCCTGAAATTAAAAATATAGTTTCTAAATTTGTAAATGAAGGAGGTTTTATAAAAAATGAAAATGGTAAATATAAGGCTTATAAAATAATTGGAAAAGTTGAAAATGCAAAAGATAAAAATCTATCATCTTCATATATTTTAGAAGAAGTAAAAGAAATTGATAATAAACTTGCTTTTGAAATAAATAAAGCAATTAATAATCATGAATTAGAAATTAATTCTGAGACAAAAGTAGAATTTAATGTTCCAAAGTGGGTAATTTTTAGTTGTGCTTTAGCAATGTCTTTAGGTACTTTAGCTGGTGGATGGAGAATAATTCATACAATGGGTAGTAAAATGATAAAATTACAACCAATAAATGGGTTTGCAGCAGAAACAACAGCATCGTTAATAATAACAACAGCTTCATATTTTGGAATACCATTAAGTACTACTCATGTAATCTCTACGTCAATAATGGGAGTTGGAGTTGCAAAACGATTTAGTGCTGTAAAATGGCGGATTGTAGGGAATATAATAATTGCATGGATACTTACATTTCCAGTAACTTTTTTATTAGGTGCCACTTTTTATTATATAATAAGTAATCTTTTGAATTTTCTAAAGTAGCTTATAGAATTCATCAAAAGATATTATCCCGTCTTTTAATAGAAATAATCCATATTCTTTAAGACTAATAATTTTACTTTTATTAAATTCTTCAATAAAATTTTCTACTACTATTTCATCTTTATTTAATATTCTTACCATTTCTTTTGTAACAGGAGTAACTTCAAAAACACCTATAAGTCCTTTATAACCACCATAGCATTTATTACATCCTTCAGGATTTGATTCAAAGGCAATGGAAATTTGCTCAAATGTTAAGCCTGCTTTTTGAATTTCTTGAGACAATGGATTATATTTAACTTTACAATATGGACATAACATTTTTAAAAGTTTTTGATGAATTAAAAGTTGTATAGATGAAAAATTTGGAAATTTCATTCTTTTTAATTTTTTCATAGCTGAAATAATATTATATGCTTTTATTCCAGCAAATATTAACATACCAGAAAGAGCTAATTCTTCTAAATACATACCCCACTCTTCATCTTTTAATTCTTGAAGCATTAATACATCAGGACTTTGTCTTGATAGCTCATTAATAAAGTTTTTTAATGAATCTACTCTATCCATTTTAAAATTTATTTGAGAAACATAATTATCAAAAACATATTTAACAGGATCTTCAACAGTTATTAACTGATTAGTATTAGAAATTTTATGTTGTAGTAAAGAATATAATGTTGTTGATTTACCAGAAGCAGAATTTCCTATAACAATAATTATCCCTTTATTTTTAGCTAAACTTTTGTCAATATATTCATAAACTTTATCAAAATAAAACAATTTTCTTAATTCTGGTATTGGATACGATGGTCTAATTATAATTCTTTCACCTTGTATAGTTTTAATGCCATTAAAAACAAAATTTGTAAAATTATCATTATTTTCTTTATATTTAAACGAACCTGAATAGTATAAATTTTTATCATCAGAATCCAAAAAAGTGCTATTTTCTTTTACATAATTAAGCAAATTTTGATAAAATTTTTTAGGAAATCTTACTTCTTCATAAAAAGTGTCATCTATCTTAAATCTAACTTTTACTGTATCATTACCTGGTTCTAAAGTAATTTGTGTAGCTCTTTTTTTCAAGGCACTTTGAAGTAATTTGTTAAAAATCTTTTCATAGTTATCTTCATCTTCATTTTCCTTAAAATCAGTATATTTTAAATCATCTTTATCTTTTTTATCATTTAAAAGATGTTCATATTTTTTCAATAAAAATAAGTAATCTTCTTCTGTTATTCTTAATCTTTGAATTGAAATATTTTTACCAAGAAAAATATTAACATTATCAACAGCTATTAAATCTTTAGGATTAACCATTCCTAATACAAGTTTATTGTTAATAAAGTGTAACGGAAATACTTTATTTGCTGATATTATTTGTAAAGGTAACATCTTAAGTGTATCAGGTGGTATTTGGATTGTCTTAACATTTAAATCACTTATAAAACTTAATTCAGTTAAATCTTTAAGTTTGCTATTAGTAATAAATCCTTTTTCAACTAAAATATTAAGAAGTTCTTTTCCGGTTCTTACATGTTCGTCTAATGAAACTTGTAATTGATGAGTGTTTATATCTCCAGATTCTAATAAGATTTTTATTATTTTATCCATAATATAATAATAAAATACTTTTTTTATTTAGAATAGTTTATAAAGCACAAATAATCAAAAAATCTTAAAACTTATTTTAATTATTTATCTTATAAAATTCTAATATAGCTAAAAAATAATTTTTTAGGTATTGGTAATTTTTTCAGAAATTAATTTTGCTTGCATAAATAATAATAAGTAGTCCCTACCGCCTGCTTTTGAATCTGTTCCTGACATATTAAAGCCACCAAAAGGATGAACACCAACTAAAGCACCTGTACATTTACGATTTAAATATAGATTACCTACAAAAAATTCTTCTTCTGCTTTTTGTAGTTTTTCTCTATTTAATGTATATACTGAACCAGTTAATCCATATTTTGTATTATTAGCTATTTCTAATGCTTCATCAAAATCTTTAGCTTTTATAAAAGCTAAAACAGGACCAAAAATTTCCTCTTGAGCTATTGTAGAATTTGGTGAAACATCAGCAAAAATAGTAGGTTCTATAAAATAACCATTTGTGTTTTCTATTTTATTACCACCTAATAAAAGCTTTCCTTCTTTTTTACCTATCTCTATATAATTTAATATTTTATCAAAAGCTCTTTTACTTGATACTGGACCAAAATTATTTTCTAATTTCTCAGGATTTCCTATTGATAACATTTTTTTAGTTTTATCAATAACCTTACTTATAACTTCATCATAAACACTTTCTACAACTATAGCTCTTGAACAGGCTGAACATTTTTGACCTTGAAATCCAAAAGCTGATGCTACTATTCCATCTGAAGCTGAATCCAAATCAGCTTCATCATCAACAATTATTGCATCTTTTCCTCCCATTTCAGCAACAACTCTTTTTATCCATAATTGACCTTCTTTATGTTTAGATGCAACTTCATTTATTCTTAATCCAACTTGCATAGATCCTGTGAAAGAAATAAATCTTGTTAATTCATGAGAAACTAAATAATCACCAATTATAGCACCATCACCAGTTATAAAGTTTAAAACTCCTTTTGGTAATCCTACTTCTTCCATAAGCTCGACAAATTTATAAGCTATAACAGGTGAATCACCTGAAGGTTTTAAGACAACAGTATTTCCTGTTACCAAGGATGCAACTGTTGTTCCTGCCATTATTGCTAATGGAAAGTTCCAAGGTGGAATAACAATTCCTACTCCTAAAGGAATATATATAAGTTTATTTTTTTCTCCTTCTATTCTAGTCAATGGTTGTTCTTGTGCATATCTTATCATTTCTCTTCCATAAAATTCTAAAAAGTCTATTGCTTCAGCAACGTCAGCATCAGCTTCTACCCAAGATTTACCAACTTCATAAACTATTAAAGCTGAATAATAAAATTTTCTTTCTCTTAATAAATCAGCTGCTTTAAATAAATAATTTGCTCTTTCTTGATAAGGAACTTTTTTCCAAGTTTTGAAATTTTCATAAGCTGATTTTATAGCCATATCAGCATGTTCTTTTGTTGCTTCTTGAACAATTCCTATTACTTGATCTATATTAGATGGATTAATAGATTTATCTTTTTTATCAGTATATATTCTTTCACCATTTATTATAAGTGGATATTCTTTTCCAAACTCTTTTTTTACTTGATTTAATGCTTCTAGCATTTTATTTTTATTATATTCTAAAGTAAAATTAGTAAATGGTTCATTAACAAATTCAGACTTATGTAAAACTTCTTGCATTTTTCCTCCAAGTTAAAACATTATAACTTAATTATAACTTAAATTTAACTTTTATAATAAAAATAATAATAAATTTAAAAAAAATACTATTAAGTTTGGAAGCCAAGCAGCAATAAGTGTATTTATATATCCTAAATTACCTAATAATGAAGATATAAACATTAAGACATAGTATAAAAATATAAATATTATGCTAAAAGAAAAATTAAAGGATTTTGATTTATTATTAATACTTCCAATTGATATTCCAATTAAGGTAAATATTATTATAGAAAAAGGAAGAGAAATTTTTTGGTATAATTGAACTTCATAGTTATAATAATTGTTTCCTGTTTTTTTCAAATTATTTATAAAATCTTTTAACTCTGTATAAGTCATTTCTTTAGCTTCTCTTTTTTCAAAGATAATGTTTTTTAAAGCTTTGTTTAAATTGAACTTATAAGATTGAAATTTTATTTTGCTTATACTATTATCTTGAAAAATTATTATTTCACCATACTTTAAAATCATAAAATCATTGTATAAAATAGCTTTTTTTGAAGAAATTATTTTGATAACTTTATTATTTTTTATATATTCTATAAAAACATTTGATATATTATTATTTTCAATTTTTCCAACATATATAGATTTATTTAAAACTCCATTTTTAATTTCTTTATATAAAAAATTTTCTTTATAAAAAGAATAATTGTAATTATTCTGTATAAGTTTAATATTATTATTAAAGTTATAGCTTGATTTGCTAACAATAAAATTATTAAATATGAATGTTATTGTAAATAACAAAAAAGAAAAAAATATTAAGCTTTTAAATATATAAAACTTATTTTTTCCTGATAATAACATTATTATTAATTCATTATTTTTATTCAAATTACTAACAGAAAAAAGAGAAGCAAGTAAAGAAGACATAGGAATACTATAAAAAAGCATTTCAGGAATACTTAGTATAAATAAAATTGATGCTTGTTTTAGATTTATACCATAATCTACTATTAGATTAATTACATTAAATAATACAAATGATGAAATATTTATGAAAATAAAAATTATTAAACTAAATAAAAATGATTTTAAAAACTCTGAAAGGATATAAAAATCAGTTATAAACTTGTAATAAAAATTTTTCATAATTTTTGGATTATTCTCTTTTTAGAATAGAAAAAATTTGTAATAAGTTATCTAATAATATATAAATGCTTACCAGCACATATATATAGTAATCCTTTTACAATAATAGGGCTTGTAACTATTTTTTCTTTTGTATCAAATTCCCAATTTTTTATTCCTTTATTGTAATCTATACTATAAATAATACCTTTTTCATCTCCAAAGTATATATAATCATCAACTATACTTATACCACCTCTAACATTACCTTTTAACTTATACTCCCATAATTTCTTACCACTATTTATATCTAATGCAAATAATATTGCATCTTGATTTGCAAAATATATATTATTGTTATAAATTGCAGGTATTGAGTTTATATTTGCTTTTGTTTGATATTTCCAAATAATTTTTCCTGTTAAATAATCTAGTGCTAAAAGATTTTTATTAGAACTTATATACAATATATTATTAGCTATAACACAACTTTTAGAAGTGTTATTAACTTGATATTTCCAAACAAGCTTACCATTATTTATATTCAAACAATATAAATATGAATCATTTGAAACAAAATATACATAATCTTTATAAACTATACTATCAAAATTTATTTTTCCATTTGTCTTATATTTCCATAACAAATTTCCTATATTATCAAGAGCAATAAAATCTCCTTTATCATTGCCAATAAAAACTTTATCTTGTGAAACAAAAGGTGAGGAATTTATAGGAGCACCTGAATTGTATCGCCAATTTACTTGTCTGTAATCAGCATGCATTGAGTAAATATAACCTTCAATATCAGAAAAATATAGATTTCTATTTGTAACAAATATTGAAGATGTTATTTTACTAGTAGCTTCATAATTCCATTTTATAAAGTCACTATCTTCTTTTATTATATAAAGTTTTTTTCCTGATGATATATAAACATCATCATTTTCAAAAGATAGTGAGTTTGTTATTTCATCTTTTAAATCAATTTTGTATTTTAAATAACCTTCTGGAATTTTTCCAAAACTAGAATTATAAAAAGCTCTATGTTGATTTATTCCTTTTCTGTTTTTTATAATATCATTAACTTTTTTTATTAATGGGTTATATATATGATAATCTTCATTTCTACCTATCGCATATATTATTCCTTCATCAGTTCCAAAATGGACTATACCATTATATAGCAATGGAGCTGTTGTTTTTTTACCAAAAGCATCAAAATACCATTTTATTTCTTGATTTGTTTCATCTATATAATATAATCTACCTTTATCATTCGTTACATATATATATCCATTTAAATTTATAATAGGATTATTAATCACAGAATTTATTTTTGTTTCTCTGTATATTATACCTGTTGTGGTATCTATGTATAAAATTTTACCATTTGAATAAACATATATTCTTTGTCTATTACTATTTATAGAAGGAGTAGCTTTTGAAGGCTTTTCAAGTTTTACAGACCATATAAAAGTAGAATCTTTAGAGTTTAAACAATATAAGTTATTATCACTTGAAACAAAAAATATTCTTTTATTAGAAGCCACAGGCATTGATAATGGTTTAGAATTTGAATTAAATTTCCATATGATTTTTCCGTCTTTTTCATCCAAGCAATTAATACCATTACTAGTTCCAAAATATAATTTATTATCATAAGATAAAATATTTGTTTCTATTGGCAAATTTGAATTATAAATCCAATTTATATTTCCATTTTCATAATTAAAACTATATATTTTATTGTTTTTAAAAGAAAAATAAACAGCTTTTTCCGTTACTAAAGAATCATTTACAACTTCAGAATCTACTTTATATTTCCATACTATATTACCATCATTTAAATTCAAAGCGTAAATATCTCCTTTAATAGCAAAAAAGACTTTTTCTTTATATGCTGAAGGAGTAGAATTAATTGTTGAGTTAAATGTTTTTATCCATCTAAATTTTCCTCTTCTGTAATCAAAATTATATAGATTACCTTTCTTAGTTCCAAAAATTAAATATGTGTTGTTTTCTAACATACTAGGATTATTATTAATACTTGTAAGTGTATAATCCATAATAAGATTTGTTGTTATCTCGGAGTCTGCTAATTCCATAAAATATATTTTATTATCTGGAGGTGGTCCTGAGTAGTTATACCTGGAATTATACTGATTTGAATATTCTTGCTTACAAGAAAACAAAAATATAAATAAGATAAATATCAATAAATTAAAAATTTTACTCATAGAATTGAATTATAATTCAAAATATAAAATTTTAAAAAAATATTTACAATGAAAAAACTATTATTAACAGGTGCAAGTGGTTTTATAGGAAAAAATCTAATAAAATATCTTGATAATTACAAGGTTATAGCTATTGTAAATAAAAATAAAATTGAAGAAAAAACTAATTTATATCAAATTAAATTAGATTTGAATAATTTTTTATTATTAGAAAATTTAATAAAAGAAGAAAAACCTGAAATACTAATTCATCTTGCTTGGATAACGGATAATAAAACTTACTTAAATTCCCAAGGTAATCTTAAATGGTTATCTATAAGTAAAAAATTAATAGATTTATTTATAAAAAATAATGGTAAAAAACTTTTAGTAGCTGGTTCATGTGCTGAAGACTACTTTAAGGAAACTTTATATTCAAAAACTAAAGCTAATTTAAAAGATTATTGTTTTTCTAAAAATATTGATATCACATGGCTTAAAATATTTTTTCCTTTTGGTCCAGGAGATAAAAAAGAGAAACTTATACCTTCTATTATAAACTCGGGATTAAAAAATAAAGATTTTTATTTAAAAGAACCAGAGAACATTATTGATTATATATATATAGATGATTTAGTTTTTATAATATATAAAGTTTTAAAAGAGAATAAATTAGGAACTGTAGAAATAGGAACAGGAAAAGGCTATAAATTAATTGATATAGCAAATAAAATCTATAATTTAATAGGAAGTAATGCAAAAATAAATTATAATAAAAGACATAAAGATAGAAAAATAATAGTATCTAAACCAGTCTATTATATTGAAAATAATATAGATGATAAATTAGAGAATACAATTAAATACCATATATGCTATAATAACTATTAATATGTTTTACAGGAGTAAATAATATGAGCACAAATTCAATCGGTCTAGATAGTAGCAAATCAATAGAATTATCAAATAAATTAAATGATTTACTATCAAATTATCAAGTATTTTACATGAATGTTAGAGGTTTTCATTGGAATGTTAGAGGAAACAATTTTTTTGAATTGCATTTGAAATTTGAAGAATTATACAATGATTTATTATTAAAAGTAGATGAATTAGCTGAAAGAGTTTTAACTTTAGGTTCAATTCCTTTACATTCTTTTTCTGATTATATAAGCAAATCAGAAATAAAAGAAGTAAAAGATCTAACTGATGGCTTGGAATGTGTTAGAAATATTTTAGATTCATTTAAAATAATTTTATCAAAACAAAGAGATATTTTATCTTTATCTCAAGAGAGTAATGATGAAGGAACTACTAGCTTAATGAGTGATTACATAAGACAGCAAGAGAAATTAGTTTGGATGTATTCAGCTTATTTAGGTTAAAGGGGGTTAAAATGAAAAAAGCTTTTAGTTTGATAATAGCTCTTTCTACAATTGCTTTAGGAAGTATTGCATTAGCACAATCTGATTTAGACTTATTAAATCAAGCTAAAGCCATATTTTCACCTTTACCTGACAAAATAACCTCACCAGCTGATAATCAATCAACACCTGAAAAAGTTAAATTAGGTAAAAAGTTATATTTTGAGAAAAGATTATCTATTGACAATACAATAAGTTGTAATTCTTGTCATTTATTAAATAAATTTGGAGTTGATAATCAACCTGTTTCAACAGGAGTAAACGGAAAAAAAGGAAATAGGAATGCACCTACAGTTTATAATGCTGGATTACATTTTTCACAATTTTGGGATGGAAGAGCTAAAAGTTTAGAGGAGCAAGCAGGAGGACCTATATTAAATCCTGTTGAAATGGCAATGCCAAGTGAAGCTGAAGTTTTGAAAAGATTAAAAAGTGATCCTAACTATGTGAATGACTTTAAACTTGCTTTTAAAGGAGAAAAGGAACCTATTACTTATAAAAATATTACAAAAGCAATAGCAGCTTTTGAAAGGACATTGGTTACGCCATCTAAATTTGATAAATATTTAAAAGGTGATACAAAAGCTTTAAATGATAAAGAAAAAGAAGGACTAAGAACATTTATAAGTAAAGGTTGTATTTCTTGTCATAATGGTGTTGCTATTGGTGGTCAAATGTTTCAAAAATTTGGTTTAATAAATCCATATCAGTATCAAAAAGATTTAGGAAGATTTGAGGTTACAAAAAATGAAGCTGATAAATTTGTGTTTAAAGTTCCTTCCTTAAGGAATGTAGCAAAAACGTATCCATATTTTCATGATGGAAAAGTAAAAGATTTGAAAACAGCAATAAAAACTATGGGTAAAACTCAATTAGGACTTAATTTAACTGATAAAGAAATAGCTAGTATAGAAGCATTTTTAAATACACTTACAGGAGAACTACCTAAGATTTAAAATTTTTCAAATAATGCTATGTTTTCTATATGATACGTATGAGAAAACATATCTATTGATAATAACTTTTTTATTTCAAAATTTTTACCTATAATTAATCTTAAATCTCTTGCTAATGTTGCAGGATTGCAAGAAACATATATAATTTTTTTTATATTATATTTATCTATATTATCAAATATAGACTTATCACAACCTTTTCTAGGAGGGTCTAATATCAATATATCAGGATTATATTTTTTAACAATTCTATCAAAACAATTTTCTACTTTATCATTTAAAATGATAAAATTATTAATATTATTTAGTTTTGCATTTTCTATACCATCTAATACAGCGTCTTTTATACTTTCTACACCAATAACATATTTACTTTGATTTGCAAGGTATAATCCAATACTACCTGTTCCACTATATGCATCAAATATAATTTCTTTACCTGTTAAATTACAAAACTCTTTTATTTTATCGTAAAGTACTACAGCTTGCTCTGAATTTATTTGAAAAAAAGATTTTAATGAAATTTTGTATTGTAAGTCTTTAAATCTCTCTATAATATAGTTTTGTCCCCAAAGTAATTTATCTTCTTTTCCTAGTATTGTATTTCCTTTATTATCATTTATATTTTGAATTATTCCTTTTACTTCGGAATATTTTTTTGTTATTTCAGAAATAAAATCTTTTATATTATGAAATTCTCCTTTTTTGGTAACAAAACCTATTAAAACTTGGTTGGTATATAATGAGTGTCTTATAATAACATGTCTTAAAAAGCCTTTATTAGTTTTTTCATCATAAATATTTAAATTATTTTTTACAATAAATTTTTTTATATCTTTAAAAATTGAATTTATTAACTCTGATTGTATATAACATTTCTCAAATTCTACAATTTCATGACTTTTTAATGAATAAAAACCTGCTTTTATTCTATTATTTTCAAATTTAAAAGGTATTTGAACTTTATTTCTATAAAAATAATTATTTTTACTTGGAATAATACCTTTATATACATTTTTTATTTTTTCTAAAGTAATATTTCCTATTTTATTAATAGTATCTATCACTATCTTTTCTTTCTGCTTTAATTGTTCTAGATAATCAAGATTCATCCATTGACATCCACCGCAATAATTTACTACATTACATTTAGCATTTACTCTTTTAGAAGAAGGAGATATTATTTCTTTTATTAATCCTCTAGCATAATTTTTTTTTACAGATATTATTTCAATTTTCAAAATATCTTCAGGAAGAGAATTTGGAACAAAAATAACTAAATCATTGTATTTTCCTATTCCTTCACCACCTAAAGCAAGATTTTCTATTTTAATGTTAATAATATCTTTATTTTTGATATTCATAAAAAAGCTTAGTTTTGTGAAATAAAAGAATTAAGAGAAATTTTTGTTATTAAAATGACATATATGTGCTAAGACCATAAGTATTAGCTATTATATCTTTTGGATCATCACTAAATAATATATTAGATTTTTGATCAAAATATATTGTTAAACCAGGTAAAAATGGATTTTCCCAACTTAATTCAACATATAGACCTGCTTTATCACCTATATTAGAACCTTCATATATACTTCCATTTAGTATTGTTAAAGGTTCTTGTAAAGCTACTAATAAGCTAGGTATATCTTTATCTCCAGCTTTATCAGGTGTCCTTATATAGCCACCTACTATTAATTGTTGATTTGATTCATTTTCAAACTTAGCTACTCCACCTAATTTAAAATTCCATAAATTCATATACAAAAGTCCAGAAGCAGCACGCCATTGCCAATCATTAGCTATACCTCTGAAATTAGCTTGTGTAGATATTCCAAAATTATCTCCTCCTATATCTATAACTATTGCTTCATTATGCATAGGATCTTGAACTAATTCACCAATGAACATTGTTTGGTCAGCATCAGCAACAAGTTTCATTTTAAAAGCTCCAAAATCTAGTTTTGCTTGAGTTGCAAATGTATTTGGAGTTGCTGCTAAAGTTAAGCTAAATGGACCACCAGAACCAAATTCAACTCCACCTGATACAGTTGTTGGTATTCTTATACCTCTTTTTTTAGCACCACTATTTAAATTTGGATTAGCAAGAGCTGTTGAACCAGGGAACGAATGTGAAATTCCTGTGCTTGAAGAAATTAAATTACCTAAACTCATATATCCAAATCTTACTTTTGGATTAAACAAAACACCTTTAGGAGAATAATTAAACCATGCAGTACCAAATCCTAAAGACGACTCTTCAACATCTTTATTAGAAGTTTGTCCATTATTGTCTTGTGGTTTTACTTCACTACTAAAGTTTCCTGAAAATCTAGCCTTAACATAACCATTTTCCATAACATTAGCTTTCATATCAAAAGTATAACTAGTCCAATAACCAGGTCTAAAATTATCTTCTAATGTATCATCAAATCCAGCTGAAAAATCACCACCAAATTTAAGAATTCCTATTTCTTCTTTTAGTTTTACTAATTCATCCTCTAATGATTTTATTTTATCATTTTGTTCTTTATCAGATGACTTTAATGCTTCCAACTCTCTTTTAAATTCTTCAGACAAAGACTTTAGCATTAATAAATCTTGATTAGGAATATTTGACACAGACATTCCAGCTGTCATTTCTTCTACTTTTAGCATTACTTTATAAAGAGCTGCTGCTGCTTCATACCTTGTAAAAGTTCTAGCTCCTTTAAATGTTCCATCAGGGAAACCTGACATCACATCATATTTTTCTACTAATTCCTTAATAGCATTATAAGCCCAATGATCAGTTCTAACATCTCTAAGGTCTATAATTCTTGATTTTGCTTCAGCCCTTTCATAAAAAATAGGTAATATAAATAAAGAAATCAAAAAAGTAGAAAGAAATTTATTTTTTTTCATTATTCCACCTAAAATATTAAGATTTAAAGTTAAAGTATTATACAGAAAAATATAAAAAAAATCAAATATTATTAATAATTTTTGCTAAATTAATGTCTTTCATAGTTACATTATTTTCTGTATGAGTGTTTAATATTAACCTTACTTTGTTATATACAATATTAATGTCAGGATGATGATTTTCTTTTTCAGCAAAGAAAGCAACAGCATTTATAAAAAACATTGCTTCTTTAAAATCATTAAAGACAAAATTTTTTTCTATAAAATTATTTTTATATTCCCAACCTTCAAGAGATTTTAAATATTTTCTTATTTCTTCTTCAGATAGTTTTTTCATAAATTCCTCCTTAAAAAATAAATTTGATATTTTTATATTAATGCAAAAAATGTAAAATTTAATTATTTTATGTTCAAACTTTTATAGTTTGTATTTTCTCAAAAAGTAAATTTTAATATTAATTATCTTTACTTAAAATTATACTTAATTTAACCATTAAAATAACAAGAAGTATAAATTATTATCTATCAATAAGAATATGATAGAAAATAAAAATAATTTATTTAATTTTAATTTTATAAATTTAGATAAAGATAGAAAGTTAGTGAAAAATACAGATAAAATATCTGTAAATCAATTAAAGCAAACTGATTATTTTTTAAATAGTGCAATATCAAATCAAAAATTTCATAAATACTCTTTTGTTGAAGATAATAAAAATTCTGTTAAAAAAGAAATAAATTTTAAAATAGATGATCAAGGTAACACAAATTCTTGTGGTACAACATCTTTAGCTAGTGTATTGAAATATCACGGTGTTAATGTTAAGGATCATTGGGAAATAGATAAATCTATAAGATCAACAAAATTTGATTTTTTTACTACTCCAGGTGATATAGTAAGTTATGCTAAAAGTAAAGGTATGAAAGCAGGAATGAAAAATAATTCTAGTATAGAAGACATTACCAATTATATAGATAAAGGCTTACCTGTAATGGCTCTTATAGATCCAGGATCTAATAAATATGATACAGGTTTGCATTGGATAGTCATAAATGGATATGAAAGAGATGAAAAAGGAAATGTGAATAAACTCAAAATATCTGATCCTTCAGGTGGTTATTCTTACAATCAAGATATAGATTATTTTAAAAAAGAATGGGAACAAATAAATGTAGGAACAGATAGTTTACCTTTAATTAATAAACCAATGACAATAAGTAGTGGCTATAAAAATCTCATAGTTGTAATATCTCCAAAAAGTGGAACTGTTAAAACTCCTGATGGGAACATTTTACCAGCTTCAAGTATAAAGGTTCCTAATGATTCTGACACTTTTGGTGGAACATCAGCAAGAGTATTAGCTAAAGGTGCTTTAATACTTGATAAATTAATAAACTTAAAAAATAAGTATTTTTAAAATCCATTGTATTATTCAAATAAAAATAAAAATTTACTTTTTATCAAGATTTTTATATTAAAATATTATACTAATTATGTTTTAGCTAATTATTATGAATTTAAGTGATTTTGAAATAAATAAAATACCTTTTATAAAAATGCATGGTTGTGGTAATGATTTTATAATTATAGATTATAATCATCTTGAGAATATAGATATTCAAGCTTTTTCTAAAAAAATCTGTAATAGAAATTTTGGAATAGGTGCTGATGGTCTTATAATATCTTATCCAACAGAACATTGCGACTTTAAAATGAGGATAATTAATTCTGATGGAAGCGAGTCTGAAATGTGCGGAAATGGTATAAGATGTTTTGCACATTATTTGAGATTAACAGGTAAAACTAATAAAGATTATTTAGAAATAGAGACTTTAGCAGGTATAATAAAACCTCATTTTGTAAAATATGAAAAAAATGTTTCATTTATAAAAGTAAATATGGGAAAACCTATTTTAGAACCTGAAAAAATACCTATAAATAACTTTAAAGATAAAGTAATATCTGAAAAATACTTATTTGAAAATAAAGAATTTACAATAAATGCAGTTTCTATGGGTAATCCACACTGCATTATTTTTGTTAAAGATTTAGATAAATTTGATTTTTATTATTGGGGTCCAAAAATAGAAAAACATAATTTATTTCCTAAAAAAACAAATGTAGAATTCGCTCAAGTAATTGATAATAAAAATATAAAAGTAAAAGTTTGGGAAAGAGGAGCTGGTGAAACTTTAGCTTGTGGAACAGGTGCTTGTGCAACTTTAGTAACTAGTTTTTTAAATAATTTTACTGAAAATAAAGCAAATATTCATTTACCAGGAGGTACTTTAAATATAGAATGGAATGATAATATTTATATGACTGGTCCATCAGAATTTGTATTCTTTGGATATATATAATGTATGAACAAATTTTTAATTTGTTATTTATATTATTAAAAAAAACTCCTGATAAATTAACATTTTTTTTCTCTAAATTAATTTGTAACTTTATCTATACTATTTCAAAATTTACTAAATATAAAAATTTTCTTGAAAATAACATAAAAAATACTCTAAAAACGTCTGAAATAAACTCAAAAAAAATTGCTAAAAGAACTATTATACTATTAATTCAAAATATTGTTAATTTTGTGAAATTTGAGAAATTGACTGAAGATAAGATTAAGAAAATAGTAAGTATAAAAAATATAGAAAACTACTACAAAGCTAAAGAAAGAAACAAAGGTATTATATTTGTATCAGCTCATTATGGTTTTTGGGAGTTAATAGGAGCTTATATAAGCATAGTCTTAAAAGAAAACTTAAGTGTTTTTGTACAAAGACCATCTGAAAAGTTTATTGATAATTTATTCTACAAATTAAGAAAATCTTTAAATATAGAAACACTATATACTGATAACTATATAAGTAGTTTTAAAAAAATGATTAATAAATTAGATAATAAAAATTGTTTAGGTTTTCTTATTGATCAACATTGCGAAAATGAAAAATATTTTGTAGAATTTTTTAATAAATTCGTTTCTGCTCCTGAAATATCAGTTAACTTAGCTTATAGAAAAGATGTACCAATATTACCTGTATTTATAAAAAGAATTGATAAAAATAAACATGAAATAAAATTTTATGAACCTATATTTATTGATTATTCAAAAAACAAAGACAGAGTTATAACAGATACGTTACAAAACATATACAACATAATAGAAAATACTATTAAAAAAAAACCAGATGAATATTTGTGGTTTTATGAAAGATTTAATAAATTATCTTCTCAGTCTATTGAAATTGCTTTAAACTTAGAATTACTAAAAAAGGAGAAACTAAAATAAAATGTTAAAAAAAATTTTACTAAGCCTATTTTTTTTGCTAAATATAAATATATATTCTTATGCAAATACAGAATCTAAAAACAATTCTATAATAATATTTGGAACAGATAAAAAACAAGAAGAATTATCATTATTTATAAAAAAAAATATTATAAAATCAAATTTAAATATTTATTCAGATGAAAAAATAGAAAATGATATTTTATCTTCTTACAATATAGTTTTAATAGGATATTCAAATTCAAATAAAATTATGAATTTTACTAACTATATAAAAACAAATTTTCCATTTTCATTTAGTAAAGAATATTTTACCTTTGCAAATACCTTTTACAATAATCCATATAACGCAATAGTGTTTAAATATCCTAGTCCTTTTAATCCTAAATTTTATGTTTTGATATATTATTCAAATACTTTAAAAGGTTTAGAAAACATTATAAAGAAAGTAAATCTTGGTAATAAAGATTACATTATTATAGACCATAACTCTAAAATAATACGAGAAGGTAACTTTAAAAAAAATATTTCTGGTTGGTTTTATGATGATAAACTAGATTTTAATTATCAAAAAGAAGATATAAGTTATATAGATTTCAAATCTTTTAAAACAACGAATTTTAATTTGAATTTTAAAGAAAATTCTTTTGTTTCTTCCAATATAAACAATTACTCCAACAAGATAGAAAATTATCTTACAGATTTTATAAAAAAGACAAATATAATTCCTAGAAATAAGATAAAGTTATATATTTTTGACTTGAAAGAAGAAAAAATCAATTACGAAAATTTTTATAAAAAAGATGAAACAAAAGAAATATATGTTGTTTATAATAAAAATAATGATTCTTTTATAGAAGAGTTTTCACTATTTATTTTTAATAATTATATAAATTTAGATAAAAAAGAAGTTTTTAAAAATGCTTTTATAGAGTTTTCAAAAGATTTATACTCAAATAAATTGAAAAATAAATGTTTAGAACTATATAAAAATAATAAATTATCTAATCTACTAGATTTAGTTAAAGGTAAAAAAGATCCTTATTCTGATATTATATTAGGTAGCTTTACAAAATACTTAATAGAAAAATATGGTATTGACTCATATCAAAATATTTTAAATAATGCTCAAAAAATATCTACAAAAGAAGATTTATTAGCTAATATATCAAACAAATTAAATGTTTCTTTTTCAAGATTAGAAAGAGAATGGAAATATTATCTTTCAGAAAATTAATTGCTATATGCTAATAGAACTTTTAACTTTATCAAGTGAATCTTTAAATATTGTTACATTTTCAAAGTTTTTTAGTAATTCATTTTGAACATCTTTTACTAATTTATCTAAATTATTAAAATTAAGCTTTTCAGCAATATTTTTTATAAACGTTTTTTCGTTTTGAGAAAAATAATCTACACAAGCTAAAAATATACAAGTTTTTAAGAAGTATTCTTTTATTTCTTCTGAAGAAGATAAATTTTTTATATCTTCATCATTTATATTTTGATTCTCTAAATCTTTAAAAGTTTTTTCAAAATCAACATTAACATTTAATTCTTTTGACACTTCTTCAAAAAAATTTTTTATGTATTCCTTTTCTTCAGGTATAACATTATCAATCTGAGCTAACTTTATAAGAGCTTTTGTAAATGATAAAAGAGTTTCAAAATTAATTTTTAATTCTTCTTGCATTTTATTTCACCTAAATATTTAATATTTAATAATAACATAAAAAATATATAAGTATTAATTAAAATTATACTTAAAATATTTTATAATATTCTTTTTAAGATTATATTTTGCTAAAAGAAATGGATATGTTTTTTATTTAATGAATGATATTAGTCAATTATTTAGTTTTTTCAATTTTAACAATTATTATTCAATATTAAAAAACATATTAGATATATTAGTAATATTATTTATTTCATATCATTTAATAAATTTTTCAAGAGATACAAGATTTTTTGAATTCATAAAAGCTTTATTTGTAATAATATTATTGTATATACTATTCTATACTTTAGATTTAAAAACCAGTTTATTTTTTATAGAATCTATTGGAATATTATTATTTATATCAATACCAATAATTTTTCAATATGAAATAAGAAGATTCTTATATAATATAAGTAATAAAGGAAGTATTTTTTCAAAAAATTTTTCAAAAGGAAAAGAATTATTTGATTTTGTGAATATAATAGTTAATTCTGTAAAAAATCTATCTACAAAAAAAATAGGTGCTTTAATTATAATACAAAGAAATAATACTTTAAAAGATTTTATAGAAACTGGAATAGAAATTGATTCAATTGTTTCATCTGAAATAATTGAAAGCATTTTTTACTCTGGAACACCTTTACACGATGGTGCAATAATAATCAATAATAATAGAATAGTTGCTGCTTCAGTTTTACTTCCTCTTTCTGAAAATATAAAACCTGTAAGAGGAAAACATAATTTAGGTACTAGACATAGAGCAGGTTTAGGTATTGCTGAACAAACTGATGCTTTATGTATTATAGTTTCAGAAGAAACAGGTGATATATCATTAGCAATGAATGGAAAATTATATAGACATTTAGAATATGATAAACTTGAAAAATTATTGATAGATTCAATACAAAGTAATGAACAAATGGTTACAAGAGCTATAAAAGATGAATCTGAAAAATCAGTAAATTTAAATTCCAACAAAATTATATTCCAAATATTTTCTATTCTTTTATCAATATCTTTATATTTTATAGTAAATGTTAATTTAGTTAACAATCCTAATAATTTTTATGAGAAAATATTAATAATGCCTATAGAAACAAAGTATCATGGTAAAAATATTATAAATAAAGATCAAATAAAAATAAGTCCTAAATATGCCAAGATAAGAATTTCTGGAAACAAAAATGAAATTGATAATATAAATCCAGATAATATAAATGTATGGGTCAATTTAGATGGAGTAGAAAAAAATCAATTAGTGAAAATAAATGTTTTATCTAAAGATAATTTTCTTATTAAAGAAATCATCCCTAAAGAAGTTACTGTTGATTTTTAATTTCTTTTAAAAATGAATATATCGAGTTAGCAGTTTTTTTTATAGCCCCATAAGGTAATAAAAAATTTTTAATCTCACTATAATCAATTTTATCTCTATTTTCTAGTATTTTAACTGATACTTCAAAAAGATTTCTTGAATTTACATCCCTTTGTATAAATTCTTCTATAATTTTTTTATTTGAAATAATATTTGGTAAAGAGAAATAATCTGTTTTTATAAGGTATTTTGCTATTTTATATGAAATATAAGATAGTTTATAATTAGAAATTATAGGTATATTTAATAAAGTAGCTTCTAATGTTACAGTACCTGAAGATGCTAAAATTAAATCGCATGCTTGCATAAAGTAACTTGAATCACCTGAAAATATTTTTATATTATCTATTTTAAAAAACTTTTTTAAGTAATATTCCCATATTTCAGGTATTATGATTATAAAATCTATGTTCTTATAATAATTTCTTAATTTATTAGTAGTTTCTAAAAAAATAGGCAATAGCCTATCTATTTCTTTTTTTCTACTACCCGGCATTAATCCTATTACTAATTCATTGTTTAAGTTAAGCTCTTTTCTTATTAAAATCTTATTATTTTTTTTTAAAATATCTAGTAAAGGATGACCGACATATTCAACTTTATCAGTTAATTTGTAATATAATTCATACTCTTTTTTAAAAATAGCATATATTTTGTCAGTAAGAGTTATAACTTTTTTAGCACCATTTTTAAATCCCCATATCCATTCTTGAGGTGCTATGTAATAGGCAACTTTTATATTATTTTTCTTTGCTATTTCAGCAAGTTTAAAATTAAATCCTTGATTATCTATAAGAATAACTAAATCTGGTTTTTTATTTTTAAATATATATTGAGCTTTTCTTAATAAAAAAATTGCAGGTATTACATTTGGTAAAGCTTCAGTGAAACCTACACTACTATTTTTTGATAAATCAGCTAATAAATCAAATCCTAATTTTTTTAATTTTAAACTACCAAATCCATAAGAATAAATATTTTTATCTATACTCAAAATTTCATTAAGTAAATATGATGCATGTAAATCTCCTGATACTTCACCAGCTGATATAAATATTTTGTATTTCATTAAGAGATATTCTAAATTACTATTCTATTTTTAAATAATAATTGTTATTATTTTTTATCTATAAACAACTACTAAATACTACATTGTTTAAGTTATTTTTATAAACTAGTTTGAACATTTACTTTTGATCTTCTAAACTTAAAAAAATTATTTAACTCTAACAAAAAGTCATCATTATTTAAAAATAAACTATCTATTGAGTTTTTATTGAATAAATTTAATAAATTTTCTTTGTTTTCCTTTGAATACAAATAAAAATCATTATTTAATGATGTATCTATTAATATATATTTATTATTTTCAGGATTATATACTTTTATTATTCCTGTATTATTTAAAATATTTTCTTCTTTAATATCAATAACTACTGAAATAAAATCATGTTTATGACTACATATTTTAATTTCTTTCTCATAATCAATATTTGATATAAAATCAGAGATAAAAAAAATAACAGATTTTTTTCTTATAGTTTTATTTATAAATTCTAAACAAGCTTTAATATTAGTTTTTCTATTTTCTTTAAAGTGCATATTTGACAAATAATTTATTATATTTAAAAAATTGTTTTTTGTTTTTTGAGGCTTAAAGTAATCTATGACATTATCACAAAATGTTATTAATGATAGATTATCATTATTTTTTAGTGTTAAATATGAAATTATAAGTGAAAAATTAAAAAGTATATCTTTTTTATTGAAAAAAAACATTGATGAACTTATATCAACAACTAAAATTACATTAATGTTTCTTTCTTCTATAAATTTCCTTTTATAAAATACTCCCTTTCTTAAAGATACTTTCCAATCTATATATTTAGTATCATCTCCATATTCATATTTTTTATATTCCGAAAAATCAATTCCATTACCTTTAAAAATGCTTCTATAGTTACCATTAAAAAAATTATCACTTATTTTAAGTATATTTAAATTTAAATTTTTTACTTTAGATAAAATTTCATTCATTAAAAGTATTTTTAAATATTTGAAATAGTTTTATTATTTCAGGTGAAACTGGGTTTATCATTTTAGCTTTATCTATATAAAATTTAGATTTTAATTTATCTTCTTTAATAAGATAAATTAATGATAAATAAAAATATGCTTCAAAAGAAAAGCTGTTTATTTCAAGTATTTTTTTACAAATATATTCTGATTTATCTAAATACTCAAGATTTAAATATATAAATGCAAGATTATTTAATACGTCTAAATTTTGTGGTTCATATTCTAAGAACTTCTCAAAAAATTGTGCTGACTCTTTTAATAATCTAGATTTTGCACAAACATAAGCTATTTTGAATAATAAATCTTTATTATTATTATTAAATTTATCTTTAACAAATAAATAAATTTGTAATGCTTTTTGGTAATCTTCGTTCATATATAAAGTATCAGCTATTCTTAAAATAGAATATTCATCATTAAATAAATCTGTCTTTAAAATTTCTATTACATTATCGTTAATATCAATGTATAATAATAAGTTCAAGAACAAGTATTTTACTTCATTTAGTAAAAACTTATTTAATTTATTTATTTTTAGTATTTCTTGTATAGTATCAAATGCAGTTTTATAATCATTCAATTGAATTAAAACTTTTATAAGGTAAAATAGTATTTCTGGTGATTTTCTATTTTCTATTAAACTATTAGCTTTTTCTAAGAATTTTTTAGAATTTAAATATCTACCTAAATAAAATAATGATTTTCCTAGTAATAAATAAGGTTTCCATTTATTATCTGAAATAATATAAGGCTCAACTAATTTATTTAATTTAAAACCTTTGTTTATCAAAGTTATTACTTCTGAATATTTTTTATCTCTAAATGAAATTTCAGCTAAATAAAAATAAAAAGTAGAAATTTCCTTTAGTAAATAAGAATTCTCATAAGCTATTTTTTTAGCTAATTCTAAATTATTTTTTATAATATTTAATTTTATAAGAATTAGTTTTGAAATATTACTATTATCTTGATATAAGTATTTTTCGGCTTCAATAGAATTGTTGTAAAAATGATATATTCCTTTAAATAAATTATTATTTTCTTGTATCTTTAATAATTCAATATCAGTTTTATAATCTTTCTTTAATATATGAATATATTCTTTAGGTAATGTTTCTATTGAGTAATCAATTAAATTAAAATTATTAAAAAATTCATCTGAAATTTTATTTTTTAAATTAAATAATCTTAATTCTTTACTCTTAAATACTTCTATTTCATAATCAAAAACTTTATCTTTATCAGGATATATATTTATATTAAAGAAAGGGTTTTTTAAATTTTCTGTGCTTAGAAAATTTTTGTCAATAAATATTGTTTCAGTGTCATCTAAAATTAATAAAAAATTAGCTTTTATTTTATTTTTTTGAAAAATTATTTCATTTTTTAGATTTTCTAAAGTAGTGTTTATTATAATTACATTTTCTATTGGGAATATTTCTTCAAAAATATTAAAAACAAGTACTTTTATATCTAGACTTAGTAAATGTTTTATACTAAGTAATAAATCTTCTGAATAATCTTTACATACATAAAATATACATAAATTTGCATTAGTTTTTTTTGTCAAAAAAACTCCTTTTTAAGAAATTATTTTTTCATATTTATAAACTAACTATAAATATATAGCATAATTTTATTTTTTTTTCTATAATTAATTTAATGCAGTACGTCTAAAAAATGAAAAAAATAACACTATTATTTTCTATGATATTATTATTTTCTTGTTCTTCAAAAATTACTAAAAAATATGATTATTCAATTACTAATATTAGAAGTTTAATTAAAAGTTATAATAAAAACATAGATAATTCTAAACTAGAAAATATAATATTTTATGTCAATAAATATAGTGTTGAAAACAATATTGAGCCTAAATTAGTTTTTTCTTTAATAGCAAGAGAATCATCATTTAAAGATAATATAGTTTCAAAGTCTGGTGCAATAGGTTTAGGTCAGTTATTATATTCAACAGCTAAAGATTTGGGTATAAATAACCCTTTTGATATAGAAGAGAATATAAAAGGAACTATAAAATATTTAAAAAAAATGCTTATTTTATGTAATAACAATATTGATTTAGCTTTAGCTTCTTATAAAATGGGTTATTATTCTGTAAGTAAAATTATAAATTCTGGTAATAGATTACCTGAAAATACTATTAATTACATTAATGATATAAAAAGAGAATATCAAAGAATAATTATAGATTAATTTTATCTAAGTTTTCTATTTTCTAGTATTTTTAAAAATGATTTAGTCCTAATTTCTTCTAATGTAAGCCCTGTTAAATTAGTTATTTCATCTATTGATACAGCACCACAATTTAAAGCTCTCAAGAAATAATTTAAAAGACCTTGTCCTGTAGCTGCATCATCAAAAACATCACCTACAAGTGTTGCTTGTGCAGCTTTTTCTATAAAATTTTTTAGTCTAGTAGAAGCTTGTTCTAGACTCTCTAAGAAAAATGTATATACAGCTCCATATCTAACACATAGCTGAGCAGGATGTAAATCCCATCCTTGATAAAAAGCATTTTTTAGTGAATGTTGGATATGATCATAAGCTAATTTCCAAGCATTATGAACAACTTGTATATTTTCTTTTTTTTGTTCTTCATTTAAATCTCCTTTATGTGGTCCAACAGGCATAACATTTGTTGCTCCATCTGATAACCACACACCTGTTCCTGCTAAGCAAACTTTCATCATATGTCTTGCAAAGTTACAAGCATCATGATCCATTATTTGATATTTAGCTGTTATATCACAAGAAGCTGTATAATCATAAGTGCCAAAGTGAGCACCTCTACATCTACCTTTTGCTGCTTTAACTAATTTAAGTAAATTAGCTTCACCTTTTTGATTAAAAATAGCTTGAGTTGTTTCTATCATTATTTCTATTTTAAAAGTTCCTTGTTCTAAATTATTTTCTTTTTCTATTATTTCAAGTATATTTACAAATGCTGTAACTTGTTCAGGAATAGTAACTTTAGGCAATGTTATTACAAAATTTTCTGGAATTTGTCCGAAACTTTCTTTTAACAAGGTATTTAAAAATAAATCCAATGTTCTAGTAGCTCTATACTTTAATTCTTCATTAAAAGGTTTAATCCTTATACCAATAAAAGGTGGTAAAGTTTTTTCTTTTAAAGCTTTTGCTAATTGTTGAGCTGCAAATACTGCTGTTTCATCTTCTTCTTTATCAGGTCTATTTCCAAAACCATCTTCAAAATCAATTCTAAAATCTTCTACAGCTTCATTAATTAATTTGTTTTCTACTTTATTATAAACATCAAAAGCTAATCTTTCATAATGATTTTTATTTTCTTTTAAAGCTAATTTTTCTTGTTCATCAATTTTATCAGGTAACATATTACTACCTGGTATATTAAGAGCTTTAGCAAATACTACAAAATTAGGTGCATATTCTTTAAATGCTTTTAGAGCTAGGTTTGAAATCTTTTTTGTGGTGTCAAATTTAAATAATTGTGCTCCTCCATATAAAGTATGGACAGGTTGTCTATTAGATGAATCACCAACATAAGTAGTAGATAATTCTTTATTACTACTGTCTTAAATTATCTAATATTTTTTTAAATTCTTCTTTCATATTTTAACTTCCTCTATAAGTAGAATAACCAAATGGGCTTAATAATAAAGGTATATGATAATGACTATCATCATATATATAAAATTCTATTGAAACTTTAGGATAAAAAGTTTTTATATTTCTATCAGAAAAATATTTTTCTGTTTCAAATATCATTCTGTATTTTCCTAAATCTAAAGTATCATTATTTTTTAGCAAATCTTTAATCCTACCATCTTCGTTTGTAATTCCTTCAGCTATTGGTTCCCAAGAATCATTATTATATTTTTCTAAAAAAACTCTTATATTACTTGCTGGTTTTCCTAAAGAAGTATCTAAAATGTGAGTTGTTATTTTACTCATAAAAAAACACCTCATATTATATGAATTACATTTTAACATGAAACTAATTTAAATTATCTGACCATTGAAAATCTATAATTTCTTTTTTTGTCAGATTTAGAATGATGAGAATATATTAATTCTATTATTTCATTGTCAAAATTATAATATTCAGCTATTTTTTTACCATATTCATTATGAAATCTTTTTATTTGTAAAGATTTTACAGGAAAATAATTATTTATTGGATAATTTATTTAACTTAATATTATTCATTGGCAATAAAACTACAAATGTTCTTTCAATAACTGAAAAAGGTTTAATTTGCTTTCCTATATCATGAAGTAATGCTAATCTTATGGTATTTATATTTAATTTTTTATTAGAGTTTAATAATGTTCTAGCAACATTTATACAATGTTTCTGATCAACTAAACTCATAGAGAAAAAAGCTTTCTTATGATTTTTTTCTAAAAAAGTATTTACTATTTCTAAGTCTGATTTATTTATTTTAGGACTAAGGCTATTAAAAAATCTTTTTATCCTAGAAATAGTCTTCTTCATAAAAATCCAATTTAAGTTTTTTTATCTTAGAGTTTATTTCTATATCTTTTAAATCTGTATAATGTCTAAGTTTGACTTTTAGAGATGATAATTCTAACTCAGTAGCTTTATCCATTAAAACTTTACTTTCTATTTTTTTACCTAGAGCTTCAGCTTTCATAGCATCTCTTAATGCTTTTTTTTCTGCTTTTCTATACACTCCTTCTATTCTATCTATTTCAGATTTTATTTTATCTATGATATCATCATATTGGGATTTCATTATTTTATTATAAATAGCAATAGCTTTTTTTCTAATTTCAGGATCTTTATCAAGCATTGCATCTTGTAATTCTTTAAATTTTTTATATTCTTTTGTACCTTCTTTTTTGTATTCTATTTCCATTTTTACTACTAACTAAAAAAATAACATAACAAATGCCCTCGGAAGGAATCGAACCTACGACGCAGACCTTAGGACGGTCTCGCTCTATCCACTGAGCTACGAGGGCTTATAATATAATACCTTAAACAAATTGTAAATTAATAATTTTTTGTTGTCAAGAAATAGGCACTGGGATTGAGTAGAAAAGAAATTTGAGAGAGTATTTTATACTTCATTATTTTTTTATTTTTTAAGTTATTTTTTGAATCATTAATTTTAGTAGTGAAATTAGGTTTCAAATAATTATGAACAATAAAATCAACATTTAAAGTTCTCTGTAATCCAAAAGTAATTTTTATATAAGTATTTGTTTTTCTTCTAAAAGCAGAATTTGTACGTCTTAAAGAGCTATTTCTGGCTTCAAGATGATTAGCATGAATTTTGTTTTCATCAATATCTTTTGTATTAAATTTCTTATTACAAACTAAACACTTATATTTTTTCTCTCTTCAGCTGACTTTGTATGATATTTACTATGTATTTTCAAATATTTTCTTTTAATCCTTATTATTTAACATTTATATTTTATTATATCTTATTACAATCTATAAATTTTATAAATAATTCTTTCATTATTCATAACTTAAGCTCAATCCCCTAAAACTATTGTCATATCTACTTTATAAAATTGGTAAATTTTGCATTTCGAGTGAAAAATTATATTATTTTCCTCCATATTTAAATTTATAAAGTTTAGATTAAATTGTGATTTTAATCTGATATAATTCTATCAAATTATTATATTCTAAGATTAGAGTTGTTATAAATTTTAGGAGTTACTATGAAAAATATGAATATGGGCGGTCTAGGTGGTATGAACATCCAAAAAAATAATGAAAGATGCTCAAAAAATGCAACAAACATTACTTGAAATACAAGAAAATTTAGGTAATGAAGAAGTAGAAGGAACAGCTGGGGGTGGTCTAATAAAAGTTAAAGCTACGGGTAAGCATTTTATTAAATCTATAAAAATATCACCTGAGGCTGTTGATAAAGATGATTTAGAAACTTTAGAAGATTTAGTAACAGCAGCAGTGAATGATGCAATAAATAAAGCTAATGCTTTAGCAGCAGAGAGAATGAATTCTGTTACAGGTGGTTTAGATATACCGGGCTTAGGAAAATTATTTTAATATAGTTATTAATATTTTATGGATACGTTATTGTATCCTCAAGCTCTTTTAAAGCTAATAGAGGAATTTCAAAAATTACCTGGTATAGGTCCAAAATCAGCTCAAAGAATAGCTTTTCATATAATTAAACAAAATGAAAATAATGTTAAAAATTTATATAAAAGTATTATTGATGCTAAAGAAGTAATAAAACTATGTAGTATTTGTTGTAATATATCTACTCAAGAAAAATGTAATATTTGCTCTAATATTAATCGCGATAAAGAGAATATCTGTGTTGTTTCTGAAGCAAGCGATATTATAGCAATAGAAAAAACAAAAGAATTTTTTGGAACGTACCATGTTTTACATGGCCTTATATCTCCAATAGAAGGTATAGGTCCAGATAAATTAAAAATAAAAGAGTTAATTAGTAGAATAAACTCTGAAACAAAAGAAATCATTCTTGCTATTTCACCGTCAGTGGAAGGCGAAACTACTACTTTATATTTAAAAAAATTGATAAAACCTCTAAATGTTAAAGTTACAAGAATAGCTTTTGGTATTCCTGTCGGTAGTGAATTAGAATACTCCGACACGATAACTTTAGCAAAAGCTATCGAAGGGAGAAGAGAAATATGAACTCTCAAATAAAAAATATTCTTTTAATATGTTTTGGAGGACTAGGTGATGTTATATTATTTTATCCAGTTATAAAGACAATGAAAGACTTATACCCTGACTCAAAAATAACAATGCTTGTAGAACCTAGATCAAAAGTAGCAGCTGAAAAAAATTGTAATGTAAGTAAAGTATTAACATTTGATTTAAAAAATAAACCCAAAATCAAAGATTATTTATCACTAATAAATCAATTAAGAACTCAAAAATTTGACATTGCAATATCAATGGGCAAATCTATAATGGTTCCTTTACTTTTATTTTTATCAGGTGCTAAACAAAGAATAGGATATGCGACAAATAAATTGAAATTTTTATATACAAAAAGTGTAAAATTGAATGAGAATCAATACGCAGCAAAAATGTATTTTGATTTACTTAAAGGCCTTGGAATAGATACTGAAAAACTTAATCCTATACCAGAGATTAAATTATCCAAAAATGATATCAAGTGGGCAGAAAATTTTTTAAATGAAAACAATATAAATTTAGAAAAAGATAAAATTGTTGTAATTCATCCAGGGGCAAGTAAAATAAGTAAAGAAAAAAATATTATAAAAACATGGTCCCCTATAAAATGGGCATCTTTAATAAATCATTTATTATTAAAAGATATTAAAGTTATACTTACAGGTGGTCCAGATGATAAAGAAGATATAGATATTATTTTAGAAAATATAAATAAAGATTCTGAATTTTTTATAAATGCTTATGGTATTACAAAAAATTTGGATCAATTTGGAGCTATACTTACATTCTCAAATCTTTTAGTATGTGTAGATTCAGCACCAATGAATGTTGGTATAGGTGTTGGAGCACCTACTGTAGCTATATTTGGTCCTACAAATGATAAAAAATTAATTCCAAGTAATAATGATAAATTTACTGCAGTAAGAATTAATCTCGATTGTGCCCCTTGTTTATGGGATAAAAGAAAAACAACTTGTGAAAATTTAACATGTTTAAAACAATTAGAAGTTGAAAGTGTTCTTGAAAAAGTTCTTGAAAAACTAAATATGAAATGTTTAGTTTAACTTATTCTTATTAATTTGATTAAAACATTCATTTAAATAAAAAAGATTCATGTAAAATCTAAAAATGAACATAGATATATTATAAAAGTTTTTGTAATATAAGTTTTTAGATAGCAAAATTATTATATTATAAAAAAAAAGTTTTTTTAACACTATGAAATAAATATAAGATATTTTGTTTATTTGTGTAATAGCTTTTACTTCTAAAGTTTTGTATTTATTGTAAAAATATATAGCACCTTTAGCTCTATTTTTTTCTTTATTAAATTCATCTTCTAAATTATTTGGAAAAGTTTTTAAATGATAACCTATTGCTAATTTATTTTTTATAAATTTAATATTTTTATTTTTTTTTAATCTAATACCTAACTCTATGTCTTCCCAACCATAATAAAAATTTTCATCAAAATAATTTGCCTCTTCTATTAATTTTTTTTCTATGCAAAGGTTAGAAGTATCAAAAAATGAATTTGAAGCATCAGTAAGTAAGTTAAAATTTTTACCTATCATGTCTATGCTAGGTATTAAAATATTAACACCTTGTAAAATATAGTTTTCTCTAGCATTTTTAATATGTTCTATTAAAAAATTTTCAGAAGGTATTACATCACTATCAATAAATATAATATATTTGGAATTTGAATATTTAACTAGTAAATTTCTTGTTTTAGCTATACCTAAATTATTTTCATTTTTAATATATATTAATTTCTTATACTCATTACTAATTAAATAAGTTTCATCTGTAGAACCATCATCTACTATTAATATATCTATTTCTAAATTTATCTTTTCTATTTGATAATGTAGTCTATTAATTATTTCTTTTAGATATAAATATCTATTGTATGTTGGAATAGCTATTGTAAAGTCTTTTTTAGACATTTATTTAATAGATATTTTATTTTTTCAATAAAAAATATTACTTTAAAATGTATCTAATTTATCGTAATAATATACTATATTTTTTATGAAATTTGATAATTTGATATCTTTAATACAGAAAAGCAAAATATTTCAAAATTTTATAAATAACTTATCAAAAGAAAAACCTTATAAAATAGTTTGTTCTAATATTGGAACAAAAGCTTTATTTCTAAGTCCTTTATTTAATAAAGATAATTTTTTTATTATAATAGTTCATTCAAAAGAAGAACAAGTTTTTTTATCAACTTTCTTTAATTTAATAGGATACAAAAATTATGATATATTCCCAACTTTAGAATTATCACCTTATGAAAGTGTTTTAACTGATGTTAATTTAATAAGCAAACAATATGAAATAATAGAAAATATAAGAAATAAAAAAATAAATTGTGTAATTACGAGACCAAAAGGTCTATTTCAAAAAATAATTTTGGATAAAAATTTTTTAACTATAAGAAAAGAACAAATTTTACAACCAGAAAAATTAGTAAAAGATTTAATAAGATTAGGATATAAACAAGTGGATAATGTAGAAGAAAGGGGGCAGTTCTCTAAGAAAGGGGGTTATATAAATATATACCCTTCAGGATACAGTGATATATTAAAAATAGAATTTTTTGACAATGAAATAGAACATATATATAAATATGATGTAAATCAAAAGAAAAATTTAGAAAGTTTTGATTTTATAAATATATATTCTACTTACAGATTTTCTATACCTGAAGAAGTAAATATTGACATAATAAAAAAATCATTAATGGATCAGGTAATAGAACTTGTATCTAGAAAATTAGAAAAAAAACGCTGATATTTTGAGAAAAAAGACTGAAAAAGACTTTGAAAATATTATTAATTACAATTATAATCAAAATACTTTTTTATACTTAAATTTTTTTAATCAAAATTATTTTTCTATAATAGATTTTTTACCTAAAGATAATTCTTTTATAGTATGGAGTGAATTTACATCTGATAGTTTATTGTTAAAAAGATTTGAAGAAGAAGTAAATAAAGAATTTATAGAGAAAACTAAACAAGGAGCTATTTTAAGAGATATTGGAAAATTATATATATCATTAGATGAAACTTTAAAAAAATGTAGAAATTATAAACAAATAAGATTTTCTTCTTTAAATGATATGCCAAACATAAATATTGAATTTAATTATACAAATATACCCGTATTTTCAGATAAATTTAATGGATTAATTGAATATATAAAAAATAACAAAGAAAAAAAAATTTTTATAGTAACACAGCAACCACAAAGAGCTTTAACTATACTAAATGAAAAAGATTGTAATTCTAGTTATATTGAAGATATAAATTTTGATATTGAAAAAAATAAAGGTATTTTTGTAACTAAAGGATCATTATTAAAAGGTTTTGTCTATAACGATATTGATTTAATATTTATTAGTGATTCTGAATTATTTGGTTGGACAGAAAGACAATTAAAGAGAAAAAAAGAAACAAAAAATTTAGGACAGAAAATAAATAAAGTAGATGATATAAAAATTGGAGATTATGTAGTTCATTATATACATGGTATAGGTCAATATCAAGGTTTAAGATTAGTAGAATTAAATAATCAAAAAAGAGAGTATTTTGAGATCCTATATAGCAAAGGTGATAAATTATTAGTTCCTATAGAACAAATAAATTTAATAAGTTTATATAGAGGTTCTGGAGATGCACCCCCTAAATTAAGTAAAATGGGTGGTATTGACTGGGCAAATCAAAAAAACAAAGTAAAAGAATCAGTTAAACAATTAGCTTTTGATTTAATAAACTTATATGCTAAAAGAAAAAATTCTATTGGTTATAGTTTTCCTCCTGATACAGAATGGCAAAAACAAATGGAAGATACTTTCCCTTATGATGAAACACCTGATCAATTAAAAGCAATAATAGAAGTAAAAACTGATATGGAAAGCAATAAAATTATGGATAGATTAATATGTGGTGATGTTGGTTTTGGTAAAACAGAAGTAGCTATAAGAGCAATCTTTAAAGCAATAATGTCAGGTAAGCAAGTAGCAGTCATTTCACCAACAACTATATTATCACAACAATTATTTGATGTTATGAATCAAAGATTTTCACCTTATCCTATAAAAATGGCTTTACTAAATAGATTTAGAACTACATCAGAAACAAAGAAAATTTATCAAGACTTAAAAAAAGGAAATATTGATCTAATTGTATCTACTCACAAAATTTTAATGAAAACACCTGAATTTTTTGATTTAGGTCTTTTAGTAATAGATGAAGAACATAAATTTGGAGTTGCTCATAAAGAAAAAATAAAATTACTTAAAGAAAATGTAGATGTTTTAACAATGAGTGCAACACCAATACCAAGAACTTTATATATGTCCTTAAGTGGAATAAGAGATATAAGTCTTATAGAAACACCACCTAGTAATAGATTTCCTGTTAAAACAAAATTATCATATTTTGATTTGGATATTATAAAAAATGCAATATTATATGAAATTGAAAGAGGAGGACAAGTTTATTTTGTTCATAATAGAGTAGAAACTCTCGGTATAAGATTTGAACAATTAAAAGAGATTTTACCAAGTATAAGAATAGGAATAGCACACGGACAATTACCTGAACATGAACTTGAAAATGTAATGCTTGATTTTAATAATAAAAATATAGATGTTTTATTATGCACTACCATAATTGAGTCAGGATTAGATATTCCATCAGCTAATACTATTATTATAGATAATGCACATTTATTAGGTCTTGCTCAACTATATCAATTAAAAGGAAGAGTTGGAAGATCAGATATTCAAGCTTATGCTTATTTTATGTATCCTAAAGAAACTCCTTTAACAGAAGAAGCAAAAGAAAGACTTTCTGTAATACAAGATTTAAATGATTTAGGTTCAGGTTATCAAGTTGCATTAAAAGATATGGAAATAAGAGGTATAGGAGATTTACTTGGACCACAACAACATGGAAATATGTTATCAGTTGGATATGATACTTATTGTGAAATATTAGAAGAAGCAATAAATGAATTGAAACCTAACGAAGAAAAAACGTCTAATTTTTCAAATATAAATACGATCATAGACATAAATATTCCATGTTATATACCTGATAATTATGTAACAGATTTTAAATTAAAGATGCAATACTATAGACGATTAGCAGTAGTTCAAGACATAGATTTACTAAATCAAATAAAAGAAGAATTAGAAGAGTATTATGGAAAATTACCTTTAGTTCTTGAAAATTTAATAAAAATAGTTGAAATAAAAATATATGCAGGAAAATTAAATATAAAGGAAATAAAAGTAAATAATAAGCTTATTAAAGTTAAATTATCTATTGATAATAAAAAATGGAATGAAATTCAAAGCAAAAATCAAGAACTTTTTAGATGGCAATGGAATAAAGATTATTTAGAAACAATTTCAACATCTTTCCCTGAAAATGATTTAATCATAATAGATAAGTTTCTGAAGAATATAATGGCACTGGGCTAATGTTATTTTTGATAAGCACAAAACCCTTTAATAGTAGGAATTTTAAAGATTTATATCAAAATATACTTTAAATTTAGTATTTATAAGCTTTTAAAGGTAATTTTTTTATAACTCAATCCCAGTGCATTTAACTATTAATTATGCACCATTTATTATGAAAATTGGTATAAGTAAAGCATATGAAGGAAGAATACATGATTATAAATTTTTAAACAAAGAGTTTCCAAGTGATAAAGATTCGTTTAAGAATTTAGTTTTAATAACTGATTTAGGTTATTTGGGCATAGAAAAAGACTATAAATGTAAAAAGGTAATAATGAAAGATAAAAAACAGAATCAAAAAGAATTAACAAGAAGTCAAAAATTAAATAACAAAAAAAAAATATAAAATAAGAATAAAAGTAGAGCATAGTATTTGTGGAGTAAAAAATATAAAATAATGTTTGAAAAATTAAAAATAACTGATATTAATCTCTATAACAGGATTATAGGTGTATGTTGTGGATTATTTAATTTTTATATAATGAACTAATTATAAGCATACAAAAACTCCAATGAATATAGTAAAAAAATTCATTTAAAATCTAAATCTTATTAAATTTATTAACTAATTAGAAAACCACTACCATTTTTTCTAGGTATTGCATTTCGAGTGAAAAATTATATTTATTTTTTTATAATATACTTTACTAAGTATTGACTTATTTTGACACAGTATGATATACTATACTATATATAGTATTTTAAAAATATGCTAATATTAGGTTATTTTTTATCTTTATTAATGGGGGTTGTTCTAGGATTAATTGGAGGTGGTGGTTCTATACTTACAGTTCCAATATTGGTATATGTATTTGGCATTAATCCTGTTTTATCAACAGCTTATTCATTATTTATTGTAGGAATTACTAGTTTATTTGCTGTTATTGGTTACTTAAAAAGTAATTTAGTAAATTTTAAAGTTGGAATAATTTTTTCAATACCGTCATTTATTGGTGTTTATACAGCTAGAAAATTTCTAGTTCCTATTATACCTGATACAATAATTAATATTGGTTCTTTTGAAATAAAGAAGAATATAGCTATTTTACTATTATTTTCAGTTATGATGCTCTTAGCTTCAGTTTCTATGATAAAGAAAAATAATAATTTATCTAAAAAGGAATTATCAGAGAATAAAAAAAATTTATTTATTTTTTTAGAAGGTTTAATAGTAGGTATTATTACTGGATTGGTAGGTGCTGGAGGTGGATTTCTAGTAATACCTGTATTAGTATTATTAAGTGGTTTAGAAATGAAGGAAGCCGTAGCTACCTCTCTTTTTATTATAACAATTAAATCATTAATAGGATTTTTAGGTGATGTAGAAAATCAAAAGCTAGACTGGAATTTTTTAATGTTAATTTCTATATTCACAATAATTGGAAGTTTTTTAGGAACTTTCCTATCTAAGAAAATATCTAGTGAAAAACTAAAGCCTGCTTTTGGTTATTTTATAATGATTATGGGTATTTTTATTTTTATCAAAGAAAGTTTATTTATTTTTAGATAAGGAGGTATTTTATGCTATTTAGACAACTTTATGATCAAGAAACATCTACCTACACTTATCTTCTAGCTGATGAAGATTCAAAAGAAGCAGTTATAATAGATAGTGTTTTGGAACAAGTAGAAAGAGATCAAAAACTTATAAAAGAGTTACAATTAAATTTAAAATATATCTTAGAAACACATGTTCATGCTGATCATATCACAGGAGCAACAGAATTAAAAAAATCTTTTCCTAATGCAAAAACAATTGTTCATAGTAAAGGTGGGGTTGAATGTGCTGATATACATTCTACTGATGGAATGGAAATAAAATTTGGTAAATATTATTTAAAAGTTTTATCAACTCCAGGACACACAAATGGTTGTGTTTCTTACTATACTGAAGGTATGGTATTTACAGGTGATGCTTTACTTATAAGAGGTTGTGGAAGAACAGATTTTCAACAAGGAGATCCTTCAAAACTTTATGACTCTATAACACAAAAAATATTTACTTTACCTGATAATACTTTAGTATATCCAGGTCATGATTATAAAGGTTTTACTTGTAGTTCAGTTTGGGAAGAAAAAAAATATAATCCAAGACTTGCAAATAAAACAAAGGATGAATTCATTTTAATAATGAATAATTTAAACTTACCATATCCTAAAAAAATACAAGAATCAGTGCCTGCTAATTTAAAATGTGGTAATATTAAATTAAGTGATGCTTGAATTATAAAAACCTCAACAATGAAATTATAAATTTGGTACTAGAATTAAGTTATAGAAAAGAAATTTGAGAGAGTATTTTATACTTTATTATTTTTTTATTTTTTAAGTTATTTTTTGAATCATTAATGTTCCAAATTTTATTACTTTTTAAGCAATCTTATAGGTTATAATCTAGTTTCTGTAATTACTTCATAAGTTATAATAATCATTTTAAACTCTTATCAATAAATAAAATATTTTTAGCTGGTTACTAATTTAGCTGTTAGTTTTTTTATTATTGTAAATAATCTATTGTTAATTCATATTAATTTAATTTTTATTAGATTATTCTATTTTTATTTTAAATTGTTCTAAAATTTAATTCAGTATATTATTAATAGATAAAAATGATAAAAGAATTAAGAAATTTCGAGAGTGAAAATCCTGAAATAGTCTTTTATTGGAAAGATAAAAAGACTGAAGCTGAAGGTTGGCTTGTGATAAATTCATTAAAAAATGGTGCTGCTGGTGGTGGTACAAGAATGAGAAAAGGATTAAATTTAGATGAAGTTATTTCTCTTGCTAAAACAATGGAAATAAAATTTACTATATCAGGTCCAAATATAGGCGGTGCTAAATCAGGTATAAATTTTGATCCTAATGATTCTAGAAAAAAAGAAGTTTTAGAAAGATGGTTTAATGCTTGTGTTCCTTTATTAAAAAATTACTATGGAACAGGTGGTGATTTAAATGTTGATGAAGTTAGAGAAATATTGCCTATAACATCACAGTTAGGATTGCTACATCCACAAGAAGGTATAGTCAAAGGACATTTTAAAGCTAAAAAAGAAAAAAGAGCTAGAATAATAAAACAATTACAATATTGGATAAAAAAAGAATTAGATGATGATTTTTTGAAAAAAAATAAAATAAATATATCAGATATGATAACAGGTTATGGTGTAGCTACTTCTATTCTTAATTATTACAAAATTTGGGGAAGTGATTTAAAAAATAAAAGGGTTATTATACAAGGATTTGGAAATGTTGGAGGAGCTACTGCTTATTATTTATCAAAGTTTGGTGCTTCAATAGTTGGATTAACTGATCATGAAGGTGGTATTTTGATAGAAAAAGGATTAAACTTTCAAGAAATAAAAGAATTGTTTATTAATAGAAAAAATAATCTTATAAAACATGAAAAAAAGTTACCTAAAACTGAAATAGATAAAATTTTTTGGAATACTAAAGTCGATGTTTTTGTTCCTGCTGCTGGTTCAAGATTAATTAATAAGGAAAAAATAGATAGACTATTAGAAAATGGTTTAGAATTAATATCTTGTGGTGCTAATGTTCCCTTTGATGATAAGGAAATATTCTTTGGAGAAACTAGTTTGTATGTAGATAATAAAATATCTGTTATACCTGATTTTATAGCAAATTGTGGTATAGCAAGACTCTTTGCATTTTTAATGGAAGAAAGAGAAAATATTGATGATGAAATAATTTTTCAAGATGTTTCTAATACAATAGAAAAAGCATTATTAGAAATTCATAATATTAATAAATCTAAAATAAAAATATCTCAAATAGCTATGGAAATAGCTTTAAAAAAAATAAGAAATTAAACTTTTTATTTAAAAAAATAAAAATACTTAAATATTATTTTAAATAGTGTATATTATATAATCTACTATTATTATTTAAGATTATTAAATATGCCTTTGTTATTAAATATAGAAAAAAATAGTATAGCAGATAAAAGTGGTATAAAAACAGGTGATAAAGTATTAAAAATAAATGGTTATAAAATAAATGACCAAATTGACTTTTCTTTTCATATATCAGATGAAATATTAGAACTTGAAATAGAAACAAAAGAAGGAAAAGTTGAATATCATTATTTAGAAAGAGAATATAATAAATCTTTAGGTATATCTGTTATACCACCTAAAATAACTGAATGTGAAAATGCTTGTATTTTTTGTTTTATACATCAACAACCAAAATCTATGAGAAAATCTTTATACATAATGGATGATGATTATAGATTTTCTTTCTCTGATGGTAATTTTATAACTCTTACAAATTTGAATCCTCATGACTGGAAAAGAATATATAAACTAAAATTAAGTCCTTTATATATTTCTGTCCATTCTACAAACCCTGATATTAGAGAAAAAAATGCTAAAAAATTCTAAAGCAAGAAATATAATGAATCAATTAAAAAGACTATCTAGTAATGGAATACATTTTCATTGTCAGATAGTTTTATGCTATGGTTATAATGATAAGAAAGAGTTAGATAAGACTATAAGTGATTTAGAAAGCTTAATACCTTATTTAGAAGGTATAGCTATAGTTCCATCAGGCTTAAGTCAATTTAGAAAAAATTTAACATATTTAAAAGCATGGGATAAAGAGAATTCTATCAAAGTAATAAATCAAGTTAGCAAATGGCAAAAATATTTTAGAAGTAAATATAATAAAACTATAGTATATTTAGCTGACGAATTTTACTATTTAGCACAAAAAAAAAATGCCATCAGCAAAATATTATGATGGATTTTACTATATAGAAGATGGTATTGGAACAACAAAATTTTTTCTTGGTGAATTTGATAAAAATAAAAAATATATACCATCAAAAATTAATAAAAAAAGAAAAGTAACTATTATTTGTGGAGTTATAGCTGGTAATTATTTAAAAGAAAAAGTTGATATTTTAAATAAAGTAGAAAACTTGGAAATTAATCTTATACCAATAGAAAATAACTATTTTGGTAAAGGGATAACTGTAACAGGTCTTTTAACAGCAACAGATATAATTAAATCATTAAAAAATATAGATATAGGTGATGAGTTAATAATACCTTCAGTAGTTATAAGAAAAGAAGATAAATTATTTTTGGATAATTACACAATTGAGGATGTAGAAAAAGCACTTAATACAAAAATTAGAATTTGTGAAATGGGAGCAAAAAATTTTATACAAGCTGCTTTAGGAATAGAAATATAGATGGGGATATTAAAAGCAGCATCTTTAATTGCATTTATATCTTTAATAAGTAAAATATTTGGACTTTTTAGAGAACAATTTATAAGTGCTTACTATGGGACTTCTTACATAAGAGATGCTTATTCAATAGCATCATTATTACCTTCTTCTTTTGCTTTAATAATGCTAGCAGGATTAAATGGACCTTTTCATTCTGCTATTGTATCTGTTATAACAAAATATAAAACAAATAATGACAATACTTCTGTAAAAATCGTTGTATCAAGTGTAACTTTATTATCAGTAATTTTTATGTCATTTATAGTTTTACTATGTTTTACATTTCCTAAACAAATAATATCATTTATAGCATCAAAAAATATTCCTGAACAAACTTTAAATCTAGCGATAATTCAATTTAAAATAATGGCTCCTATATTTGTTGTATCAGCTATAATTGGAATACTTTATGGAATTTGTAATATAGAAAAAATATATATTACACCATCATTAAGTCCTGTAATGGCTAGTTTATCAGTAATAATTTTTCTGTTATTATCTAATGATAATAATAGGATTATAGCTTTAGCATGGGGAACCCTTGTAGGAGCATTACTTCAATTATTTTTACAATTAATACCTTTAATTAAAAAACTTTCTAATTACTATACCTTTAATTTTAACTTTAAACATCAAGGAGTATATCAAACGTTTTCTATAATATTACCAGCAAGTTTAAGTTCAATAGTTGGACAAATAAATATTATAATTACAACTTATTTTGCTTCAGGCTTACCTATAGGTAGTATATCAGCTTTAACTTATGCAAATTTTATATATCAACTACCTTTAGGTATTCTTTTAACTTCTTTATTAGTTCCAATGCTACCTATATTAAATCAAACAATAACTTATAATGACAATATGAAATCTTTTAAGATTAATATAAATAAAAGTATAAGAATGTTAAGTTTATTATCAATACCATCAAGTATAATGTTATTTTCTTCAGGTGAAATTTTTATAAAAATTCTTTTAGAAAGAGGAGCTTTTGATTATAATTCAAGACTAATTACATATATATCATTAGCTTGTTACACAATAGGTTTGATATTTTATGCTTTTAGAGATTTATTTGTAAGAGTATTTTATGCTCTTGATAATGCAAAAATACCATTTTACACAAGCTTTACTTCAATATTAATTATGTATTTACTATGTTATTATTTTGTTACATATTTAAATTTTGAAATTATAGGTATATCTCTTGCTGTCTCTTTTGTTACAATTTTTAATTGTTTAATACTTTATTTTATTTTGATAAAGAAGATAGGAAATTTTATAGAAGATAAAACAATAAAACATTTTATAAAAGTTCTAATTTCTTTTATACCATTATCATTATTTTGCACAATTTTTAATTATTACTTTGATTACAAATTTGACTACGTAAATTTTATAATATATTGTTTTTGTGTTTTAGTAATGTTATTTATTTCATTTTTTATTCTTATCCTTTTTAAAGATGAAGAAATTGTAATAATAACAAATAAGATAAAATTTAAATTAACTAAGAGTTTTTAAATTATTTAGTGCTTGCTCATTATTTGGATTTATTTCTAAAACTTTTTGGTAAATTTCTTTTGATAAATCAAAATTACCTTGATTAAGGTATAACAAAGCTAGATTTAAATAAGCTTGTTCAAAGTTTTTTTTAAAACTTATTGCTGATTTATATTCCTCAATAGCTAGATTTATTATTCCTTTCATTTCATAAGCTAATCCTATATTATTATGAGCTTCTGCAAAATCTGGTTTTATTCTTATAGCTGTCTTATATGCTTCTATTGCCGAATCAATATCACCTAATTGAAAGAAACAAGAACCCAAACAATTATAAGCATTGTAATAATTTGGTTTTAGTTTTATAATTTCTTCAAAAATTGAAATAGCTTCTCTACAATTATTTTCTTTTAAATAATTATTTCCTATTTTCATTAAACTTTTTACTTTATTTATTACTTCATTATCAAACATAAACTATTCTTTATAAATATTATTAGCTATGTATGTAGCTATTTCGTCTTGTATTGAAATAGCTGTTGATAAATTGTAGAAATTATTAAATAATAAAGAAAAAGCAAAAGGTGTGCCATCTTTACTAAAAACATATCCTGATAAAGCTGAAACATTATTTATAAATCCTGTTTTTGCTCTAAATTTTCTTTCACCTAAAGTATTTTTTGTTCTTCTTTCTAACGTACCATCAGCACCTGATAATGGAAGAGATGCTAATAAATCAGGTTGAACTGATATATCAGAATACATATATTTTAATACTTGAACTAAGTGATTTGCTGATATCCTATTCATAGGTGATAATCCTGAACCATCAGCTATTACAATTCCTTTTGTATCAACTTTTACAATATTTTCTAAAAAATCTTTTTTTAAAACATCAGCACCTTTTTCTATTGTTCCAGGTTTTCCTCTAAATACTGCTCCTAAGTATTTTAATAATATCTCCCCTATTATATTCACACTATTTTTATTAAAATCATAAATTATATTTGACAATGGTCTAGATTGAGTTTCTATTAATTGTATAACATTTTGTGGTGTTATAGATTTTCTTATTTTACCATTTATTTTAATTCCTTCTTTTTGCAATAATTTTGCAAAAACATATCCAGTATATAAACAAGGATTCTCTAAATTCATTTTATTTATTTCGGAATGATTTCCTAATGGTATAGAACCTTTTACTATTATTTTATTTCTTCCTTCTTTTGTCATATCTCTAGTTATTATTAAATTAGGATAAGAACCTCCTGTAATAAGTTTATTTTCTACAATAAAAAAATCATTTTCAGGTTCTAAAGTTATTATTCCTTTATCGCCGTTTTTTTCTCCACTTCTTACCCATACTTCAATAGTATTTCTATTTATAGATAATGCACTTATTCTTGCACTATAAACAGAATTTCCATAATTAGCTATTTTCCATCCTTTACCTACATCTTGAGAATCAAAAAAGCTTTCATCTGCTATTAAATCACCTTGTACTTCTTTTAAACCATAGTTTTTTAGTTTTCTTACCGTTTTTGCTAATCTTTCATAGGTTAAATCTGGATCACCATAACCTTTAATATAGATATTTCCATTTATTATTCCATTCTTTATATAAGAATCCGAATAAATAACAGTTCTAAATCTATGTTCAGGTTTCAATAATTTTAATGCTGCTGATGAAGTTAAGATTTTCATATTTGATGCTGGAGCTAATAATCTTTCTTTATTATAGTCAAAAATTGAATCACCTGTTTTTAAAGAAATAATACTGACAGATGAATTAAAATTTGATATACCTTTTCTCTTAAAAATTTTTCCTATTTTTTCTGATGTTATTATCTCCGAATTAGCATAATTTACAAAAATAAAATTAAAAAACAATGCAAATATTATTATTCTATATAACATAAATTTTTACTTTTTTTCTGCTACTGGTGAATTATTAACTAACCATGTTGCAAAAGTTTCAGAAATTTTCCAAGCTTTTGATGTATATTTTTGAGGTCTGGCTTTTACATACCCTAAAAATAACTTTATTTCTAATTCTGTAACATTTTCCATAATATCACTTACTTTACTACCTTGAAATATACCTTCTTGTATTGGTGGAACCTCTAAAGTAAATTCTGCACATTGTTTTATAGCTTCTATAGCATTAGACATCATAATTTCTTCTTCTATTTTACTAAATGAAGGAGCACCTTCTTTTTTCTTTTTGTAAAATGGTATATCATAATTATCTGTAAAGATTATATTTAAATCTCTCATATCATTAAAACTAGCTGTAAGATATTTTTCTTCAATAGGTATTTCTTGAACTTGTTCTTTTTGTTCTTCTACTAATTCTTGAGTTCTATTTTTACTTTTGAATATTTTTTGAGAAATTAAATTTACAACTTTACTAAATATATTAGTTAATGGAATCATTATTTTAGAAGTAATCTTTATAATAGAAGCTTTTATTTTCATTAATGGTTCTTGTAATTTTTGTTTTATTAAGTCAAATAATAAACTTAATTGTTCTTGTAATTTTTCTTTAAGTTCTTGAATTTTCTTACTAGCTTCAGATTCTTTTTCTATTAAATTACCTTCTTCATCAAAAATATCATAATCGTGTTCTAACTCAGAACTCAATCGTCTTTTTTCTTCTTCTACTTTTCTTTTGTAAAGTTCTTGTCTTTCTTTTTCTTCCTCAGCTACAGATTTTATTTTTGGAATATTGCTATCACTAGGTTTATTACTAATTGAATTAACATTATTATTATTATTATTATTATTACTAGGTGTAGGAACAGGTTTTTCTTCAGATTTTAAAACATCTTGATAATTATCTTGGTAATAATCAAGAGAAGAACTTTCTTCAATTGATAATTTTTGAACTTTTTTTATTTCTTTTTTTTCTTTACTCATTACAAAATATTCTATACTTTTTAATAGATTATATCAATATTTTTTATTTTTGTAGTGTTTTTCTAATTTAGTTGATAGATTTAATAGGTTTTAGATTTTAAATGGTTCATAAAATGAGAGTTTTGTCTGTAGTAAAAAAAAACAAATAAAACATCAAAAATAAAACCATAAAATTTATAAAATGTTTTATTATTTTTTTAAGTAATATAATAGCTTATAATCTAGTCCCTTTAATTATTTCATAAATTATACTAATCATTTTATTAATATTATCTCTTATCATGTAATACCAATTTTCATAATAAATAGTGCATAATCAATAGTTAAAAATAAAGTATAAAAAAATAAAAAAAAATATAAATTTTTAATAAATTACTTGACATATAAGAATTTTAGTATAATTAAACAAAATTGTAACTATAAAAAACATTGATTTTTAATGCACTATCAATTTAATAAAAGTATAATGAAAATATTTTTAGCTAGTTACTAATTTTTTGTTAAGATTATAACTTAAATTCAAGATATTTAATTTACTAAAATATTGTATATTTCTATAGCTGTTTTTACTCCAAGAAAAATCTTTTGAAATTTCAATCATTCTTCTTGATAAATATAAATATTTCTCTTTACAATTAACCAACTCAATAATTTTATTTTTTTATATTTTCAACATCATTTACTTGAAATAATAATTCTTTTTCTTTTAAAATTTCAGGTATAGATGAGACATTATAAGCTATAACTGGTTTTCCAAATGACATAGCTTCTAATATTGTTAATCCAAATCCTTCATATAAAGATAAATGAATTAATATGAAACAATTCTTGTAATACTTCAAAATCTCATTAGGTAGAAGATTATCAATAAACACTATATTATTATCTAAATTATAATTTCTAACTTTATTTTTTAAATAGTCTGTGTATTTATTATAAAATTTACCAATAATTATTAACTTATAACTATTTTTTATTTCTAACGGCAATAAATTATATAAATCTATCAATGAATGTATATTTTTATAATATTCATGTCGTCCTACAAATAAAAAATATTTTTCTTTTAAAACTTCAATATTATTTTCTTTATTACTAAAAAAACTACCTTCATAAATTACAGATATTTCTTTATTAATTTTTAAAATTTTTTTTAAATCTTTTTTTGTACTATTTGAAACTGTAATTATCTTATCAGAAAAATTTAAAATTTTCTTATAAATAAATCTATTCGTGAAAAACAATTTAAATTTAAAAGATGCATTTTTAAAATATTGCTTATATATTAAAGGTATTATGTCATGAATAACTACTATCTTCTTACAATTAATAAAAGGTAAAAAAAAAACTATATTTGGTGAAAAATATAGTTTTATATTCAAATTATTTATTAATTGTCTAATTTTAAAAATATTTTTAAATGAGTTTATTTTTATATCTAAAAATATAACTTTTTCTGAATTTAAGTTAAAATTTTTTCTTAAAAAATGGTATTCCTCTTTATTCTTTAAAAGAATATAAAATTTATCTCCAAAATTATTTAGTAATTCCTTTATTATGTTAATTGTAAAATTACTTATTCCATCTATATTACTTGTATTTATCCATCTTGCATCAATTAAAATATTCATTACTTATAATTACCATATCTTAGTTTTTCTAGTTCTGAAACTATCTTATCAACTATAATAAAATCGTTATAATTTTGAGAGACTAGTATAACTTTTAAAAGCTTTTTTAAATCTTCAAAATTATTTTCAAATAACTTTGAAAACCATAGTTTTTGATTTCTTTTACTTAGATTAAGAGAATCTCTTCTAAGAGTTTCAATATTGAGAAAAAAATCTTTTTCAATTTTTTTAACATCATTCATATTCATTAAAAGAAAATTTAAATAATTTTCTCTTTTTTTTATAAAAGCTTCTATATCTTTATCATTTACAATTTGCTGTATTCTCTTAAGCTCTAAAATATTATTTTTCTCTAAATCTATAAAACTATTTAGTCTATCAGGAAATGGTTTATTTTCTTCAAACATAAGTAAATTCTAGCATAATTTATTTATAAGTTTTAAAATAAATAAGCTATTCCTAATAAAAAACTATTCCATTGTAAAATATCTTTTGTAACCAAGTTACTATTACCTAGATATTTTGGTAATTGTCTTAATTGGAAACCTGTAATAGCATCCCAATTTTCTAAAAACCTGTAACTTAATCTTATATCGAAAGAATTTAATAAAAAACTATGTGCTTGAACTATATCAGTTTCTCCAGTGTATCTGTGTATTAATGGTATCATTAAACCATATTTTACATTCAAATGAGTTATTTCAGGATAAATTTTCCACTCAAAATTTAATCCAAACTCTGGACCATAAATATTATCTCCACCTCTTCCTCTTGTAATAAAACCTCTTCCTTTAATATATGGACTTATGCCAAAACTATTTAAATTGAATCTATAGCCTAATAATCCTCCTATATCATGAGAATGTGCTGTTTCACCCCAAGGAACTATACCACTTATAATAGCAGGATTAAAACCGCTCAAATGTTGAATATATAATTCTGAGATAAAACCGTTACCTTTTTCCAAAAAATTTACTTTTATCTCAAATCTATATTCCCCACCAGCAACTTTAGTTTCTACACTATAACTATCAGCATATAATAAATTGATACTATAATTCTTTTCTTTGATTTCTTCTGCAATATGTATTGGTAAATCTTGTGAATAAGAATTTTTTTGTAATAAAAATAAAAATATAATGCAAAGAAAAAACTTTTTCATAAAAAATATTATAAACTATTATTTATATAAATTATAAATTGATACTTTAAAAGCATAAGTATTGATAAAATCGTTGTTTTGAAAAATATTTAAGACATTAATTGTATGAAAATTTTTATAAATAATTATCAAAATATTTTGAAAATTAAAAAAAGAGAAATAAAAAAATTTGTTACAAAAGTTTTAAATAAGCTTAAGTTAAATGATAATACAGAAATAAGTATTACATTTGTTAATAATAAAAAAATAAAAGAATTAAACAATAATTATAGAAATATAGATAAAGAAACTGATGTTTTGTCATTTCCTTTTGAAAATAATTTTAATTTACCTATTAATATATTAGGAGACATTATAATATCAACAGAAAAAGCTATTTCACAATCAAAAGATTATAATCATTCAATAGAAAGAGAAATATATTTTTTAATAGTTCATGGAATACTTCATTTACTAGGATATGATCATAAAGATGTTAATGAAGAAGAAGAAATGTTTTCCTTACAAAAGGAAATATTAAATGAAATTGTCCCAAATTTAAGTAGATAAAATTATTTTATAATTCTAAGTTCAAAATCAAAAACTTTTTCTACAGGCAAATATTTATTAGACTTAAATTTATCTGAATTATTCATTATATATTGACAAAAATTTATTAAATCACTTATATTTAAACCTAATAATAAATTTAAATTTTCATTCACTTTAATTTTTTCAAATATAATTTTTGCTAATCTTGCATGTTCATATATACCATGTTCCTGTTCTTGCCTAACTTTTACACCACTTGCACATAATTTTATAAGTGCTTTTAAAAATTCTGCTATATAACTATCTCTATTTACAGAATTCCAAATGTTTTCTAGTTCTTCATGAGCTTCCCAATAGTAACCATTATTAAATAACTCTAAAGAGTAGATATATTCTTTATGTGTAGAATAATTTTCATTATTTATAACGCTAGTTTTTTCTTTAACTTTGTTATACGAATGTCCTTGTGGATTATTTTTTGGATGTGGATAAACTCCTGGAATATAAGAATATGGAGGAAATTTTTTTAACAACCTTCTCCACCTTTAATCATTTCTTCAAAAACTTTATTCATATTTTGTGCTCTTTGAATAGCATTTGAAGCTGATGAAAAATAATTATTTAAATCAACATTTGAATATTCAACAGCCTTTAAGTAATTAGTTTGTTCCATGTTTAAATTTCCATTAGTTTTTGAATTAAATTTGACAAATTTATCCATCATTGTTGTAACAACTCCATTTTTATCAACTATATTTGCATTTAATATAGTTCTCATTGCTCTGACTTCTCTTTCATCTATTTTTATTCCATTTTTAATTAATAAGTTATTTAAAGATTGTATATCATTACTTTTAACATATTTAGCCATTTCTTTTACAGTACTATTCTTAGTAGGATCTGATAGTAACACAAACAGCTTTCTTATTTCCCAAGATTCATTTAAATTACCTTTATCATCTCTATCAAGACTATTTATATTTGAAAGAGAGTTTATAGTTGAAAACAAATGTACATTTCTATCAGCTTTTGCTTTTTCTGTTAAATTACCATCTCCTGAGCCTTGAACATAAACAGTTGCAGCAACGTTATTTTTCTTTATAGTTTTAAATGCATTAACAGTAGCATCTTTTACAAGTAAGTCTCCTTCTTTTGTAAATCCTTTAAAAACATAGGCATGACCACCATCTGAAACTAAGGCTTTACCTTCTTCTCCTTTTAGTAACTTTCTTAAATCACTTTCCTTCTTAGCTGATATTTCTATTGCATCCCACTCAACACCTGTCATTTTATTTAATAAACTTTCTTCAATATTTATAACACCTTCTTTTTTAACATCTTTAAAACCTATTTCTTTCAAAGCATCAGTTACACAAGTAACCATATCAGCTTCTTTTTTTACATAGTCATTTTTTATATTTTCTACTTTTTTAGTTATATAATTTTCTGATATCTTATTTGATACAATTTTTGCACTATCAGCTAATTGTTTTTCTAGTGTATCAGGTAAGCTTAAATCTTTTAAAAATTTTCCTGTACTTTGTGTTGCTTCAGATATAGCCTTACCAGTAGTTTTTAAAGCAGATATGAAAGGATCATCATTTTCATTTTTTTTAGAAATATTTTCTAAACTTTTTGATAATGAATTTACACCATTGCTTAAAACAGAAGCAAATTTTCTTGCCATAACTTGTTCTTTAATAGCATTATTTCTTATTTGTTCATTTACGCTATTAAAAGTTTTTTCTTGAATATTAGCTTTTTCAGCATTTGAATTAAAACCTTCTTCAAAAATTTTTGATATTTCAGGATAATCTAAAGGAATACCTTGTTTTAATTCTTGAAATTTTGTATTATCTTTTACACCTTTACCAATTTCAAATATTTCATTTCTTTCGCTTGGAGATACAATACCATCTTTTTTTATCTTATTAATAGTTTTTTGAAAGTTTTCTTTATCTATTTCTTTAGAATTTAGATTAATATTGTTGTTTCCTATATTCATAACTTACTTTACACCTAAATAATACTCTATTATTTTTATAGTAATTTAAAATTTATTCTTGCTTTAAGTTTAAGTTATTATAAACTTGATACCTCTTTTAATAAATTTCTTGCAATAACTATTCTTTGAACTTCTGAAGTTCCTTCACCAATTTCTGTTAATTTTGCATCTCTTAAATATCTTTCTACAGGATACTCTTTTATATATCCATATCCTCCATGTATTTGTAATGCCAAATTAGTTACTTTACTAGAAACTTCAGAAGCATATAATTTTGCCATAGCTGATTCTTTGCTATAAGGTAATTTATTATCTTTTAGCCATGCTGCATGATATAGCATTAATCTTGCTGCATGAAGTTCTGTAGCCATATCAGCTAAATAATTTTGTATAGATTGAAAACTTGATATTTTTTTACCAAATTGTTCTCTTTCATTAGAATATTTTAAAGCTGCATCAAAAGCTGCTTGTGCAATACCTAAAGCTAATGCTCCTATACTTATTCTACCGCCATCTAGAGTTTTAAGTGCTTGTATAAAACCTTCACCTTCTTGTCCTAGCAAATTTTCTTTTGGTATTTTACAATCTTCGAATATTAATTGTGAAGTAGGAGAACCTCTCATTCCCATTTTATGTTCCAATTTACCAAGTTTAAAACCAGGAGTTCCTTTTTCTACCACAAAAGCACTTATACCTCTATTTCCTTTTTCTTTATCAGTCATAGCCATTACTATACAAGTATGACCATATAAAGCATTGGTTATAAAATTCTTTGAACCACTTAGTATATAATAATCACCTTCTCTTCTAGCAGTAGTTTTTTGTCCTGCTGCATCAGAACCTGCCCCTGGTTCAGTAAGTGCCCAAGCTCCAATCCATTCACCACTTGCTAATTTAGGCAAATATTTTTTCTTTTGTTCTTCTGTACCAAAAAGATAAAAAGGTGTTGTTCCTAATGAAATATGAGCAGCATAAGATAGACCAGTAGAACCACAAGCTCTACCTATTTCTTCAACACATATAACATATGATAATGTATCTATTCCACTACCTCCATATTCTTCAGGTAATTGAACTCCTAAAAACCCCATTTCCCCTAACTTTTTAAAATTTTCTATTGGAAAGTAAGATTCTTCATCCACTTTATATGCCAAAGGCTTTATTTCTTTTTCAGCAAAATTTCTTATAGTCTCTTGTAAAATAAGATGTTCTTCTTTAAGAAACATTGGATACTTATGCATAAATAAACTCCAAATAGTATTATTATTAAATTATAGTATAATACATAACATCCTGCAAAAAAAAACTAAAAAGTTTTGATATACCAAAGAAAATAAGAATAACTAATTTTGATAAATTTGAAGAGAAATAGCTAAATTTTATATTATTTAGATATTAAGTTAAGTTTTATAATATATTAATTTAAAAAAAACATTACATAAATTTTTATATAATTATTTTATATTCTAATTTTATTATTTATTTAAATTTGAGTATAAAAAATTTAGTAGAGAATTACAGAAAAGGTATATTAGAATACAAGAAAAATAATTATTCCAACTCTTTAAAGTATTTTAAAAATTGCATAGATTTAAATATTAAAAGTAATCTATTATCAGAAATTTTTTTAATAGAGAAAGAAATTTTAGTTAATTCAATCAAAAATTCTAATTATTCTTTAATAAATGATATACATATTGATGAAAATACTATTAATTCTTTAGATGATTTTATCTATGCAATAGCTTTTTATTCTTTAAAGAATGATTTATATAAAGCTAATTTTTTTACTGATAAGGCTATTCAATTATATAACAATGATTATTTTAACAAAGTTAAATCTTTTATTAATAAAGGTAATACTATATCAGCATGTATTATTTGTAAAAATAATGAAAACATTATAGAAGAATGCTTGAAGGCTTTATTATGGGCAGATGAAATTATTGTATTAGATACAGGTTCTACTGATAAAACTAAAGAAATATCAAAAAAATATGCAAAAGTTTATGAATATAATTGGGAAGATGACTTTTCAAAAGCAAGAAATAAGGCATTAGAATATTGCACTAAAGAATGGATACTTTTTATAGATAGTGATCAAATATTCCCTGAAGAATGTATTGATGAGATAAAATTAATAATAAGAGATACTAGCAAAATAGCTTTTCACATAAAAATAAGAACAAACTCTTCCTTTTTTGTTAATTATCTTAGATTATTTAGAAATAATTTTGATTTAAAATATAAAGGAATAATACACGAACAAATATATTTTTCATTAAAAAATTGTTTAGAAAAGTATAAATATTTTTCTGTAGGAGATTCTTTTATTTACTTAATGGATAAAAGTTATGAAAATACAGAGTTATTAGCTAAAAAGAAGGAAAGAAATATAAAATTACTTAAAAAAGCTATTGAAATAGAAGAAAATATTTATGATAAAACGTATTATTTTTTGAAGATATTTGAAACAACTCTTGATATTGAATATTTAGACATAGCATTTAATATGATAAAAGATTTTGAAAAGGAAGAATTATTAAAATATAATTTTTGTTTAGAGATATATAAATATTACATTCTTTTCAAAGATTTTAATTTAATAGACAAAGCACTAGAAATATTTGATTATTCAGCTGAATTACATTTAATAAAAGCTAGTTTTTTATTAGATGAAAAAAAATACATTGAAAGTAAATATTTTTATGATAAATCTATTAAACTACTAAATAATCCAAAAAATTATTTTAGTTTAATAAATCCAAAGAAATTTGCTTATTTTGGTTATATTCTAAAAAAGTTTATAAATTATTAGAAAAATACTTAATTTTTGTTTTTATATTACCAATAACAGACATTTTATTTGTATTAGGTTCAATTATAATACTTTGAGCTAATATTTCTGAATTGTTTGTTATTATTTTTACATTATTTTCTATTAAAATTTTAAGGATATTTTTTGAACTTTTATCAATAAAAATCGTTGCTTTGTCAGAATTTATTTGTAAATCTTTATACTTTATAAAAACTTTGTTATAAAATATTATTGTAGATTTATCTAGTATAAAATCAGCATTTTGACTTTCTATATTTAAGTCTAAAAATTTAGTTCCATTGAAATTTATTATAAATATTAGTAAAATAACAAATACTTTATTTATTTTTACTAACTTGTCCAAAATCAAGTTCAACGGGTGTAGGTCTTCCAAATATAGATACAGAAACCTTTAACTTTCCTCTTTCTGGTGATACCTCTATAACATCACCGCTAAAATCAGCAAAAGGACCACTTATAACTTTAACACTATCACCAACTTTAATATCAATTTTAACTTTTGCTTTTCCTGATGCTGATCTTTTTAATATTTTCTTTACTTCATTATCAGATAAAGGAGTAGGCTTACTTTTTATTCCAACAAAACTTGTAACACCAGGAGTATTTCTTATTAAATACCATACTTCATCATCTAGTATCATTTCTACTAATATATAACCAGGAAAAATTTTTCTTGGTTTTTCTATTCTTTTACCATCTTTTATTTCCATTATTTTTTCTTCTGGTATTTCTATTTGAAATACTCTATTATCTAAATTCATAGTCTCTATTCGTCTTAATATATTATTTTTTACCTTTAATTCATGTCCTGAATACGTGTTTATAACATACCATCTTTTCTTGCCTATAACTTTTTTAGCTTGATCTTCAGTAGTTTCTTCAAGTTTTTTTTCTTCTTTATTTTCATTTTCATTAATATCATTTTTAGCTTCTTCTAAATTATTTTCTATTGTCAATTTAAACCTCCTAGGAATTTAAGATATAACTAAATATCCATGATAAAATGGTATCAAATAAAAGAACTAAAATACTGAAAAAAATAACTGTTATTATTACAACAATAGTTTCTCCAAAAGCCTGTCTTCTAGTTGGCCAATGTATTTTTTTTAATTCAGAAAAAGATTCTTTAAAATAAACTTTTAAATCATCAAAAGATTTTTTTAAATCAAAACTCCTTGAAGAAGATTTTGACTTTTTTTTATTTTCTTCTGGTGCTTGTGAATCTTTTTCCACTTGTATTTTCTTAACCACTACAAATAATCTCTACTGAAAAAAATATTAACAAACGCGCCCTGAAGGACTTGAACCCTCGACCTACGGTTTTGGAGACCGCCGTTCTACCAACTGAACTAAAGGCGCATATATAAAAATTTTAAATTAAAAATATTGAATGTCTAGTTAATCTTAATCAAAGTTTAAGTTTAATTTTACTTTTTAATTGAATGTAATAAATCTTTATCATTAGGGGTTGTTTTATTGCTCCATATAACATGAACATTACCTTTAAAATCATTAATAATTTTTGGAGCACCATCAACAGTGCTTAATTTTGATAAAGGAATCTCATCATACCCATTAATATTTTCTGATTTTTTTGTAGTGTCTATATCCTCAATACTATTAGATGGTGTTTCTGTATCATTTGGATTTATTATTTTTTTAAATGGTAATTTCCAACCATCATTTAGTCTTCTTCTAACAGCTATAAAACTATTATTTGAAGAATCAGATGCACCCCATACTGCACTAACTATTCCATTTGGAGCAACTGACAAGCTAGCAAAAGACTTTGCTAGTAATAGTTTTTTATCAATTTGATTTACAATTTCTGGTAATGACCAACTTGTATTACTTTTAATAATATATTGAACATAAGTATCATTTTTCCATAGTACATGTAATCTATTAAATCTATCTACATCTATATCTATATAATTTTCAACATCACTTCCTAATTTTGAAAATGGTATTGCTTGAATAGAATCTATACCTTTATTCAAACTCCAATTTGCATAACCTAAAGTTTGTGAATTAACATTTTTCCAAACTATATGTAAAATACTATCACTTGAAATAGCTACCTTTGGCATAGTTCCAGATGATACAAGTATAGGATTAGACCAATCACTTTTATTATACTGAGACAAATATATATTATTATTAGCTTCCCATACAGCATAAATATAACCATTTAAATTATCAACTGTTATGTCATTATTTGTTCCATCTGTGCTATTTGGGAGAGATTTAGGATTAGTCCATTCTACACCATTAAATTTACTGTAATAAATATTTCTTGAACCTGTTGATGATTTAGCTGACCAAATTATATGTGGTAATCTATCAATACTAACTGCAATAGATGGTAGCATAGAACCTCTTAAATCACTATTATTTCTTTGTGATATATTTACTCCTTGAGTTGTCCATGATGTACCATTCCACTTACTATAAAAAATAATTCCACTATTTGTATCCGTATCAAATCCATCTTGTCTCCAAGCTATATGAATATTATCTACTCCATCAAGTGCAACACTTGCTTGATCTGAACTTCCAATATTACCAGATAAATTTATAGGATTATCTATCCAATTTCCAGCTTTCAATGTAAATGATATTGTTTGTTCTTGATTAGGCTCTACTTTTACTTTTTGAACTTCAGTAGAAGTATCTGTATAACCAGAAGAATTCACATATATATCCCATTCTATATTAGGTGTAACATTATCTACAACAAAATCTATAGCAGGAGCATTAACATCTGGATCAATTTTGGTATCTTTTGCATTACTTATCAATTGTGGAGTTACAACAATTGTCCTCTTTGAAGAAGGATCATTAACGGTTACTATTGCTACTTCGTTATATTTTAATCCTGTTATTGTTCCTTTTATCTTACCAGGCTTTAATAAAGAATTTTCAGGAACATTATCAGGAATTTTTTTATTATCAAGTATATAATTAACAAATGTATCTACATTAATCAAACTAGGGTGATAATTTCCTCTAGTTCTATTAACAACATCTTCTAAATCTTTTATATTCAAACTATATAAATCTAATTTTTCATTAGAATTATTATTTGATTGGTTATTTTGTTGTTGATTAGCATTCTGATTATTTTGATTATTATTTTGTTGTTGATTAGCATTCTGATTATTTTGTTGATTAGATCCTTCCGCTGTGGATGTATTATTTTGTGATAATTTTTCTTTTAAACTATATAGAATATTAGCTACAGGAGTTGTATATTGATTTACTTGAATATTTGGTATTTCCGTAGCAGAATCAAGCTTAAAATATCCTTTTACTTCAGCACCACTTAATATTTGGTCATCATTTAGACCTTGAACTGTAACTAAATATAATTTATCCAAAGGTAAGCTTAATGTAGCTTCTATACCACCTGGTACTAATTCAACATTTCTTTCTATATTAAAATCTTTTCTTAAGCTTGAAACCTTTATCTTAACTCTATTTATTTTAAATGTATCAATAGCTTTAATTGAGAATAAGTTTTTATTTTCAACTTGAAATTTTTCTGAAAAATTTACTTTTATTTTTACCTTACCTTCTAATTGATTAAAGTTATTATAATTAAATTTACTTAATGTAGGATTATGAATATTATTACAAGAGAAAGTTAAGAATAATAGTGGAAAATACTTAAATATTTTTTTATTCATAATTAATTTTTATTCTCCTTGAAAATCTACATTTAAGTTTGCTTGAGCATTTGGGACAATCACTCTTACAATATTACTATTCTTATCACCGATAGTAGCAATTATATTTGTATTACCACTTGATAGTGCTTTAACAAGTCCTAAACTATTAACTTCAGCAACAGAAGTATTACTAGATGACCAGGTAAAAGTTAAATCATCAATTTTTTTATTATCAGAATCATAAGCTATTGCTTCAAATTGTAAAGTTCCTCCTAATTTCTCTATATTGTAATCTATTAATGGAGTTTCTTGATTTGGTAATTTAACAACAATTTTTCTTATTTTAGAAACTTGATTTGGATTATTATTTATATCCATCCCAGTTTTTTTAATGATTAAGTCTAAAGTTGTTTGCTTACCATTATATATAGCTGTTACTGTAACTTTACCATCTTTTAGTGCTGTTAAATTTCCGTCTTTATCTATTTTTGCAATATTTTCATTGGAAACTTTCCATATCAAGTTAGGATTATTAGGTATTGAACCATCTAAATTAGTAATAATAGGTAATATTTTTATTTGTTTTCCTGCTTCAAGTTCTGTAACAGGGCTTATAAGTTTGAATAAAGATAATTTATCATTAGCTAATGATGATGGAATATAGTTACCACCTGATATACAAGAATTATTTATAATAATTGTAGGTATTATTAAAAACTTTAAATATTTCATTTATAAAATAAAACCTCTTGCAAGATAAACTACTTAAATTATTTTATCACAAATAAATAATTAACTCTATAATTTAGAGAAAAAATATTAATTTTGATTGGTAAATACCTGTTGTTTATTTTTTCTTAATTTTAATTTTATATATTCTTTAAATAAAAGAAATAAAAATTTTGTATTAGTTTCAAAATATCTTCTAAAAAGTCTTCTTGGTTCCTGCACAAATCTATAAAACCATTCCATACCTATTTTTTGCATAAATAAAGGTGCTCTTTTAACATGTCCAGCTACTACGTCAAAGCTTCCACCAACTCCCATTATAAAATTTATGTTTTTTAATTTATCCTTATACTTGTGAATAAAGATTTCTTTTTTAGGGCTAGTCATAGCAACAAAAAGTATATTAGCATTACTTTTTGATATCTCATCAGCTATTTTTTCTTCTTCATCTTGGTTATAATAACCGTTTCTATATCCAGCTATAATATTAGGTGAATATTTTTCAGAATATTTTCTTACTACTTCTTTAACTATTTCCTCTTTTGCTCCAAAAAAGAATATTTTATAAGAGTTTTCATAAGCTATTTTTACTAAATTTTCCATTAAATCAATACCAGCTACTCTTTCAGGTAAAGGATTGCCCAATATTCTTGATGCCAAGACTATAGATTGGCCATCAGCGTTTATTAATTCTGAATTTTTAATAAAATCTTTTAAAATATCGTTTTTTAGATTTAAATTCACAATATAGGAGTTTATACCAACATTAACTATAGATTTATTATTATTATTAATATTTTCTACTATAATATTAATAGTTTCTTCCATAGTTAGACAATCTATTGGTATATTAAAAAGATTAATCCTTTTTCTTTTCAAAATTAATAAGCTCCTTCTCTTAATAAAACAACTTTGATAGTTTTTATGAGAATAGAAATGTCATTATATATATTACTATTGATTACATATAAAGAATCAAGTTTTACTCTTTGTTTAAATGATAATTTATTTCTACCTGATACTTGCCAGAGTCCAGTTATTCCAGGTGTAACAGATAATATTATTTCAGAATAAGGTCTCATATCTACTTCTTCTGATGGTAAATAAGGTCTAGGACCAACTAAAGACATTTCACCTTTTAAAACATTAAAAATCTGTGGTAATTCATCTAAGGATGTTTTCCTTAACATGTTTCCAATTCTAGTTATTCTAGGATCATGTTTTAATTTTTTATATTCTTGCCATTCCTTTAATGCTTCTGGATTTTCTAATAAGTAACTATCAAATATTTCTTGAGAATTCTCATACATTGTTCTAAATTTGTAACATTTAAAAGTTTTAAAATTTTTACCTAATCTTTCTTGTTCAAATAAAATACTACCTTTAGAATCAATTTTTATCAATAAAGCTATTAAAAACATTAAAGGTAAGATAATAGGCATCATTATTAAAGATATTGTAATATCAATTAGTCTTTTTATTTTTCTTTGGTAATTTAGTTTTTTTTTTATATAAAATTTGTTTGTTACTTAATAATTCTAAATCTTGCAAACTATACTCTATTTTCACTAATATTACCTTTCTTATATTAACAATGTATTAACAATATATTAAAGATATTTGTAAGTAAATTATAACATGAAAATTAAAAAAGATTATATTAATTAAATCACATTATAGATTTATATTATAAAATAGATATTATGGAAAATGATAAAATTGATAAAAATAATATTTTAAAATTAAATATCCCACAAGAATTTAATTTAAAAGATATAAAAAATAAAAAGTTACAAAAAATTCATGATCAAGCGATACAAAAATATTTAAAAGCAAAGGATATAAAAGAATTAGATGATGTAATTTTAATGTTAAATAGACGTTGTTACATCAGACAAAGATAATGTAATAGCTATGTATAATCTTGCTGTGTGTTATTCAGATATAAAAAATTTTGATAAATCAATAGAATTGTTTGAAAAAGTTATAAATAAGCTAGAAAATGACAAAAAAAATTCTCTTTATGAAAGTAGTTTATATAATCTTGCTAATCAATATATTTATATAAAAGAATATGAAAAAGCTTTATCTTTATTAGAAAGTATATTAAAAGAAAATCCTAAATCTTGGGATTCATTATACAATGCAGGTTATTTATGTATGAGATACTTAAATGACTACGATAAAGCTATAAAATACTTTGATATACTATTAAAATCTGGTAGTATGGAAAAAAATTGTATTTATAATCTGGGTATTTCTTATATGCTAAAAGGTGATTTAGAGAAATCT